>NZ_BAABMF010000001.1:0-779541 GCF_050402865.1 Clostridium sediminicola
AAAAATTAGAACAGATTCCATTGAGAATAAATAGTAGCTTGTTAAAACCAGTTAAATCATTGGTGATCTTTAGCTTTTTACCATATTGTTCTCCACCAGGTTGTAATATTGTAACTACAGAAGATTTTGATGATACATCAATTCCTACAACAAAGTCATTAATAAAATTATTCATAAACATTCTCCTTTGTTTGAATAGATTCCTCATTGGATATCAATGAACTATATCCTCGTTTGTTATTCGGGTAATTCTACAATATATAGAAACCCAACCAGTTACTCATAGAATTCATTGAATGAGGTAACAGTCTAAACAGCGGGTATTGCATAAGCTCCCAGGAATTTAACGTCAATAACTCTATTCAAAATAATTTAGTTTCACTAGTTAGGGTTTACACTAAAAATATGAATATTCGTATATGTTTTTATACTTTTATAATACGAGGAATTTATAAATTCCATCCTTCAGTGAGTAGAAGAAGCATATATAGCGTAAAAGTCATCGTAACAAGCTTTAGAAATTCTTATTTATTTTCGTAATATATGCCTTTGTTCTATTAAATATTGCGAAATTGTAAATATTTAATAAAAAATATAGTATAATTATACAATTGATAATATTTATGGTATAATAATCCCTGGATTGTGTTTATAAACTAATAATGCTAAATATTACAAAATAAAGTGAAGGAAGGTGACGTTATGTTTAATAACATAATAATAAAAGGAATTGGAATTTATCATCCTGAGAATATAGTTGAAAACGAATTTTTTGTTGATCATTTTTCTAAAATAGGAATTAATATCGAAGAAAATTTAAGAGGAATGGGTAGAGAAAAACGATATCTTTCTAATATAGATGGAGAAACTGTAATAACAATGGGTAAAGAGGCTTCACTTAAAGCATTAAAAGAAGCTGATGTGATTCCGGAAGATATAGATATGTTGATTTTTGCTACGGATAGTCCTGAGTATACTTGTCCTACTAATGCTTTATTATTAAATTCTGAATTAGGGGCTACTAATGCTGGCCTAACATTTGATATAAATACTAATTGTACTGGAATGCTATATGCAATTGATGTGGCTTGTAAAATGATGAAAGGTAGTGAAAGTATAAAAAAAGTTTTAATTGTGGGAAGTTTACTTGCTAGTCTAATAGCATGTGAAAAAGATCCTGCGATATATGCAAACTTTGCTGATTCAGCAGCTGCATTAGTTTTGGAAAGTGTAGAAGAAAATACTGAAAGAGGATTTATAGACTCTGCTTGTGTAACTAATGCGTTTGTAAAAGATGGATTTATGATGCCTAAAAAAGGTTTCTCTCAAATTTATAATGATGATATTGAAGTACATGATAAAAAGTTTCAGTTAAATCCATTTGATGCTAGTTTTGTACCAGAAGAATGGGTTAAGTTGATAAACAAGCTTTTAGAAAATAACAATTATAAGGCAGATGATATAAAACAATTCTTATTTTCTCAATATGCAAAACAAATGGGAGAAGGAACTTTGGACATGCTAGGATTATCTACGGATTTTCTTACATATGTAGGGCATATTTATGGATATACAGGTGTAACTAGTCCAATACTAGCATACTATCATGCTCTAGAAGAAAATAAAATAAAAAATGGGGATAATATTATATTTTGTTCAGTAGGAGCAGGATTTAATGCAATGGCAAATTTATATAAACAATAAAAAAGAAGGGGCTAAATATAGCCTCTTCTCCTTGTATAGGAACTTATATATGCCTTTGTTCTTTGAAGTATTTTACAGTAGTGTATATGCTTCGTCTTTTGAACTTACAAATGTAAGTTTATCAAAGCCTGGACGAGTTTTTCCAAGTCTTACAAATTGTGATTGACCGATAAAATCACTTAATTTTACTACGAATCTTTTCTTAAATGGACCTTCTATGTATAGCTTAATTGCGTTATTTAAAGCTTCTGCAACTTCTTTTGTAGATGGTTTTACTCCTCCAGCATCAACGATTAAGTTATATTCGTTTGCAGGTAAAGCATTAGATTTTTGTATGAATTCCTTACAAAATCTTTCACCTTGCTCCATTGAAAAAAAACCTTCTGCAAATGCTATAAATACTTTCTTATTATGATCTACGATCATTTCATATTTTCCTGTTGCCATGTTTTTAAAACCCTCCTAATATTTAATTTGATTGTCAAAATAAAACACTTATAAGTATATAATAAATTTATGGAAATCACAAGAAAAAACTTATAAATTAAATGAAAAAATTAATAATATTTAAAAATAAATTATACAAACGTTGCGATAATTAAAAAAAGGTTATATTATTTGATTTTTTTACATAACTTGATATTGTATTAGGTCGATTCTTAGTATTTAAATATTTATAGCGGCATGGAGAATACAAAAAAACTATTTAATTTGAAAAGAAATTTATAAAACAATATTGACAAAATGAACCTTGTTCACATATAATATATGAACAAGGTTCATTTTGGTTGGTCAAGAGTTAATAGGATCTTAATAAGTTTAATTTGGAAGGTGAAAATTATGGACGATAAAAGAATAAAATTATTAAAAGACGCCCCTGTAAAGAAAGCTATAAATTCAATGGCTTTACCTGCTATTATAGGATTCATTGTAACTGCTATATATAATGTTGTAGATACAATGTTTGTTGCTTGGTTGGGAACTGGAGCTACTGGAGCTACACAAGTTATATTTCCTGTTGCTATGTTGATTTCATCAATTGGGTTATGTTTTGGTATTGGTGGAGGAACCTTTGTATCACGATTACTTGGTAATAAAGATTATGAAAAGGCTAATAAAGTAGCATCTACGGCATTGTTTAGCTCGATTATTATTAGTGTATTATTTACAGCATTATCAATTATATTTATAGAACCGTTATTAACACTATTTGGAGCAAGTTCAACAATTATGGATTTATCTAAATCGTATGGATTCTATATATTATTAGGAAGTCTATTCCAAATGGGTAATATGTCTATGAACAACTTACTTAGATCAGAGGGCAGCGCAAAAATGTCTATGATTGGTATGGCAACAGGAGCTGCTATAAATATAATTTTGGATCCAATTTTAATATTTGGACTTGATTTAGGAATAGCAGGGGCAGCCATAGCTACTACAACATCACAAGCTATTACTTTTCTTATATTGTTATCACAATATTTAAGACATAAAACTGTAACAAGAATAAGCTTTAAGTTTTTTACACTATCTAAAGAAATTTACTCTCAAATTTTTAAGATAGGAATACCTACGTTTTTAAGACAAGTATTATTTAGTTTTTCAATTGGTTTTATGAATCAGGCTGCTGTTGGGACAGGTGGTGACTCGCTATTAGCTGCTATTGGGATTGTGACAAAATTAATTATGGTACCAAATTATATAATATTTGGTATTGGACAAGGGTTTCAACCTGTAGCAGGATACAATTTTGGTGCAGGGAATGATGAGCGTGTTAAAGATTCTTTAGCTTATTCAATAAAAATAAGTGCTATGGTTTCAATCACTAGTGCGGTTATTCTAATAGTCTTTGGCGAACAACTAATGAATATATTCAAAGCTGCTGAAGAAGTCGTGATTTATGGGGTTAAAGGATTGAGATATTTTTCTCTGAGCTTAGTGTTAATGTCAGTAACAAATACTATAAGTATCTATTATCAAGCTATAGGAAAAGGAAAAGAATCATTAATTTTATCAGTGGCAAGGCAAGGAATTTTCTTTATCCCAGCAATATTTATTCTACCAGGAATTTTGGGTGTTGAAGGAGTCTTGATTTCTCAACCTGTAGCGGATATACTTACTATGATATTAACTATGGGGATGTATATTCCATTTGCTAAGAAAAAACGTCTTGAAGCGGAGATGAGAATATGAGAAAAAAAGCAGTAACAAAAGATTCTATTATTGAAATGGCAGCTGAAATAATTGAAGAAAAAGGCACGGCGCAATGTAATATGCGGGAAATAGCAGCACGGTTAGGAATAGCTGTAGGTACACTTTATAATTATTATAATTCAAGAAATTTACTACTCAATGATTTATTTCATCAAAGCTGGAACAAAACATTTCAAAGTCTAGAGATAATTCAAAACGCAGAGATTAGTTTTGAAGAAAAGATTAAAAAATTAGTTTTTGTAATTACTGATGATATCAATAAACGTGGTGGATTAGGATTAGAATTAATGAAAACACAAGATAAAGATTTAGATTTTAAAAAATCTCAGAAATTCGTTGACGTAAGGAATCATATTGTTAAAATTATTACTAATATATATATGATAGAAAACCAAGAGAAAAAACTTGGTTATTCAGATGAGGAATTGACTACATTATCTCGATGGATATATGCAATAGTCAATGATAGTTTAATGAGAAAGAAAGAATTTACGGATACTCAATTTGAGCTATTGTTTAAAATTTTAAGATAATGTTTTGTTTTAAGTAGCTGTTGATTTTGTGAGCAATTTATAGTGAAGAGTTATGGACACCTTTCGCAAGTGAAGGCTTTTAATTAAATAAAAGATGAAATATCTTCCTTTTGCATAGCAAAAGATCAGATTTACCGTTAGCGAAGTTAACAAAATCTAAATATATCGAGTCTATTCAATATGAATAGGCTCTTTTTTTATAAAATAAATAAATGGGGCTATATTTATGATATAATAGTTGGGTAATTATGAATATTATAGATTGTTAATTTAATATAAAGGGAGAAAAGTAATGGTTATTAAAAAAAATATTTCAAAACACCTAATCATCGGAAGTATAATTATTTTAGTATCACTAATAGCTAATGTGTTATTTGCGTGGACAAAGAGAATTGATGAACCAATTTTCTTTGAACATTTTATAGAAGAAGCAGTTTATAATAATAATTCAAGTTTTATAGAGATTCATTATATAACAAATGCTAATGATACAAGAAAACTTATGAATTTAAAATTCGAAGAATTATCTAATTATATTTATGTTGAGCACAACAATGAAGATAATGGAAAATACTACAAACATCATATAGCACATTTACAAATTGTCTTTTGTGATGAAGATATGAAGAAATTAGAAGATAATAAAAAGATAGTTTTAAAAAATGCAATCGCACAATTTTCAGATGGAAAGGAACAAGCTGTAGATATAGGCGAAATTGTTTTACTTCCAATAGACAAAAACAAGGAAAGATTAAGAAGTACCATGAGTAGTTCATCATCAAATCATACATCAAGAACGTCATACGATATTAATAAAAAAATCAAAATAACGAAGGTTGAATCAGAAATTCTTGATGAAGCATCAAATATTTTTAAAGTTGGAATTTCAGCAGGTAGTGATCTATATAGCAGTTCTAAAAACAGGGAATCAAGAACAAAAATTAGTGATATAAAGTTTCCAATAGTTGCTGAAAATACTTTAACAATTGATACAGAAGCAGTTCCTGATAGCGAATCTTTCTTCTTCTGCAGAATGTTATTAAAGCTTTCTTATGAAGATGACGATGGAAATAGCGGTATAATTGAAGTGTTAAATATGAGATACGAACCGTATTTATCGGAAAAAAATATAAGAGAATATGTTAAGAGTAAAGGAGAATAAGATGGGGAAAGCTTACAGTAAGTTATTTACAGGTGTTTTGTTTACAGTTATAAATATAAATATAGGTCCTATTGATATTCTACCGAATTTTATTGGGTATATTATAATTTTAAACGGGCTTTCAATTTTACATACAGAAACATCAATAAAAGATTATAAACACTCTTCTTTTATTTGTTATTTCCTCTTGATTGAAAGTATTGTCAGCATGTGCTTGCCTAATTATCTCAACATTGAGTATTTAACAACTACATCAGTAGGTTGGATGGTAATAAGCAATCTTGCACAATTATTCTTCGTTTATTTTACTTATACAGCTTCCATAGAATTATTGGGACAAAGCAGTAATTCTGAGCTTAGTGAAACTTTAAAATCAGGAAGATCAGGCTACGTATATACTATGATGGTAATTATAATGATATACACATTCCTGCCAAATTTAAGTGCTGATATAAGAACAATGGTTATAATTGGTTGTATTGTAGTAGGGTTCATTATGTTGATAAACTTTTTAGTTAATTTAAATAGACTTAAGAAGTATTTCTTGGCAGCAATATAAGGTGAAAAACAAAGTATAAAGGAGAAAAAATGAAAGCAAAGAGAATAATAACAATAATCGCTATAACAGCTTTAACGATTAGTTTATTTACTGGGTGTGGAATTAGTAATATGAATAGAATCTACAATGATAATAGTAAAATAGCGGACATGGCTGATACCTTTGGATTAGATGAAAGTGAAGAAATGATTGAAGAAGGTAGCTATAAAGGGAAATTCAAACTGAATGGAAGTGGAACCATTTGGAGATATGAGAGTGATGAAGATTTCGATTTGGAAGTACCATATAACTTATCAGTAAAAAGTGGAAAAGCTAAAATTGTTTTAATATCACCTGATAATACAGTTACTACACTTATTGAAAATACAGATAAAGCAACAATAGATGGAAATACGACTCTATCTATACCTGTTAGAAAAGGCATTAATCGCATAAAGGTAGTAGGTTACAAAAAATCAGATATTGATATTGAGCTACATATAAAAAAAGGTACATTTGAAAAAATAAGTTTTTAGTAAGTAGTAAAATAAAAATTATAAAAATAGCCTGTAATTTTCAATTACAGGCTATTTTAAGGAGTTTAAATATTAGTCATATGCAGGAAATTGAGAAAAATTGGAATCGGTAATATCTTTCATATTTACCCAACCTTCATTTCCGTCAGCAGCTTTCATATAAACCCATTCTTTATTATCTGTTGTTGTTAGAGTTACTTTTTGACCACTATTAATTGTACTATTTTTGGATTCTAAATCTTTTTCTTTATAAGATGTTACTGAATTTTTAATATCAAGAACAATACGAGTTTTATAATCAGAATCATATTTATGAATATTATCAATCAAAGAGCAATAAGTAGAATAATATGTAAATAAATTTCTACCAAACCAAGTTCCTAAAGTATCTAATCTTACAGGCGCTTCTATACCTTTGCTTTCTAAAAGTACAGCTTTATAGTCAAAATCTTCTTCATTATTTGAATCATACTCTGAGCTGTGAACTAGGAATCCTGGTACTGAACCAACAGTTACAAAGGCATTATTTCCATCAGGAGCAATTATTGAATATAGTTCAGTTACAGGGTCCATACTTGGTCCATAATCAATAATTCCTATCATATTCATAGCTGTGCCAAATTTATCTTTGAATTTAACAATAACGAAGTAATCACTTTCTGGAGCTTCAAGACAGAGTTCTATTGGATCATAACCTTTGACTGTAAGCTTTCCATTAAATTCATCAACAATTTCATATCTTATTTCTTCATCTTTACCATCTTCATTAATGTCAAAATATATTGTACTATTTAATTTAAATTTATAAAAGTTGGAACCTATTTTTTTTATTAGTCCATTATTAGAATTAGTAGAAGTAGTAGTGGAACTGCCTGTATCATTTTCTTGTCCTTGAGGGGTTCCAACATATAAATAGTAATAGCCTTCACCTTGTTCAATTCCGTAGCCAAGTGCTAAAAGTTTGTCCACATATTTTTTGAAATCTTCATTTGTTTTGTAAAGTTCGAATTGTTTAATATCTTCATCATAAAATCCACCTGGAGAATTATCAAGAAATTCGTGAAGTTTTGTTTCATATTCAACTAAGGAGGCTTTTAATTCTTCATCTGAAAGTTTAGTTATTTTGTTTTCCTCTTTTGCTTTCTTTTCTTTCATCTCAACTTCAGCTCTAACTTCTTCTTTGAGTTTGTTTCTTTCTTCTTCATTAGTTTTAGAACATCCTGAAAATACTAATGACAATATTAGTACACTAAATAAAACACTCCACTTTTTTTTCAATATCAATCACCCCGTTGTAAGAATTAATCCAATATATACATATGTAGTATTAATATGTATATAACATGAACATATGTATATAATAGACTAATTATGTAATGAAATCAAGAATATATCTATGGTTATTTCCGTGTAGCGCGCAATATCATATCATAGTGTTGCTGAACATATTGATCAGATGCTTTTGTTGAATGAGGCTTACTATTTTGAAGATATAAATCTTTTTCTTTCAGTTTTTGCCCAACGATTATTGAATCTGAAGTTAGATTATTAAATATTTTCGCTTGTCAAAGAATTATATTCTTTTATGTTATCAATACTAACATTATACTATTGAGAGATTTTCCATAATGAATCCCCAGATTGTACAGTGTGAATTATAGAGGAGGGACTTGTAGTGCTATTTTCTGCTTTTGCAATTTTAGGGTTTGCTACACCTGCAAATGAGAGAGAGCATACTAATACTGAACCAAATAATATCTTGCAAGTGTTGATTTTTTTATTTGGAAATTCTTCTTTTACATAATCACTAATATTCTGATTTAGTTTTTTATCTTTTTTTCTGAATTTTTCTATAAACTCTAAAGAAAACTCAGTTAAGCTATCATCTAGGTATAAATAAAGAGTGTAGCCGTCTTGGTTCTCTTCTAGTTTGTGATATTTAAATGCGTTCATCAAAGAAACCTCCTTTTCCTTAGTATGTACGGAATTTAAATCATTATGAATTAAAATAAAAACTACAGTCGAGTATATTATCGACTGTAGTTTTTGTTTAGTATTTACCAAAATCCAAATCATTCAAGAGGATTTTTTCGGGAATTTCTTTCTTTTTATCTTTACTCATACTTTCTAGTATTTTAAGAACTTCTGGGTTTAGAGATTCTGCATCTTTATAAGCAATAACTTCATTCTGTTCTTTTAGTTTGAATTTGCTAACTTGATTTTTTAGCATTTCTGCTTGACCAGAAAGTTCTTCACTAGCAGAAGCTGTTTCTTCAGAAGTAGCTGAAGTAGTTTGTACAACATTTGCAATTTGACTAATACCTTGATTAACTTGGTTTACACCAAGTGCTTGTTCGTTGGAAGCTATTGCAATGTTTCCTACTAATTCTGCAGCATCGGCAGCTCCTTTTACTATTTTATGAAGAGAATTTGCGGTATTATTAGCAATTTTAGTACCATCTTTGACTTTATTAATGGAACCTTCTATTAACGCTGTTGTTTCTTTTGCGGCATTTGCTGAACGAGCTGCTAAATTCCTCACTTCTTCAGCGACTACAGCAAATCCTTTGCCGTGTTCGCCAGCTCTTGCAGCTTCTACAGCAGCATTAAGAGCCAGTATATTAGTCTGGAATGCAATCTCATCAATAACTTTAATAATTTTGGAAATATTATTTGAAGATTCATTAATTTCTCCCATTGCACTTAACATTTTTTCCATTTCTAAATTACCTTTTGTAGCATTAGATTTAGCTCCTTCAGTAATTTCTTTTGCTTTGTTAGCGTTTTGTGCATTTTGTTTTGTTTGTGTGGAAATCTCTTCAATAGTTGCAGTTAATTCTTCTACAGAACTAGCTTGCTCAGTAGCCCCTTGAGATAAAGCCAAACTTGAATCAGAGACTTGTTTTGAACCAGAAGCTACTTGATCTGCTGCATTGTTAATATCTGATAAAACTTCATTTAAAGATTGAATTATATCATTTAAAGAAATTTTAATTTGGGAGAAATCACCTTTATAATCAACAGTTGTTTCAACGTCTAAATTTCCATTAGATATACTAGATAGGATGTTAGATAATTCGTTTATATTTTCTGATATACTTTTTATGGCAGCTTTGAAATAATTGTTTATCTTTAAAAAGTTTTCTCTATCTTTCGTTGTATATTCGTCTGCTTCCGCAACATCGAAATTAAGGTTTAAATTTCCTTCAGAAAGTAAATCAAGATTTTTAGCAAGTTTTTCAACTTCTGCATCTTGGTAAAGTTTTTTTCTATATTCCTCAGTGATATCGGTTATTAGTTCTATATGACCAATTTTTTCACTGTCCTTATTATATAAATAAGATGTAGAGATATTATAATTATTACCATTTTGATTAAACTTAGTTTTATTAATATTATTTTTCAATTTAGCAATTCCACAATCTTCTGTATTACACACATTTGCATCCCAATTAGAACAATGTTTTCCTAAAACATCTTCTCTTTTTATATCAAGATGTTTTAAAAGTGCTTTATTCAAGAATGTCCAGTTCATATCTAAATCAGTAACTGATATTGGATTTTCTATAGAATCTAATATACCTTCGTACCAATAAATTTTCTCTACTACAGTATCAAGAGTTTCATTTATACCTTTAACAATTTCTTTATGCTCACCATTAAATTTCTGTAAATCTCCACGAACTTCGAATTCTCCATCTACAGCTGCTTTTGTCAACATATTTGTTTCAGAGATAAGATTTTTAAGGGTTTCTACTACTGAATTCATACTGTTACCTAGTAAATCTTTTTCGGATTGTAAATCTACGCTCACTGAAAGGTCACCAGAGGCAATTTTTTCAGCTACAGTAGCATGATCTTTTATATTTGTAATCATTTTTTTGAATGAAGAGGTGAGTTGTCCAATTTCATCATTTGAATTTGATTCAACATTTACATCTACATCACCTTCAGCAAGTTTTTCTGAAGCTTCTAATAATTTTTTTATTGGTTTACTAATTATGTTTGATATGTAGAGACCAAAAACAATAGCTAATATCACTGCTATAACCACATAAATTCCCATATTTATCATAGTTTTTCCCGCAAGTTTTTTAGTCTCATTAGCTGTTTCTTTAGCTAATTCTAATTTTTTCTCAGCTAGGTTATTTATTGCAGTTTCCAAGTCGAAAGCTTTTGCACCTAATCTTCCTTTTAGTAAAACTAAAGATTCGGTATCTTTATTCTGTTGGCATAATACAAGTAGTTCGTTTAGACCTTCAGCAAATTCGGTTTTAGTAGACAAAAATTCGTTAAATAATTGGTTCATTTCTTTTGATTCAGGAGTATCACCATGAATTGATTTCTGGAATTCAGCACCAACTGTATCTAATTCTTGTAAAACCTTATTCATGTTTGAAAATTTATTATTAACTTGATAGGAATCATCTTCAAGAATCATTTCTTCAGCAGAAACCCATATTCTTTGATAGAGCGTTAGCATTTTTGAAGACTGAGATACAGGAATTGTCATATTCTCGTAGAGCTCTATATTACTGTTTTGTAATTTGAAAATTTGATTGATTCCTATAGCACCCACTATACCGGCTAGTATTGCAACTAAAATAAAACTGGTTGTGAGTTTAGTTGAAATTTTTAAGTTTCTAAATCCTTTCAATATTTTAGTGTTTTTCTTTTTATTACTAATAAGTAATTTCTTTGTTTTCTTTGTGCCTTTAAGTCTTTTCACAATTAATTTCTCCTTTATGGTAAATATTTGATTAATCGGTTTCTTCGTCATCTTGTTCTAAAAGTTCTTCGCAATCAAGGATTAATACTACCTTGTTTTCTGTTTTTCCAATATTCTTAATATAATTTTTTGTGTTATTATTAACATTTGGAGGTAGTATAATATTTTCTTCAGATATAGAAAGTACTTCTGATACACTATCGACTATAAGTCCAATAGAAATATCATTGAAGTCTATGACAACTATGCATGTCCTGTCATCATATTCAACAGCAGGTTTTTTGAATTTTAGCCTTACATCCATAACAGGAATTATTTTTCCTCTTAAATTTATTATTCCTTTTATGTATTCTGGTAATTCTGGTACTTTTGTAATTGGATGAACATTAATAATCTCTGTTACATGGGAGATTTCAACACCATATGCTTCCTTTTCAATTGAAAAAGTCAGGAATTTTCCTTTTTGTGAATCTTGAGTTTGGTTTTTAACTAAGTTTTCAGCCATATTATCGCTCCTTTTATTTTTTTAGAATAGTCTTTATTGAATTTTGTATTGGCAATGTTCTATTATTGGAAATTTTAACGTTGATTAACTATTTATCTTATTATTAAGCTATGTTTCAAAATAGGGTTGATATCAATTAAAAAGAACACGATTGAAATAAAAGACGAACTATTGCTCTCAAAATCAACAGCTATTTAAAACAAATCCTATTATAAAATTCAATAATACTTTTGTTAACCATATTAAATTATATTATAAAATGTATTGAGTGCCAAGTCTTTCCTTGAAATTATTTGTAAAATATTATATTAAATTTTATTATATTAAAAATTATATTTAATTATATGATAAAAAGTTTGAATTTTGTTAGTTCAGAAGTACATCGTCAAATAATGTTGACTTATGTAAATTTAGGTGATATCATACCTAAGGAGAAATTAAATAGTATTATATACCTCATATAAATCCGATAATATGGTTCGGTTGTTTCTACGAGAAAACCTTAAATTTTTTCGCTATGAGTAAATCTATATATATTTATACTAAATTCTAGTATCGGATTTGCTTTTATCTGAGTACTAGATTTTTTTTATGGGGAGGAAAAACTAAATGGAAACGACAAACGCAAGACAAAAATCATTATTGGAAACATTATTTAAATTATCAGAGAATGGTACAAATGTAAAAACAGAAATTTTGGCAGGATTTACTACTTATATAACAGTAGCCTATGCTTTGCTAGTTATTCCTAATATTTTAAAAATGTCTGGAATGAACGCAGCAGGATTAAGAGGGGATGAGGCAGCATTACTTACTATTTTAAATGATCCTATAGTAGGTTCAGCTTTTGCATCTACTTGTTTAGCGGCCGCCATTGGAACATTAATAATGGCATTTTATGCAAACTTACCTTTTGTACTAGCACCTGGAATTGGCCTTACAGCATTCTTTTCTTATAGTGTTTGCTTAAAGTTAGGATATACATGGCAGCAGGGATTAACTGCAGTTTGTATTTCGGGATTTATATTTATATTAATAACACTTACTTCCATAAGAGAAAAAATAGTTGATGCTTTGCCACAGAATTTAAAGCTTGCTATAACAGGTGGTATTGGACTTTTTATAGCTCTTATAGGACTGAAAAGTGGAAGTGTTATAGTGGCAAATCCAGGAACTTTAGTAAGTTTTGGGAGTTTTACAAACCCACATACTGCATTAACTATAATCGGGATAGTTATAACAGGAATACTTATGGCTCGTAAAGTAAAAGGTTCTATGTTAATAGGAATTATATTAACTACTATAGTAGGTATACCTATGGGGATAACACAGACAAGTGGTTTTAAATTATTTTATGTACCTCCAATTGGAAAGACTTTTTTTGCTTTTGATTTTCCGGGACTATTAAGTCATGGAGGAAGTGGTGTTATTGGTGCTATTGTTAGTATTGTAATGGTTGTTATTACTTTTAGTTTGGTGGATTTATTTGATTCTATAGGAACATTAGTAGGAACAGCTCAAAAGTCTGGGATGGTTGATGAAAATGGACGAGTTAAAAATATTAGAAAAGCGTTATTCGCTGATGCTTTCGCTACAACTTTAGGAGGAGCATTAGGGACAACTACATTAGCAACTGTAGTAGAATCAGCAGCAGGGATTGCAGAAGGTGGAAGAACAGGACTTACTAATGTAGTAGTGGGGATATTGTTTATTATTTCTATTTTCTTTGGTGGGGTTATCGGAATTGTTCCAGCAGAAGCGACATCACCTGCTCTTGTAATTGTTGGTGTTCTTATGCTAGGAGCCGTTACTGATATAGATTTTAATGATTTCACAGAAGCACTTCCAGCTTTCTTTACAATAGTAATAATGCCTTTTAGTTATAGTATAGCAAATGGGGTAGCAGCAGGAATTATTTTTTATCCCATAATGAAGGTTGCTACAGGAAGAAAAAAAGAAGTACATTCTATAATGTACATAATGGCAGTATTATTTATTTTAAGATTTATATTGCTGCCTGAATAATTGTTGAGTTAGAATATCTAAATAAGTATATATAAATACTAAAGGTTTCTTAAAAGTTTTGATCATTGGTGTGATTTCTAAACTTTTAAGAAACCATTTTTAATTTTATTTATAAATAAGATGTTATTTATGATATGGTTAAACCATGATATAATAATTATAGATTATGCCATTATTTAGGAAAATTAAAATTGTGCAAATGTATAAATAAAAATAAGTTTATTTATTTTATAATTGGAGAGTATTATAAATATATAAATAAGTTTTTTATGGTATTATAAAAATAAAAATATAATAGGTGATTGTATGAATATTTATTCTGTAATTAATATAGATATAGTTAAGTCTAGAGAAATTGATAATAGAGATGAGTTTCAAATAAAACTAAGTAAGTATATAGAAAATCTAAATGAAAAATATGCTAATATTTTACTTGCTCCTATAACTATGACTTTAGGAGATGAATGGCAAATAATCTTGATGCAGCCTAAAGAAAGTTATCATGTTATCGATAGATTTCAAGAGTTATTTAGGGGAGAAAATCTTAAAATATATGCAGGTATTGGCATTGGAACTATTAGTACTAAAATATATAAAGATACTAGAATGATGGATGGAGAATGCTTTATCAAAGCTAGAGAAGCTTTAGAAATTACTAAGAATCGGAATACATTCTATAACAAAAGAATTAACAGCAGAGATAATCGAGTATATTTTAATGCAGATAATGTAGGGTTTAATAATTTAGTCGATAATGACTTATTAGATGAAGTTGCTGTTACAAATGATGATGTGAATGAGGATGCGTTAACTTTGAATAAGATGATAAATACATTAATTGAAAATAATGAAGTATTGAAAAGTAAATTTACAAAAAAACAGATGGATATTATTAATCTTTATAAAAACAATAAATCTTATAGTAATATACTAAAAGTTAATAAGAATCTTTCAAAATCAGATATCAGTCAAAAACTAAATGCATCGAATTATTTTCTTGTAGATAGTAATAATAGAATGATAGAAAACTTACTAAATGCTTATTGTAATATTCGAAAGGAGTATTAAAATGCAATTTACAGTCCTCTTAATGTTTATTATAAGCCATATATTTTTTGATTTCATATTTCAAAATGAGGATGTTATAGAACAGAGATTTAGTATTAGAAAATTTGATAGAGTAAAGGGGAATAAAGCTCATGCAAAAGATCATTTTGTAGGAATGTTAGTAGCTTTAATTTTATATATTATTTTATTTGGAGGATTATATGCTAATTATATAGGAATACTATGTGCTATAGTTATTATAACAGTCTCACATTATTTTATAGATAGTTTAAAATCAGAGATTTCATCTAAAATAGTTTCCTATAAAAACAATGTGTGGGTTTTTATAAGTGATCAATTAATACATATTTTTATAATTATTATAACCCTTTTACCATATAGGGTGATGGGGCTATTAAAACAATTATTTGATGGACAACCCTTAAAAGAAATTTTAAAGATTTGTACTTTGAATTTTGACTTGATAGATAAATGGTTAATTGCAATTGCCATATTTTTGTCTTGTACTTTTGCTGCAGGAATATTCATAAAGATTTTTTTTGAACATAAAAATTATAAGGATGATAAGAATAGTGAAAATAGATTTTTAAATAAAACTGTTAATTTAGGAACAAAGAGTGGTGGAATGATTATTGGGATTCTAGAAAGAAGTATCATAATTATTTCAATTATAAGTGGATATCATCAATTTGTAGCTTTTATTTTAACTACAAAATCTATTGCAAGATTTAAAAAATTAGATAATGAAGTTTTTGCTGAATTTTTTATAATTGGTACTCTAATTAGTTTTATTATTGCAATAATAGGTGGTATATTAATTAGGTTAATAGATATCTTTCCACCCATTGGCTAAAACAACTAAAGGTAAGTTGTTTTTTTTTGCATAATTAATGGCATCTCTTGCTCTATAAAAAGAGGAACCATATAGCTGATTAGTTGTTAGTTTGGGATCTATTATAGAAAGATTTCCAATACCAATCCCACTATAAAATTTTATTTCAGGAATAAAAGAGTTAAAAAATTTTATAATATTCATAAAATCAGATGGATATTTCAATAAACCTTCCCATTCATCTCCAACTGTAATAACGAAAGGAGAAATAATAATATCGTTGAATTTATCATTAGTGATTTTTAGCATATCGATAAGTTTATATTGAATGTCTTGACGATGATTAAGACATTTTGAATTTTTTATATCACAAATTATAGTGCAATACTTCATATTATCCTCCCTAAGAATCTATAAGCAAAGCTTTTCTCTTGAAAGTATTTAAAGTTAATATTTAAAGGTAAACAGTAAAACAGTTTAGGTTAAGAATTAAACTGTTCTATAGTTTAGTTTTGAAGCTAAACTATAAAAACTAATAATTAAAGATTTTCAGTAAGTAAACACTCCTAATAATATACATTATATGTGTAAAACCTCGTTTTGGTATAAATAATTGCAGGGTTGATATTTTACAATTCTTTAATAAGATTCTTATAATACAAATTATTATTTATGATATAATAATTTTTACAGTAAGTATAATTTAGAGTTCGTAGCAATTTATGTAAAAATGTTTAATTAGGATTAGGAGTGATATATTGAATTTAAAGGAAATGAAAAAAGACAACAAAAGTATATTAATCATCGCATTAATTTTGAGTATATTTAACTTGCCATTAGTAATTTATTTTATAAAGGGCCAGTATTCAGTTTTTAGAACGATAATGATTATTACAATAATTATTCTTAATCAATTAATTTTATCAAGTTTTATAAAGGATTTTATTTTTATAAAACATTTTAAGATAATTGATAATGCAAAAAGAATTACATGTTCAAATTTTAGAGAAAAACTTATTATGGTATCTTATACAAGTTATATAGGATTTTATTATATTCTTTTATTTTTTATTATGGTCAACAGTGATTATAGTGGTGGTATTGCTCTTTTGTATGTAAATATAATGAATTTAACTAATCTATTAAATGGACAAAAGACATTTAACGTATATAAAGGAGATAATTATTTTTTATATGGTGAAAGACTTATTGAAAATAGAGAAATCTTGTATTATGACGTTAAAACAGTAAAGAAGTATAAAAAAAATAAGAAAGATAAGATAACACTTACTATTCATATAAAAGGTGTACAAGATCTAGTAATTTTGGATAGCAAAATGGCATATAAAATTCAAGACGTTATTAAAGAAATTTGTGATGACAGATTTGTAGAAGATAAGATGAAGGAATTAGGGCTAATTTAGGGGGAAAGTATATGAAAACAGGTGAATATATATTTAAAGATATAAAGCATATAAAAATAAATAAAGTACTTATGGACAAACTTTACGCATCTGCATTATATTTTGAGAAAAATAAATGTATATTAGAAGTATTAGCACCTCATAGTATTGCAAATACTTATGAAGAATACGATGAGGATCATGAACAGAAACTTACAGTTGGAGAAAGTTGGGCTCATAATTTAAAGAGCGCAATGGCAATAAAGTGGCCTTTAGAACATGCAAACTACTATATTGAAGTCAATGGTATAAAAATAGGGAAGAATTTTGGTAGGACAACAGGTTATAGATACGAACCTGAAATAATAAATAATAATGAGTTTGAAAGAGAAAAAGAAACTACTTTTATTAATTCACATGATGATGTAAGTGAAGAAAAAAATTTAGAAGAAGTTATTAAGCCTACAAAACATGGAGTGCAAATACCTTCAAGTTCTCCAGCTGATGATTTGAAAAGTCTTTTTGAAGATGAAGACCTTATAGAGGCATTTGAATCATCAATGTCATCTTTATTTGAAATTGAAGATTCAGAAGAGGGATACTCTGATTTTCAAGATAAATGGAATGAAAAAGAAAGAAAATTATTTTATGAATTTAGAAATACTGCAATTATACCAGACTATTTAAATAATGAATCAATGATGATTGCAGATTTGATTTTCAAAGATAAGAATATTTCTTTAATAAGTAATAAAATAGAGAGTTTGAAATTTATAATTGAAAGTTATAAAAAACAATATTTAACACGTATAAATCTTAAATTACCTTTTGGTAAATTCGAAAAGCCAGTTAAGATTTTTTCTAAGGAATGGAGTATATTTACAGAGAAAATTTCAATAGAAGGTATTGTTGAAGTGAAAAAAGATAATGAACAGGGAATAAAAATTCCTTCTGGGAAAAAGGCTGTTTTTGTTACTTATGAAACAATAGATAATGTATTGATTGTATCTAATTTTTCTACGAGAGAAGTTTTACAATCTTATAAGCGTCCTGAGTATTTATTTGATAGAATAGAATTATTAAAGGAAAAAGGGATAAATGGATTCAATAAGTATACAACCTGTGCAGGATATGTAGATGAAAATGCAGAAATAGCAGATTTAGAATTATTTTCTATATGTATTACCTGCGAGTGTAATAAAGAGTTTGTATTACTCTAGTAAGTAATAGAAATGAATAGTTAAGAGTTATCTTTTCTGGGGAGGAAAACTAAATGAAATTTAAATGTCCACTTGTTGTTGTTTCTAATATTGATATTGCAAGAAATTTTTATGAAAAAGTATTAAATCAAAAAGTGAAATATGATTTTGGGGAAAATGTAACCTATGAAGGGGACTTTGCTATACAATTAAAACCTCACTTTGCTAATATGATTACTATAAATGAAGATCGAATACTAGGTGAATCAAATAATTTTGAATTATATTTTGAAGAAAATAATATAGATGGTTTTATTGATAAACTAAAAAGTAATAAAGAAATTCAATATATTCATGATTTAATAGAACATCCATGGGGGCAAAGAGTTATTAGGTTTTATGATCCTGATAAGAATATTATAGAAGTTGGCGAGTGTATGGAAAGTGTTGTAAAAAGGTTTTTGAACAGAGGATTATCTATAGAAGAAACAGCAAAACGAACTCAGCATCCCATTGAGTTTGTTGAAAAATGTTTATAGAACATAGTATAAAAAGAGCGGAGGTGAAGAGTTGAAGCTTAAAGTTTTAGTAGATAATAATACATATATTGACCAATATTATTGTGGTGAACCAGCTGTTTCATATTATATTGAAGATGAAGATAAAAAATTATTACTTGATGTAGGGTATTCGGATTTGTTTCTTAGGAACGCAACTGCATTAGGGATAGATATAGACAAGATAAATACAATTATTGTTTCACATGGACATGATGATCATACAAGAGGATTGAAATACTATTTTGAACAAAATAATAGAAAAAATACTTCTATTATTGCTCATCCAGATGCATTTAAAGAAAAAACAATTGATAATCTGAAAATTTGTTCGCCAATTTTACAAGAAGAGTTACAAGGAAAGTGCAATCTTGTTCTCTCAAAACAACCTATCAAAATAAGTGACCATATAACTTTTTTAGGGGAAATACCTCAGATTAATAATTTTGAAAAGAGAAAAGCTATTGGGAAACAAATTGTGGGTGAAACTGAAGTTGATGATTATGTATTTGATGATACAGCACTTGTATACAAAAATGACAATGGTATTTATATTATAACTGGGTGTTCTCATAGCGGAATCTGTAATATAGTAGAATATGCTAAAGAAGTATGTAAAGATAATAGGGTACTTGGAATTATAGGTGGTTTTCACTTATTTGAAGTAACGGAGCAAGCTTATAAAACTATTGAATATTTAAAAGAGAATAAAGTGAAGGAACTATATCCTTGTCATTGTACTTCCTTTATTGTTAGAGCAGAAATACATAAAGCTTTACCAATAAAAGAGGTTGGAGTAGGGCTTGAGATTAACTGGTAAAGCTGGTTCAAATCATTGAACTAGCTTTACTTTTTTATTATTATACCTGATAAGAAAGAAAATTTCTTTTTTTCTGGTCCTGATTCACTGTATTTCGTAAATAGATTCATTACCTCATTTTGAAAGTCCTTGAATTCTTCTTCCGTTAAATAAATATCGTCTTTAGAAATAATACTTTTTTCGTTGAAAGATTTTTTGTTATTTTTTAAACTAATTGCAACGTCATGTAATTCTTTTTTGAATTCATCTAAAATACTATCAAATAAGGTTTCGGTTGAATTTATATAGTTAGTATTATCCATTTGAGTATTAGAATAATCTATCTTAAAACAGTCAGTCTTCAATTTATAATATTTTGCTTGAATGCCTTTAATGATTTCAACATGATCAAGCTCTAGAATATCAATTGCTAGTAATTTTTTTACATGATAGTGAACTTTAGCTGGTACTTCACCCATAAGATCGGCAACAGCCTTTGCAGTTAGCGGTTTTTTTTGTTCTTGATAAGTTGAAATTATACGCAATCTATAAGGGTCAGAAAAAATTTTTAATTCTTCATCAGTTTTTATAACTCTTGTTTCTTTCATATCATCACCTAGATATATTATATCTCTATTTTTACCAAATTGGAACGGGTTTTTATGCAAAAAACTAATGATACAACGAAACCTGAAGCACCCATAATAATAAATAAAGTAGAAACATCGATATATTTACCTAAAATACCTACTAGAGCTCCCCCTATAGGAGTTGCACTTAAGCTCACCAAACTAAAAATAGAGGATAATCGACCTAAAATTTCTTTATCTGTACTTTTCATCATTAATGCTTTTATAGGCGTTTGAGCAAAAGGTAAGAAAAAACCAAAGAAAAAGGATAATATTGATGCATATGAAATTGGAGATATTAATTTGAGACTTATATAATGAGGTAATCCCATTAATGCATAATTCATACCCATCAAAGCTAACCCAAAAGAAATTGCAGTAACAGGATTGAGTTTGTTACCAACCTTGGCGATAACAATACTACCAACTAATATGCCTATTAAAAGACTTATACCTAAAAAACTCATTCCTTCCACTCCTGTATTTAGCACTTCTTTTACGTAGACTGGCATTAATACATTATAAGGCACAAATGAAAAGTTAATAAAACCGGCTAGTAATAATATATTAACTAATAATTTATTTTTTCCTACATATAAGAAACCTTCTTTTATCATATTAATAAAATTTTCAAAGGAAATAGTTTTATTAACTATACTAGATTTTTCCTTAAAACATATACTGAGGGTTATAATGGCTGAAAGAAAGAAGGTAAACCCATCAATTAATAAAGCAAACCACACTCCAAATGATGAAATGATAACGCCAACTAAACCTATACCAACAAGCTCACCTAAAGTTGTGCTACTAGTTAAATATGAAGAACAAGTAACATAGTGATCTTCTTCAATGATTAAAGGTAAAATAGCAGTTCTTGCAGGATTTGCAAAGGACTCCATAAATGAATTTATAATTATGAAAAGAAACAAATGCCATACTTCAAGATAGCCAAAATAATAAATTAGAGCCATAGCTGAAACTGATATACCTCGGCCCAAATCGCTAAGAACAGAAAGCTTCTTTTTAGAGATAATATCAGCTATTACACCTGCAAAGGGGAGGGTAATTAAATTTGGAATAAAGCTTACAGCAAATAAAGTTCCCATTAATACTTTAGAGCCAGTCATAATATAAACTAGCCAACTCAAAGCAATGCTATCCATAGCATCGCCAAACCTAGTGATAACTGTAGCAAGTAATAATTTCATATAATTTGAATTTTTGAAATACTTATAATTCATAGTATACCTCCTAATAAAATAAATTTAACGTTAAAATAATTTTAACGTAAAATTAGTGAAATGTCAATTTCTTTAAAGGTGGATAAGTGAATTATAAATACGAACAATAACAAAAGAGTAGTTAAGAGTTAAAAGTTAAGAGTGAAGAGTTAAGGTTGATTATCTTTAAGAAAATCTTTAACTAAGCTTTTGTTAGCGTCGCTAACTGGAATAAGGAGCTTTTGCTACGCAAAAGGAATCTTTTTTAATTAAAAGCTTTCGCTTGCGAAAGGTATCCATAACTCTTAACTTTTAACTTTTAACTCTTCACTATAAATTGCTTCGCAATTTATTGACTCCCACTTTTCGACATGGTATACTATAAGTGAATTATAATTAAATTTAGATTGGCATTGTTCGTAGTATGTTTTATTATATGCAATTGATGAATGGAATTCCCAAACTAGATTGTATCAAAATATACTAATTTTATTTTATTTTACATGTAACGTGTTACATGTAAATGTGAAATGATTTACACAAACAATGAGTCAGAGGTGAAGATATGCATAATATAAAAGAAGTAGCCAAATTAGCTAATACTTCAACGGCTACTGTATCTAGAGTTATCAATGAATCGGGATATGTAAGTGATGATATGAAAAATCGTGTTTTAAAAGCTATAGAAGAGCTCGATTACAAACCGCTTCAAAGAGATGGAGTAAAAAAAACAAGAACTATAGCGTTGATTGTTCCTGATATTGAAAATCCATTCTTTGGTAAGTTAACAAAAGAAATAAGTACAATAGCTAATACTTTGAAATATAACATATTGTTGATTAATGTAAGTGGACTTAAGAATGATGGTGGGGATTTCTTATTAGATCTTATTGGTACTCGTGTGGATGGAATTATATACGCATCATCATATAGATTAGAGGATGTTATTAGAAAAGCAAAAACAAATAAAATACCAATTGCAGTTCTTGATCGAGAACTTAGGGATATTCAAATAGATTCTATTGCGGTTAATAATGATAACGCAGCATTCTTAGCAACTGAACATTTGATTCAACTCGGTCATAAAAAAATAGCGTTTATCGGTGGAACAGAAAATATGGAGATTTCTATTAACCGTCATAAAGGTTACAAAAGAGCTCTTGAGAAATATGGAATAGGTTATAGTGATAGTCTTGTACAACATGGGGACTTTAGTATTGAATCTGGTTATAAATCTACTAAGAAGCTAATTAATTTAAGTAGTGATATTACTGGAATCATTGCAGCTAACGATTTGATGGCCATTGGTGCTATTAATTATTTAAATTTCAAAGGATATAAAATATCAGATGATATTTCAATTGTTGGATTCGATGATATAGAATTGGCTTCTTCTATTACTCCAAAGCTTACAACGGTGTCTTATCCTCTTCAAAAAATGAGTAAATTAGCATTAGAATCAATTATTAAACGTATTTCAAATGCAGATTCTGATTATGAGAGTGTACATTTATTTGCTAAATTAATAATACGTGAATCTACGGGCGTTGCGATTCACAGATAAATTTATATTTTAAAATCTAGAAAAGGAGAGTTGATATGAAAAAGAAGTGGTTTTACACATTATTAGTGCCTGGGTTAACTTTGATAATTATATTCTTATTTATCCCATTGTTATATACTATAGGTTCTACTTTGATGGGGGAAACAGGGTTTACCATAGAAAGGTATTTGGCATTTTTTAAAGATGGATATTATTTAAAGATTTATAATAGAACTCTTAAAATTGCTTTAATTACTGCCGTTGTTTCTATGGTTTTAGGTATGCCTGTTGCGTATTACATATCTAGAAGTAAAAAAAGTATTAGAGGAATATTTATTGCATGTACAGTTTTTCCATTGTTAACAAACTCAGTTGTTCGTTCATTTGCATGGATGACTATTTTAGGGAAAAACGGTGTTTTCAATAATTTGTTTATGACCTTGAATTTAATAGACAAGCCTTTAAAGCTTCTATATACAGAGTTTGCAATTATAATAGGTACTGTTTATTTATTTTTACCATTAATGGTAGTGTCCTTAGTTGGAGTTATGGAGAATATAGAAGATGATTTACTGGAAGCTGCTGAAAGTTTAGGAGCAAATAGAATTACAGCCTTTTTCAAAGTTGTGTTTCCTCTTAGTGTTCCAGGACTTATAGTTGGAAGTGTTCTTGTTTTTACAGGCGCTTTTACAGCATATACAACACCTCAACTTTTGGGAGGTAATACCAATATGGTTTTATCTACTCTTGTTTATCAAAGAGCGATGACTTTAGGAGATTGGACAGGAGCTTCAGTTGTTGCAACTGTAATGATTATAACAACTTTAACAGTTATAGGAGTTATAAATAAATTAGCTAGTAAATTAAATGAAAGGGGAGTGTAATATGAAACAGAATAAGTGGTTAACTTTTTTTACTGCTCTTGTTTATCTATTTCTATTTGCCCCAATAGTTATTATAATAATGACAGCTTTTGGGCCAGAAGAAGTTATAGCTTTTCCACCAAAAGGATTTAGCATAAAATGGTTTTTAAATATTTTCACCTCTGATATGTTTATGAGAACTTTTAAAATTAGTATGGAAGTGGCAGTTATAGCAACTATTATTGCACTAATTTTAGGAGTGCCTGCTGCTTATGCAATGAGTAGATTTGAATTTAAGGGAAAAGCAATTATCAAAAATATATTTTTCTCTTCAATAATAGTACCTGGAATAGTTTTTGGTTTTTCACTTTTCAATTTTATTATTATCAAATGGAGATTACCTATTTATACAAGTTTGCTATTAGGACATACCATTGTAATATTACCATATATCATAAGAGTTGTTGCTTCAAGTTTGGAAGGTTTTGATTATTCTATTGAAGAAGCTGCTGTAAGTTTAGGAGCAAGCAGACTAAAAACTTTCTTTTTAGTTGTGTTCCCTAATATAACGTCAGGGGTTATTGCAGCTTTTATGTTAGCTTTTATAAATTCATTTAACAATGTGCCTATATCAATTTTCTTAACAGGTCCTGGAGTGAGTACATTGCCAATCAAAATGATGAGTTATGTTGAGTACTTCTACGATCCTACAATTTCGGCATTATCAGTTACACTTATGATTATGACTATTGGTATTATGTTTATTGTTGAGAGAACTTTAGGACTTAGTTATTTTTCTAAATAGAGATGGAGGTATATTATGTCATTAATAAATTTAAAAGATATTACTGTCTCATACGATGGTAAAGTAGATATATTAAAAAAGTTAAATATTGATATTGAAGAAGGAAAGCTAGTTTCTTTATTAGGTCCTAGTGGATGCGGAAAAACTACAACTTTGAGAGTAATTGCGGGTTTTATTCAACCAAAGAGTGGTGAGTTTATACTTGATGAAAAAGACTATACGAATATACCAGTACATAAAAGAAACTTTGGTTTGGTATTTCAAAGTTACGCATTATTTCCTCATTTAACTGTATTTGATAATGTTGCATTTGGATTAAAAATGAAAAAAACTGGCAAGAAAGAAATAAAAAAGGCTGTGGACGAAATCTTAAAGGTTGTTGATTTGGATGGATATGGATCACGTTATCCAAAGGAATTATCAGGTGGGCAAAGACAAAGAGTAGCACTAGCTAGGGCTTTAGTAATTGAGCCGAAATTGTTACTATTAGATGAGCCACTTAGTAATTTAGATGCCAAATTGAGATTGAAAATGAGGGTGGAAATTAGAAGATTACAACAAAAGCTTGGAATCACAACAGTTTTTGTAACTCATGATCAAGAAGAATGTTTCTCTATTTCTGATAAAGTTGCTGTAATGAATGGAGGAATTATCGAACAATACGATACTCCAGAAAAAATATATGCAAGTCCTGCTAGTGAGTTTGTAGCACGGTTTGTAGGCTTTGAAAACTTTATAGATTTGAAGAAAATAGAAGGTAATATGTATCAATCAAAATCAGGAACAAAATTTGATTGTGACTTAGACAATAAAAATATCAATATTAAAGATGAAGTAGTAGGAACTATTAGACCAGATGATATTCAGATAATGAGTGATGAGTCATCTATTGGAGATAATATACTGGAAGGAACAGTAGAAATCAGAACATACTTAGGGAAGGAATATCAGTATTCAATTAATACTGAAGTTGGTACTATTTTAGTTACTGATAATAAGGATAAAAAGTTTGATCAAGGTGATAAGGTAAAGATTCTTTTACCATCTAATAAAATAATCTTAGTATAAAATTTTGGAGGGATATTATGAAAAAATTATCAATTGTTTTAGCGTTAATGTTATCATTAACAGGTATTGTAGGATGTGGAAAAACAAATGAAGTAGAAGTAAAAGACGGAGGAGAGGATAAAGGCCCAACTGAATTAGTAATTTCTACATGGGGTTACAGTGAAGATTTATTGTGGGAAAATGTATTTACTCCTTTTGAAGAAGCGAACAACGTAAAAATAGTTTTAGAAACAGGTAATAACTCAGAAAGATTGACAAAACTTAAAACTAATCCAGACAGCAACATTGATATTATTTATTTAGCTGAAGCATTTGCACAAGAAGGTATTGAAGCAGGATTGTTTGAAAAAGTTGATTACAGTCAAGTTGCTAATGCAGAAAAGCTTGATGAAAAAGCTAAATACTTGGTAGATGCAGGTTATGGTCCAGCTTATACTTTAAACCGTGCTGCAATTGCATATGATCCAAATAAAGTTGGATTTGAAATTAAATCATGGAATGATTTATGGAATGCTGATTTAGCAGGAAAAGTTTCTATTCCTGATGTAACTACAACTTTTGGTCCATCAGCTATGTATATTGCTTCTAACTATAAAGGTGTTGATATTACTTCTGATAAAGGAGAAGCAGCATTTAAAGCTTTAGAAGAATTAAAACCAAATCTAGTTAAAACTTATTCAAAATCATCTGACTTAGCAAATATGTTTGCAAATGATGAAGTAGCAGTAGCAATTACAGCTGATTTCGCTTATGGAAGAGTTAAAGGTGGAGCTCCTGATGTAGTATTTGTAGATCCAGAAGAAGGAGCATATATCAACTTCAACACTATTAATATTGTAAAATCTTCTAAAAATAAAGAATTAGCATTAAAATTCATTGATTATGCATTAAGTACAGAAGTTCAAACTAGAACTGCTAAAGGTCTAGGAGAATCTCCAGTTAATTCAGAAGTGGAATTAACTGCTGAAGAATCAGCAAACTTAACTTATGGTGAAGTTGTTGAAAAAGCAAACACAGTTGATCATACTTTTGTAAATCCTGTAAAAATTCAATGGATTGATAATTGGAATAGAACATTAAATCAATAAAATTAAATAGAAAAAGGGAGAGTACTATGGAGTTAAATCTAATTATAAAAAACGTTAGAGTATTTAATGCATATTTTAAGAAATTTATCCATGGAGACGTAGCTATACTAGACGATAAGTTTTTATATATTGGTGAAACTGATAGCGAAAACTTAAATGCTAAGGAAATTGTAGATGGCAGAGGAAAGTATATGATTCCTGGACTAATTGATATTCATATGCATGTTGAAAGTTCTATGACTACTCCTTTTCAGTTCTCTCAAGCTGTTATTCCACATGGGATTACAACAGTAGTTGCAGATCCACATGAAATTGCAAATGTTTTTGGAATTGAAGGAATTACAGCTATGATAAAAAGTACTAAGGATAATGCCGTAGATATGTTCTACGGCATTCCTAGTTCAGTTCCATCTACAACTGAACGGTTAGAGACAACTGGAGGAAAAATAGATGTAGAAGATGTAGAAAATCTTCTTAAAATTGAGGAAATAAGTTGCTTAGGTGAAGTTATGAATTTTAAGGATTTGATTAATGATGAAGAGTCCTTGATAAATAGAATAATAAGTAGAATAAAAGAAGAAAAGCCTCATTTAAGAATAGAGGGACATTGTCCGAAAATATTCGGTTTAGATTTGGCAAAATTTATTTATAGGGGAGTAGATGCCGATCACACGCAACAAACCCCTAAATCAATGGAAGAAAAAATAAGAAATGGAATGTTCATGGAAATCCAAGAAAAGTCAATGACTGAAGATAATATTAATTATTTAGTGGAAAATAGCTTATATGAACATTTTTGTCTTGTAACAGATGATGTTATGGCTGACAAACTAATGGATGGACATTTAAATAAATTAGTAAAAAAAGCAATAGAAATGGGAATGTCAAAGGAAATGGCTGTATATGTGAGCACTTTCACTCCTGCAAGAAGAATGCTCTTAGATGATAGAGGGAGCATAGCTCCTGGTAAGATTGCAGATTTTATATTACTTAGTGATATAGATAATTTTAATATAGATAGTGTTTATAAAAAGGGGAAATTAGTATTTAATGGTGATGTGCAATATAAAGAAAGTTCAAAAGCATTTCCAGAAAAATTTTATAAAAGCATAAATTTAGAGTATTTATCAGAATCAGATTTTAAAGTTCCTGCACCTATAGAAGAAGGTAAAGTAGATTGTAGAACAATGAAAGTTACAGAAAATACTACTTTTACATTAGAAGAAAAAAGCACATTAAGTGTAGAGAATAAGGAACTTAAATGGCAGTCTTCCCAAAATTGTTTGATAGCTGTATTTGAGAGATATGGTAAAGGAAAAAATAAATCTTTTGGACTTGTAGGCGGGAGTATAATAAAGGAAGGGGCTATTGCAACTACCTATGCACATGACCACCATAATTTGATGGTTATGGGTAAAAATGAAAAAGATATGACAATAGCAGCTAACTGGATTATAAAAAACGGTGGAGGATATTGTGTTGTAAAAGATGAAAAAGTTATTGCTGGTGTAGAATTACCGGTAGGCGGAATTATATCAGAAGAGAGAATAGATAAATTAGCCCAAAAGGTTAAAAATGTAAGTGATAGCATGGAAAAATTAGGCTATGAACATATAAATAAAATAATGTCTTTTAGTACATTATCACTTCCAGTTAGTCCAAGTTTGAAAATATCAGATAAAGGATTAATTGATGTAACTAAGCAGGAAATAGTAGATTTGTATTATAAAGTATAATTCAAAGTTTAGCAATTAAGAAATTACAGGAGAAAATTATATGGCTTTAATGATTATAAAAAATGTAAATATTCTTACTATGAATAAAAATAAGGATATTATTGAGAATGGCGTTGTTGTAATAGTTGATAATATAATTCATGATATTGGCAATGAAGAAATATTATCTAGATACTCATGTGATAATGTTATTGATGGAAAAGATGGGATTCTTATACCAGGCATGATAAATACTCATACACATACTTCTATGGTAGTATTTAGAAGTCTTGGTGATGATGTACCTGATCGTTTAAAAAGATATCTATTCCCTTTAGAAAAAATGTTAGTGGATAAAGAATTGGTATATTTAGGCGCTAGATACGGAATAACTGAAATGTTGCTTGGAGGAGTTACAACATTCACTGATATGTATTACTATGAAGATGAGGTTGCAAAAGCAGCAAAAGAATTAGGTATAAGAGGGGTATTAGGTGAGTCTATTTTAGATTTTCCTTCACCAGGTTCAAAAGAGCCATACGGAGGCCTTAAATACAGTAAATGGTTTATAGAAAAATGGAAAGATGATGACTTAATTACTCCAGCTGTAGCACCTCATGCTATATATACAAATGACAAAGAACATTTGAAGATGGCCTCAGATTTATCAAAAGAATATGATATACCTATGATGATGCATGTTGCTGAAATGGGTTATGAATTTAAGCAATGTGAAGATGAGTATAATATGACTCCGGTTCAGTACCTAGATAGCATAGGAATTCTAAATGAAAGGTTTATATCTGCTCATTCAATACTGGTTACTGAAGAAGATATAGATATATTAGAAAAAAGAAAAGTAGGAATAGCTCATAATGTAGGGGCTAATTCAAAAGGTGCCAAGGGAGTTGCACCAATTGTAAAAATGTACAAAAAAGGTATGAAGCTTGGCCTTGGTACAGATGGACCAATGAGTGGTAATACTCTAGATATTGTTACTCAAATGTCTCTTGTAGGGAAAGTACATAAATTGTTTAATAATGATCGCAGTTTATTTCCAGCAAAAGAAATTTTAGAAATGGCTACAATAGGTGGAGCTAGAGCATTGAATATGGATAAAAAAATAGGATCTATCGAAATTGGAAAAAGAGCAGATTTGGTATTATTTGAAACAAATTCTATCAATATGCAGCCAATTTATGATTATTATTCAGTTTTAGTATATTCTGCGAACCCAAGTAATGTTGATACTGTTATTGTTGACGGGAAGGTTATTGTTAAAGATAAAAGACTAGCTAGAGAAGATAATTTTTCTAAGGAAACTACGAATCAATTAAAAATGATGAAAGAGAAAATACTAGAAGTATCGGAAAAACTTTAAATAAATATTTTCAGGTTTTTAATTATACTAAAGAAAAAAGACTAAATTACGTATTATCTAAGATAGTACAGTATTTTAGTCTTTGCTTATTTTGAACTTATTTCTTTTCGCTTATTTTGAATGAAATTTTTGGTTCTCTAATATACTCAGACTATTAAAAAGATTTATATTCTAATATGCTTTTTTCTTTTCTTCATTGAGTTTACTAAAAAGCCACCTCTAAACTGTGTTGGTTCATAAGCAATGATAAATGCTGAGGGCTCGTAAGTATCTATATAATTTAGTAAGTCGTGTTCTCTACTTCTCTTCGTGAGGATTTCTAATTTTATTCTTTTGCTATCTCTTCCTTCACCTTCGAAAAGTGTGACACCAAATCCTTTTTCACGAAGAAAACAAATCATTTCATCATTTCGTTTGTTTAAATTAACTGAAAAAGATGTGTAGCCTATTGCCATTTTGTTTTCTACAATTCCTCCTACGTAAAGCCCAAGCCCAAAGCCTAGTGCATAAATAACCATTGCAAGTGTAGTTTGATTACCACTTAATACCAATGAAAGGCCAAAAACATAAATGAAAGATTCTAAAACGCCAAAGATAGATGCTAAAAGGTTCATTTTTTTTACCATAAAAATAGTTCTTAATGTTAGTAATGGCACAAATGTCAATTGCAAAATTATGATTAATATAATCTGTTTCATAAATTTTCTCCTCAAAATTTTTCTATTCTTAATTATTTGCAAACAAAACCAGTAGAGAAGTATCCTACTCTACTGGTTTATTAATTAAAATACATTTAATCTTATTTTTATATAATCAAAGATTTCTTTTGCAACATTAATTTCAGTAGCGGATTCAAAGCCTTCAAAACCAGGGGCAGAATTTGCTTCACATATTTTATAGTTTTCTCCATCAAACAAAAGATCAATTCCAGCAATATCAAGACTTAATACCTTCGCACTTTCCATAGCAATCCAAGATATTATATTATTAAGTTCGTAATTTTGTACACTTCCGCCTTGAGAATAATTAGCTTTAAAGTTGCCTTTTCCAGACCGTCTCTCCATGCAACCAATTGCTCTTCCTCCAATTACAAGAACACGTAGGTCTTTACCATAACTATCTTGTACGAATTCTTGTATAATTATGTTCATATTAGTATTAGTACAATTAATTAATTGCATTAAATCTTCAAAATTATTTTTATCATTAGAAAGGAATACTCCACTTCCTTGAGAACCATGTATGGTTTTAATTATTGCAGGAAAACCAATATGCTTTTCTACTAAATCATTATTAATCGGAAATTTTGCAAGCATTGTTTTAGGAAAAGGCAAATTACTAGCTGCTAATATCTGTTGAGTGTATAATTTGTCTTTTACTGTTTCTATGCTATTTGGGGAATTAACAATATATATTCCCAATTTTTCTAAATGTCTTAGGACAGCTAGAGAAAAATAAGTAGTATGTGATCCCATTCTTGGCAAAACAAAGTTTGGTAAATCCACAGTTTCTCCTCTTAAAAAGATTGACTTCTTACCATCTTTTGTTACAATCAAATCTAAATCTTCAGGTGATAAAACTTCCATGGTAATTCCATGCTTTTCTGCTTCTTCAATAAATCTTTTGTTTTCATAACTATCTTGAGATAGTCTTTCCTTAAATGGTTTGTGTAAAATCCATCCTTTAATGCTCACATAAGTATCCTCCAAAAATTAATTTTTATGGACTAATTATATTCTTATTTTCACACTAAGTAAACAAAAATTTGAAGAGAAAATTCATATTTTTATTGACCAAAATTTAATGAAATCACAATTTTATTTGATATAGTTTTCCGTTTTATCAATAATATTAATTGTTTCAACAGTTCTATCTTCAATACCAGTAATGGTTGCGTTTTCTTCTAATAATAATCGAATATAATTGTATGATTCTTCACTGATTAATTCTCCAGGAGCTAAAATAGGAATACCAGGAGGATAAAACATAACAAATTCGCCGCTTATCCTACCAATGGAATCTTTGAATTTGATTTTTTTCTGTGGGCTATAAAAAGCTTCTCTAGGAGATAATATTTGTTGTGATTTACACCAGGGTCTAAAATTAGCCTGTTTTTTATAAACACAATGGTTCTCTTTTATCTCTGATAAAGCAATAATCAGCTTATTTATATTATCATCTGTTGTTCCAATGCCTACAATAAATAATATGTTATCTGCATCTCCAAATTCTGCATAAATATCATATTTTTCTGCTAAAATTTCAGATAAGCGTATCCCTGTTATATCTAAAAACTTAACATTTACGACTAATTTAGTGATGTCATAATCAAACATTAATAATTCTTCAATATTTTCACGACTAATAGGAATATACCCATCCATTTTTTTTATACTTTCTCTAGCTTTTTCAGTTAAACTAATAACTTGTTGATACATTTCTCTTCCATTAACTGCAAGTTGTTTTCTTGCAACGTCAAGTGAACTCATGAGTAAATATGAGGCACTTGTAGTTTGGGTTAAATTAACTATAGTTTTAATATAATTTCGTTTCAAACGTCTTTCATTTAACAAAAGTATTGAACTTTGTGTCAATGAACCTCCTGTTTTATGTAAACTTAACGCAGCCATATCAGCTCCAACACTTATAGCTCCTTTAGGTAATTCTTCATGAAAATAAAAATGCGTACCGTGAGCTTCATCTGCCAGAGCTAGCATACCTGACTCATGAGCTACTTTAACTACTTTTTCTATATCACATACAAATCCATAATAAGTAGGATTAATTATTAGTACAGCTTTTGCCTCAGGGTGGTTTTTTATAGTTTCAATATAATCTATTTCAGTTACTCCTAATGTTAAACCTAACTTTTGGGATGCAATAGGCTGAACATATATCGGAATTGCACCGCAAATAATAAGTGCATTGATTACAGATTTATGAGCATTTCTTGGTATGATAATACTATCTCCCTGCTGACAACTAGCCAAAATCATTGTTTGAACAGCTGAGGTAGTTCCATTAACTATGAAAAAAGCAGCATCAGAATTAAAAAGTTCTGCAGCCAGTTCTTCTGCTTCTCGAATAATGCCTTGCGGATTTAGAAGATTATCCATTCCATGCATGGAGTTAATATCTCCTCTCAACATCCTATTACCAAAATAATCTGTTAACTCTGGAATTCCTTTACCTTGTTTATGACCAGGAACATCAAATTGAACTGTTTGTTTACTGCTATGATTTTTTAATGCGGTAAATAAAGGTGTTTTGTATTGGTTTTTCATTTTATATAGCATCCTTTCTTATGTGATATATTTATATTATTATCAATTGATTTTGTTTTTACTTATATTGATATAAAATCGGTATTTGTTTTATTCTTTTAAAAAAACAGAAATTGAAGATAATTAGTATTGACATTTAAGTAGAATTAAACTATACTAAATAAAATTTTAGATGGGGTGGTTGAATGATTAGGTTAGCGAGACTTGAAGATTTGCAAACTATGACTGATATTTATAATATGGCAATAGTTACGAACAAATGCACTGCTCATACAGAAACATTTACTAGGGAAGAGAGAATACCGTGGTTTGAGGAACATCAAGTTTTTAAGTACCCACTTTATGTTATAGAAATTGATAGACGTATCGCAGGGTATATTTACTTAACTCCTTATCGACCAGGTCGTTTTGCTATGAGACATACTGCTGAAGTTAGTTACTATCTACATCCTGATTTTCATGGAAAGGGCTTTGGTAGTGAAATGCTATCTTTTATTATTAATGAAGCAAAGGAAATAGGAATTAAATCTCTAGTTGCAATTTTATTAAGTATTAATCTTCCAAGTATGAATTTATTAAAAAAGCATCATTTTGAAGAATGGGGCCGTTTACCTAACATTGTAGATTTTGATGGATCAATTTGTTCTCATCTTTATTATGGATTACATCTTGATTCATCTTTAGACGATCTTTAGAAATTATCCATAGATAATTTCTAACTATCATATAAGTATTCTTTATAGTAAATATATTAGTATTAAATTTTTCTATTTTATATTTTGAATACAAATTGATATAATCAATGGGAAATAATACTATTATATTAGGAGGAATACATATGAAAAATTCACCATTTAAATCTACCAATGGGATGATTTTTGCATCATTGGGTATTGTAATTAATATTGTTTTAGGAACGATAGTTCAGTCTATCCAAATCCCATTATTGTTTTTAGATACAATAGGTACTATTTTTGTTGCAGCAGTTTTAGGACCATTTGCAGGTGCTTTAACAGGAGGATTAACTAACATTATTCAAGGAATGATTACAAACCCTAAAAATATTCCATTTGCTATTGTTAATGTTGTTATTGGACTTATTGTTGGTTTTATAGCTAAAAGATATAAATTTAATCTGAAAATTGCAGTTATTACTGGTCTTATCTTATCAATAGTAGCGCCTCTTATAGGAACCCCAATTGCTGTATTTGTTTATGGTGGTTTAGCAGGTGGTGGAACTGATCTTATTTTTGCTTGGCTACTAGCTAGTGGACAAAAAATATTTACTGCTGCTTTTATTCCAAGAGTAGCTGGGAATATTATTGATAAAATTGCTAGTTGCGTTATAGTTGCAGGTTTATTAAGACAGATGCCTAAAAATTTAGTTTCAGGAAATCATACTGAAAATGCGTAGAGAGAAAAAAATTATTCTAACAGCACATTGTGTGTTAAATCAAAATTCAGTTATAAGAGATTGGGAGAGAGCACAAGGTGCTTTTAATGATATTGTGAGGGTATTTTTAGATAATAATATTTCTATTATTCAATTACCTTGTCCTGAATTCACTTTTTTAGGAGAAGGAAGACCTCCAATGACTAAGGAGGAGTATGATATTCCTAAATATAGAATAATTTGCGCTGAATTAGCTGAAAAGGTTATTGATCAAATAAAAGAGTACATCAGGAATGAATACAAAATTCTTGGTGTAGTAGGAATAGAAGGAAGCCCTTCTTGTGATACGTTATGTAAAAAAGGGGTTTTCATGGAAGTATTTCAAAAACTTTTGAATGAAGAAAATATAAATTTATCTTCTTTTGATATACCTGAAAACTATATAGAGGGAAAAGATAAGGCGACTGTTGAACAGTTTAAAAGATTTATTAAAATAAATGCAGGATAGAAAAGAGAGGGAGAAAATATTCACCCTCTTATTTTAAATTCTTTTTTTCTTTTAATAATTCATTTAGTTTATTATCCAGCTCTTCAATTTTTTGCTTATCTGAGGTGGTTGATATTTTTCCTATTATCATGTTTATCTTATTTTCTATTACCATTAACTGTTGTTTTTCAAATCTATTTTCACCTTTTTTAGTTTGTAATATATCTTTACTTTCAAGGAATTTTTCATAGTTTCCTTCAAATCTTGTTAACTTACAATTATTAAATACTAGAAGGCTATTTGTAACAGTATTCAAAAAACGTCTGTCATGTGAAACTAAAAGCAAAGTTCCATTGAAATCGCTAAGAACTTCTTCTAATGCTTTTATAGATTCCATATCTAAATAATTTGTTGGCTCATCTAAAATTAACATATTGTATTTGCTCAAAATAAGTTTTGCTAGAGAAGCTTTGATTTTTTCTCCTCCACTTAATACTGATATATTCTTAAATACATCATCATTATTAAATAGTAATCTAGCTAATATAAGTCTAATATAAGCTTCGTCATAAGGAGAGTTTTCTTTGATATATGCTAGTAAAGTTTTATCTGAGTTCAATAGTTCTAAGTGTTGACTAAAATATCCAATATTTATTTTTTGAGAAAGTGTAATGCTTTCACTGTTTAGTATCATTTTAATTAATGTTGTTTTACCGCAACCATTGTTACCAAGTAATCCGATTTTATCTCCATTATTAATAGTGAGATGTGCATTATTTAATATGATTTTCTTTCCAAATGATTTATTAATGTTTTTTCCTTCTACTAAAATTTTTGAATAAATTTTTTCAGAATAATGTATATCAAATTTAGTCGTTCTAGTTTCACAAGGCTTGTTTTTTTTATCTAATTTCATTAACCTTGTTTTTAAGGCTTCGCTTCTTTTATCTAATTTAGATTTAGCTTTTTGGTTTCCCATTTTTCTATGAAGCCTTGCTTCAGAATTTCCCATTCTTTTTGGTGTTTTTTTCATATTACTTGATTTACTTTTTAACTTATAAATTGATTTTTGTATATCTCTCTTTTCTTTGATAAACTTTTCATATTCTCTATATTCAGTTTCATATTCAATTTTTTTCTGCTGAATATAATCACTATAATTTCCTTTGTACTCTTTTAATTTTCCATTGTTGATCTCAATTATTTTTTTACAAATACTATCTAAAAATTCTCTGTCATGCGAAATAAGAACTATAGCTCCTTCATAATGGTTAAATTGTTTCTGTAATTCCTCAATAGCATTAATATCTAAATTTGATGTTGGTTCATCAGCAAATAAGATTTTGTTTTTCATCGATAAAGCTTTATAATTTAGTTCTTTTTGTTTTTCACCACCACTTAAAGTAGTTTCTGAACTTGTTAATTGAGGAATGTAAGAATAGTTTCCAAATACTTTTACATCACCACTATCTATTTTTTCTATACCCATCAATATTTTCATTAATGTGGTTTTTCCAACACCATTCAATCCTACAATACCTATACGATCATTATTGTAAATCCTTAAATTTTTTATATCTAATATTAATCTATCTATAAAATATTTTTTTATATTATTTGCTTTAATTAAAAGCATAAAAAAACCTCCCTTTTTGAGAGAGGATATATTAAACGCACTTTATCTAGGAAATTAGAGTTTAGGTTAATTTCAATGTGCATAACAATATCCTCAGAATTTTTTGCACCACAAAAAAACTATCTTAGAAAGAATTTTTGTATATTATTGGTGCTTAAAATAAAGAATATTATTTACGCATTTTTAAATTACCTTTGCCTTTCATTTTGTATTTAAATATATATACTTCTAATTATATATTATAGGTAAATAAGAATAATTATTCAAGTAAAAAAAATATTTTAAGGAATAAAACGTATGAATGTAACTTTAAATAAAATTGCCGAAGAGGTAGGTGTAGCTGAAACTACAAAGAATATGTTGATAATTTAAAGTATTAGTATTAAAGCTTAAAAAAGGTAAATGGATATTTAGAATACCATTCACCTTTTTTTTCTAAAAATAATTAAAAGAGTATTATTCAATTTAAGCTAAAGTTTATGAGCAAATTTGTTTAAGGTATCTGCTAATTTAGATAATTCATTTATCTCCGCTGTAATTTCTTCAGTACCTTCAGCTTGTTCTTGTGTTAAAGCTCCATTTTTCTCAACCATTGTTAATATTTGTGATACTCCATGCTGAATTTCTTTTAGTACAGTACCAATTTTATCAACGGACTCATTACTAGAAACTGCAAGATTTCGTATTTCATCTGCTACAACCTCAAATCCTCTACCAGCATCTCCAGCTCTAGCAGCTTCAATTGCAGCATTTAAACCAAGTAAGTTAGTTTGTCTTGCAACTTGTTGCACAAATTGTACTACTTCATCTGTTTCTTGTGCCTTGGTTAACGCATTATTTACGTAAGAAATCATCTCTTCTCCTGAAAATGCTATTTTATCAGCACTGGAAGAAATTTGTGTTGTTGTTTTTGACATTTCATTTAAAGAATTTGCTAATGTGTTAATAATATCATAAAGTTCTTCTTTATCACTTATACTTTTTACAGTAGCAATAGCTCCAATAATTTCTTCGTCTTCGTCAATTATAGGTATTGCGGTGGCTGTCATAGGCTCACCGTGTATTTCTTTTGGAATATTGATGGTTACTTTTTCTTTTTGATTCATTGCTTTAAATAATGCTAGATCATTATTTAGTAATTGTCCTTCAACTACACGTAGAGTCACATTTTGACCTGTAATACATTTTATTACCTTTTCTGTATCACTAACAGAAACGGCTAAATCATCTTCGGTAAAATCATTAACATATGGTGCGATTTCTACATATCTTTTTAGTAATTTGTGCATCTTTTATCCCCCTATAAAACAAATGCTTTTTAATATTTTTGTTCAACACTATTATACTAATTCTACATTATTTTTCAAATTCCTGCATGAAAAACCTTTTTCTTAGAAGTAATTATTTTGATATCAAATGAATTGTTTTTATGAAATGATAATTCTATTAGAAAAAGAATTAAATATCAAATACTAAGAAAAAATAAATTAAAGTACTTTCCTATTGTCAAAAATATTTTACTATGTTAGTATATGAGTAAAATCAAATATAATCATATTAAAGGAGGGGTTAAAATGATTCAGTTTTTTAAAGCACTTGCAGATGAAAATAGACTCAGAATTATTAATCTATTAATGCATTCTGAACTTTGTGTTTGTGAAATCGAAGTTATGCTTGAAATGACTCAGTCTAATGTTTCGAGACATTTAAACAAACTTAAAAGTGCTGGTATTATAAGTTCATCAAAAGATGCTCAATGGGTCCATTATAAGACAAGTGCTAAATTTGAAATGAAAAATGAATTGTTATTTACATATTTAAAAAATGAATTTGGAGCAAGTAATTTATTTTTGGATGATTTAGCAAGGTATAAAAGGTATGAAGAACAAAATTTAAATTGTCAATTAATAAGAGAAGACAAAGAAAAAGTACTAAAACTAATAAAATAGGGGAATTTAAAATGACTAAAGAAAAAGATATAAAAATTACAGATGAAATGGGTATATTCGGGAGATATTTAACTATATGGGTTGCACTATGCATTATTGTAGGAGTTATCATTGGTAAATGGGTACCTGCAATACCACAAACACTCAGTCAATTTGAGTATGCAAAGGTATCAATTCCAGTTGCTATTCTAATTTGGTTAATGATTTATCCAATGATGTTAAAAATTGATTTTACAAGCATTGTTGAGGCAACTAAAAAACCAAAAGGTTTAACAGTAACATGTGTGACAAACTGGTTAATCAAACCTTTTACGATGTATTTAATAGCGGCATTTTTTATGAAAGTTGTTTTCAAAGGTCTTATTGGACCAGAATTGGCAAATGAATATTTAGCTGGAGCAGTATTATTAGGTGCAGCACCATGTACAGCAATGGTATTTGTATGGAGTCATTTAACAAAAGGTGATCCAGCTTATACATTGGTTCAAGTTGCAGTTAATGATTTGATTCTTTTACTAGCTTTTACACCAATTGTTGCTTTTCTGTTAGGGGTTAGTGATGTATCTGTACCATATGATACTTTGTTTTTATCAGTAGTTTTATTTGTAGTAATTCCATTAGTAGGGGGATATTTATCTAGAAAATATATTGTAAACAAAAAAGGATTAGATTATTTCGAAAATGTGTTTTTAAAGAAGTTTGATAATACAACGATTATAGGATTACTTCTTACTTTAATTATTATATTCTCTTTCCAAGGGGAAATAATTTTAAATAATCCGATTCATATTGCACTTATTTCAGTACCGTTAATAATTCAAACATTTTTCATTTTCTTTATTTCTTATTTCTGGGCAAAAGTTTGGAAGTTAAATCATAACATTGCAGCACCTGCAGCAATGATTGGTGCAAGTAATTTCTTTGAATTAGCTGTGGCGGTTGCAATTTCATTATTTGGCTTACAATCAGGTGCTACCTTAGCAACAGTAGTTGGTGTTTTGGTAGAAGTGCCAGTAATGTTAACACTTGTTAAAATTGCCAACGGAACAAGAAAATGGTTTGAATAATACTAAAAAATTTTTGAAGGAGTGATTGGTATGAGAATATTGATTATAGGTGCAGTTGCAGCAGGTACATCTGCAGCAGCTAAAGCACGTAGAAATGATGATGGGGCGGAAATAGTGATTTATGAAATGGATAAGGATATTTCTTATTCTGGTTGCGGGCTTCCTTATTATATTGGAGGAGAAATCGAAGATATTGGAGAACTTACTCCAAGAGATTCAGCTTTTTTCAAGAAAAAATATAACATTGATGTTATGATAGGACATGAAGTTTTAAGTATTAATTCCAATAATAAGGAGTTAACTGTAAAGAATTTACATACTGAAGAAACATTTGTAGATAAATATGATAAATTAATTGTTGCTACTGGTGCAACTCCATTTGTACCTAATATACAAGGTGTAAATAAAGAAAATGTTTTTTTCTTAAGAAACGTTCAAAGTGCTAGAAATATTAGAAATTTCATAGAAAATAAGAAGCCCAAAAATGCTGTTATAGCTGGTACTGGATTTATAGGTTTTGAAATGCTTGAAAACCTAATGAAAGATGGAGTTAATGTGACAATAGTTGAAAAACTAAGTAAAATCACTCCAAACCTAGATGAAGATATGGCTCAATTTTTAGAAAATGAATTATCTAAGAAAAAGATATCCATACTAAAAAACACAAGTATTGTTGAGGTTTTAGAAGATAAAGTTATTCTTGAAGATGGAAGGAAAATAGCTAGTGACATGGTAATTATGGCTACAGGAGTAAGACCAAATGTAACTTTAGCTAAAGAAGCTGGAATTGAATGTGGTATTACAGGAGCTATTAAAGTTGATAATACAATGAAGACAAATATAGAAGATATTTATGCTTGTGGAGACTGTATTGAAACTTTCTCAGTTATAACTGGAAAACCAGTTTATAGACCACTTGGCTCTACTGCAAATAAAACGGGAAGAATAGCTGGTGATGTAATAAGTGGAGGAAGCTTACGATATAAAGGAAATTTAAGTACAGGAATATTCAAGCTATTTGATTTAACAATAGCAAGTACAGGTTTATCTGAGAGAGAAGCATTAGAAGAAGGATATGACATAGCAATAAGTCATAATATTAAACCAGATAAACCAGCTTATTACAATGGGAAAGAAATGGTTATAAAAGCAATTGCGGATAAGAAAACAGAAAAAATCTTAGGAGTACAAATAATAGGTCATGAGGGAGTAGATAAAAGAATAGATGTTTTTGCTACTTTGATAACTTATGGAGCAACTGTCGATGAATTATTCCATTTAGATTTAGCATATGCGCCACCATTTTCTACAACAAAAGATCCTGTGCATTATACAGGAATGATACTTGATAATGCAATTAATAAGAATAGGCCAATAATTACGTCCAAAGAAGCTCAAAAGTTAGTCGAGAAAGGGGATAATTTACAAATAATTGATGCAAGAATAACGAAACAATATGATGAGTCTCATGTTGATACTGCTGTAAATATGCCCCATGCTGAATTGAGAGATAAACTTAAAAGCTTAGATAAAGATACTGTTACAGTATCATACTGTAACAAAGGTGTTACTGGAAATGCAGCACAGAATATTTTGCTTAATCGTGGATTCAAAAAAGTTTATAACCTTTCTGGAGGTCATAAATTTTATAAAGCAACTAAAATAAAGTAATTATGTAAAAAGAACCTGTTGATGTGAACAGGTTCTTTTATCTACTGAACTGAATATGACATTTGTTTGAAATTTCCAAGGACATTACTAACTGCAGTAACTGTAATAAATGCTTTTGGATCTATAGTATCAACTATTCTTTTTAAAGGGATTAATTGATTTTTTTGGACAACAACATAAATGAATTTTTTATCTGCTCCAGTATATGCACCTTCCGCATTTAATAACGTGACACCACGGCCTAATTTTATCTGAATTTCATGGACGATTTCATCAGCAAAATCACTTATAATAATACATTGTCTCGATGAAGCTAATCCTTCTTGGATAGCATCAATAGTTTTAGTTCTAATAAAACTCATTATAATTGCATACATCACTGAACTTAATCCCATTACGGTTCCAACAAAAATATATATGAAAATATCTTGAACTAACATGATTTTGGCTAAATCTAGAGTTTTAAATTTGTTTTTTATTATTTTTGCAGATATATCTGCGCCACCTGTGCTTGCACCACCAATAAATAATAAAGACATTGAAATTCCAGATAACACTCCAGCAAAAATTGTAGCTAATAGTTTTTCTTCGAAAGTTGGAAAAGTGAAGGTTACGTTTAGAAAATCTATAATAATAGATGACAAAAATACAATAAATGCACTCATGATTGCAAATTTTTTCCCAATTAATTTGAAGCCGAAGACGAAAAGAGGAATATTAATAATAAGTAAAACTATACCTATTTTAAAACCAAATAAATAATTTATACTCATTGCAATCCCAGCAACTCCACCAGTACCTATTTTATTAGGAAGTAAAAAAACTGACATATAAATTGCATAAAGCAAACAGCCTACAATCATAAAAGAAAACTCTTTAATTAAATTTTTCATACTATATCCTCACTTTTAATTAGGGGTATACCCTTTTGTTGCAATAATAGTAGCATATTTTATTTAAGAGTGCATATTCTAAAATTGGGATTTTAAAGTGAAATTCCATTGTTGAGAGATATTATGGTTAATTTTGAGTCATTTATTATAGTTTACTAAGGATTCCTACACTTTAAGAATGACTTGAAATATATGTTCTACAAACTTTCATAACACATATATACATAAAATTACCATTCAAGTTTTGGTTTAAAAACTTGCAAAAATGAAGTGATTATCATAGAAATTAATAGATTAATTTAAAATTGTGACATGATTATATATAAATAATGAATATTAAAAATTGAAAATGATTAATTATGAAGGTATTCTTGCAGAAAAAAATTGAAAAATTTAAAAAAAACACAGAGTTAACAACTCTGCGTTATTTTTTAGTGTCCTCGTTTCTTTTGTTTTTTCTTTTGCTGTTTTTTTTCGTAATTTAATTTTTTCTGTAGTTCTTTCTGTTCTTTAGATATTTTTTTACGCTCTACTTTATTCTCTTCACGCTGTAGTTTAATAGCCATTTGAGATTTTGTACTAATACCTTTTTCTTCAGTAGATTTATGAATTTGCTTTTGTAATCTTTTGGGATTAATTCGTTTTTTTGATTTCGAATCAATACTAATAGGTTTACTAAACTTAAGATTGCGATAATTTTTAAGTATAAACTCATAAATTTCACAATCCCTAGGTTCTGCTCCAAAAACTACTTTACAGGTTTCAATTTTATCAGATTGTGTACGTTCAAATACACCAACCCAAAATGGATTTTCGTAATAAACGGTTAGCTTAATAGATAAAGTAATACTCATATTTATTTCCTCCTGTTTTTAGCTTGTATTAAGAATGGACAACCCCAGGAGGGCAGGTTACTGACAGAAATTCTGCATCCGGACTACCAACCGGATTGTGTTTTTATCTTAAGCTATTCTTCAAAATAATACTAACATGTACTTTGAAAGAAGTAAATACTTAGACAATATGTTATAATTGTTTTGAAATAAAGATATGCTTGAATTTGATGTTGATATTAAATATTTATTTTAGTGCACAATTGAAATAAAAGACGAACTAAAACAGTGACAAGTGATAAGTTACAAGTGACAAGTTAAGGTTGATTTTATTGCAGAAAATCTTTAACTAAACCTTTGTTAGCTTCGCTAACTGAAATAATGTTCTTTTGCTGATGCAAAAGGAATCTTTTTATCTTTTATTTAGTTAAAAGCTTTCGCTTGCGAAAGGTATCATGAACTTGTCACTTATCACTTGTAACTTGTCACTAAAATTGCGAACTTGTTCGTAATTTATAATTGTGTTGATTAAAATAAATTACTTGAAAGTTGGGAGGGAATAATATGCAATTGGATTTTATTATAAAAGGTGGTCATGTTATTGATCCTGAAAATAATGTGGATTATAAAAAAGATATTGGAGTATTAAATGGTAAAATTGTTGGAGTAGATGAGAATGATACAGCAAAAAACATTATAAATGCTGAAGAATATTTTGTGTGTCCAGGGTTTATAGATTTTCACACACATATTTTCCATACAGGTAGTGGCCTTGGAATAAATCCGGATTTGTTTTTTTCAGATGGAGTCACAACTGTTGTAGATGCTGGAACAGCAGGATGTTCAACATATGATGCTTTTCATAATACTGTAATTGTAAATTCGTGGATGAATATTAAATCTCAGCTTAATATAAGTTCACAAGGACAAATACAATTAGGATTTGCAGAAAACTATGATAAGAAATTAATGGATAAAGAAAGAATTAAGTATTTATTCGAAAAATACCAGGGAGAATTGATTGGACTTAAAATAAGACTCCAGAGTGAAGTAGTTGGAGAGTTAGGGATTAAACCGTTATTTGACACTATTGAGATAGCTGAGTATATAGGTTGCCCAGTTGTTATTCATACTACCAATCCTCCTGAGAGTGCATCTGAGATTGTAAAAGTTTTAAGAAAAGGCGATGTTTATTGTCATTGTTATCAAGGAAAAGGACATACCATTATTAATAGTAATGGTAAGGTATTTGAAGAGATAAAAAAGGCTAGGGAAAGAGGCGTAATTTTTGACATATCCAATGGAACAGGAAATTTCGGTTTTAAGGTAGCAAAAGAAGCTCTAGAAGATGGTTTTTATCCAGATATTATAAGTTGTGATAGTGCTCGTTATCTTTCATATTCATTGGATTATTATGCAAAGAATTTACCATTTGTAATGTCAAAATTTTTAGCTTTAGGAATGAGTTTAAATGATATTATAAAAGCAACAACCTCTACACCTGCAAAATGTATTGGAGAAGATATAAGAGGTTCTTTAAAAGAAAATAATTTAGCTGATATAGTTATATTTAAACTCCTTGATAAAAACATTGAATACAGAGATCCATTAGGAGAGAATTTATTTGGAAATAAAATAATAGTTCCTAAATTAACAATGTCTAATGGAGAAGTTGTATATTGTACTAATGATTTTTAGTGTAACAAAGAAAAATGAATGATTGGGAGGATAAAGTGTAATGGCAGAAATAAAGTATGAAATAAAAGAACCAATAGGATTAGTATCAGAATCTAATAAAGGGTGGACAAAGGAACTTAATTTGATTAGTTGGAATGGAAGAACTGCTAAGTATGATTTAAGAGATTGGTCCCCAGAACATGAGAAGATGGGGAAGGGAATTACTCTTAGTAGAGAGGAATTAATGCAATTAAAAGAGATTCTTAATAAAATGGATTTGTAGAAAATCTAAAAATATTAGAGATAAGTGAAAAGAGACCTTCTCACTTATCTCTAATTATATATATACTTGTATACGTTGTTAAAATTATTTTTTTCCTAGAAATTTTATTGATGTTTCTTTATTTTATCATAAAAAGATTGCAAGTCTTTTTTAGTTATTGGTTGAGCATCATTTGTTAACTCATAACCTAGTTGACCGTTCACTTCAATAACTCCTAGTTTTATATCTTTTGTGGTAGACATTCCATTCTGCCTTAATCTAGTATAAAGCTCATTTTCAGTAATTCTTAATTTTTTTAAATTTTCATAAACTATTTTGCCATCTTTTATAACTATTATTGGTTTACCAATAAATATTTTTTCAAATAATTTAAATCTATAAACTAATATTTCAAAAGCAACTACAATACAAATAAATGTTAATGCAGATAATAAAGTGTTTGGTATATTCTCATCTAAAAGAGGATCTATAATAATGTCTCCTAAAGAAATCATTACAACAGCTTCAACAACAGATAACTGAGAAATGGATTTTCTGCCAGACAAACGAAGCAGTATAATTCCGCTAATAATCATTAACAAAGACTTTAAAACAATTTTCATTTTCTTCTCCTATACTTTATGTAAATTAAAGAACTAGTAAACTATTAACACCATTATATTTAAATAGTATTTCCTATCAATAGAAAAACATTCCAAGAAAATAGTATAAATATGATGAAAAATATTAAATATTGACAATTATTTAAGGTTGAGATAATCTAGAATTATAGTGAAAGATTTGAGAATCAATACATTAATACATAATATTTACAAAATAATGACAGAGGGTGATTGATATCAAGAATAATAAAAAGCAAAATATTAAGGTTAATAAAATATATTATTTATCTACAATAATGATTTTTGTTATTATTACCCTATCTTTAGCGATTATTTATCAAAATTATAAAAGCAATTTATACAAGGAAACTTTGGAAAACTTAAAAATTAAATCCAGCTATTACACAGATTTTTTTGAAAAAGAGTTTACTACTAATGCTAATTATATTGGGGCTATTGGAGATTTATTAAAAGAATCAATTGACGAAGAAAGTGGAGAAATCAAAAATGTAGATTTTTTATCTGTTTTAGGGAAAGTTAGTTACTCTAATAACATTATTAATTCTTTATACTACGTTAGCAACAAAACTGGTAATTTAATTACTAGTACAGGAAAAAATAAGTTATCTCAAATGAGTACGGATTTAAGGAAAAGAGATTGGTATAAAAGTTCAATTATTTTGTCTTATCCTATAATTTCAGATGTCTATGAGGATATAAATACTTCTAAACCTTGTATATCAATTAGTTATGCTCTAAGAAAAAATGATAAAGTTCTAGGAGTTATTAGTGGTGACATAATGTTAGAGAATCTAAGTGATTATTATTTTAATCTTACTAAAGAAGATACTTTTTGTATTAATGTTATTTCTACTGAAGGAAATATAATAATAAATCATAATAAAGCTTCTGTTGGTAAATCATTTTCTGCAAATTTTGATGACAATAGTCCAACAAAAAAATATATAAATGATAGCATTTCTTGGAACTTTATATTGGAACAACTATCCCAAAATATTGAGTTTATTAGTACTTCAAATGAACATGTTGATAGCTACTATAGTACAAGCAATCTACTAGGGTGGAAAGTATTTTGTATAGCAAAGAAATCAATGATAGAAAAAAGTTTAAAACAATATATGTTCATCTTAATAATAATAGGAATATTAAGCATTTTGGTTTTTGTATCATTTTTCCATATGTATTTTGATATACTGCAAAAATATGATAATACTACTTGGCTAATGAAACAAAATCAATTTTTAAGATATTTAAAAAACAAATATAAAACACCGAAAAACCTAAAACTATTATTTATTAGTATAAGCAACTTAGATATACTAAAGTCTGAATTAGATAATGAAACTATAGATAAAATATTACAAGATTACTCAAAAATACTTAAGACCATAATCGGCAAGCAAGCTAAAATATCTATAGGATATGAAGATATTTTTATCTTATCATTTTATACTTATAAAGATAATAAAGATTTAACAAGAATTATGGAAAGAATTTTAAATGAAATTTCTTTTATAGAGATTAAAGCAAGTGATGAGAGCTTATCATTGGATTCTTTATATGTATATGTAGATTTCCAAGGATATGAAATAAAAAATCTTGAAAAAAATATTAGAATAGCTGAAAGTTCTATTAGGAAAAAACAACATAATACAACTGGATTAATTAATTTAAGTTTAAGAGAATTAATTGAAGAAGCTGAAAATGACAATAAAAAATTAAAGACTTTAAGAAGAGTAATAAAAAATAAAAATATTATTCCTTTTTATCAACCAATATATGATATCAAAAAGAATAAAATTGCTAAATACGAGGTTTTAATGAGATTAAAGTGCAACGAACATTATTTATTGCCTTATCCATATATTTTAATAGGTGAGAAATATAACCTTATAGAAGAAATGGATCTTATTATATTAGAGAAAGCATTAAAGTATAAAAATGAAATTGATATAGAAGATAAGTTGATTTTTTCTTTTAATATTTCAGGTAAATGCCTAAATGATAGTACTCACTTAATGCAAGCAAGTAATATAGTTGATAAATACAACATAAATCATAAGAATATTGAATTTGAAATAACTGAAACAGAAAATGTTCAAAACTTAAATCTATTAACACAAACTATCAGTAAATATATAGATAAAGGGTATACTTTCTCAATAGATGATTTTGGTGTTGCTTATTCAACTATTGGTTATCTAAAAAAAATACCATGCCAAAATATAAAAATTGATGGTTCGTTTATTAAAGATATAAATGCCAATGAAAAAAATCTATATCTAGCTAAATCTATTGTTTCTATGGCAAAAGGATATGATAAAACAACAGTAGCAGAATTTATTGAAAATGAAGAAATTCTAACAACATTGAAAAGTATTGATGTAGATTATGGACAAGGCTTTTATTTAGGGAAACCCTCTGAGTTTATAGAAAAGTAGTTTAACCAGTATATAATTTTATTATAATAGTAAATAATATCTTTAGATAATAAATTATTATATATTGCGTAAGAGGAGAGGGATTATGAAAAGTTCACCAGTAAAAATATCTATTATAGGTGCTGGATTTGTAGGGTCTACTACTGCGTTTACTCTTATGAATGCAGGGTTAGCTTCAGATATAGTTATGGTAGATATAAATAAAGAAAAATCTGTTGGAGAGGTTTTAGACTTGTCACATGGAGCTTCATTTGTTAAGCCTGTTGATATAATTGCAGGAGATTATCAAGATACTTTAGATTCGGATATAGTCATTATCACTTCAGGTGCTCCCCAAGAACAAGGAGAAACAAGATTAGATTTAATACATAAAAACTATAAAATATTTAAAGATATTATTCCAAAGGTTGCAGAGTATTCTCCAAATTCAATTTTGTTAGTGGTGTCAAACCCTGTAGATATACTAAGTTACATAACATATAAGTTGTCTGGATTTCCAAAAGAAAGAGTAATTGGTTCAGGTACTGTATTAGATACTTCGCGATTTAAATACCTTCTTAGCAAAAAACTAAATATTGATGCAAGGAATGTACATTCGTATATTATGGGAGAGCATGGTGATTCTGAAATAGCAACATGGAGTTTAACTACTGTGGCAGGTATGAATATAAATGAGTATTGTAAGAATGTTTGCAGGCAATGCGATGGTTTATCCAAATACAATATACATCAAGATGTTAAAAATGCAGGTTATGAAGTGATAAACAGAAAAGGTGCCACTTATTATGCGGTGTCTTTAGCAGTTAAAAGAATTGTTGAGGCAATAATAAGAGATGAAAATTCAATTCTAACCGTATCCACTATAATAGAAGGGGAATATGGTATTGATGGTATTTATCTTGGAGCTCCAGCAATAGTTGGCTCATCAGGAGTAAAAAAACTATTAGAAGTGCCTTTAAATGAAGAAGAGCTAGAAAAATTGCGAAAATCAGCTGAAACTTTGAAGAAGACTCTTTTAAAGCTAGATTTTGAATAGTTACTGCGTAGAGAATCTATTTTAGCTTCTAGCAATGTTTTACCAGTGTTGATATTAATATTTCTTTCCTTTTGCGATAGTAAAAGCACCTTATTCCAGTTAGTGAAGCTAACGAAAGCTTAAATCATTAAAGATTTTCTGTAAGAAAATCAACCTTTACTGTAGACTGTCAACTATAAATTGCGAAGAAAAGCGCTTCGCAATTTATAATTACTTTCCTCTAAAGTAACTGCACTTAGTTTCTCTACAGCCATGAGGATGCCGGTGATTATCTTTGCAAACAATATGTATTTCATGTGGAAGTTTTATATTTAAATGTTTTTCTGCAAGATAACAACTCTCAATTAAAGATGTGCGCATAAAATTTTTACAACAACAAGGACCTGTTTCATTAGCTATAGCATCAATTATATGAGAAACGACATGCATAGTAGTAGCAGTTTCTTTGTTTTTAGGGCATGCTGCTCCTAGTATAACACTAAAACAAGCTCCTATAGCTGGTGCTATTCCACAAATTCCTGTTAAACCACAATAGGCACCTATGGCTTGTTTTTTTGTACGATTTAATGCTTCTCTAATTTCATTATCTGTAATTTTAATTTCTCCATGATTTCTTATAGCTGTTAAAAAAGAACCAGCAGTAATCCATGCATGTTCACAGCCTAACATAGGGATAGAAGATATCTCTAATATTTTTTCTGCAATAATTAAAGGGTTAGATTCTTTTGAAGAAAGAGATAATTTTTGAATCAAATCGAATGAATCCTTACCATGACAATCATCACAAATATAATGGTTATTAGAACAATAAACATATCCTATTTCTTTTTTACCACATCTTATACATAGAAACTCTTTTCCAATATCCAAATACTCAAGTTTATTATTACAAATCAAACAATTTTCTTTACTCTGTCCAAGGTATTCACCTATACCTTCTTCATTAGGACCTCAACAAGATTGAGTATGCTTTAGTTTATCATCATTCATGATTTTCCTCCCTTAAATAAATTGCGAAGAAAAGCGCTTCGCAATTTATAGTGATAAGTTATAAGTGATAAGTGACAAGTTGAGGATACCTTAACTTGTCACTTGTCACTGTTTTAGTTCGTAGTTTATTTCATATCTTTTCTTTATTATAATTGAATCATCGTTTCAAATCCAACCATTTATTAATACGCGAATGTTAAGTTTTCTATAGAAACAGCAACAGGTTTTGATAAAAGCCATTGATTTGTAACAGTTGAATCATAAAAGAATAATGCACCGTTTGTAGGGTCTTGTCCATTAAGTGCTTCATAGGCAGCTTTTACAGAGTCTGCAGTTGCAGGTTTATAAATATGACCATTAAGGACAGGTGTAAATTGGTAATACCCATTTATTGTTTGGTAAATAACAGAACTTATTGAATTTGGAAAGCTACCACTTTGAACTCGATTTATAACTACTGCACCAACAGCTACTTTACCGGCATATGGTTCTCCTTCTGCTTCAGCAGTTATTAATCTAGCCAGTAAGTCTACATCACTTTGAGAATAATTGATTACTCCTGAAGGTGGTTTTACGCCTGGTATATTTAATGTTTGCCCTGGATAAATATAGTTATTCCAAATATTATTTGCTTTTCTTAGATTATTAATAGATACTCCATATTTTTTTGAAATTAAGTAAAGAGAATCGCCACTTTGTACTTTATGAGTTTCACATGATACATAGATAGCTTGTCCAGGATAAATACTTGTACTTTTTAAACCGTTATCATTCATCAAAATAGTTGAAGAAGTATTAAATAGAACACCAATTTTATATAATGAATCTCCAGGTTGAATTTTATAAGTTGCTGCGAAAACATCATTTGTTGAGAAAAAAGAAATGCCTACTGTTAAAGCACTGGCTAAAAGAATAGTTTTCAAACTTTTAAATTTTATCATTTGTATCCTCCTAAGGTTTGGTAAAATATTTAATCATAAATAGATAGTAAGTAGTAAACTATCATAGAAAAAATGAGGGGTCCCGGCAATCTACGGGAATAATCGACGTCAAAGTCATTTTATAATAAAAAAATTTCTTAATCAATGGAAGTTGTTTGTAGTTGTAGCAATATAAAGAGTTATGTGAATTATATAGTATAAATAATATATAATATTAATTTTTTATGAACGAGGTGTAGATAGGAGTACTAAAGAACTAGTGGACAGTATTATGGTTTGTATTGCTTCAGAAATAAATATTTTGTAAAGGGGCTTGACTATTTTTGTGGAAAATTCTATAATTTAGTTATAATTTAATATTCAGGGGAGCTTGTGCAATCAGGCTGAGATGATATCTAATGCGATGAATACCCTCAAACCTGATCTGGATAATGCCAGCGTAGGAATATGTTTTAGCGTATTTTAGCGTGTTGCCTAATTGGGTAACACGTTTTTTTTATGTAGTTTTTAGAATATCAAAATATTACAAGGGGGAACAAAAATGAACATAGCGATTATTTTAGCAATTATTTTCACACTGGCAATATTAGTAGTAAGTATCAAAAGATTGAGAGGATTTAAATTTGAGGCAAGAGTGATTTCAAGAATTGGTCTTGTGGCAGCCATAACCATAGTTCTTTATATGATAAAACTAGTACCATTTCCACAAGGTGGAGGGTGTAGTTTATTATCTATGCTTCCAATAATGATTCTTGCTGTAGTTTTTAGCACTGAAGAAGCAATAATTTGCGCAATAATTGTTGCTAGTTTAAAAATAATTATTCAGCCACCATATTACCCACTTCAAATACCATTAGATTATTATGGCTCAATGATGGCCATTGCTTTTACACCAATGTTTGGAGTTTTTAAGAAATCAGAGTTAGTGGCTGGAGCACTTACTGCATCCGCAATATCAATATTTTTTAGTATATTATCAGGGGTTATTTTCTTTGGAGAATTTGCGCCGGAAGGTATGAATGTATGGCCTTATTCTATTATCTATAATGTATTAGGGTCTGGTGTAGAAGCAATACTATGTGTTGTTGTACTAGCAATAATACCTTTAACAAATTTAAAAGTGTTACAACTAAGAAATTGAGGTGAGAGTATGAGTTTTTCAAAACGACTAGTAGAAGATGAAAGAGTTTTAAAGTTCTATGAGGATTATATGAAACATCCTTTTATTAGAGGATTAAAGGACGGAACATTGGACAGAGGTAAGTATAGAAACTATTTGATCCAAGATTCTTTATACCTTAAGGACTATGCAAAAGTTTATGCACATGCATTCTTGTTAGTTAATAGGGTAGAAGACTTACAATTTTTACATACGTGTATAGGAGTAGTAATGTCTGATGAAACCAATATGCATATAAAATATCTTCACGATTATGATCTTGATGTATACAAAGTTGATGATATGGTAGTAAAACCTGCCAATAGAGAATATTTAGATTATATGCTAAGCTTTGCGGAGGGTGGGGATATAAAAGAAATATTTATGTCTGCGCTGCCATGTACTTTAACATATGAATATATTGGGAAAACATTAAAACAAGAATGTGGTGATAGTTTATCAAATAATTATTATGGTCCATGGATTGAAGCTTATGCAGGAAAAGAATTTGAAGAGTTTAGTGTAGAATCATGTAAGTTATTAGATAGAATTTGCATTGGAATTGATAAAGAAGAGGAAGAAAAATTGATAAATATTTTCCTTGAAGCGTGCCAGCATGAGATGAACTTTTGGGACATGAGCTTTGAATAAAAATAAATTAATTTGTTTTATAAAGTAGAGAAGGAGTGATTAAATGTTTAAAAAATTATTAGAGAATCTAAAGTTAAATCCACCGCTAGTGCATAACATAACAAATTATGTTACTGTAAATGACTGTGCAAATATTGTTTTGGCAGCAGGGGGATCACCTATAATGGCTGAGGGAGTAGATGAAGTAGAAGATATTGTTTCAATAAGTAATGCTCTAAATATTAATATAGGAACACTTAATGCAGCAATGATAGAATCTATGGTAAGAGCAGGAAAGAGAGCTAATGAACTAGGTTTACCAGTAGTTTTAGATCCAGTGGGAGTAGGAGCTTCTAAGTTAAGAAATACTGCAGTAAAAACATTAGTTGGAGAAATAAATTTTTCTGTTATCAAAGGAAATATGTCAGAAATAAAAGCTTTAAACTCAAATTCAAAAAATACAGGTGGTGTTGACGTACAAGAGGATGATGTTATTGGAGATAATAATATCGATGAATCTATTGAATTTATAAAAAAGGTCTCTAGAAAGTTTAATTGTGTTATTGTTGCTACAGGGGCTATTGATATTGTTACAGATGGTGAAAAAGTAGCTTTGATACGTAATGGTCATGAAATGATGTCAAGAATTACTGGAACAGGTTGTATGACAAGTAGTGTTATTGCAACATATTGTGGTCCAAACAGAGATGATATTTTTGGAGCTACTGTTATGGCTATTACAACAATGGGGTTATCTGGAGAAAAAGCTTATGAAAAGGTAACAGCTAGAAAAGAAGGAACAGGTTCTTTTAGAACATATTTAATTGATGGAGTTAGTTTGATGGAGTTGGAAACTTTAAAAGAAGGTGCTAAGATTGAAAGTAGATAAAAAATCTTTATTACTATATCTTGTGACAGATAGAAGCTGGTTAGGAGAAGATAGCTTAATTACTCACGTTAAGGAGAGTTTAATCAATGGAGTTACGTTTCTACAGTTAAGAGAAAAAGATTTAGATGAAAATAGTTTTTTGAATTTAGCTTTAGAAATAAAGGATTTAGCTAAAGAATATGCTGTTCCTTTTGTAATTAATGATAATATAGATATTGCCTTAAAAAGCAATGCTGATGGAGTACATATTGGACAAGATGATATGTCTATAGATAAAGCTAGAAAAGCTATTGGTGAAGATAAGATATTAGGTGTTTCGGTAGGAACAGTTAATGAGGCTATAGAAGCCGAAAAGTTAGGAGCAGATTATTTGGGAATTGGTGCAGTATTCTCAACAGATACAAAAAAAGATGCAGGAGCGGTTACTTTTGAAACACTAAAAAATATTTGTCAGTCAGTTGATATTCCTATAGTTGCAATTGGTGGAATTAATAAAGAGAATGTTTCATCATTAAAAGGTAGTGGCATTGATGGGGTAGCAGTAATCTCAGCTATTCTAGCTAAAAAAGATATTGCTAAGGCAACTTGTGAATTAAAAGATATTTGTGAGAGGATTTTTTAGAAGTCAACTGTCAACTGAGAAAAGGGGTGTTTGTATGAAAAACGTATTAACTATAGCAGGTTCTGATTGTAGTGGAGGAGCCGGTATACAAGCAGATTTAAAGACGATAATAGCTAATAAATGTTATGGAATGAGCGTAATTACAGCATTAACGGCACAAAATACAACAGGGGTTTATGGAATAGAAGCTTGTTCAGTTGATTTTGTAAAGAATCAAATGGATTGTGTTTTTACAGATATTTTCCCTGATGCAGTAAAAATTGGAATGGTATCATCCATCGAGATTATAGAAGCAATTGCAGAAAAGTTGAAAGAGTATAAACCTAAAAATATTGTTATTGACCCTGTAATGGTTGCAACTTCAGGATCTAAACTTCTTGACGAAGATGCAATACATAAGCTTTTAAATAAATTAATACCACTTGCAACGGTTATTACTCCTAATCTTTTTGAAGCAGAAATCTTGTGCGGATTTGAAATAAAAAGTTCAGATGATATGATAAAGGCAGCTGAAAAAATTGCTGGAAATTATGATGGTCATATATTAATCAAAGGTGGACATCTTGAAAACAATGCTAATGATTTATTATTCTCTAATGGAGACATACATTGGTTTGAAGGAGAAAGAATAGAGAATTCTAATACCCACGGCACAGGATGTACATTATCTTCTGCAATTGCTAGTAACCTTGCTTTAGGATATAGTGTTGAAAAAAGTATAGGAAATAGTAAAGAATATATTACTGGTGCATTAAGAGCAAATTTAGATTTGGGAAAAGGTAGTGGACCATTAGATCATTCTTATAGAATTTGATTTAAAAACAATGATGTTTATGTTGTAAATTTAGAGAATCCAATTTTGGATTCTCTAAAATACAACAAAATATGTTATTTATTATAAAGTTTAGATATAAAACTATTATACGCTTAGCGATTTATAAAAATCTCCCTCTTTATTTTTGTATAGGAATTTATAAATTTTTTTAGCAATTTTATACTTATCAAGTGCAGTTATATCAACACATTGCAGTGTTGTGTAAAAATTTTACACTAATTTTTAAATTCCATCCTTCAGCGAGTAGAAGAAGCATATATAGCGTAAAAGTCATCTTAACAAGCTTTAGAAATTCTTATTTATTTTCGTAATATATGCGTTAAGAAAAATTATTGTTTGAGTGCAACGAGTTATAATTTTTTAGTATATATTTAAGAAAATAAATTAGAATTTCTTAGTGAAGTGGAGTGACTTTCTAGCTATATATGCCTTTGTTCATCATTCCTTCAATTTGGTTAAAGGGTATTTTAAAGGTTACAAATCCTGCAGCATAAGGACCTATTTCATAAGGGGGAAAGTATATATACAAATTTTCATCGTCCAAATAGAAGGGTTGATCTTCTTTTATACTTTTAAAAGAATCCTTAAAGATATACTCGTACTGTGGATCAGTTTCAATCATATTTTTAATGATTTTATTTAATTCTCCAACCCAATACACACCGCCCATAAATAAATCTCCTAGGGTATAAAACTTTCCTGTCACTAAATCTATACTAGGTGTCTTTTTAACAGGCATTCCATGTGCTGCTCCTAAAGGATAATAATACCCAAAAATGTCTAGAGTTAATAGATTATTTTTAAAAAATTGTACAGAAAAATCACCAAAATAATTATAGTTTAAAACATCATCTGGAGATACAATGTAAGGAGATTTTAAGTTTTCTTCAAACAATGGCTCAAAATAAGATATTTCTATTAATTTTTTATTTATATTTTTTTCTACTTTTTTATTCGATACTCCATTAACTGCAGGATTATATATTAAGTAATCTATATTTGGACTATATTTGACCTTAGTGACTGAATACTTTTTGCTAAGAAGTATAGTATCATTTGGTTTATAAATTATTTTACCTGATTTACTTAAATAGTATGGATAAAAATCAATATTTGCATAGACTATATTATCCTTAAGTCCTAATTCTCCACTTCCTTTTTCAATAGGAAGGCTATTATCAATTTTTCCATTTTTATTAATAAAGAAAGTATACTCATTATCAGATCCATAAGCTAGTTCTTTATTATAATTACCGACAGCTAAGTAGTTAAAATCACTTAATTGTTTGCCTGTTGTATCTCCTATAGCGTATATGCTAGGACTTGTAAACTTATCTTCTCCAATTGGCATTCCAAGGGCGAAACGACTTTCACCTAAATAATATATTTTGCTATAAATAGGCTGAAAAATGTAGTTTCCATTTTGATCAATTACACCATAGGGACCATTATAACCATCTTCTGTACTTACTACTGCGAAACCATCTTTAAAACCTCCAGCAAAAGAATAAATAGGTTTTATAACTACTTGTCCTTTTATGTTAATATAACCTGATTTATCTCCATAAGATTTGGAAAAAACCATTAAGCCATTTCCATATTGACTTACAATTTCATAGTTATAAGTGTTTATTATATTTCCATATAAATCTATCAACGCATACTTTTTATCTTTGATTTTAACTAATACTACACCATCTATAAAATCATTAGCTTGGGAAAACTTTGGAGGTATAATTTCATTTCCAAATCTATCTATATATCCGTAAGTATAGGAGTTAGTAGAATTAAGTATCCCAATCATTGCTCTAGACTCTTTATAATCACCTACATAGTTGTAAGGTTTATTTGTCATTATATTACCTTTTTCATCCATAACACCCATATTGCCATTTAATATATAGGTAGCACGTCCTTCTTTAAAAGAGTTAATATTGTCATAAATAGGCTTAATAACATATTCCCCTTTAGGATTTATTGCCCCTGTTAAGTTATTTTCCTGGACTATAGCTATATTAAATTTATTAAAATCGTTAGCATTTTGGTATTTTGGTTTTAAAATAAATTTTCCTTTTCTATTAATGTAGCCATAAATGGGGCCATCTCTATTATTAGTTAGCGCTGGATATAACTTTTGTAAGTCTATTTTTCTTTTACTTTCCCTTTTTATTCTCATTTATACACTCCTATATTTTTAGATTATACTCATCTATAATGGTTATTACACAAAAAGTAATTTAGTTGAACTTCGACCATAATATATAGCGTCAGAACGCATCAATCTGCGGTAGGAATTGCAGAAATCTCCAATCTGCAATACATATTGTAGTCGACTTTAGTTCAACTTACTTTTTGTGGTTTAACAATATAATACAATAATATTAATGACTAGGAATTGTTGTTACAAACATATAAATATTGACAAACTATGTTCCAACTATTGAGGAACAAAAAGTAGGTAGAGATTTTGAGAGAGATAGCATGGAAATATATGTTATAATAACATTATTATTAGTATAAGGTTTAGTATGAGTGAAAATAAGGAGTGGTTGTATGGAAAGGTTGACAATTGGCCAAATGTCCAAGTTAAATAATATTTCGAAACAAGCACTGAGATTATATGACAAAATAGGGCTACTAAAGCCTTATATCATTAATGAAGAAACTGGTTATAGATACTATAGCATAAAACAAAGTGCTCAATTAGATATGATTCAATATATGAAATCTTTAGGAATGACATTAAGTGATATAAAAAATATATTTGATAAAAATGATCTATTTGTAATGAAAAGTATTTTACAACAGAAAAGTGAAGAGATAAACAAACAAATAAAAAAGTTAAAATATCAAAAAAGGGCAATTGAGCGTTCTATAGGAAGCTATGAAAGATATGAAAATTCTCCTTCGGACGGTACTATATTAGTTGAATATATTGAAAAACGACGTATGTACTGCGTTGATGAAGGATTGAATTTTTATGATTATGATATTGATGTATACGAAGGAATGTTGAGGGAACTAAAAAACAAACTTATATCAGATGGTGTACCTGAAATATATTTTTGTAATGCAGGAACTATTTTGCGTAAAGAAAACTTAGAAAAACAAAAGTTTGTTTCCAGTGAAGTTTTCGTTTTTGTAGATAAGGAACATGTAGATGAAAAACTCATAGTTCAAATTCCATCAAATACATATTTATGTATATATTGTAGTAGTTTTGATAAAGAAAAAGAATATATACTTAAGCTTTTGAATGAGGTTGAGAAGAAAAGATATGAGATTGTAGGAGACTATATTTGCGAGGTTTTAGCTGAATTACCTGTATTTCATAATGAAGAGAGAAGTATGTTTTCTAGATTACAAATACCTATAAAAATTCGTTAAGTTTTTATCAAATTTTAGTTGACTTTATAGTTACTATAACTTTTATAATAAAATTAATAAATGGTAAAAAATGAAAATGTTACTTAAAAAATTATGAAAAGAGGTATGGGTATGTTTAATGAAAAAGTTAGAGTAATTCAGTATGGTTGTGGTAAGATGTCTAAGTATATACTTCGTTATTTATACGAAAAAGGGGCAGAAATTGTTGGTGCAATTGATGTAAATCCAGACATAATTGGCATGGATGTTGGAGATTGGGCAGAACTTGGAGTTAAACTTGGAGTTACTATTAGAAGTGATGCAGATGCAGTTCTTGATGAATGTGATGCAGATATTGCTGTTGTTACTTTATTTAGCTTTATGGATGATGTATATCCATACTTCGAAAAAGCCATAAAGAGAGGCATTAACGTAGTAACAACATGTGAAGAGGCTATTTATCCTTGGACAACTGCGCCTGCAATTACTAATAAATTAGATGCCCTTGCAAAAGAAAACGGTTGCACAATAGCTGGTTCTGGTATGCAAGATATATATTGGATAAATATGATTGATTGTGTTGCTGGTGGAGTTCATACAATTGAAAAAATAGAGGGTGCTACCAGTTATAATGTTGATGAGTATGGTCTTGCCCTTGCAAAGGCACATGGTGTAGGATTAACAGCAGAAGAGTTCGAAGAACAAATTGCTCATCCGGAAACTTTAGAGCCTGCATATGTATGGAATTCCAATGAAGCAATTTGTTCAAAAATGGGATGGACTATTAAATCTCAAACTCAAAAGTGTGTTCCATATTTTTATGATTCAGACTTATATTCATCAACACTTGAATCAACTATACCAAAAGGTCGTTGTATAGGAATGAGTGCAGTTGTTACTACAGAAACATTCCAAGGACCAATAATTGAGACTCAGTGCATTGGTAAAGTTTATGGCCCAGAGGATGGCGATCTTTGTGATTGGAAAATTACAGGAGAACCAAATACGGAGTTTTATGTAAAAAAACCAGCAACAGTTGAACATACATGTGCAACAATAGTGAATCGTATTCCTAAAGTTATTAATGCTCCAGCAGGATATTATACTATAGAGAAAATGGAAAATGTAGAGTACATGTCTTACCCTATGCAGCTATATGTAAAATAGGAGGTTGTTTAAAGCTATTTGAAGCAATGATTTTGAATTTACACTGAAATATATATTTAATATAAACGTGAGTAAAACCATAACTTTAATAAAAAATAGTCCATAAATGGGCTATTTTTTTGATTAATTTTTGCTTTTTATATTATATTAATTTTCAAATAGATATCTTATTGAAATATTTGTTATCATATAACATTAAATGACAAAATATTCAAGCATGACATGTTAATATAAAGATATACTATAATATGTTGGAGGTAAATATGGAGAAAATTGATTGTAGAACTCAAAGAGCAAGAACGCTTACTAGCAAAGATTATATTTTCATCATATCTGGAATTGTTATTTTATGGTATGTAAATCAATATAACCATTTAATGTTTCATACAACAATTGAATTATTAACAATAGCAGTGGGTTTTAGTTTAATGTTTATCTCTATTGGGACAAGCAAGGTTTGTGATAACAGCATGTTAACATATGTAGGTATCATTTATGGATTTGTTGGTTTTATAGATTTCTTTCATGCATTATCTTATGAGGGAATGGTTATATATCGTGATAGTTTAAATGTTTCAGTACAATTATGGATAATTGCTAGGTACTTTGAAAGTATAGCATTAGTTGTTTCGATATATTATACAAAAAGAAAAATAAATATAAATAGAATAATTTTAATTAATTTTATTGCAACAATGGTGTTGATATCTTTAGTATTTTTATTTAAAGTATTCCCAAGATGTTATATAGAAGGGGTAGGGTTAACAAAGGTAAAGGTTGTTAGTGAATTAATAATAATAGGGATGTATATATTGTTTATTTATCTTTTTAGAAAGAATAATAATAAAATTTCAGTAAAAGCAACAAATTTACTAACTTATTCTTTGATTTTTAAAATAATTGCAGAGTTAAATTTATGTTTTGCTAAAGATGTGCATGACTTAACTAATTTTTCAGGGCATATTAACAAAGGCATTTCATTTTATTTCATGTATAAAGTATTATTTCTAGCAATAATAGTAGATCCGTATAATACTATATTTAATAAGTTAAACAAAAAAGCAGATGATTTGAAAAAAGCAAATGTTGTTATAGCAAATAAATCTATTATGTATGGAAAAATTTTAGACTTTTTACCTAGTGGAATAGTAAAAAAAGAAAATAATAAAGTAGTATATGTGAATAGAACTTTTAAAGAGATGTTTAATATTGATTTTAAAAATAAGATATCAGAGGAGGATCCAAATTTTAATGATTGCAAGGAAATTAATAAAATTTGTGCATTAAATAGTCTTGAAGAAGATAATCCTTCATTTCGTTCAAAGGAATATGAGTTTTTAACAAATGATAAAAAACTAATAACTGAAATTTCGTCGTTAACAATAAATGATGATGGCACGGAGTCTTCTATATTCGTAATTAAAGATATCGGGGATAAGAAAAAAGCAGAAAAGGTTATGGAAAAATTAAAAGAGAAAGAAAAAGAAGAAAATTTAAAAAGTGAATTTTTTGCTAATATATCTCATGAACTTAGAACTCCTATTAATGTTATTTACTCTGCACTACAAATGGAAAAGATTTTCTTAAAAAGTGATGATATAGAAAGAATAAAAAAATATAATTTGATTATTAATCAAAATTGCTTGAGACTAATAAGAATAATAAATAATATTATTGATTCTACAAAAATTGAAGCAGGCTTTATGAAACCAAAGTTCAGTATTAATAATATAGTTCGACTTGTTGAGAATATAACTCAATCTGTTATCAGTTATGCAGATCATAAAAATATAAATGTGGTGTTTGACACTAATGAAGAAGAAATTTATGTTTTATGTGATTCAGATTACATTGAAAGAATTTTGCTTAACCTTTTAGCTAATGCTATTAAATACGGCAAAAAGGGTGGAAACATAGAAGTTTCTTTAAGCACTGAAGAAAGTGGAAAAGTTATGATAACAGTTGAGGATGATGGAATTGGTATACCAGACGGTAAAAAAGGAAAAGTATTTAATAGATTTGAGAAGGTAGATAAAAGTATAAATAGAGCTAACGAGGGCAGTGGAATAGGATTATCTATTGTTAAAGCATTAGTTGAGATTCAAAGAGGTGCTATTTGGGTGGAAAGTAAACTAGGGGAAGGAAGTAAATTTTACATAAAGTTCCCAATTGTAGAAGGATTAGATGAAGTATGTGCAACCAAAGAGGACTCTATTAATAGTCAAAAAAATAATATTATTGAGAAAATAAATATTGAATTTTCGGATATATATTTTTAAATTATTAAGCAAGTTTTTTAATTATTGATTAATTGTTGTTTTATTTCTTTTAAACTAAAAAATATGATTTGCGTATAGGGGAGAGTTTATATATAATAATTTTGATAGCTAAAAGTTAGAGAACAGGAGAAATGAAATGAGAATCGGAGTAATGGGACCTAAGGACTCAATAGATAAAGTATTAGAAATAAAAGATGAGTATGATAGTGATATCGAGTTGATACCATATGAAGCTCATACGCTAACAGATAGTGCTAGGTTAGCTGAAAAATGTCAAAGAGAAGTTCATGGGATTTTATTTACAGGATGTTCAGTTTATGATTCGGTTTATCAATCAGTTAAAATAACTAAACCCAATAAATTTGTACCGCATAACGAAACTAGTTTATTTAACTTAATTCTAAAAGATTTGGATAGCACAATATATAATGTCAGTGTAGATATAATTGAAGAAAAAATACTTAGTGAAATTATATCTGACACTAACATTAAAAGTTACAAAGTTTTATCTCGCACTCCTGAATATACAGAAAAGGACTATATTAATTTTCATGAAGAAAACCTAAAAAATGGTAGTATAGATGCGATTTTTACTACTTTCAGTCCAATATATGATTACTTTAAGAAAAAAAATATACCAGTATATAGACTTTATACTACTAAGTTTTCAATAAGGAATACTATAAGCCATTTAATAAGCGAGATAAAGAATAATGAAATAGATGATGCTAAAATTTCTATCCAGATTATAAAAATTGATATTGATGCAAATCATCATAAAACAAAATTTGAATATTTAGATAAAGTATTGGACTTTGAAAAAGAGTTAATTGGATATTTAAGGACTATTAATGGAGCTATATTTAATTCTAGTTGGAGTGAGTATATTATTTTTACAACGAAGGGATATATAAAGTCAGAAGAAGCCAGAAGTCAATTTTATAAAATTTTAACTAAGAGTAAATTCAGAGTATATTCTGGTGTAGGAGTTGGAAATAATGCAGCAGAAGCAGAATACAATGCTTCATTAGCTTTAGACTATTCTGAAGATAGTCTGGAAAACTGTTATTTCTTTATTTATGAAGATAAAATGGTAGAAGGTCCTATTTTACAATCAAATAACTTGTTATATAGAAACAATACAATAAACACTTCTTTAAAAAAAGTCTCTGAAAATACTGGATTGAGTATTAACTATCTTCAAAAGCTTCAGAGTATTATTAAATTATACAAGAAAGATAGTTTCTCCTCTTCTGAGTTAGCTTATTATTTAGGGATAAGTGAGAGAAGCTCTAGAAGAATATTAAAAATGCTTGTAGATGGAGGTCATGGAAGTAAAGTTGCTTACGAAAGTAAATCAGGAGCGGGAAGACCACAAAATATAATTAAGATTAGTGGAATATAGAATTTAAGTCGGATAAAGTATATTTATTCGACTTTTTTAGTGCTCAAAAAAAGGTTTTATAGGACTTTCTTGACATAAGAAAAAAAGAAAGGTATTATTTAATTATGAACAAATTAAGAACAATGACCTTAACAAATATTAACATAAAATTAAAACATATTGGAAAATGGATAATTTGTTGCTAAATTATCAAAAAAACAACGAAAATTAGAAGAAAGTATAAACATGAAAGTAGGTTTATTTATGTTAGGTAAAAGATGTATGGAATATTTAAAGGAACTGTCTCAATTTAATGAAGGTTCAAATGGATTAACTAGATTATTTTTAACTAAAGAGCATGCAAGTGCTATAGCTCTTATTACAAAGTGGATGGAAAATGCAAATATGAGTGTTACTTTAGATGAGATAGGAAATTTGATAGGAACGTATCATTCAGAGCTTACAAATGCTCCTACTCTGATGATTGGCTCACATCAAGACAGTGTTATTAATGGAGGTATATTCGATGGTATGTTAGGATTCATTGTACCAATTGTCTGCGTAGAAGAGTTATCTAAAGAGAAAAAGAAATTACCATTTAATATTAAGGTTGTGGTATTTGGAAGCGAAGAAGGAACTAGATTTAAAAAAGCATATTTAAGTAGCATAGCATTGAGAGGGAACCTTGAAGATAGTCTTCTTTTTGAACTAAAAGATAATGATGGAATCACTCTAAATGATGCTTTAGAAGAGTTTGGACTAGAACCTAAGAATATAAAAAAATTAAAAATCGATGAATCTGTATCAGATTATCTTGAAATGCATATTGAGCAAGGTCCTGTTTTACAACACTTAAATAGTCCTGTTGGCGTTGTTAAAGCTATCAATGGATTTAGAAGATACAGTGTTGAAATAAATGGATTTGCAGGGCATGCAGGAACTCTTCCTATGGACATGCGAAGAGATTCTCTTGTAGGCGCCAGTGAAATAATAACCTATATTGAAAAAAAAGCTTTAGAAAATTCTGATCTAGTGGCTACTGTAGGAAAAATAGAAGTTAGTCCTGGAGCTATTAATGTTGTTCCAGCAAAAACTACTTTTACTATAGATATTAGGTCCGGTGTTGAAAATAACATTGTCCAAGCCGTGGAAGAAATATCTACATATATAAAAAGTATCTGTGAAAAAAGGAATTTACAGCATTCGATTGAATATATCACAGGGGATGCTCCCTGTGAATGCAATAAAAAAATGATTGATCTCATTGGTAAGAGCATAGAACAACTAGGATTAGACGTTTATCATCTTAATAGCGGAGCAGGTCATGATGCTCAAGAATTGAGTAAATCTATAAATATAGGTATGATTTTTGTTAGATGTCTTAATGGAATTAGCCATAATCCTGATGAGAGTGTTTCTATTGAAGATCTAAACGTTTCAGCTAAAGTGTTATTAAGAGTATTAAATAATTATAATAAAGTTTTATGCAAAAACATTTAAAAAGAGGAGGAGTATTAATGAAAGAAACAAAGAAGTGGTACCAGAAGGTGCCAAATGCATTCGTTATTTTGTTTATTATATTAATAATAATGAGTGTATTAACTTACATTGTCCCGTCGGGAGAATTTCAAACAAAAATGATGGATAATGGAAGAATGGGAGTTATCCCTGGAAGTTTTAGCTATATTGAAAAAACTCCGGAAATGACAGTATCATTATGGGATATCTTTAGAGCTATACCTGTTGGTATGGTTCAAGCAGGTAGTGTAATGATGATAGTATTTTTAGCTGGTGGTATGTTCAAAATTCTTGAAGAAACTAGAGTAATTGAAAGTAGTATTGGAATAACAATTAAAACAATTGAGGAAAAAAATATTTCAAAACGCATGACTTTAGTTATTTTAACTTTAATTTTTGGATTTTTTGGTGCTGCAGTAGGGTATGAAAATCTAATACCTTTTGTGCCTCTTGGAATTATGGTTGCACTTGGTTTAGGATATGACCTAATGGTCGGTGCAGCAGTGGTTATTGGTGGGCTTTCTGTTGGATTTGCCACTTCACCTATAAACCCATATAGCGTAGGAGTAGCACAAGCAATAGCAGATCTTCCTACTTTTTCTGGTATGGGACTTAGAACTACATATTGTTCAATAGCTTTGATAGTTCTAATACATCATACCATCAAGTACGCAAAGAAAATTGAGAAAGATCCATCAAAAAGTATGGTTAGGGGAATTTCTACTGATGGACTTCAAATTAATAAAGAGAAAATTAATTCATATAGTTTGGATGGTAGAGGAAAGTTAATATTAGCAATATTTTTATCTTTTATAGTAGTGGTAGTTGGTGGCGTTATTAAATACAAATGGTATCTTACTGAAATTTCTGCACTTTTCTTATTATATGGTATATTAATTGGTATTGTTGCTAAATTTGATTCTGATAAAATTGTAAATACATTTATTAAAGGAGCTTCACAAATTGTTGGAGGGGCATTAATTATTGGTTTTGCAAGGGCAATAAAGGTTATTCTAGATCAAGGAAAAATAGGAGATACTATTATTAACAGTCTTGCAGCTCCACTAGGGAACTTTACTCCTACAATATCTGCAATTTTAATGACATTAGTACAAGGAGTAATTAACTTCTTTATTCCATCAGGAAGTGGGCAAGCTATGGCTACTATGCCTATTATTGTTCCATTAAGTGATATTATAGGGGTAAATAGACAAGTTGCAGTACTAGCATTCCAAATTGGAGATGGTCTTATCAATATGGTAGTTCCTACTCTAGGTGGACTTCTTGCAATGCTAGCTCTTGCAAGAATACCTTTTGATAAATGGTTCAGATTCATTATTCCATTGGTTATAAAACTCTTTGTTATAGGTTGGATTTTCATTGGAATAGCAACAGCTATTAACTGGCAATAATAGACTAGGTATGCTTTAATAGTTAATAAAAAGAGGGGAACTGTTTTCCCTCTTTTTAATTAGGCTCTGATTTAAATGGTTGTAAGTTTTAAGGTGTGAGTTTTGGATTGAAAAAGTACTTTAACTTACCACTTGCAACTTACAACTATTTAAGACGCAGCACTAAATATAGAGACAAGAGGTGCAAAATGATAGATAAAAAGTTAGCAAAAAAAATTGATGATTATGCAAAGAAGATTAAAGATGAAGCTATTTCTATTAGGAGAGAGCTGCACCAAATACCTGAAATAGGTGAGGATTTACCTAAGACTCGTAGGTTTATTTTGAATGAGCTAAATAAATATGATGTAGAAGTAAGTGAAAATGTGGGGAATAACGGAATAGTTGCTTTATTAAAGGGTGGTCAAGAAGGAAAGACTGTTGCATATAGAGCTGATATGGACGCACTTCCAATATTAGAAGGAAATGATTTTCAATTCAAATCAAAACATAAGGGTAAAATGCATGCATGTGGACACGATGGACATGTAACTATAGCGCTATCTATTCTAAAAGTTTTATCATTTATCAAAGACGAAATTAAGGGGAATATAAAATTTGTTTTCCAACCGGCAGAGGAAACAGTAGGTGGAGCTCTTAATATGATAAATGATGGAGTTCTCCAAAATCCTAAAGTAGAGTATATATTAGGATCACATATATGGCCGTCTATTGAAAGTGGTCAGTTTGGTTTACGTAAGGGACCTATTATGGCAGGGGCAGATATATTTGAGATTTTTATTCAGGGGAAAGGTGGACACGGAGCAATGCCGCATAAGGCTATAAATCCTATAGTTGTTGGCTGTAAAATTATTAATGAGATAGAAGCAATTAAGAATTATTTTGTAAATTCTAATGAAAATGCAGTTGTAACTATTGGTGCATTAAATAGTGGTGATGTACATAATGTTATTCCTCACAATGCTACAATACTTGGAACAGTAAGGTTTTTTTCTAAAGATACTCAGGATATAATAATTGAAAAGCTCCAAAAAATTATTGACAATATATCTGATATTTATGGAGCGGAATGTACTTTGAAATATACAAAGCGTTTTCCTGCAACTATAAATAATAGTGATGTGATTTCGAATATAGAACATATTTTAACTAGTTATGGTATGGAAGGAAATATATTTAAAATAGATGAACCTTCTATGGGCGCAGAAGATTTCAGTTTTTATCTGCAAGAAATTCCAGGGTCTTTTATTTTTCTAGGAACAAAGAATGAGGAGAAAGAAATTGTTAATGAAATACATCATCCTAGATTTAACATAGATGAAGATATTTTTGAAAAAGCGACCTCAATTTTATGTAAATTATTACTTGAATTTTTAGAAAAATAAAGATATGTTTGTATTGTGAAACATTGAATTATTAAGGATGTTAAGATTAGTAACTTTACTTTTTACAGATTCTATAACAAAGATAAAATTGCTATTTGGAACTGAAGAAAGGAGTACCGGAATGAACCGGTACTCCTTTTTAGTTATGTAGTACTAAAGAATTATTTGTGAGTAAGGCTGATTTTCACAAAGCCTCAGTAACTGAATTAAATTTCACGGTCTAAGTCTTGTACGGCAATTGGGACAAAATTTTAATGAACTTGGCGGAATTCTTGCATCTAAAACATGATTACATACAGGGCATTTATATTTTCTACTTAAAAATATAGCTACACAAAAGATTAAAACTGTTAAAACTATTCCAGTTGTGTTTGCAAGTAAACCTAAAGGGAACATTGCTAAGAAAAGAAGAAGAAAACTAAGAAGTCTATAATTTCCAGCTTTATCAACTTTTTTAAAAATTTCTTCAGTATTCATATAAAAATTCCCTCCAATTAAATTTATTTATTTTTCCAATTCATCAATAAATTGAAGAACGGCTTCTTTTTTTGTAGCCCATGAAGTAACTAATCTAACAGCAGAGTTATTTTCGTCAATTTTTTCCCAAACTATAAATTTAAACTTTTTCTCCAATTTTTCAATAAGTTCATTTGTGAAAATTGGGAAAATCTGATTTGTTGGAGAGTTTATAAAGAATTCATAATTAGCGTCTTTTAAACTTTCAGTTAAAATATTTGCCATTTCGTTTGCATGATTTGCAAGTTCAAAATAAAGATTATCGTTGAATAGTTCTTCAAACTGGATTCCTAGAATTCTTCCCTTTGCTAGGAGCGCTCCTTTTTGTTTTATATAATATCTAAAATCTTCTTTCAAACTTTCATTCTTTATAACTAAAGCTTCTCCAAGAAGAGCTCCAGTCTTAGTTCCTCCAATAAAAAATGCATCAGTATAATCACACATATTAGCCATAGTTAGATTGGCTTCTTTTACACAAAGAGCAGAGCCTAATCTTGCACCGTCTACATATAATAATAAATTCTTAGATTTACAGTATTCACTTAGTAATTTAAGTTCATCTTTAGAATATACTGTACCTAATTCTGTAGGATTTGAAATATATACCAGTTTTGGTTTCACAAGGTGCTCATTTAAGTGACAATCTAATACCCCTTGAATTTTAACAGGAGTTAGTTTTCCATCATTTGAATCCACTGTAATTACTTTATGGCCAGTATTTTCAATTGCTCCAGTTTCATGAACAGCAATGTGTCCTGTATTAGCAGAAATACATGCTTCATGAGGTCTCAAAAAAGCACTTATTGTTATTAGATTAGTTTGAGTTCCTCCTGAAATGAGATGGACATCAATATTTTCATTTCCAATAAGTTTTTTTATTTTAGAAATTGCGTTTTTAGTGTGGGTATCATTTCCATAACCTTCTTCTTGAATCATATTTGATTCAATCAAAGCATTTAAAATATTTGGATGAGCACCTTCACTATAATCATTTTGAAAGCTGTACATTATAATCCCCCTTAAACATTAAATTTTCAAATTCCATTATATTGATAATAAAAATCTTACAATATTACAATCTTTAACTAATTAAAGTATATATATAATTGATTAGATGTTCAACAAAAATTTATATTTATAGATACCTCAGCTCCATAAAGTGGTTAAACCACAAAAAGTAAGATGTTTGTAAGAAGTACGTAGTAGAATAAAAGTATGTTAAGAAGACAAAGAAATTTGTTCAATATAAATGATAATGGAGGCAATAAAATGACAATTTTAAAAACTAGAGATTTGAAAAAATATTATGGTAAAGATGAAAATACAGTGAAGGCATTAGATGGTGTTAATCTAGAAGTGAAAGAAGGAGAATTTATTGCAATTGTAGGAACTTCAGGGAGTGGGAAAAGCACTTTGCTGCATATGCTTGGAGGTCTTGACTATGCAACGAGTGGTTTTGTTGAAGTAGATGGTAATGAACTATTTACGATGAAGGACGAAGCATTAACAGTATTTAGAAGAAGAAATATAGGCTTTATTTTTCAAAATTATAATTTAGTACCCATTTTAAATACCTACGAGAATATTGTTTTACCAATAGAACTAGATGGACAAAAAATTGATGAAATATTTGTTACAAATGTAATTGAGACATTAGGATTAAAAAATAAAGTAAACAGCCTACCAAATAATTTATCAGGTGGTCAACAACAAAGAGTAGCTATTGCAAGAGCTCTTGCTTCTAAGCCTTCAATAATTTTAGCTGATGAGCCAACGGGAAATTTAGATTCAAAAACAAGTTTAGAAGTAATGGGACTATTAAAAGTAACAAGCAAAAAATATAATCAAACTATTGTTATGATTACTCATAATGAAGAAATTGCTCAGATGACAGATAGGATTATTAGAATTGAAGATGGAAAAATTATTGGAGGCAAAAGTAATGAAAATTAAGAATAATAATAATAAAATAATTAATAAAATTATTCTAAGGAGTTTACGAACAAATAAACAGAAAAATATATTTGCCATTATAGGAATTTTACTTACTTCAACTCTATTAACAGCGGTAATAACTATGAGTTTAAGTCTTAATGCTTCAATGGAAAGAAGCAAAATGAGACAAATTGGAACATCAGCTCATGGGTCATTAAAATATTTATCAAATGAAGAGTATAATATATTAAAAAAACATCCCTCTATTAAGGCATTTGGTAGCTCAATCATTGTTAGCGAAATTGAGAATGGAGAATTTAAAGGTTTCAAAGGCGAAATTAGAACTATGGATGAAAATTATGCTAAATGGGGTTTTGCAAAACCTTATGAAGGTCATATTCCTCAAGAATATAATGAACTTATGGCTGCATCATGGGCTTTAGAGGTATTAGGCGTAGAACCTAAAATAGGCAATAAAGTAGTTTTAGAATTTAGTATAGATGGAGAAAAAAGAAAAGAAGAATTCGTAATAAGTGGAGTTTATAAAGGAGATAAATTTGTTTCTATGGCTACTTCATTTGTGGTATCTGAAGATTATACTAATGAATTATTTAAAGGATTAACTCAGGATAAGATTAGATCAAGACGTGAATTAGGTAATGTTTTAGGAACAAGATGTTTAGATATTATGTTCGACTCTCCAGTTAATATTTACAATAAACTAAAGAAAATTACTGATGACTATAATATTACAATGGAAGAAAAAAGATATGGTGTTAGTTGGGCATATACAACGGCTTCATTAGACTTAAACATTATTTTACCTGCAATAGGATTTATTCTTTTAGTTGTCATCAGTGGATACCTATTGATATACAATGTATTCTATATTTCTATTATAAAAGATATTAGATTTTACGGAATGTTAAAGACAATAGGTACTACAAAAAAACAAATAAAAAAAATTGTTATAAGGCAAGGTATGATTTTATCCGCTGTAGGCATACCAATAGGTTTATTATTTGGACATTTTTTAGGTGGTTTTATAATGCCAATGGCTATTAGTACATCAAATATTAGAGAAGTTGTTGTATCAGCTGATTATAAAATATTCTTAAGTTCCATGATTTTCACATTAGCTACTGTATATTTAAGTTGCTATAAACCTTCTAAAATTGCTGGTAAAGTTTCTCCTATAGAAGCCACAAAATATACTGAATCAAAAATTTCAAGAAAAAAAGCTATTAAAAAGAGTAGGAATGGAATGAAGATTCCCAAAATGGCTTTTTCAAATATCTTTAGAAATAGAAAAAAAGCAATTATAGTAATTACCTCTTTGAGCTCTAGTGTTATATTATTTTTAACAGTATTTCAATTCATTAATAGTTTTTCAATTGATGAATTTGTGAAACTTCAAATTCAAAGCGATTTTGTTATTGCAGATCAATCATATTATCAATATAGAGCAGGACGAGCAGACGAAGGGGTATCCAATAATTTATATCATGAACTTAGTGTAATAAAAGGCATAGAAAATATAAATAAAATTTACCTTCAAAGAGCTGAAGATAGAAGTCTAAATAAAGAAAAATTTCAAAAAATAATTCAAACTAATATAGATGCAAATGAAGATGAAATGTTCATTAAATCTTTAAAACAAATGACTTCAGTGGATGTTCAAATTTATGGCTATTCAGATCTATTACTTCAGAAAATGAATAAAGATTATGTTATTAAAGGGGAAATAGATATTGAAAAATTAAAAACTGGCGATTATATTGTTATTTATCAATCAGAAACAAATAATATTTATGATGTTGGAGAAAAATTGAAAATAGATTTACCTGATGGAAATACCAAAGAATTTCAGGTTATGGCATTGGTTAATTATATGTATGCTAGCGATGTACAATCCTTTGATTCAGTAGGGTATAAAGCATATGTACCTATAGAAGTATTTGAAAAATTGATTGAAAATCCTTATATAATGCAAGTTCAGATTGATGCAGAGAAAGATAAATTACAAGAGGTAAATAAAGCAATAAATAAAGTAGTTAAAGATTATAAAAGAATTGTTTATAAAAGTAGAAATGATTACATTGATGAATTTCGAAATTTTACAAAAACCTATAGCACTATAGGGTATTTGCTAAGCTCAGTTATTGGGATAATTGGTATACTAAATTTGGTAAATACAATATTAACAAGTATTATTGTAAGAAAACAAGAGTTTGCAATGTTAGAAAGTATTGGTATGTCGAGAAAACAATTATATAAGATGCTTATCTACGAAGGTTTTTGGTATGCTATTTTAACCTGTTTAACAATTAGTACATTTGGAGTGGGGATAATATATACTATTTTGAATGTATTAGGAAGTTCAATTTCAGCTTTTGAAAATAGTTTTAATATATTATCTTTTATATTTAGTTATGCTGTTATAATTTTCACATGTTTATTAGCTACTATATGTTGCTATAGAACAAATGAAAATGGAAGTATTATTGAAAGATTAAGAACTATTGAGAGTTAGCTCTAAAAGTGTGGCCGCTGCCGCACTTTTTATGGTAATATATACTAAAAAAGACGTTAGGAGATTATTATGACAAAAATACTGATAGTGGAAGATGATGAATTACTAAATGAAGGGCTTTGTTTGAGTTTATGTGATATTTACGAAGTAAAAAGTGCGTTTTCTTGTGAAGAAGCAAAAGTAATGTTGTTAAATGATCGGTACGATTTAATATTATTGGATGTAAATTTACCAGATGGAAGCGGTATAGAATTATGCATGTGGATAAAGGGGAAAGTACCAGAGCAAAGGGTTATTTTCTTGAGTGCTAATGATACTGAAGCCACTATAATAAAAGGATTACAAAGTGGTGGAGAAGATTATATAACAAAACCTTTTAGTATTTCAGTTCTAAAAGAAAAGATGAAAATAATATTGAATAGAATAGAATTAAAAACAGAAAATGATGATAATTTTTATAGATTAGGGGACATAATAATAAATTTTGATAAAAAAGAAGTTTATATTAAAGAGAAGCTTTTAGAATTAACACTTATTGAATATAAATTATTAACTTTTATTATAGAAAATAAATCTCAGGTTTTAACTAGAGAAGTGATTCTAGAAAAATTATGGGATTCAGATGGTAATTTTGTTGATGGTAACACTTTAAGTGTAAACATAAGAAGACTTAGAAAGAAAATTGAAAAAAATCCTTCAAAACCTAAGTTAATAAAAACTGTTTTTGGAATAGGGTACACTTGGGGAGGGGAAGAGTATTAAACTTTTTATAATATTAAATTTAATGGGTTCGGCTGTATTAGTTGTTTCTTTTATACTTTGGATTAAGCATAGAAATAAAAAAATGTTAAGCCAATTAGCAGATAATCTTCAAGATTTAATTAATGGTCATTTGGAAAATAATAAATTTGTTGAGATTGAAGATAACATGATTTCTAAACTTCAAAGTTTAGTAGTTAAGTTAAAAAAGATTCATATAGCAAAAGAGAATAGAATAATTGAGGAAAGAAATAATATCTCTGAATTAGTGTCCGATATATCACATCAGTTAAAAACACCTTTAGCTAATTTAAATATATATAATAGTTTTGTAATGGAAAGTCAGAAAAATGCAACTAATAGTAATTTTGAGTACAGAAGCCAGTTAGTTTCTAAAATGCAAAGCCAGATAGAAAAATTAAATTGGCTTATGGATGGCTTAATGAAAGTTTCAAAGTTAGAATCAAATCTAATTGAAATCAAAAAAGAATATGCATCAATTAATAAAACAATATTAACAGCAATAAGACAAGCTTATATTAGCGCTGAAGTTAAGAATATTGAAATAGAGTATAAAAGCACAAAAGAGATTAGTATATTGCATGATATCAGATGGACAACAGAAGCAATTTTTAATATTATTGACAATGCAATTAAATATAGCTCTGTAGATTCAAAAATTATTATCAGAATAATTCCATATGAAATATTTTTGAGAATAGATATAGAAGATCATGGAATAGGCATAAAAGAAGCGGAGATAAACAAGATATTTAGCCGTTTTTACCGAAGCGTGAATGTCTCAAGTATTGAAGGTGTTGGGATAGGGTTATATTTGTCTAGGCAAATAATTGAAGAACAAAAAGGATATATAAAAGTTAAATCTGAGCTTGGAAAAGGTAGTACATTTTCGATTTTTTTACAGATGGGATAGTTAATAGATAAATAGATTTATTATTTTTAATGAAACTGCAAAAGAAATTTTTCTTTAGCAGTTTTTTTGCGTTTTTTGGGAAATTTAACATTAAGGATGAGTAATCTAATCACTTTTTTTGAAAAACAATTCCTATTTATCCAATTAAAAATTATTAAGAGAGCATATAGAAATCTGAGTAACTACATTATATAGCAACAAAAAATAATACAAAACCATTCAAAAATTGTAATAACGATAGATATAATTAATACAATTTTTGAACTTCCAGAAAATAAACTAAGGTGATAATATTAAATCAACAAAGAGGAACGGAGTGAGAACAATGTGCTATATGTTATTGGATAGCAGAAGTAAATTAATAATGGAGTATTTAGTGAAAAAAGAAGAATACGTTACCATTGACAATATTGCTGAATTCCTCGGGGAATCAAGAAGAAGAATTTATTATGATTTTATAAAAATCAACAAATTAATGGAAGAAGCTAATCTCACACAGATTAAAAGTAAAAGGAATAAAGGAGTTAAGTTACTTAAGGAACATAAAGAGTTTTGGAAAGACTTTGTAGTGAATTATGGTGGAAGCCTAAACTATATTTTTAATCAGGATGAGAGAGTTGCAATAATAATTTGTGAGCTGATTCTCTACAGTGAATCAAAAGGAATAGATGAAATTTCAGAGTTTTTAGGAGTAAGTAGAAATACAATTTTTTCTGATATGAAAATTGTAAAGAAAAAATTAGCTGAATACAAAGTGAGGCTTACTTATAATCAAAAGAATGGATATGTTGTTAAAGGAGATTATTTAAAGTGTAAAGCAGTATTGTTATATTATATTTCAAAGATATATCCATTAATAAAACAAAATATATTGAATTATTTAGAAAACAATATCGTAAAAGGATATCTAGCAAAGTTAAAAGAGATTGAAGCGTTATTAGGAATTCAGTATTATAAAGGAACTTTAGAGACAATTGCCCTATTAATGCTTAGTATAAAAAATACAAAAAATAAAAACAAAACATTACTTAAAGAAATTGAAGCTATTGAAGACATCGAGGATATTAAAAAGAGAAAAGAGTATTCTGCTGTTAATGAAGTTTTATCAGAATTAGATCAAACTGAAAAGCTTTATATATCTCTTCACCTTACTTCTGCACAAGTAGTTTGGATTCCAGAACAAAAGCCAGATGAGCATAAAGAATTCGTTAACTATGCAAAATTGCTTGTAGAATATTTTGAACTTCTAACTGGTGTAGATATAGAGTATAAAAATCAGCTAATTTACAATCTTTCTAGTCATTTGAGTAAAGCTATTTATCGCTATAAATATGGTATTTTAGAGAATAACATAGCTACAAAAGATGTAGAAAAGAGATATTCTGAGCTTTATAGGATTGTTAGCTTGGCAGCTGATAAGCTATCTAAAAAATTAGGATATCCTATAAATAATGCAGAAAAATCATGTTTGACAGCTTATTTTGGATCACATATAAGAAAATATAATATCAGCATACTAAAGTTAAAAGTTCTTTTGGTGGTACCAGAAAATGCTGAATATAGCAAAGGATTAAAAAAAGAAATCGAAAAATCATTTTCAATTTTCAAGATAGTAGATGTAGTTACACCGAGAAGTTTAAGAAAATATAATTCTAAATATGACGCTATAATATCAACTATTGCTCTAAAATTTGATTCTTCTTATGTTTATATTAGTGAACATTTATCAAAAGATGACAAAAATAAAATATTTAATTATTTTATGAATTTGAGGATGTTGAACTATGAAAAGAGAGAGGCAACAGAAGTTTTTGAAAGAATCAAGCATTTTATACCAAAAGAAAATCAAACAGCAGCTTTTACAGAAATTAAAGAATTTTTTAACGATAAAAGTAGCAATATAGAAAAAAAGAATAAGATTGGGTTAATGCAACTTATAAAGAATGAATACGTTCAGTGTATAGAAAATACAGAGTCTTGGAGAGATGCAATTGCTCATGTTTCTCTTCCACTGCTTGAAGATGGCAGTATAAACGAAGAATATGTTGATGCAATGATTATGAATGTAGAAGCATATGGTTCTTATTCTTACATAGCCCCTGGTGTTTTCCTTGCTCATGCAAAACCAGAAGATGGAGTCAATAGATTATCAATGTCTATTATGACAATAAAAGAGGGGGTACAATTTCCAGAAAACAAAATTGTTAAACTCTTAATTGTTTTATCACCAATTGATAACAAAGGTCATTTCGAGGCACTAAAAGATGTTTTCCATCTTTGCGTAAATGAAGATAATATAAAAAAAATAACTAAGGCATCCAATGATGATATGGTATATGAAACTATACAAAATCTCATTGAAAAAAAGGCTTAAGTTGTAAAGTAGTCATCAAAGTATTTATTTTAATTTATAAATTACTATAAAAAAAGGAGTGTTAAAATGCAAACATTATTAGACATTGTATTAAGACAGATTTTAGGTCAACCATTTTTATTAATCTCAATTATAGTTTTTATAGGCTACATTGCTATGAAAATGCCAATGACAAAGGCAGTAAGCGGCTCCATTAAAGCTGGTGTTGGTGTACTGGCTCTTGGAATAGGTGCAGGACAACTTATTGGGAATTTCGGAAAGCTTGTTACAGCAATGAATGAAAATTTTGGAGTTTCAGGGGTACTATTAGATACATATTCAACAATGGTCGCATGTAATGATAAGTTAGGAGATTTTGCTTCTTGGTCTATTTATACTATGTTAGCAGCATTTATAGTAAATATTATTTTGGTTATATTTAGAAAATACACAAAAATTCGTGCGGTATTTTTAACTGGTAATGTTATGCTTGTTCAAACAGCTATTGCAACTTATATAGTTTGGAGATTCTTGCAAACTGGTATGATAGCAACAGTTTTAATAGCTGGTACTATAACAGCTTTATATTGGGGGATTTTCTCTACGATACTTATCAAACCTACTAAGGAAATTACAGGAGCTGATTTTACAATTGGTCACCAACAAATGTTAGGAAGTTACTTAGCTTATAAATTTGGTGGATTATTTGGTAAAGCAGAAGATGATGTTGAAAGAATTAAGCTTCCAGGTTGGTTAAATATTATTCAAGATAATATAGTAGCATCAGCTATAGTATTCTTTACTTCTGTAATCATAATTTTCTTCGCAATAGGTGGCGAAGGCGTTGCTGAAATGTCTGGTGGAAAAAATATAGTTGTTTATGCTATACAAACTGCTTTAACTCTTGCAGCAAGCGTATACGTATTATTAACTGGTGTTAGATTATTCGTTGGTGAGTTAATGATGTCTTTCCAAGGTATATCAAATAAACTTCTTCCAGGTGCAGTGGTTGCAGTTGATACAGCAGCAATATTCGGATTTGCTCCAAAAGCTGTAATGTTAGGATTTGTATTTGGTGCAGTTGGTCAAATATGTGGTATCGTAGGATTGATAGTTTTTAAAGCTCCTATATTAATAATTCCAGGATTTATTCCATTATTCTTTGATAATGCAACGATAGGGGTATTTGCAAATAAAAAAGGTGGTTGGAAAGCTGCAGCAGCATTACCTTTTATGTCAGGATTAATACAAATATTTGGTACAGCAGTTGTTGCTGGGTTAATGGATATTGGTTATTGGCAAGGAAGTTTTGACTGGGCAACAGTTTGGCTTGGAATTATCGGAATATTGAAACTAATCGGAAGCGCTTTAGGAATTGCTCCAGTTTAGGATAAGGAATAAAGTTATATTTTACATTGATTTTATGGTGCTCTTAATAAAATAGGAGCACCATAAAATACAAAAATAAATTTAAAAGGAGAATATTATGTTAAGAATATTATGTGTATGTGGAAATGGAATGGGAACTAGTACAATTTTGAAGATAAACGTCAGCACTATATGTCAAGAATTGGGAATAGAGCATCATATAGAATCATGTTCAGCAGGGGAAGCAACTACTTTTGCTATGCAGACTGACTTATTAATAACAAGTCCAGAATGGGAAAGAATGATAATGATTCCGCCTCATGTAAAAGTTGCAACTACGCTAAATTTAATTGATACAGTAGCAATGAAAGAGTTGATTTTGAAGGCTTGTAAAGAACATTTTCCAGAGGAATTAAACAAATAATATTTATTTGACGGAAGGAATGATTTTATGCTTAAAGAGCTATTAATGAACAATGCCCTAATAGCTACAAATGTTGAAGTGGATAATTGGGAGCAAGCAGTAAATGTGGGCGTAAAAATATTAGCAGATGCAGGTTTTGCAGAGATGAGATATGCTGATGCAATAATTGAAGATACAAAAAAAGCAGGAGCATATTACGTACTTGCTCCTGGAATATCTCTTCCTCATTCAAAGGCTACTGCAGGAGTGTTAAAAATCGGTATATCTATTATGACTTTAAAAAAACCAGTTGAATTTAATCACGAAGTTAACGATCCAGTTGATATAGTAATTACACTTTGTGCAAAAGATAATAAATCGCATATAGATATGATGACAGAAATAGTAGCAGTTCTTATGGCACCAAACAGTTCAGAAAGAATGAGAAAATGTAAAAATAACTCGGAGATGCTAGAGTTGATTAACAGTATTATTGAAGAGAGCTCAAAATAAAGATTTGAAAATGACTTTGATAAAACATATATTTAGTAGGTAAGGTTGGTGGAAGAATGACGGGTTATGAGATTATTAAAGGTAATGTTGAGTTTACAAAACCTGAAAGAATAGGTATTAGGTTTAACAGGATAGGTAATGTCAGCGATGTATTTAGAATATTTGTACAAAAACCAAGAAAACTTAGAGACGATGAACATGTTAATATGCTAAAAAAACCTAGACCAATACCAGGGAAAATTGATGAATGGGGATGTTTTTGGGACTCATCAGATAGTAGTGGAGTAGATATGGGACAGGTTACTGAAAGTCCAATAAAAGAGTGGGAAGATTTTGAGGATTATAAAATGCCAGATCCTCATGCAGAAGGAAGATTTGATAATCTTGAAGAAGCACTAAAAGAAGCAGAAGAAAAAGGATTGTATGTTCAGTTAAATAGTCCACATTGTATTTTTGAAAGAATGCACTTTTTAAGAGGATTTGAAAACACATTAGTTGATACTATGATTGATAAAGAAAATATTGAAATATTAGCAGATAAATTAATGGAATATCAGATAGGTATAATTGAAGAGGCTTATAAACATGGAAAAGGCAGAATTCATTGTTATGACACAACTGACGATTGGGGTTCCCAACAAGGATTACTTATTCCCCCGCCTATATTTAGAGAGGTATTTAAACCACGTTATAAAAAAATAGTAGAAGCTGCACATAAAGCAGGAATGCATGTAAGATTTCATACTGATGGTATGATTACTGAAATTCTTCAAGATTTTATTGATATTGGTATAGATATATTAAATATACATCAGCCTAGATTGGTAGATATCGATGAAGTTAGTAAAATTGCTAGAGGTAAAATATGTTTCGAAGCTGCTGTTGATATTCAAGCAACTTTACCTACAGGAGATAAAGATTTAATCAAAGCTGAAGTCCAAGAATTGGTTGAAAAGTGGGCTACACCAGAAGGCGGTCTTATTGGTGTAGAATATGGATATCTCTCAGCTATTGGTACTACTAAAGAATCTATGGAATATGCATTAGAATGTTTCATGGAGCTTGGAAAACTAAAGAATGAATAAAATTGAAATTAATTATAATAGAAGTGCATATGTGCACTTTTATTTTTTTTGACTAAGTTAAATGGAAATTATTGACAGTAAATAAATGGTAATATATAATTAAATTGTTAAACAATTAAACTGTAGAACAATTTAACTATGAATAAAAGATGTTTCCAAGAGTTTGGAGGGTGAATATGAAATTCAAAAATATCAAATCAATTAGATTATCAGATAAAGTGGCAGAAGAAATAATTATGATGATAGAAAATGGACAACTAAAACCTGGTGATAAATTACCCACTGAAACAGTTCTTGCTGAGAAAATGGGAATAAGTAGAGGTATTTTGAGGGAAGCTTTAACTATTTTGCAATATAAAGGATACATAAGCAGGAAACCTAAGGATGGAACCTATATTAGGGAACTTTCAGAGAGTAACTTTATAAATAATTCTTTATTAAAGTCTTTTAAAAGGGCAACATATAAAGACTTAATTCAAATGAGAGAAGCATTGGAGCAAAAGGTAGTAGAACTGGCAGTTAAAAGTGCCAGTGATAAAGAAATTGAAGAGATGGAAGAATTCTTGACAAATGTTAATTTGAGTGATGATAAAAACTTGTTAGATTATAATTTTCATTTGAAGTTGGCTGAACTTTCTAAAAATATTCTTCTCATTAATTTTATTGATATTTATTATGACTTAATACGTGAGTTAGGAGAAAGTAGTTTTAGAAATAAAAAGAGAAGGAGTGAAGTTATCCAAGAGCATAAATATATTATTCGAAAAATCAAATCTAGGGATGAAGATGCAGCTAAAGATGCAATAATGAAGCATTTGAGTATGGTTGAAAAGTCTATAGAATGTATAGATATAAATAAAACTATAGACTTAGGGATTGTTTAAAAATAACCGAGGAGGCGAGATTTTGGAGAAAGAAGTAAAGATATTATCGCCCTGTGGTATGCTTGGGTATGGTTTTCCAGAAAAATCATTTCTGGATGGTATAAATGAAAATCCTAATGCAATTGTTGTGGATGCAGGTTCCACAGATGCTGGTCCTCATAAGCTTGGGGCAGGTGTATCCATAGTGAGTAGACGAGCTGCAAAAAAGGATATAAAGATAATAATATCCCAAGGATTGCAGAATAAAATACCTGTAATAATTGGTTCTGCAGGAGGAGCTGGAGCGAAACCCCATGTAAATTGGACTTTGGATATTATTGAAGAAATATTAAGAGAAGAAAGCTTAAAGGCAAAAATTGCAGTTATTTGGGCAGATTTTTCCCAGAAGAAAATTGATAATGCTTTAAGAGAAGGAAGAATATCACCTTTAGGAGATGGAGTAAAGTGTCTCACAAATGAGATTATTTATAAAACTAATAGTATTGTTGCTCAAATGGGACATGAGCCAATATTGGAAGCTTTGAAAAATCAAAGTGACATTATCCTTTGTGGAAGAGCATATGACCCTTCACCTTTTGCAGCGGTTGGAGCTTATTATGGTATGGAACTAGGTTTGTCTTATCATTTAGGCAAGATATTAGAATGTGGAGCTCTTTGTGCAGAACCAGGTACTACAAAAGACTGTATCATGGGAATATTAACAGAGAATGACTTTAGAGTAAAAGCTTTAAATCCTATAAGAAAGTGTAGAGAAACAAGTGTTGCAGCTCATACTTTCTATGAAAAAGAACATCCTTATATGCTTAATGGTCCAGGTTTTACATTAGATTTAAGTAAATGTGAATTTAGAGAAGTTGAAGATGGTGTGGTACAAGTACGTAATAGCAGATTTATAAAATCTGAGGAGTACTTTATAAAACTTGAAGGTGCAAGGAAAGTTAGTTACAGAACACTTGCGTTAGCAGGAGTTAGAGATCCAATTCTTTTAAATTCTATTGAGGAAGTAGAAAAATTGGTGGTAGAGCAAGTTTACCAATACTATAAGGAAATTCCTAGACAAAAATACAAAATAAACTTTTATAACTATGGAAAGAATGCTGTTATGGGAAACAAAGAAATTGAAGTGTTTAAAGGTCACGAGATAGGTACTTTATTTGAAGTAGTTGCAGAGACACAAGAACTTGCATCAAGTATATGTGCAACGGTAAGATCCACCTTTCTACATTATGGGTATGAGGGAAGAAAATCAACAGCAGGAAATTTAGCATTCCCATTTGCACCAAGTGATATTGAATTTGGACCAGTATACGAATTCTCAATATATCATTTGATGAAGGTTAAAAATGGAATGGAGCCTTTTAAAATTGAATATTTATGGAGGTAATCATGGTGTCATTATTTGAATTGGCTAAAGTTTTAAGAAGTAAGAATTCAGGACCTTTTGAACTAACACTTGATGTTCTCTTTGATAATAAAGAAAATTATCTAAAAGTAAAGAACTCAGGAAAAATAAATGTGGATACCATTTGTCGATTATATAACATTACTGCAGAGAGAGTATGTAGGATAGTATTTTTTGATAAAGCATTGGGATTTAAAATTACTATTTTAAGAGATGTATCATCAGGAAGTGTAGGAGATAGGGATGTATATGGAGCACAACAGCATGCTCCATTAATGAATCTTGAGATTTAGAGGGAGGTAGAGTAGTTATGCAATCTAGAAATAATATTAAAAGAATAAGGAAAGATTGGCTATTATACGTTATGCTCCTTCCATCAATTATTTACTTTATAATTTTTCATATAATCCCATTATTCGGGATGGTATTAGCTTTTCAAGATTACAGAATTATTGGAGATAATATATGGGTAGGTTTGAAGCACTTCAGAGTCTTATTTAGTTCTCCGGCTTTTTTTAGTGTATTAAAAAATACAGCAATCATCAGTACAATGAAAATAGTCTTTTGCTTTCCAATACCAATAATATTTTCACTATTAATAAATGAAGTTAGAAGTACTGGTTTTAGAAAATATGTTCAATCAGTTGTATATTTACCCCACTTTTTATCCTGGGTTGTTATTGCTGGGATATGGATTAGTCTTCTTAGTCCTTCTGGTGGAGGTATAAATATTATACTTAATTTTTTCCATATGCCATCAATTGATTTCCTTACAAGTAAAGGAAGCATAAGATGGGTATTGGTTTTCTCAGAAATGTGGAGGAGTTCTGGATGGGATTCCATCATTTATTTAGCTGCTATTATGAAAATAAGTCCCTCTCTTTATGAGGCAGCATACATGGATGGTGCTAAAAGGCTTCAGCAGATGAGATATATAACCTTGCCAGAATTAAAACCAACTATTATAACAGTTTTTATCTTAAACTTGGGATTCTTTATGAATGCAGGTTTTGAACAAGTTATAAACTTAATGAATGATTCCGTAATAAGTGTTGTAGATATTTTAGATACGTATGTATACAGGATTGGTTTATTGAACGGTCAATATGCATATGCTACAGCAGCCAGTTTGTTTAAAGGAGTGATAGGTGTGGTATTGATATTTGGTACACATATTTTATCAAAAAAATTAACTGGAAAGGGAATATTCTAGGGTATATTACTAGGAGGGTTAAAATGAAAAAGATAAAATGGTCTTCTGTAATTATATATTCGGTTTTATTTTTTATTACACTCACTATGTTAATTCCAATTTTAAATATTTTGGCTCTTTCTTTGACTGATCCTGTGAATGCGCATAAGATGAGAGGTTTAGATATACTCCCAAAAGGATTGTCATTTATAAATTATAAAGTATTGTTTTCAAATCCTCAGATTGGGAAAAGTATTTTTAATTCAATATTTATCACTGCTACAGGAACCTTTATAAATTTATTACTAACAGCAATGTCAGCTTATGTTTTGACAAGGCCCAAATTGGTTGGTAAAAGATTTTTCACAGTACTATTAATAATAATAATGGTATTTCAACCAGGCATGATTCAGGAATATTTAGTAATAATGAAGCTAGGGCTTATAGATAAATATTTATCAGTAATCTTATACAAGGCTGTAAACGTTTATTATCTTATTATATTAATGAGGTTTTTTGAAGATGTACCAGAGAGCATTATAGAAGGGGCAATGATTGATGGTGCAGGGCACGCTACTATATTTTCCAAAATAATGCTACCTTTGTCTAAGCCTGCTATTGCAACTTTAGGTTTGTTCTATGGAGTATTCCACTGGAATGAATTCTTTAAGGCATCAATATATTTGAATAGTAGGTCTAAATGGCCACTACAACTTGTTTTGAGACAATTTGTTGTGGTAAAAGATACTACGGCAATGTTGGGAGTTAATAGTTTGCTTTCTTATAATGATATGGCTCAGCTAGATTACGTTTCACTCCAAGCAGGAACAATTATACTTGCTATAGTACCATTATTGGTTTTCTATCCTTTTATTCTAAAATATTATGCTAAGGGAAGTTTTGAAGGTGGAGTTAAGGAATAGGTATAAGGTTATGTTTTATATTATGGCTCTGTTTTAAAGAATAGCCAAAATCATTAATCCATAACTTAATATATAAAAATTAGGGGGTAAATTATGAAAAAAAGACTTATTGGTATCATAACCGCTGTAGCTTTAATGTTTAGCCTTGTTGCTTGTGGTGGAACACAAGAGACTACATCAACAAATGATGGGAAATCAACCAATGATGCAGCCGAAACTAAAGAACCTGTAACAATACGTTTGGTTATGAAGGATGAAGGTCCGTCGAATCCGACTGCGGTAGCTTATTTTAAGCAATTAGAAAAAGACTTGAAAGAGAACGAAAATCTTGACATAAAAATTGAACTTATAGACATGCCTGAAGGAAATTATGCTGAAAAACTTAACTTGATGCTTTTAAGTAAGAATATTCCAGATATTATTTACTTCCAAGGTGGAGATAAGCAAATTGCAGACCAAGGATTACTTGAAGATTTAACTCCATATATCGAAAAGTCAAAGAATATCAAAAATATAATGCAACCGTATAACACAGAAAGAATGAAAAATTACCCATATTTATTATGGATAAAACCTCTTTCACAGAAGATACCTGTTATAAGAAAAGATTGGTTTGACAAAATGGAAACTGCAGATGCTTTGATGAAAGATCCATCTATTGATAATTACTATAATTTCTTAAAAGAGTTAAAGACTAATACTCCTGGAGGAGAAGGAAAACCTTCATATGGAATAACTGTTGCAGGAAAATTATTGGAAATAGATAGCATATTTGATATGGCTTTTGGAAATACAACTACTTGGTTAAAAGGTGAAGATGGAAAATATGTTTATTCTTTAGTATCTGATTCTGAAAAAGAAAAACTTACTTTCTATAACAAACTATACAAAGAAGGTATTTTAGATCCTGAGTATACAACTAAGAAATGGGATACTAAGGAAAAAGCTTTTTATGATAGTGAAGTTGGTGTTATATCAGGAACTTCAGGTAAAGTAGTAGATATTTATGATGGAAAAATGAAGAAAGCTAATGATACAAGTCTTGTAGTACTTCCACCAGCAAAGGGAAAAAGTCAGGGATTTGGTGCAACTGATGTAACAAAAGAAACAAGAGGAATAGCAATATCTGCTTTGTCTGAAAACAAAGAAATAGCTTTCAAAATACTTGATTATCTTGCAAGTACAGAAGGACAAATGTTAGACAGACTTGGATTCGAGAACGAACATTATAAAGTTGTTGATGGAAAAATAGAATTAACAGAAAAAGCTCAGGAATGGTATGCTAGGTTCTGGGAACCTAATGAATTCAAACCTTCAATACCATTAAAGTCAGGATTACTTGGTGAGCCAGGTCAAAAATCTCTTGAGTCAACAGGAGAGTATTATAAAAAAGATATAAACTTCATGATTCCAGAAGAATTTACAGCAAAATGGGATGCTATGGAAAATCTATACAAAGAGTATTCTGCAGATATTATAACTGGTAAGAAGCCAATAAATGATTTTGATAAATTTGTTCAAGAGTGGTATAAAGCTGGTGGAGAAGAAATTACCGAATACGCAAATGAAAATTTAAAATAGTTGAGGGGGATGAATAATGATTACTTTTCAGGAAAGAGTAAGAGGTGTTGTCTTAGCCACAGCCTTTGGTGATGCTATAGGAGCCTCTATAGAAAAGCTTAGTTATGAGGAAATTAAAGCCAAGTATGGAAGAGTTACAACTTTAGATACAAAGTGGTATAAAGAAGAGTTTCCACCTGAGCAGAGATTAAACCGTATAAGGGGCAGAGGCATTATAACTGATGATACATTAATGACTTTGGCGCTTATGAGAGTTTATAACACTAAGAGAACACATATAGACTCTTTTGATATGGGTAATGAATTTGTTAAGGAGATAGCGTTCAGACCTACTTATATACCAGAGTTTGGCAGGCAGGCTTTGATAATTGATAGGCTTTTCTATCCTGAAAAGTATATTTTTATTCGTCACGTACTTTCAAACTGTGATCCTAGGGAAGGGGGTATTGGCAACATGGTCAATTGTGGTGCTGCAATGTACATTGCACCAATTGGGGTTGTCAATGCCTGTAACCCCAAGGCTGCTTATGATGAGGCAATTTCCTTTGCTATGGGACATCAATGTAGCTATGGTTTAGAAGCAGCAGGGGTGTTAGCGGCATGCGTTTCTAAAGCATTTGAAAAAAATATTAGTGTAGAAGATATAATTGAAGTTGCTATTTCTTTAGCTAAAGATGGAACTAAAAAAGCAATTAAAGAACTTACAGATGCAGCAAGAGAATTAAAAGTCAATAAAGATGATAAGGATAGAATAGTAAAGAGTTTTCATAGTATTTTAGCAAAATATTCTCCTATGGGAAACGATATTTCTAGAAGTATTGATAAGGTTGGAATTCCCACAAATCACTATACTCAAAGTAGAATATTCAGTATAGAGGAGCTACCTATAGCTTTAGCTTATATAATTTTGAATGATGGTGATTTTTACGAATCTATAATAGATGGAATAAATTCAGGAAGAGATACAGACTCCATAGGTGTAATGATTGGAGTGATTTTAGGGGCAATGCATGGTTATACAATAATGAAAAAAAGTGATATTGACATGCTTGAAAAGGTAAATAAATTAGATTTAATGGAAAGCGCTGATGAATTCTGCAGTGTTTCAAAAGATATAATTGAAATGGATATTAGAGAGAGCGAAAAGAAAAAAAATTTAATAAAGGCTATTCTTTAGGAGGTATTCAGTATGATTCCTACAAATTATTTAGAAAAGGTTTATGCTGGTTTTTTAGGAATGAATATAGGTATAAGACTAGGTGCGCCTGTAGAACCAACCTCCTGGACTTATGATAGAATAAAAAAAATTTACGGTGATATCAAAGGTTACGTAAAAGATTATAAAAATTTTGCTGCTGATGATGATGTCAATGGACCTGTATTTTTTATTAGAGCTCTTTATGATGATGCCAGTGATAGAGAACTTACTTCTGAGGATGTTGGAAGAGCTTGGCTTAACTACTCAAGAGAAGGAGTAGGAATGTTCTGGTGGGGTGGAGAAGGCGTAAGTACTGAACATACAGCTTTTCTTAACTTAAAAAAAGGAATAAAGCCTCCTATTTCTGGCTCAGTTGATAAAAATGGAATAGTTTTAGCAGAACAGATAGGTGGACAGATATTTATAGACACTTGGGGACTAATTTGTCCGGATAATGTTTTAAAGGCTACCCAATATGCAGAAAAAGCAGCTAGTGTATCCCATGATAAAAATGGGTTATATGGAGCACGATTTATAGCAGCCTGTATTGCAAAGGCATTCTCAGCAGAGAATATGGATGAAATATTAGAGGCTGGTTTATCAGTTATTCCAAAAGGGAGTAACTATGCAAAGGTAGTTAATGCTGTACAGAAATTTTCAAAGAGTAATCCAGCAGATTTCATGCTTTGTAGAGAATATTTGGAAAATAATTGGGGCTATGATAAGTACCCTGGAATCTGTCATATAATTCCCAATGCAGGTGTATGTGCATTAGCTTTAATATATGGTCAGGGTAATTTTGGAAGAACTATTGAAATAGCTACAATGTGTGGCTGGGATACTGATTGTAATGCAGGTAATGTTGGTACAATAGTAGGAGTTTTTGCTGGATTAGAGGGAATACCTGATTATTATCGAAAGCCTATAAATGATTTCATTGTAACCTCTAGTGTTGTAGGGTATCTAAATATAATAGATGCACCAACTTTTGCAAAGGAAATAGCTCTGCTGGGATATAATCTATCTGATGAGGAAGTACCTAATGACTTATTGAAAAGTTATAGAGAGGGAGAGATATATTTCGATTTTGAACTTCCAGGAACTACTCATGGATTTAGAACATCTAACAGATTTAAAACATTGATACGGCATAGTTTTGAAAAGGGATATAATAGTGACGGATCACTTGAAGTAATATTTGACCGAATGGTAGAGGGTGATTCCAGTAAGGTATTTTATAAACCATTTTATAGAAGAAGTGATTTTGAAGATGAAAGATATAAACCTACTTTTGCACCAAAAGTTTATTCAGGGCAAAAGGTATCTATGAAAGTTTTTCTAGAAAAGTGGGAGGGTAGTGAGATAATAATTACTCCTTTTGTTAGAAATACTTTTAATAATGAAGAAATTAAATTAGAAAATTTAATTATTGAAAACAACATATGGAACCTTATTGAATTTACTGTTCCTGATACTAAAGGTGCATTAATAGATGAAGTAGGAATAATTATAGAGTCTCCTTCTCAAAGAACTAATAGGGCATTGGGGCGATTATTTATAGATGATTTTAAAGTTTATGGTAAATCCAAATACTGTATTGATTTTTCTAAGCAGTCGAATGAGTTTTTATGTGTTACTCCATTTTCTCACAACAAAGGGGAGTGGACTATAGAAAATAATTGGATGAAATGCGTATCTTATAATGAATGTTCTGCTTATACAGGAAATTATTTTACCAAAAATATTAAATTAAAAGCTAATGTAATTGCAATAAATGGATATAGTCATAATTTAATGTTTAGATCTAAAGGAATTCAGCGATATTATTTAGCTGGATTTGATGGGAAAAATAAAGTATCCTTGATTATAAATGATTTTGGCTACACTAGGTTAGTGACGATACCTTATAAATGGGAGTTCAATAAGAAATACAATTTTGAAATAGAGGTCCAGAATGAGAATATTATATTTAGTATTGACGGTAAAAAGGTAATTGAACATAAAGATAGCACCTGGAAGAGTGGAATGTTTGGTGTTGCTCTTCTTGAAAAAGGAGAGTCTGCAGTATCATTCTTTAATGTTGAAGAAATATAGAAAATATGAAGACTGTTTATATAATATTCAAACACCCAACAGAAAAAGCAGTTGGGTGTTAAAATTATTTATATTCAGGAAGCCAGCTTCCATGAGCTTTTATTAAATCATCGCATAAAGATTTTATATCATCTATACTTAATTCAGCAGATGTATGTGGGTCAAGCATGGCAGCATGATAAATGTGCTCTTTTTTTAAAGTTAAAGCTGCTTCAATGGTTAAAAGGTGAACATTTATATTTGTTCTATTTAGTGCAGCTAATTGAGGAGGAAGATTGCCTACATAGCAAGGGGTAACTCCACTTCCATCAATTAAAAGAGGAACTTCTACAACTGCTTCACTTGGAAGATTAGGGATCAGGCCAGTATTTAATACATTTCCTCCAATTTTATAAGGTATATTTGTTTCCATAGCTTCAATAATATAAGATGCATACTCATTAGAACGAGTATGTTCTATTGTGTGATTTGCCAAAAGTTCATCTCTTGTTTTTTCCCAGTTTTCTATTTGTCCTATACATCTTCTAGGATATTCATCTAAGGGAATATTGAATTTTTCTATAAGTTCTGGATACTTATTTTTTATGAAATAAGGCATATATTCTGCGTTATGTTCACTTGATTCAGTAACATAATAACCAAATTGTTTCATAATTTCATATCTTACCATATCATCATGTTTTTCTTTTCTATTAATGGCTTTCTCTTTAATCTTAGGATAAAGATCTTTACCATTTCGTTTTACTTCTAATAACCATGCCATATGATTTATACCAGCAATTTTTGAATCTACATTATTTTCATCAATTTTTAGTCCTTGGAGTAATTTAGGAACACATACTTGTACACTATGGCATAAACCTATTGTTTTGATAGGTGTCCCTCTTAACATTGCGCCAGTTAGTATTGACATTGGATTTGTGTAATTTAATAGCCATGCATTAGGACATACTTCTTCCATGTCTTTTGCAAAATTTAGCATAACGGGTATAGTTCTAAGTCCTCTAAAAATACCACCAATTCCAATAGTATCAGCAATGGTTTGTCTAAGACCATATTTTTTTGGTATTTCAAAGTCAGTTATTGTACAAGGATCATACCCCCCAACTTGAATAGCGTTTACTACATAGTCAGCGTCTTTTAAAGCTTCCTTTCTATCAGTATAAGTAACTATTTTTGCTCTACTAGCATTTGAATTTTCGTTTATACTTTGTAAAAGTAATTTAGATTCATTTAGTCTCTGAGAATCAATATCATATAAAGCAATGTGCGAGTTTTGTAGGGCAGGTGTTAACATGCAATCACCTAAAACATTTTTTGCAAAGATAGTACTTCCTGCTCCTAAAAAAGTAATTTTTGGCATACGTGAATCCTCCTTAATTTTAAGAAATAGCTATACTTTTATTTTAATTCATATACTATTAATGTAAATGTATGATTGTGAGACAAATATGTTATAATGTGAGATGAATATAAAAATATTTGTTAGGAGAATAAGTAAATGCTTGAACATATAAGGATTAACAGAATGAATCTAACTGATCTAGATATGTATCAATGTGGGTATGAAGAATGTGATAGCGGACATTCATATGGACCTGCAGTTAGAGATCATTATCTAATTCACTTTGTTGAGAAAGGGAAAGGAAAATTTCAAGTAAAAGGTAAGAGCTATGAACTTTCAAAAGGAGAAGGTTTCTTGATTTGTCCAAATGAAGTTACCTTTTATAAAGCAGATATTGAAGAGCCATGGAGTTATTATTGGGTAGGGTTTCATGGAACAAGGGCAGAATCTTATCTTATTAGAGCGAATTTAACTCAAAACTCTCCTATTTTTAATACGAATAACAATATTAAGATATTAGAAAATTTTAGAGAAATGATAAAAACAAAGTCCCTCATTAAAAGTAGAGAAATTCATCTATTAGGTCACTTATATATTTTTTTAGCACAACTAATTGAAAGTAGCATTGCTACAAAAGAATTACATGATGATGATAATAGAAAAGAGTCTTATGTAATAAAAGCTGTAGAGTATATTGAAAAAAATTATTCTCGAGAAATAAGAGTACATGAATTAGCAGATTTTATAGGTATTGATAGAAGTTATTTAACAAATTTATTTAAACAATTTTTGAATATTTCTCCTAAACAATTTCTAGTGCAATATCGAATAGAGAAGGCATGTAATCTAATAAAAAATACTAATTTGTCAATAGGAGATATTTCTCGTTCTGTTGGGTATGAAGATCAACTTGCTTTTTCAAAGATTTTTAAGAAAATAAAAGGCAAAGCGCCGACGAAATATTGAAAATTTCCTTTTCAATAAACCAATCATTGTAAATTCAAAAAAATTAGCAGAGTATTATAGAAGCCGTGATTAATGTCACAGACTTCTATTTTTTTTTCCTATATTATAAGTATAGAGTGGTAATAAATTAATGAAAATATATTAGGAGGAATTATTCTATGTTTTATGAGACTATTACAAAAGTGTCTGCAGCAGCAGAGGGCAAATCAAAATTTCTTAAGAAAAGCAAAGCAAGATACGTTTTAGCAGCAGCGTTAGCAGGGTTATATATAGGGTTAGGAATTGTACTTATTTTTAATGTAGGAGGATATTTGTCAGCAGCAGAATCACCTTTTACAAAGATTTTTATGGGAGCTTCTTTTGGTATAGCTTTGAGTTTAGTATTAATGGCTGGTTCTGAATTATTCACTGGAAATAATTTAATTATGACAATAGGGTCCTTAGAAAAGAAAGTTTCTTGGATGGATTCAATAAATGTATGGATATTCAGTTATTTTGGTAACTTGTTAGGATCTTTAGCTTTAGCAGCTTTACTAGTCTATTCAGGAACTGTTACTAAAGCACCTGTAGCTGATTTCTTTTTAAAAGTTTCAGCAGCAAAAATGAATGCTCCATTTATGGATTTATTATTAAAAGGTGTGTTATGTAATATTTTAGTATGTTTAGCTGTTTGGTGTGCATTTAAGATGAAAAGTGAAAGTGGGAAATTAATTATGACTTTCTGGTGTTTATTTGCTTTCATAACAGCTGGTTTTGAACATAGTATTGCTAATATGACAGTTCTTGGAGTAGGATTATTACTTCCTCATTCTGAAACTATATCATTAATGGGTTTTGCTAATAATTTAATTCCTGTAACTATAGGAAACATGATTGGTGGAGCAATTTGTATAGGATATGTTTACTGGTTCATTTCTAAAGATAAATAAGGGAAGGTGATTTATAGTGGGAATTAGAATGGATATTAAAAAAACATATATATTGGTGATTCTTCGAAATAAGTCTTTTTTTTTAGAGAATTTAGAGAATCCAATTTTGGATTCTCTAAATTAAACCCATTGTAGTGAAGTAAGTATCCAAATTCCAGTAAACAAAGTAAAGATTGAAATTGATGTTGAAAATACAATTATATTAGCAGCTACAGTACTATTACTATTCATAGCTTTTGCCATAATAAAGCTACTAACTGAAGTAGGAGAAGCAAATAATATAAAAATTGTTCCAAGTAATATACCGCTAAATCCTAATAAATGAGCAATAAAAGTAAATATTACTGGAAACATTACTATCTTAAAAAATGTTGCAATAAAAATTGGAGATAGATATTTTTTGAAGTTTGTAAATGTAAAGAATGCTCCAATACCTAGTAAAGAAAGTGGTGTTGATAGTCCAGATACAATATTTATAGATGATTGAATAAAACTTGGAATTTTTATATTAAGTAATGAAAAAACTAACCCTACTAGAATACCTAATATAAGAGGATTTTTAATAATATTTATTAAAACTGATTTGATGCTAAACTTTGAAGCATCAGGGTCGTAAATAGTCAAAATAAATATTGTTAAGACATTAAATAAAGGTACAGCCACAATTGTTAATAGTGCAGCTGTAGCCATTCCTTCATCACCAAACCAATTTTGGATGATAGGGTATCCGATTATTATAAAATTACTTCTAAAAGTACCCTGAATGACAGCTCCGATTACATCTCTCTCTTTAAAAACGATTTTTGCAATAATTATTGATAAGATGAAAGTTAAAAATAGCCCTACAAAACAATAAGTTAAAAAATATATGAATTTTTGATCAACAGCTTCATAAAAATTATAATTAGCAATTCTCTTAAATAGTGTTATTGGAATAGCTAATTTAAAAACAATTTTTGTAGAATAAGATACAAAAATATCATCGATAAACTTTTTTTGTTTTAGTATATAACCTATTGCTATAACAATAAAAATTGGTAGTACTACATTAACGCATAAAATAATATTATTCATGTTTCTTCTCCCTAGAGTTAAATATAATTATGTTTTCTATGTTATTCACTAATAAACTTCATTTCTACATCATGTGGCAGAGCTAGTCCACAAGATACTTCAATAGCTTTTATTATTCCAGATGCTACTGGACAAGCAGCGTGAGGGCAGTGATTTCTAATTATTTTGTATATTTCAGTATCACCGACTTTTCCAAAACATTCTGTAAATCCATCTACTTCTTTAATTTCTTTTTCTAAAGGCTTTAAAGAAGGACATTCTGTTTTAATTTCTATAATAGCATTTTGCATATCTTCTGAAGAAACATTCACTTCTGTATTGAATCCACATATACCTGCATTAATAATTAATTTCATTTAATAACCTCCTTAAGATTAAATATATTACCTTTTAAATATAAGGATATGTTGCCTTATAAATTATGCAACTAAATATTTAATATTGCTAAATTATATCATATAAATAGGTGAATTTAGTTTATAATTCAATATTTCTAAATAATTTAACACTAAAATAAAAAAAATGCTACTTATCTTTTTTGTGTGTGTTTGTATAATTATTAGTGATGATTATATTGAAAATATAAAATAAATGACATATAACAATATTAGTTTATTCATTTGTGTAATAAAAATCGAGCGACATAAATGCTTGAAAACCTTTTCAAAAGTATTATTGTAGCTGAATTAGTATTTTTGAATTGAAAGAATATTAGTACAAAAATGCAAGAGTGAAAAAATAAACTTTCAATTTCTGAAGAATTGTTTTATAATATTAATGTCGCATTATACAATACAGTGATAAAATATACAAGGGGGCATATTAAATGATAGAAATTAATACTACAATAATTATAATGTTCATACTATACTTATTAGTTATGATGGCAATTGGACTTATTTTTTATTTTAGAACAAAAAACTTGTCTGATTATGTTTTAGGGGGAAGACAATTAAACGGATGGGTAACATCACTTAGTGCACAAGCTTCTGATATGAGTGGTTGGCTTCTTATGGGATTACCTGGTTACGCATACCTTGCAGGAATGGAATCGATATGGATTGCCATCGGATTAGCATTAGGTACATATTTCAATTGGAAAATTGTTGCTAAGAAATTAAGAGCTTATACGGAGATAGCTGGAGATGCGTTAACTCTTCCAGATTATTTCTCTAACAGATTTAGAGATGATTCGAATATTTTAAGAATAATTTCAGCATTATTCATTTTAGTTTTCTTTTTATTTTATACAGCTTCAGGATTTGTTTCTGGTGCAAAATTATTTAGTACAGTTTTCGGCATGCCATATTTTACAGCACTTATAATTGGAACAATTGTAATAGTTTCATATACTTTTCTAGGTGGATTTATGGCAGTTTGTTGGACAGATTTTTTTCAAGGAATAATGATGTTTATTGCGGTATTGGTTGTTCCGGTTATTGGAATATTTAAATTAGGGGGAATTCAAGCAACTTCTTCTGCATTGAGTTCAGTAGATGTTAATTATTTGAGTTCGGTAATAGCATTAGATGGAAAGGCTATTTCTTTAATATCCATTATTTCACTTTTAGCATGGGGATTAGGATACTTTGGACAACCTCATATTCTAGCTAGATTTATGGGAATTTCATCTACTAAAGAAATAAAGAAGGCAAGAATAATTGCAATGGTCTGGGTTACAATTTCTTTAGCAGCAGCAGTAGTTATTGGAATGATTGGTAGAGTTTATTTAACAACAAACTTAGATGGTGCTAACTCAGAAAAGGTATTTATGTTAATGGTAAATAATATGTTTCATCCTGTTATTTCAGGATTCTTACTAGCTGCTGTATTAGCTGCTGTTATGAGTACTGCAGACTCTCAATTGCTAGTTACTGCGTCTTCTTTAACAGAAGATTTCTATAAAGTTTTGTTTAGAAAAGAAGCTAGCGAAAAAGAACTTGTTTGGGTAAGTAGGATTTCGGTTGCAATTGTAGCACTTATTGCATTTTTCCTAGCAACAGATGAAAGCAGTTCAATTTTATCTTTAGTAGCATATGCTTGGGCAGGATTTGGAGCTACATTTGGTCCGACAGTTATTATGTCTTTATTCTGGAAAAGAACAACAAGAAATGGAGCATTAGCAGGTTTAATAAGCGGTGGTATAGTAGTAATCATATGGAAACAACTATCTGGAGGAATTTTTGATTTATATGAGATAGTTCCTGGATTTATAGTTTCACTTATTGCTATAGTCATTTTTAGCTTAATTGATAAAGAACCATCTAAAGAAATTACAGATGAATTTGATAAAGTAGCATCTATTTAGAATTATGTATATTATATGAAATGTGTTTGAAAATTTAGAACTTCTTCGCAATTTATAATTATTATATAGTATAAAAAAAGATGTTGTCACAAAACAATTTTAGTGACAGCATCTTTTTATTATTTTTGCTTCAAAAGAACAAGTTCTTTCAATCCATTTTCAATTATTTCTTGTGTTGTAGCACTTAAATTCTTTTTTTCTTCTTTACTTAATTTATCGGTATAGATAGGTTTATGAACTATCATTGAGATTGCATTTCCTCGTACTTTATTACCTACCTCTAAAACTTTATATCCACCGTCCACAGTAATAGGAACAATAGGAACATTAGCTTTTATTGCTAATTTCATACTACCTTTTTTGAAATCTGCCATTTGGGATTTTAAACTTCTCGTACCTTCTGGAAAAATTATCATAGAATAACCTTTTTTTAAATTTTCTATTCCAGAATTTATAGCTTTTACTCCTTCGCGAATATTATGTCTATCAATAAAAACAGATTGCATGATAGTTAGCCAATATCTAACTAGAGGAATTTTTTTTATTTCTTTTTTTGCTATAAAACCTGATTTTTTACCTAAATTCGCATATAAGATAAACCCGTCAAATATAGCTTGGTGATTTGAAACAAAAACACAAGGTCCATCGGGAATGTTTTCAAGTCCAGACACAGTAGAACTTGTCTTAGAAATCTTAAGAATAGATTTAGCCATATTCTTAGCTTTATTGAAAACATAATCTTCTGCAGCGTCATTAGATTTTTTTTGCAGAACAAACATTTTTATCTTTGCACTCACGGTATTAAATAAAAGAAAGAATGCAAAATAAGTATACCATAGTAATTTTATCATGTAGTATCTCCTTTTTTATAGTCTAATCTTACATTATTATAATATATTATTAAAAAAAATCAAAATATGGTTTTCTGTATTAAAGCCTCTTAAGAATGTGATATAATGATATTAATACCGTTCTGTTAGCAGGATAGAAGATTTTAAGGATTTTATAATCAAGGGGGTCAAAAATTGATAGAACAAAGATATAGAATAGATGGAATAGATAAACACTCTATTTTTGTTGTTTCATGGAAACCAGATAAAGAAGAAGTCAAAGGAATAGTTCAAATAGTTCATGGTATGGCAGAACACTGTCTAAGATATAAAGCTTTTGCTGAGTTTTTAAGTTCCAAAGGGTATGCTGTATATGCCCATGATCATAGAGGGCATGGATTAAGTATTTCTGATAAAGAAAATATAGGATATTTTGATGATAAAGAAGGATTTAATAAAGTTGTAGAAGAGACACATATGGTTACGGAATTTATTAAAACGAAAGAAATGGACAAGCGTATTCTAATATTTGGTCACAGTATGGGTTCTTTTATTACACGAAAATATATTCAAATATATGATAATGATATCGTAGCTGCGATAATTAGTGGTACAGGAAATTCGAAAGGTTTAGTTGGCGAAATTGGAAAATTAATTGCTAAAATTATTTGTAAAGTAAAAGGTGATAAATATCAAAGTAAATTATTAAATGATATGAGCTTTGGTTCATTTAATAAGCAATTTAATCCAGCAAGAACTGATATGGATTGGTTATCAAGAGATAATGATCAAGTAGATAAGTATATTAATGATGATGTCTGTGGTTTTTTGTGTTCCGCTAAATTTTATACTGATTTATTAACAGGTATATCAATGGTGTCAAATAAATCAAACATCAAAAAAACAAGAGATGATTTACCTATATTGTTTATCTCAGGAGGAAAAGATCCGGTGGGATATAATGGTAAAGGAGTAAGGAAAGTATATGATAAGTATTATTGTTCAGGTCTTGATGCACAAATAAAATTATTTGAAGATGCTCGACATGAAATTTTAAATGAAACAAATAAAGAAGAAGTTTATGATTTTGTATATAATTGGTTAGAAAAGAAATTTAAATAAGTTATTATTATGAATTCTAGATAGATTAGTTGTAAATATATTAAAAACAAACTCTGAAATCCTTTTACTGAAAAAGAATAGATGTTATAATAAATTTTGTGGCGCAGATAATGTAAGTATTTGCAGTAAGAAAGGATTAGAGGAGGATCTGTTTTGACAAAAAAGCTTAAAGAATTAATCGAAAAAAACAAAAAAGCTTCACTTGTTTCTTTAGCAGGTGTACTAGTAATAATAAGCATAATTGTATATGGTAATTCTATTGCATATGCAGTAAATATTGATGGCAAAGTTATTGGAATAGTTAAAAACAAAAATGAAGTGATAAATATACAAAAGGAAATACAAGATACATATAAGCAAGAGTTACATAAAGATATCAAATTATCTCAGGAAATTACATTTGAGAAGGTTTATAAGTTTGGTAAGAAGTTAAAAACTCCAGTAGAGATAAAACAGGTACTTGAGAATAATTTAGATGTTAACGTAGATGGTTATGCGATTGTAGCAGACGACAAAGAAATAGTTATTGTAGATAATAAGGAATCAGCTGACAATATTTTGACTGAATTAAAAAATCAGTATGTTGATGAAGAAAACACTGAAGCAAATGAAAATTCAGATAAAGAAACTGAAGAAGCACCAGTAAAGGAAGTATCTTTATTAGAAAAAGTTGAGGTTATAAAAAAATATGTAAATACTGATTTGATAACAAGTGCGGATGAAGCTCTTCAATTAATAACGGTAGGAACTGACGAAATAGAAGAGTATGAAATTAAAAAAGGTGATGTAGTTTCAGTCATAGCAGAAAATTACAATATAAAAACTACTGACATAAAAAAAGCAAACCCTGAAATGAATATAGACAAAATACAAATTGGCCAAATAATTAGTCTCACTGTTCCTAAACCTTTTATTAATGTTAAAACAGTAGAAGAAGCTAAATATGTTGAGAAGATTTCTTATGAAACTGAATATCAAGAGTCAAGTAACGTCTATAAAGGAGAAACAAAGATACAAGTTAAAGGGGTAAATGGAAGTAAAAATGTTGAAGCTGAAATTGTAAAAATAAATGGAATAGAGAATGAAAGGGTTATATTGCAAGAGGAGATAATTCAAGAACCAGTAACACAGGTTGTGTTAAAAGGCACAAAAGAGAGGCCAAAGACTTTAGCTTATGGATCTTTTAAAAGACCTAGTAGTGGTTATATTACATCAAAATTTGGACGTAGGTGGGGAAGAATGCATAATGGTGTAGACTTCGGGGTGCCTACAGGAACTCCTAATAAAGCTGCTGATGGTGGTAAAGTCATCTATTCGGGATGGAAAGGTGGATACGGATACTTAGTAATTATTGATCACGAAAACGGATATAAAACATATTATGGACATAATAGTATATTAAAAGTTAAAGTTGGTGAAAGGGTATATAGAGGACAGACTATAGCATTATCTGGAAACACAGGTAATTCAACAGGACCACATTTACATTTTGAAATAAGAAAAAATGGTTCTCCAGTAAATCCTTTAAAATACATATAAAAAAGATATCATCTGATAATAAATCAGATGATTTTTTTGACAAAGTGTTAAAATCATTAATATTTATAAAAAATGTCCATACAAATTTTAGAAGGAAAAGTTGAATATGAAAAAGGATTTATACGAAGAAGAACTATATGAACCTATTAAAGATTATTTAAGCCAAGGTGGCTTTGAGGTAAAAGGAGAAGTTAAAAATTGTGATATAACAGCTATTTTAAGTGATATTGTTTTAGTGGTAGAGATGAAGACTACATTAAATCTTGATGTAATATTGCAGGCAGCACAACGTCAAAGGATAGCTGATATAGTTTATATTGCTGTGCCCAGGAAGAGTAAAGTAATGCGTACAAAGCGATGGAAGAATATTTGCCATTTGTTAAGAAGACTAGAAATAGGACTGCTTTTGGTTTCTTTTAGTGGAAAAAAGCCGTTGGTACAAGAGGCATTGAAGCCTGAAGTATTCAGTAGAGAAATGAGTAAAAGACTTTCTAATAAAAAAAGAAAAGAAGTTTTAGAAGAGTTTCATTCAAGAAATGGTGACTATAATAGAGGAGGAGTAACAAGAAAAAAACTTGTTACTGCCTATAGAGAAAAAGCAATATTTATTGCGGTATTATTAAAAGATAATGGAGCACTAACTATTAAGAAACTCAAAGAATTTGGTAGTGATGTAAATAAAACATCAAGTATTTTGCAAAATAATCATTACGGCTGGTTCGAAAGAGTATCAAGAGGTGAATATAGAATTAGTGAAAAGGGAAGGACAGAGCTGAAAAATTTTAATAAAGTTATTGAGTCTATAATAGTTAAAAAAGAATAATTGATAAATTTATTGTAAATATTTATTTATATTATTATGAATTTTAATATTAATTAAAAATTTATGATAGTATAATAATATACATTAATATATATATAAATGAGAGGAGGTCAAATATGAGTACTATTTTACTAATTGATTCTTGCAGCGATTTACCACTTACATACGTAGAAGAGAATAAAAATATCATTGATATCATTGGGATGCCTATTGAAATAGATGATGATGAATTTATTGATGATTTTGGGAAATCATATTCACATAAAGATTATTTCAATAAATTGAGAGATGGAAAAATGCCATCAACTGGTCTTATAAATATTTATAGATTTACTAAAAAATTTACTGAACAATATAAAAAAGGTAATAGTGTGATATATTTAGGATTTTCTGCAAATTTGAGTGGAACATTTAATAATGCTTTGTTAGCAAAAGAAGAAGTTAAATCTGAGTTCCCTGAAGCTGATATAGAAATTATAGATACAGCCGCTGCATCTATAGGGGAGGGCGTTTTAGTAGTACAAGCTATTGAAATGCTTAAAGATGGGAAATCTAAGGAAGATATAATCAAGTGGGTTGAGACTAATAAATACAAAGCAAATCATTGGTTTGCCGTTGACGATTTACATTTTCTAAAAAATGGAGGTAGAGTATCATCTACTTCTGCAACTGTAGGTACTTTGCTTAATGTAAAACCAATCCTTACAGTAGACAAAAAGGGAGTGTTAAAATCTTATTCAAACGTTAGAGGACGAAAGAAAGCAATAAAATTTCTAGTTGGTAAATTTGAAGAGCATGTAATAGATTGTGAAAAAACAACATTAATTATTGGGCATGGAGATTGTGAAGAAGATGCATTAAAAATAAAAGAGATGATTACTAAAGAGTTTAATTTGAAAAATATTATTGTATCACAATTATCAGCAACAATTGCTTCACATGTTGGACCCAATATGATTGCTTTAGCTTTTCTTGGTCAAGAAAGAGAAAGTTAATTTTTACTAAGAGTTAGTTCTTATTTAAAGTTATATTTATTTTTAGGAATTTGTAACTTATGTTACGGAGATAATTTTTTTTATAGTCTATAATTATAAATTGCAGGGATTAATTTATTTATTATTTTAAACAAAAGATAATGGAGGTAGAAATATGTCAGTATCTCATGAAGGTTGTTCAGGAAGTTTTGATAATGGAAAGCAAGTTGTAGATAAAATAAGGACTATGGGATTTGCAAAGCAATCAATGCCTAAATCATTACAAATAGAATGTGATGATTGTGGAACGGAATTCAAAATGGAGAAATTTGAAGGCAAGTGCCCAGAATGTGGAATGATATTTGGAGTAACTCCGTGTTCAGCATCCAGTGCGGCAAATGTAAAAGCAGCAGGGAAAGACTACTAAAGTAATAAAATACACTCAAATTTAAAATAAATTTGGGTGTATTTTATTTAAGGGTTCTTTAAACTTATTTAAAGGATACATTGCAGGTCCTTCTATAACTGTTCCGTCAAATGAGAATCTAGAACCATGGCAGGGGCAATCCCATGTTTTTTCAGCTTCATTCCATTTTAACTCACATCCAAGATGGGTACATGTTATATCTACTAAATGAAGTTTATTATTATTATCTCGATAGGCACCATATTTTTTACCTTCTATTTTAACTACTTTAGCCTGATTTGCTTTTATCTTATCTTTATTTTCTGTTTTTTGTAATTTTCCAGAAAAGAATTGTAAAGCTGAATCAAAATTTTCTACGAAGAAACTTACTGTGGAGGCTCTAGGAGTAAATCTTGATGGATTAAATACATCTTGCCATGGAGATTTTCCATTGATAATAAGATCTTTTAACAATATTCCAGCGGCAGTTCCATTTGTCATACCCCATTTTCCAAATCCTGTTGCAACATAGATATCTTTTGATTTATTTGTTAAATGGCCAATATAAGGTATACCATCAGGAGTAATATAATCTTGAGTTGACCATCTAAATTTAATTTTATCTATATCAAAATTATATTTGGTAAATTCAATAAGATTTTGGTAGTGGGATATAAAATCATTTCCATGAGCGGTTTTGTGATTTTCTCCTCCAACTAATACTAAATTCTCATTCTTAGATTCATAAAATCGTACTGAACGTCTTGGTTCCTCAGCATTTATAAACATTCCACTAGTAATGGGAGGCTTGATGCTTGAAGCTACTATATATGATCTTTCTGGTTTCAATCTACTAAAGTAAAGCCCAAAGCCATCGTAACAGGGAAAATGAGAAGCAATAATTACCTTAGAAGCTCTTACTTTAGCTCCATTTCTGGATATTAGTATGCATTTATCGTTATCTTTTAAGATATTTATAATGGTAGTGTCTTCATATATTCTACCTTTGTTATTTATTATTAAATCGCCAAGAGTTAGTAGATACTTTCTTGGATGGAATTCTGCAGCATTTTTACAACATAGGGCACATTTCACAGCGAAGGGGAGAGGAGTAGTTGTTAAAAAATCTGATTCAAAACCTAAAGTTGAGGCTATTTTACTTTCTTTTTCAATCTTTTCTATGTAGCTTTCATCTTGAGTATAAATATAAGATGGAAGTTTCTTTAAATCACACTGGATATTATTTTTTTTTATTGTATCAATAATGAAATCCAACCCATTTTGATTTGCAATTGCATATTGTTTAGCCATAGCTAAGTTTATGTTGTCTTGGATTTTAGAATAAATTATATTATGCTGAGGTGTTATTTTAGCTGTTGTATGAGCAGATGTGCCTTTGGCGATTTTATTTGCCTCAAATAAGGCAATATCCACTCCAGATTTGCTTAATTCAAAAGCAGAGGTAAGTCCGGCAATTCCTCCACCAATTATTGCGACATCAATACTAATGTCTTCTTCTAAAGAAGGGTAATTAGTATTATTAGTAGATTTTATCCAAAAAGATTCATTCAAACCTTCAAGTGTCTTATCAGGAACCATATCCATATAATATCTCCTTTTACTATTAATTTAATCACATATAGTCTTTCAGCTATATATACTGTTGAATTTAGTTTGAGTGATAATGGAATAATTATTCACTTTAGTAAGATATTAATATTGACTAAATTATTTAAAAATGGAGGGTATTATGTTTAAAAAAATAAATCCAGATGTATTTCATAGCTCTTTTAAAGGAAATGAATTCTTTGAGGGTTGGTATTTTAAAATAGTATCAAAGGATAGAAAGATTGTATTAGCAATAATACCTGGAATTTCACGTGCAGAAAAAGAAGAAGATAGCCATAGCTTTATACAGTTGTTAAGTGGTGTTAAAACAGAATATAGCTATATTAAATATGATTTAAAAGAATTTACCTATACAAAAAATAAATTTGATATATGTGTTGATAAAAATCTATTCTCTTTAAAAGGCATAAATATAAATATTAATAATAGAAATAAAATTATTAAAGGGAAGCTTACATTTAATGAAATAAAAAAATGGCCTGATTCAGTTTTGAATCCAGGAAGTATGGGTTTCTATAATCATCTTAACTTTATGGAGTGTTATAGTCAGGTATGTGCTTTAGATGGAAAAATTGAAGGAAATTTAGCTGTTGATGGAGAAGAATATAATTTTAATGGTGGGAATGTTTATATTGAGAAGAATTGGGGGAGAGCGTTTCCAGAATCATGGATTTGGATTCAAACTAATTCTTTTAAACAAAGAAATGCCGCGTTTACCTGTTCTACAGGCAAAGTACCTTTTTTTGCTGGGAGTTTTAAAGGCTTTTTAGTTGCACTTTTGATAGATAACAAGTTTTATAAATTTACTACAATCAATAGAAGTAAGATGAAAATTGAGTTATTAGGAAATGATATGAAATTATCCTTTAAAAGAAAAAACCTTTTGCTTACTGTTATTACTAAAACGGAAAAAGAAAAATTTATGCTATGCTATGGCCCTAAAGATGGCAAAATGATACCATTAGTGAAGGAGAGTCTTTGTGGTGAGGTCAAAATTGAATTAATAAATGAGAAAAAACAAGAACTGATTTTTAGAGATACGGGATATTGTAGTGGTATTGAGTATGGAGGCGAGTATTCTCACCACTGAAGGATGGAATTTATAAATTCCAAAATAATAAAAAAAGACCATAAAGGCCTTTTTATGTTAAGTTTTTAAGCTTATCCATATCTTTTATTAAAATTTGTTTGTTATTTCTTATTTCAATTAATCCTTCATCGTGCATTACACGAAGTCTTCTGGTGATAGTTTCTCTTGTAATCCCAGCATAACTTCCCATTTCTTCTCTATTAAGCGTACTATTAATTATTATACCATCTTCAGTTTTCACACCAAAATCTTTTATTAGGCTGATTAGTAGACCGGCCACTTTGGCAGATACATCATTAGTACTGAGTCTGTCTACTAAACTTTCAACTTTGTTTATTCTGTCGTAAGCCTCTTCAAGAATTTTTAGCATTATTTTTGGATTTTCTACTAAAATTGCATCGAAATCTTTTTTGTCTAAACTACAAATTGTTGTATCTTCCAATGCTTCAGCACTGAAATCAAATTCGTTTTCTTTAAGAAGGTTAAATGCACCTATAAAACTAAAGTCAGAAGGAGAGAGGATATATAAAATTTGTTCTTTTCCATCACCTGTATATCTAAAAACTTTAACTTTTCCACTACAAACTATATATAATTTTCTGGCTTTATCTCCTTGAGAAAAGATTCTTTCGCCTTTTTTATAATTTGTCTTAATAGTACCAGCAGATACTTTTGATAATTGCTCATGTTTAAGGTTTGATAACAATGGCACTTGGCGCATGCAGAAATCAACATTTTGTATTTTGCACATTGTATTTGCATTACAACATTTTTTGATTTAAATCACCTACTTTAACTATAATTGTTACATTGAATAAACCACAAAAGTAATATCATTTGCTCTTGTGGTTTATATTAATATAATTATATACTGAATATAAGATTAATGAAAGTATTTAATGGAAAGTAGGAATTTAAATTTTATATCGAATTAAACTACTTTTTTATTATATTTATTTACAAAAATCTTACTTTCAATAATAACCTGTAATTCGTTATTTTTATCTTTATCCATAGGTTCAATGCCTTCTAGTCTATAAGGAATATCCATTTTTCTATATTTTTGAATACCTAAAGTATGATAGGGAAGAAGTTCTACTTTTTGGACATTTGATACGTTAGTGTTTACAAAATCAGCAATTTTTAAAATCTCACTTTTAGAATCTGTAAGACCAGGTACAACTACATGTCTAATCCATACAGGAACATTAGATTCTTTTAAAGAATTTAAAAATATATTTAAATCAGTTGTATCTCTTCCAGTTAAACTTTTATAGCCTTCACTAGAATATTGTTTAACATCTAAAAGTACCAAGTCAGTGTATTTTAAAATTTCTTTATAGTTACCTTTTCCAAAACCTGAGGTATCTAGAGTAGTATGGATATTATTCTTCTTACATAATTTTAAACATTCTAAAAGAAATTCAGGTTGCATCAATGGGTCACCGCCAGAAAAGGTAACACCTCCGCCAGATTTTAAAAAATATGGTTTAAATCTAAGTATTTTCGCAATTAACTCTTCAGAAGTTATTTCTTCGCCGCCTTTGGTAGACCACGTGTCAGGATTATGACAATATGAACATCTTAAGTTACAACCTTGAAAAAATACTACAGTTCTAATACCAGGACCGTCTACAAGTCCCATACTTTCTATTGAATGAATTCTACCTTTTTTCATAAAATCAACCTTTATAAATCACCACTAGTGATTTAATCCTTTCTTTTATTAGTTCAAACATTTAGCAATTAAAATCTATACAAGTCCATAAATTAATAACATTGTATATTCTGGACTTGTATAAATTTAGATTTTAAAGTTTATCTTTAAATATTAGTATGGAAAGTTCTGTTTATAACATCTAATTGTTGTTCACGAGTTAATCTATTGAAGTTTACAGCGTAACCTGAAACTCTTATTGTTAGACTAGGGTATTTATCTGGATTTTCCATAGCATCCATTAAAGTCTCTCTATCAAGTACATTAACATTTAAGTGGAAAGCACTTTGACCAAAGTATCCATCAAAAATTGATACTAGATTGTTTACTCTAGTTTCCATGTCTTTTCCAAGTGCAGCAGGAGTTATAGAAAAAGTATTTGAAACTCCATCTTGACATATTTTTCTGTATGGTAATTTAGAAACTGAGTTTAGTGAAGCTAGAGCTCCATTTTTATCTCTACCATGCATTGGGTTTGCACCAGGAGCAAGCGGTTCACCAGCTTTTCTTCCATCAGGAGTAGAACCAGTCTTTTTACCATATACAACGTTTGAAGTAATAGTTAATACTGATAGTGTATGTTGAGCATTTCTGTAAGTAGGAGTTTTCTTAAGTTCGCTACTAAATTTATCAACTAACTCTACAGCAATATCATCAACTCTGTCATCATCATTTCCGTATTTAGGGAAGTCACCTTCAATTTCAAAATCTACAGCTATTCCATCTTCGTTTCTTATAGGCTTAACTTTAGCGTATTTAATTGCGCTTAAAGCATCTGCTGCAACAGAAAGACCAGCTATACCAAATGCCATATATCTATGAACAAAAGTATCGTGTAAACCCATTTGTCCTGCTTCATATGCATACTTATCATGCATATAATGAATAGTATTCATTGTGTTTACATATAATTCTGCAATATAGTCCATTACTTTCCAGTAACTTTCTTTTACTTTGTTATAATCTAAAATTTCATCTTTCATTGGAGCTATTCCTGGAACAACTTCTATTAAATTTCCTTTTTTATCTTTTTTCTTTTCATCATTTCCTTCATTTATTGCAAATAAAAGAGCTTTTGCAAGGTTTGTTCTTGCTCCAAAGAATTGCATTGATTTACCAATTTCTAATGCGGATACACAACAAGCTATACCGTAATCATCTCCATAAATTGGACGCATTATATCATCATTTTCATATTGAATTGAGTCAGTTTTTATAGACATTTCAGCACAATATTTTTTGAAGTTTTCTGGTAATTTTTCAGACCAAAGAACAGTCATATTTGGTTCTGGTGCTGGATTTAGATTTGTCAAAGTATGAAGGAATCTATAAGCTGTTTTTGTAACAAGAGTTTTACCGTTAATTCCCATACCACCTATAGCTTCAGTTATCCAGTTTGGATCACCAGCGAATAATTCATTATATTCTGGTGTTCTCAAATGCCTAGCTAATCTAAGTTTTATAACTAATTGGTCAATAATTTCTTGTGCTTCAACTTCAGTTATAACACCATTTCTTAAATCTCTTTCGATATAAACATCAATAAATGCTGTATTTCTACCAATTGACATTGCAGCACCATTGTTTTCTTTTATAGCTGATAGATAACCGAAGTATAAGTATTGAACAGCCTCTGTAGCATTTGAAGCTGGGTTTGAAATATCAATTCCATATGAAGCAGCCATTTCTTTTATTTCTTTTAATGCTCTAATTTGTTCTGAAATTTCTTCTCTTGCTCTCATCATTTCTTCAGTAGTTAAGCCGACAAGAAGGTGTTTCTGGTCATATTTTTTCATTTCTATAAGATAGTCCATACCATAAAGTGCTATTCTTCTATAATCACCTATAATTCTGCCTCTACCATATGCATCAGGAAGCCCAGTTAATAATCCAACTGTTCTAGCTTTTCTTGTTTCATCAGTGTAAGCATCAAAAACTCCTTCATTATGAGTTTTTCTATACATTTTGAAATATTTTTTTATTTCAGGGTTTAATTCATAACCATATGCCTCTAAAGATTGTTCAACCATTCTGTATCCACCATAAGGATTTACTATTCTTTTTAGTGGAGCATCAGTTTGTAAACCAAAGATTGTTTCATTCTCTTTATCAATATATCCTGGTTCGAAATTGTTGATTCCAGCTACTTTATTTACTTCAACATCTATAATGCCTTCTTTAGCTTCTTTAACTATAAGTTTATCCATCTGATCCCATACTTTTTTTGTTTTTTCAGATGGGCCTTCTAAAAAGTCAGCACTACCTTCATAAGGTGTGTAGTTCTTTTGTATAAAATTTCTTACATCAATTGTTTCTTGCCATTTTCCCGTATTAAAACCATTCCATTGATTTTTCATAATATCCAACTCCTAAGTCTAATTTTTTCTATATATATTTTGAAGTTTGTAATAAAACTAAAATAATAATATTTATTTTCATGCTTATTATAGAATGAAAAGTAGTGTAATAATGTGATTCAAATCACATTAAGAAAATTAATTAATAAAAAAAACCCGTTGACCGGGTTTTTTACCTATTTCTTCTAGCTTTTGCTTTTTCAAAGAATACTTTTTTTCCTTTAATTGTTTCTTTATTCATTGTTTGTAAAACTTTGTTTTCAAATTTGCTAGGTACTTCAACAAATGAGAATTTATCATACAAATCAATATTACCAATTGCATTACCTGGAATATTACATTCTCCAGCAATAGCACCAACGATGTCACCAGGCTTAATATTTTGGTTTTTACCAATATTTATATGGAATCTTGTCATATCCTTATCTTCGCCACGACTATATGAACTTCTAGCATTTCTTGGACTTCTAGAATATCTATCTCTTGAATTGCTTTGACGTTTTTTGTATGAAAAATCAACATCTTCACTTTCTTCAAGATTAAGGTTAGGTTTCATTAAAGCAGCAGCAACATTATGAATAGGATAACCTTCTTCAATAAGTTTTTCAATGATAGGGGTATATTCCTGTAGTGCTTCACTATCAATAATTTTTTTGATCTCATTTATATATGATTCGATTTTGATAGTATTTACTTTTTCTGCGTTAGGAATAGATCTCTTTTCGATTTTTTTCTTAATATAGTATTCTATATTAGATAATCTTCTTCCTTCGATTTCAGATACTAATGTAAAGGAACGTCCGCTTTTACCAGCTCTTCCAGTACGACCAACTCTATGAACATAGTATTCTTCATTTTCAGGAACATCATGATTGAAAACTATATCCACTTCACTGATATCAAGCCCTCTAGCTGCAACATCAGTTGCTACTAATATGTCGATTTTACCAGTGTTAAATTTATTAAGTACTGCTAATCTAGTAGATTGAACAATATCGCCATGGATTCTATCGCATCTAAGGCCTATTTCTTTTAACTGTTGAGCCACTCTATCAACTCTTAGTTTTGTATTACAGAAAATCAAAGCTCTTTTTGGATTATATACATTAATTAATCTTTCTAGTGCTTCTAACTTATACTTTTCTCTTACCTCAAAATAAACTTGTTCAATAGAAGCGTTAGTCACTTCTTTTTTTGTAACTTTTATTAACTTTGGTGAGTTTTGATATTTGTGTGTAATATCAAGAATACTTTTTGGCATTGTAGCAGAGAATAAAATAGTCTGTCTTTCATTATGAGATTTTTCAAGAATAGATTCAATATCTTCTCTAAATCCCATATTTAACATTTCATCAGCTTCATCTAAAATCATATAGTTTAGATTATTTAGTTTAATAGTTCCACGGTTAATATGATCGATGACTCTCCCAGGTGTACCAATAACTATTTGAACACCTTTTTTTAATGCCATAATTTGATTTCTTATAGATTCGCCACCATAAACAGGTAAGCAACGGAGATTTCTTAGATGTTTACCTAATTTATCAAATTCTTTTGAAACTTGAACAGCCAATTCTCTAGTAGGACATAACACTAGAGCTTGCATATTTTTATTTGAAGAATCTATTTTTTCTAGAATTGGAATAGCAAAAGCAGCAGTTTTTCCAGTACCAGTGTGTGATTGACCGATAATATCTTTACCTTCTAATACTAACGGTATAGCTTGAGCTTGGATTGGAGTTGCTTCTGTAAAACCCATTTCCTCAATAGCTAATTTTATTTTCTCAGAAATATTTAGTTCGTTAAAATTCATTAAATTACCATCCTATTAATAATATTTGTTTATATCTATTTCATACAACTATACTATTATAAGTTTAAATGAGAATAAATACAAGGGAAAGCTTAAATATAAAAGTAAAATAGTAATATTTATTGTCAAAAATACTTTGATTTTTCAAATTGGTAAAGAATAAAGTAAAATGATATAATTTGAATAACTTATGTATATTAATTTTAGGAGGATTTATGAAAACTTTATGGGAGTTGTTTTGGGCATTTTTTAGAATTGGATTATTTACTTTTGGCGGAGGGTATGCAATGTTGCCTCTAATTCAAAAAGAAGTTGTAGAAGTAAAAGGGTGGGCTAAAGATGAAGAAGTTTTGGATTTTTATGCCATTGGTCAATCTACACCTGGAATTATAGCAATTAACACTGCTACTTTTGTAGGTTATAAAGTAAAAAAATTGAAAGGGGCAATGGCTGCAACAATTGGGATGGTTATACCATCTTTGATAATTATAATGGTAATTGCAACTTTTTTTACTCGTTTTCAAGAGTATGAAGTAGTACAAAATGCTTTTATGGGGATTAGGGCAGCAGTATGTGCAATACTTGTTAACTCTATCTATAAAATGGGTAAGAAAGCTATTGTTGACAAAATCGGTATTTTAATAGCAGTTGTAGCTTTTATTTTTATTTCATTTATAAATATTTCACCAATATTTATTGTAATTGGAACTGCTATATGTGGTATTTTATTAAGATATAGGAGAGAAAAATAATATGATTTACATAAAATTATTTGTTACATTTTTTAAAATTGGATTATTTTCAATAGGTGGGGGACTTGCTACGATTCCTTTATTACAGGAGGCGATTTCAACAAACAATTGGATGAGTCAACAGCAATTTATAGATATGATTGCAATTTCACAATCAACTCCAGGACCAATAGGAGTAAATATGTCATCTTATGTTGGTTTTACAATAGGAAATGGAGTGGGAGCAATAGTTGCAACATTAGGTATTATAACACCATCAATAATTATTATTGTTATAATTGCACATTATTTTTCAAAGTTTAATGAAGAACCAATTGTTAAGGCAGCCTTTTATGGACTACGACCTGCAGTAACGGGATTAATAGCAGCTGCAGGGTTTCAAATTGCTAAGGTGTCAATATTTAACTATGATAAATTTAGAATTACTGGTGAAATATTAGATTTTTTTGAATTTAAGTCATTAATATTGTTTTTTGGTATTTTATTTGTTGCTAATAAATGGAAAAAACATCCTGTATTTTATATATTTGTTGCAGCAATAATAGGAATAGTTATTTATAGTTAAGGTTAAACCACAAAAAGTAAGTTGAACTAAAATCCACCACAATATCTACCACAGATTGATGCATTCTGACGCTATATATTGCAGATTGAACATTTCTGACAATTCATATTGTGGTCAAAGTTCAACTAAATTACTTTTTGTGGAATAACCATAGTTAAGAGTTTAAATAATAATAGTTAAAACAATGCAAAAATAACATTAAGAGGTGATAAAGTTGAAATTTTATGATCAACTAGCAAAAGATTCAATTTATGATGTGATTTTTCCAGCAGGAGAATATCAATGTAGATTTTTACAAAAGTACCTTCCACAAAACATAAGAATATTAGATGTTGCAATGGGTACAGGGAACTATGCTGTAGAATTATTAAAAAAAGGTTATAATGTTGAAGGTCTTGAAATAGATAAAAACATGTTTGAACTAGCCAAAGAAAAAATAAATAAAAATGGTTTTGAAAACAGTATATACAATATGAATATGCTTAATATAAGTAAAATAAATAAAAGATATGGAGCTATTTATTGTATCGGAAATTCTATTGTACATTTAACTGATATTGATGAAATTTATGAATTTACAAAAGATGTGTATAATACTCTGGGAGAAAAAGGCGTTTTTATAGTTCAGACAGTAAATTATGACAGAATATTAAAGTTTGATGTGAAAAATTTACCTACTATTGTACGAGATGAGTATGGAATAAAGTTTATAAGAAAATATAGTTTAAAAGAAAATAAAATAATATTTACAGGAGAAATTATCTCAAAAGATAATGAACCTTCTATAAGTAAGGTAGAATTATATCCACTTCAGTCAGTAGAATTTACTAACTGTCTTTATAAGGCAGGATTCACTTCAGTAGAGATATTCGGTTCTTTTAAAGAAGACTCATTTAATGAAAACTCAATGGCTATGGTCATTGTAGCAAAAAAACAATAAAAGAAAACATAAGAGTTTATGACATATCGTCAAAACTCTTATGTTTGTTGTAGGATATTAGTATTTTCAATTGTAGTTTTGTTATGTAAATCAGATAGGTTTATAAATTCGATTTTATATTCAGAGGGAAGAGTTTGAATAAAATTCTTTGATGATTTTGATAGTTTAGATGGAGATATTAATATAATATTATTAACACATTCTACTACCATAAGTCCTAAAGCATTTCTTAAATCATCAACTGATACAGATTTTTGTGAATTTTTGTAACAGTAAACTAAATAATTAAGGTTATTTTTAGAACATACTAGATACTGACTTTTATATTTGTTCTTAAAATTTGAGTATCCTTGTCTTTCTAGAGAATTTAAACACCATAGTTTAAATTCTTCTATTGAAAAATCTTGTATAAATTTATTACTATAATCTTTTTTTTGGAATTCTTTTATTTCATTGGAGTTAGCATTATATTTTTTAATTAACTTGTAAGTTTTAATAATAAGTTTAATTGAAAGAAGAACTAATATTACAAAAAGAATATAATTCAAAATTTGAAATAAGCCATCCAAAAACATATTTACAATATTCATAGTTATTCACATCCTTTTTTCCAACATAGTTTTGTAAGATTGATTCCATCAATTAGAATTATTCTAAATTGATCCCGCACATCTTTCACGAGAGCCTTAGCATCTGAAGAAACATTACCATTGGTAATCAAAACTCCTCGCTTAACATTATCATGAGCTAATGCTCCAATAAATTTATGGACATAATTAGTGTCTATCGAAATATCTTCTTCTTCATATTCATAATCCAAGTCAAATTTTTTTATACTTACGTAAGTTTCATTATTATAAGAATTGGTAAATACATATGAAATCAAATCGGGATTATTAGAATAAGGCTTGTTGGTATTGTTGTGAAAATATCTTTCTAATATTTTCAAACAATAGTTATTAAAAGCTTCGTAAGATAAATTTGATAAGAAATTTAACGAAACTATGCCTAAATTTAATTTTGTTTCTGAATACTGTGAATTTATTCCATCTAAAATGCTAGGTAATATCTTTTCTAGTACTTTAAATGCAAGAAGTAAACATAGTAACACTATTGTTATATGTAAAGAAGCCATTTTTACACCTCACTTTATAAGTATTGATTTTTTATAAGTATTGACTTTATGATAATAAATATACAAAATACTAGAAATAAAAAAATAAATCTTATTTACTAATAATGTTTATTTGTATTTGGAGTTGTTATATAATAAAAGTGCAAAATTAAAACAATGGGAGAAGATATTATGAATGAATTTAAAATTGAAATTATGGATAAAATCACAAAAACATGTACTTGTAAGTCTATTACCAGGGCAACGATAAAAAAAGCCATCAACAATGGTGCAACAACTGTTGAAGAAGTGGAAAAAACAACTGGAGCAGGATCAGGATCATGCAAAGGAAAGAATTGTTCAGCAAAAATTCAAGAGATTATAGATGAATCAAAGAAAGAAGAGTAATTTACTTTTTAAAATACAGTGATTTAAATCGTTGAACGCACTAATTATAAATTGCGAACAAGTTCGAAATTTATAGTGACAAGTTACAAGTGATAAGTGACAAGTTCATGATACCTTTCGTAAACGAAAGCTTTTAATTAAATGAAAGATAAAAAAAATTCCTTTTGCGCAGCAAAAGCTCATTATTCCATCATCTATGGGTCGGCTTAAGAGTTAGTTCTACTTTTCTTTCAAAAATATGCACGTCTCAGGCATTTTTTGAAAGAAATTAGTAGAAGTTATTCTTTAACTTGTCACTTGTAACTTATCACTTGTCACTGATTTATTTCGTCTTTTATTTCAATTAAGATTCTTTATATCACAAGTATAGTATATAAACCTTTTTTTAACAGAAACTATATATTGTAGCTAAAACAGTGGTAAATGGACTGTGTAATGAGTTAGAAGGAGGATTATTATGAGTAAAAAAAACAAAAAATCCCTATGGGATAAAGTATTAGAGCAGATAATTCCAGATTATAATGAATTATCTGAGGAAGATAAGCAACGGTCAACTCCAATAGTAACAAATTATTATTATAAGAAACATTGAATTTAGTAAAGATATTCTAAAATAACTAATTACAATTACATTAAACCACAAAAATAAATTTAGACTGAATTATTTTTGTGGTTTAGTTTTAGAACATATTTTTGTTTTTTTATAAAGAGTTTGATATTAGAAATGTAGAAACGCTTCAAATTTTACTATTTAATTCTACGAAATTTATAATTTATGTAGTATATAGTAAATACAATGCAGGGTATTATAAAGAAATTAACAAGGTATATCCAAGGAAGTATTTGAATAAATTCAAAAAGAATCATATTGTTTCTAGATATAAAAAATGTAATAATATATAAAACTGCAGTAATAATATAAAGAATGTTTTTATTATGGTAATTAAAATATTTAACTAAAATCATTATCGAAAAACTAACAATAAGGTATTTGATTAGCCATCCTCCTACTATTTGTAATAATACAAAAAATTCTCCACTTTCTAAAAAATGAAACATACTAACTAGTTGTGTTTGAATTATTTTTGGATATAAAATATCAACAGACCTATTTGGACCAAATGTAGTTATTAACCCATGCATAGATACAATTTCCATTTGAATAACTATCAGTAGAGCAATTATAATATTTTTTTTTAGTAAATATTTATCTTCAACATAATCTAAAAATGGAAATGTTATAAATATTGTACTATAGAGTGCAAGGGCTTTTATAACTGATAAAATGAAGTTTTTATCTATTCCATTAGCCATTATTGGATAAATATATTTAAAATCTTTATATTTAATTGTTAAAAACGCTAGATTGATTCCTGCAATAAAAATAAAAGTTAATCCTACAATACAAGTGATAATTAAAGCATTCATATTCTTTTTTATTGCAAATAAAGTTGTCAAAAAGAAGAATAATAAATTATACCAAACGGGAGTATTAATTAGGAGGTGATTTTTTACTGAACTACCTTCTACTGACGAACATTCAATAAGCGCTATAAATAAGGTTATTATATAAAAAACTATAAATATAAACCCAATTTTATTACCTAAGGCTCCTTTATAAATTTTTATTAGATTAAAATTATTTGTTTTTAAACATATTTCTACTAGGTATAGAAAATACAGAAAAAAGAAAATTGATGCTACTGCTACAGCAATCCAAGCATCTCTTCCACTTAACATCACAATTAAATTTGGATAAGTTTTTAGTGATACTATAGAAGTACCAAAAATTAGAAACATAAAATGCTTTGAGTTAATATTTTGCAAGAAATCACCTCAATTAGAAAATATTCATAGAGATATTATTTACCAATAACTGAATAATATCCTTTTAACAAAGAAATAATAAATTTAGGTGATAAATATGAATGGGTATATTTTAGATTCTATCAAGAATTCTCTTGAGGGAAGTTTTGATGTTAAATTTCGTGAGTTAGCTATTGAAAGTAATAAAGTAAATTTAATATATATTGATGATTTGACTGATTCAAAATATATTAGTGAGTATATTGTTGAACCCATATTACGAAATAGGAATATTTCAAAGTCTAATGAAATTATAAATAGTGTATTGAATGCGTGCACTATTGGCGATATTTCGGATGATAAAGACGCAATTGCACATATACTTGTGGGGGATGTAGTTATATTATTCGAAAATTCTTCTAGGGCATTATTTGTTGATGCAAAAGGTTTTGTTCGAAGGGGAATTGGGGTTCCAGTTACAGAAGCAAGTTTAAAAGGACCTCAAGAGGGATTTAATGAGGTCTTATTAGATAATATTTCTCTAATAAGAAGAAAAATTCATAATGAAAATCTAAAATTTGAAAATATGATTGTTGGAAAACAGACTAATACTAATGTAACAATTTGTTATTTAAACGGGACTACTCCAGATAAATTAGTTAATTATATTAGAGAAAAAATCAATAACCTTGATATAAACTTTATTTTAGATATTAATTATATTGAAGAAGAGTTTGAGAATAGAAATACATCTTTTAGTACTTTAGGATATAGTGAAAAACCTGATGTTATTTCATCAAAAATTCTTGAGGGGAAAATAGCTATTATTGTTGATGGATCAGCAAGTGTATTATATGCACCTTTCTTTTTTATTGAAAACTTTCAAGTGTCTGATGATTATTATTCAAATAGAGTAACGGCAAATATAACTAGGTGTCAAAGATTACTGGCATTATTTTTAGCTGTATTTACACCAGGGTTATATATTGCACTTACAACACATCATTTTGCTCTTATACCTACGAAATTTGTTTTTAGGTTAAGTTCGTCAAGGGTTGGAGTACCATTTCCAACATTTGTTGAAGTAATATTAATGCTTGGTTTTTTTCAGTTGTTGAGGGAGGCGGGTGTTAGATTGCCCCAACCAACAGGTCAAGCATTAAGTATCGTAGGTGCTTTGATTCTTGGAGATGCAGCTGTTGGGGCAGGGTTAGCTTCACAAAGTACTATAGTTGTTGTTTCGATTTCATCGATTGCTACTTTCCTTATACCAAATTTATATATTTCAGTTATGTTATGGAGTGTTTTAATGGTTATTTTAGCTTCATTTATGGGATTACCTGGATTTTACTTTGGATTTTTTATATTGATACAGCACTTATCCTCTTTAGATAGTTGTGGGTATCCATATTTATTTCCACTAGGTACATTAAGTTCATTCAGTATGAAAGATTTGCTTATGAGAAGAGATTTAAAAGAAATTTCAAATAGTATTTTTGAAAAGGATGATCAGGGTGAAGCCTAAAAAAATCGTTATTGTAATATTATTAATAATTACTTCAATAGTCAATACATCTTGCTTTAGTTATAGAGATATTGATAATGCAATCTTTGCTACAATGTTATTAATAGATATTGATGAGTATAACAATCCAGTACTTTATATTGAAACTTATAAACCAGTTGGTGGAGATGCATCAGAGACACAAAGTGGTAAGAGATTAATATTTAAGGGAGAAGGCAAAACTCTTTTTGAAGCTTTGAGAACGGTTTCTTTGGCTACAAGTTATAAAATAAATTTTACACAAAACAGAATTATAATATTTACTGAAAAGGCAGCTGAAAGTGGATTAGATAGATTTGTGGATTTTTTAGATAGAGATCAAGAGTTGTTAATAAGAGCTTTCGTATGTATAACTAAAGAAGATGCTCAAAAATTAATTGAAACTGAATTTAAGGAAAATAAATATATTGGAGTATTTATTATTAAAATGATAGACAACATTGGAAGTTCTTCCAGGGGAGTGGAGTTAAGTCTTAATAATTATATGAAACAAAGAGTGACAGGAGACAAAACCAGTGTAATACCGTTAATTCAAACAAAAAAAGAAAAAGTAGGAGAAAATAAATTAGAAATAGTTGGTGGTGCAGCTGTAAAAGAAGATAAGATGGTAGGAGTAATAGAGAGAACTCAAGGTCAAGGATTTAATTTTTTGCTTGATAATATTGAGAGTGGTACTCTAGAACCTGAAAATCCAGAAGTGCCTGGCAAATTTTTGTCTTTAGAAATATTGAAGAGTAAAACAAATTCGAAAATAGAATATGACGGAAAAAAAGTTAAGCTTTACAAAAAAATAAAAGTTAATACGGCACTAGGTGAAGTTCAGGGCAAATTTGATACTAATGAATCAAATATAAATAATATAAGAGAAATGACTGAGAAAAATATTGAAAAAGCTTGCAGGGATGTATTTGATAGCTACAAAGAAAAAGGAATTGATATTTTTGATATAACAGAAGAGTTTGAAAGAAAGTATCCTCACGATAAAGTAGAAGATGTTATTAAAATAACAGAATTGAATTTAGATGTTAATGTTAATGTTAATTTTTACAATGAGACCAAAGGTTTTAAATAAATAGTAATGTTTTTTCATTACTATTTATTTTTTTCTTCAAAAATACAATCAAAATATTTTAATTGTATTTCGGGACTATTTTGTTTATTAGTATTATAGGATACATTTCTAAAATGATTTTTTAATTTCAAAGAAATTTCTTCATCTTTTGATATAATATAATCCACTAAATCATTTATCATACTAGCAGACGCATCAACAGCTGATTGGAATAAGTCGAGAAAAGAATCTCTACTCCATTCAGTTAAAGAACAAGGATGAGACCACTTCTTATGGTTAAGATTTAAGTAATCTTTATCATAATTTATTTTATGTGGGTAAATTGCATAAGAGTAAATTAAATCTTTTTTTGTTATACAAGCAAAAGTTTTTAAAGTGATTTTTTTAATACAAAAAGGGTCATGTAATAATTTTAGTACTTTATACATATCTTTTACCGAAGTATCAATAATAGAACTACTTATTTCTATATTATAGACATCTTTAATAGTTTTTTTGTAATAAGAGGGTATTATACCAGGAAGTTTATTATTGATATCGTATTTAACCAAATTATGAATTTTTTCTTTTGAAGATAACTTACCTTTATATTTTTTTAGAATAAAAGAATCTAGTATTATTTCAAATTGTTTATGGTAATTTGAATATTTTTTTGTTTCTTTTGAACCATCACTTATTCCAGAAAAATAGTAAATAAATGGATGTGTAAATCGATCCAAGTTATAATGACAGATTAAACCCATAATATAAGTGAAAAGTTGAAAAAACTCATCTGAATTTTCTTGTTGAGTTAAGTACATAGCACTTAAGTACAAAAAATCCCCTGTTTTTTTATTATGTAGAAGATTTCCTAAAGAATTGAATTCATCTTTTTTCACCCAAGGCCATACTTTATAATACAAAAAAATATCTGGACCCTGGCAACCTATATTTAATAGCAAGGGATGTTTTGCTATTTCAGTTTTAAAAGTAGTATTATTTATTTTTTCAAGAGTTTTTTCACCACACAGTATGTGAGCTATTACATCAGACAAAATTTCACCTCATTTAAAATTGATATATAAATCATTATATATAGTATATATATAGTTTAGTATTTTTTTTATAATTTGTTAAGAAAAATATTAATATTTTTTAGAAGTGTTTTCTTTTAATGTTATTTTTAGTTTAAAAAATATTAATTAATTACAGAGATCAGTTTATTGTGATATTATAATATTAGTGTGGAGCAATTATAAAATTAGTGATTATAAAGAAAAGGGGTGTATTAATGACAAAAAAAGAGAAAAGTTGGATTTTGTATGATTGGGCCAATTCTGCTTTTGCTATGGCAATTTTAAGTGTTATTTTACCGATTTTTTACAAAGATGTTGTCGCAAAAGATTTGCCAACACATTTATCTACTACTTACTGGAGTTACGGTAATGCTATTGCTACTGCGTTAGTAGCATTTTTAGCACCAGTATTGGGGACTATTGCAGCTTATAAAGGATTCAAAAAGAAATTTTTTACTTTCTTTTTAGTTTTAGGCGTTATATTTACTTCTTTATTCTTTTTTGTTAATGAAGGAAATTGGTTTTTATGTATTGTTATTTATATATTTGCTATTTTAGGTTTTTCAGGATCTAATGTTTTTTATGATTCATTTTTAGTTGATGTAACTACAGAAGATAGGATGGATTGGGTTTCATCATTAGGATTTGGATTTGGCTATATCGGAAGTACTATACCATTTATAATAAGTATTATATTTATTATGAAACCTGAATTAATAGGGGTAACAACCCTGCAAGCAACAAAGTTATCATTTTTAATTACTGCAGTATGGTGGTTTATATTTTCTATACCTATGCTTAAAAATGTTAAACAAGTTTATTTCATTGAACCAGAAGGACATGTTATTAAACATAGTTTCGCTACATTATATGAAACATTTTTAAATATTACTAAGTATAAAACTATATTTATGTTTTTGTTGGCTTACTTCTTTTATATAGATGGGGTATCTACTATAATAAAAATGGCTACAATTTATGGAAGAGATGTAGGAATAAAATCTAACGATTTGATGCTAATTTTATTAGCTATCCAATTTGTAGCTTTTCCATTTGCTATTTTATTTGGCAAGTTAGCTAAAAAATATTCAGCAAAAAAAATGATTTTAGTAGGCATTTGTGTATATATTTTTATTACTATATATGCGTATTTTATGACAACAACAATTCAATTCTGGATTTTAGGAATTTTGGTAGGAACATCCCAAGGTGGAATACAAGCTTTGAGTCGTTCGTATTTTGGAAAAATAATTCCTAAAGAGAAAGCAAGTGAATTCTTTGGGTTCTATAATATATTTGGAAAATTTGCTTCAATAATGGGACCTCTTTTAATGGGTTTTGTTACTTATATAACAGGCAATTCAAGATTTGGTATTGTTAGTATAATTATATTATTTATAATTGGTGGAGGACTATTTCTTAAAGTGCCAGAACAAGCTGTGAAGCAATAATTATAAATTGCGAACAAGTTCATGATACCTTTCGTAAACGAAAGCTTTTAATTAAATAAAAGATAAAAAAAATTCCTTTTGCATAGCAAAAGTTCATTGTTCAATCATCGAAGATGATAAAGGTTTAGTTAAAGATTTTCTGCAAGAAAATCATCATTAACTTGTCACTAATTTCTTAGTTTTTTTTATTTCTACAAAGAATAACATGGGAAACATAAATAGTTTTTAAAAAGTATGAAAAAGTAGGGGGATAGAAACATATGATAAAGTGTATACTATTTGATTTTGATGGGACATTAATCGATACAAATGAGGCGGTTATTGAGAGTCTTAAGGATTCTATAGAAAGTTTTACAGGTAGGGTGGTTGATTTTAAAGAGTTGATCCCTATTCTTGGTAAACCAATAGTAGAACAAATGAAATATTTTTCTGAAGAAATGTGCAGTGATATGGTTGAACATTATAGAACTGGATATAGGAGTAGAGAAGAGGAAAAGACTTTTATTTTTGAAAATATTGAAGAAATGTTACGGGTTTTAAAAAGTAAAGGATATAAAATAGGTATTACTTCAAATAAAAGTAGACGAGGCATAAATTATGGATTGAATAGATTTAATCTTGTTAGTTATATTGACTTTATAATAAGTGTAGATGATGTTGAAAAGAAAAAGCCTCATCCTGAATGTATTAATAAGGTTATTAAAGAGAATGGTTATTCTATTGATGAATTAATAATAATAGGGGATAGTCCACATGACATTAATTGTGGTATTAATGCAGGAATAAAAACTGCATTAGTATCTTGGACTTTGTTTCCTATGAAAGAATTTAAAAGTGCTTCCCCTGATTATGTTCTCAAAGACCCATTAGAACTTGTTGAAGTTATAGAAAAAGAAAATACAGTGAGAACAAAAGAATCCAGTTGATAATTGGATTCTTTTTTATGAAAAAAATCATTTAATATAGGAGTGAAGTTTAATTTATGCATATGCAATTGTATATTTAAATATATATAAATGTACTAATAATTAAAAGCTAAAGGACATTATTTTGATGAAATTCAAGAAAAAATTAACATGTATTATCATATTTTTGATTTTGTATACAGTTATTGCTGAAAAATATGATCTATATTATATGGATTCAGAGGAAAAGAATTTAGAAATGAAAGGGACTCTTGCAGGGTCAAATACTGAAGTTAAAAAAGTTGAATTAATAAAGGTAGGGTGGGAATTTATAACTGAAGAAAAAGATACTGAAGGTGAAGGAAAGGAGATTAATACAAAGTTAAGTTTAATATTAAATGGAAACAAAGAAGAAAAAATACTTATTGGAACATATCCTGGAGAAGGATTTGAGATTAATGATCCCAAATTATATGTTCTACCACAAGATTCAGTATTAACTTGTGAAATATTTTCACATGGTTTATATAATGACTTTTCTGTTACTTTTGATAATGAAAATATAATAATTAAAAGAAGAACATCTGACAAATTTAATGAAAATGGCGAAAATGAAACTGGCGAATTAGATGATTATGGGTTTAGTATATTTAAGAAAATACATTATGATCATGATTTTATAATCATAAAATTGAAAGTATAAGGCAGCTATATGGCTGCCTTATTTGAATTAGGAAGAATAATACTTATTTTGGTTCCTGAATTTATTTTACTTTGAACATTAATAGAACCTTTATGCTGAGTAATTATCCATTTAACTATTGCGAGTCCTAGGCCATTACCTGTTGAGTTTTTGGAACGAGATTTATCAGTTGTATAAAATCTATCAAAAATATGAGAAATATCTTCTTTTGAAATTCCAATACCTGTATCAATAATCTCAATTAATATTTTATCTTCTTGAATTAAAGAATTTAGTGTTATTTTTCCTCCTTCAGGAGTGAATTTGAGACTATTTTCAATAAAAATTCTTATAGCTTGTTTTATTAATTTTTTATCACCATAAAAAATTATTCTATGGTTTTTTTCATTTAATATAAGATGAGATGAGTCAATAAGTTTAGTTTCTTTTATCACTTCATCTATCAAATCATGTAAAGGGAAATTAGATTTATTAATATTTTGAGTATGCTTATCTGCTCTAGCTAAAAAAAGCAATTTTTCAATCAGATCCTTCATGCTCTCTGATTCGGATTTTATAGCTAAAATTGATTCATCCAATACTGCAGGATCATTTTTGCCCCATCTATCCAAAAGATTTATATACCCTTGAATTACAGCTATAGGGGTTCTCAATTCATGGGAAGCATCAGAAACAAATTGGTTCTGTTGCTCGTAGGATTTCTCTAACCTATCAAGCATTTCATTAAATGTTTTAGCAAGCTCCTTTAATTCATCTTTAGTACCGGCAACATTTATTCTAGTATCTAAATGGTTTATAGAAATATCTTTCACAGTTTTGTTCATATCCTCAATTGGAAGGAGAATTTTTTTGCTAATATTAGAACCGATTTTTAGTGTTATTAGGAAACCTATAGAATTTACAGCTATCAGCAAAACTAAATATTGATTCTTTATAGATAAATTATTAGATAGTAACAATTTGTCTATAAGATTCAATTTAAAAACAGTTAATATAATTGCACTTGATACAAACATTATAACTGAAAAAATGAAAGCGTATATTATTGTAAATTTAAAAGTTATAGAAAAATAAAATCTGTTTTCTATTTTCTTAAATGCAATTCTAAGGAGTTTAGCTAATGAACACGATAATCTCACAAAATATGCAAAAATATTGAAGCATATTTTCACTATTGAAATTATTATTTTAAAAATCTTAGGTATATTATTCATCTTTTATTGTATAACCTACCCCTCTTACAGTATATATGAATTTTTTGTTAGATAATTTATTGATTTTGCTTCTTAAATATCGTATATAAACATCAACTATATTTGTGTCACCACAGTAATCATATCCCCAAACATGTGATATGATTTTTTCCCTTGATAACACTAAATTTTTGTTTTCAATAAGATATTTAAGTAATTCAAATTCTGTTTTTGTTAATTCAATATTAATGTGGTCATATGAAACAGTATACTTATTTAAATTCATTTCTAACTTTTCAATAATATATATATTTTCAGGTAGCTTAGATATTTTTTTGTGTCGTAAGGTAGCTCTAATTCTCGCGAGCAATTCTTCTATTGCAAAAGGCTTAGTAATATAATCATCTGCACCATAATCTAGACCTGTTACTTTGTCAGATATCTCATCTTTAGCAGTTAAAAGAATAACAGGGATGTCAGAATTCTGTCTTAACCTCCTCAATACTTCTAATCCACTTAATGAAGGTAGCATTATATCTAATAATATTAAGTCAAAATCATTATTTAGTATAAGACTCAATGCTTCTCTACCATCACATACTATAGTTGGATTATAACCCTCATATTTTAGTTCTAGTTCAACAAATCGAGCCAGTTTTAGTTCATCTTCAACAATTAATATTTTTTTTGGCATTATCTCACCTCAGATATATTATAAATAAAAACTATGGGACTTTCCAGTTATTAGATAAATTTTAATGTAATATTAAGAAAAAGCAATGCTCAAAAATTGAGCATTGCTTTTTAAAGCTCGATATTATTTATAATTTCCTCTTTTAATGGGGGGATTTTTCCATCTACTCCTTTTACAAACCAGTCCATTGATTGTAATTGTTCATATGTGGCTGTCTTCTCTTTATTAATTCTGAGAGCTCCTTCTTGATCATATATTGGCCCTGTAAAGGGATGGAAATCTTTTTTTATAATTGTCTTTCTAAAAAACTCCATAAAGACTTTTGTTCTTTCTGGCACATATTTTGATGAGTACACTATGTCCACTATACCTGAATCAATACCAAGCCAGTAATTAACTATATCCGAATTATTAGAAAAGAACTCAGAGAAGTTTGTGGAAGAGGAGTTTAGTAATAAACTAATAAATTTATCATAAAACATTTCCCAATTCAAGATCAAATTAGCATAATGAGAGAAAGCATAACTTTCATCTCGTTTTCTATTACCATCTAAATTACATAAACCAAATTGTAAAGTATCATCTCCAGAAACAGGCAATGTATTGTAGAAAACCAAATCAACATTTTTATCACTAAAGTATTTTTTTACATCATCCTTAATGGATAAGTAATTTTGATCAAGTGTCCATTTTACAACAACTTTAGCATTAGGATTAAGTAACTGAACACCTAGAGCAAAAGCATTTATTTCGGTAATGTTTTCTTTGATAGGATGACCAACTACATATCCAATATTATTAGAATTTGTTAAAATTCCTGCTAATAGACCGATTAAAAATTTTGACTCGTAAATTCTTGCATAGTACATAATAACATGTTTAAATGACGGAGAATTTGAACAATTTAAAAATTTTACATTAGGAAATTCTAGTGCAGCCTTTAAAGTAGCATTTTTAAAAGTAGGATGTGTAGTAATTATAATGTCATTCTTTTCTTTAACTAATTTTTTTATATATTCATATGCTTCTAAAGAAGAAGGGACATTTTCGATGTATGATGTAGTAATTCTGTCCTTATAAATTTCTGCAACATATCTTCTAGCACTATCATGAGCATATGTCCACCCATTGTTTCTTACATTATTTTGATATATAAATCCAATTTTATATTTCTTTTTTGATGATACCAAAGAAGTTAGAGTAGTCATAACATTTTTTTTAGGTTCAAGAATAGGTTCTGAGTAAACTTTTTTTTGATTTACAAGAGAGATGCTTGAAAGTTCACTTACGAAGTCTCTCATAAATTTATCTTTATCATATTCATTAAACTCTTGCGGAATACCATATAGCTTTAAATATTTCAAGATAGCGTCACCAGTTGTAATAGAAAGTATGTCCCCGCCAGCATTTTTGTAAGCACGTCTAAAATTTGCATACACATAATTCTCAAAGTGTTTGTATTTATCATCATAAATTTTTAATCTAGGATGATATTGATTAAAGAGAGAGAGAAGTTCATCAAAATTTTCTGGTTTTGAAAACCATATCCAACGTAAACCTGTTTTTTTTGTGAAATTTAAATATTTATAGTATTTTTTTATTATTGGATTATTTTCATCATATTTAGGTACTAATCTAGTTACATATCCATAAATAGAATAAGCTTCAATTGATTTTAAAACACTTACTCTTTTATTACCTTCAACTACATAATACCAATTTAAATATTCGTATACCTTTATAGGATCTCTAATTCCTTCTTTTAAATGGCTCGCATATAGGGTAACCCATTTTTGATTGAATTCAGTACCTTCATCAAGCAATGGCATAAAGTTGTCAGAAAAGGCCTTAGCTCTTGAATAAGTATAGGTTCCTTTGATTTTGTATAAAGGGACTTCAAACAAACCTGCATAAATTTCAGTTTCAATATTTTTTCTATCTAAAATTTGATCTAAAGAGGTTAAATATCCAGATTCCCCGTTGGAAACTCTTTCTGAAAATCTTGCTTTTGCTTTTCTATTAGCTTTTGCATAATAGATATCATATTCAGTATTAGTCATAAAATTTCCTCCACGAAATTAGTTACATAATGTTATAGTTAAAGTATAGCATTCTAAATGCAATAATCAAATAAAAGTTCAATTATTCTATGTCTAATAATATCTTAAATTAGATTATTATGATAAAATATGAATTAGCAATTATAATAATTACTGGAAGGGTGTTTTAATGGATAAAATTAGGGGATTTGAAAAAATTAGTTTAGATCAGTTTCAAAAAGACTTTAAAAAATATGATTTCGATAATATTGATAATGAATATAGTAGTATTATTTTCCCTAAAAGAGCTACATTAAAATCGGCAGGCTATGATATATATACACTATTTGATATAGAACTTGAGCCTACTGAAGAAATAATAGTTCCTACAGGAATAAAGGCTTATATGCTAGATGATGAGTGGCTATCTATTAGAGTTAGAAGTGGTCACGGTTTTAAATTTAATATTAGAATTAAGAATCAAGTAGGTGTAGTTGATTCTGATTATTATAACAATACAAAGAATGAGGGACATATTTTTATTGCTCTGAAAAATGAAGGAGAAGATAAATTTAGTCTAAAAAAAGGAGAGGCTGTAGCTCAAGCTATTTTTCATAAATATTTGCTTGCTGATGATGATAATGTAGTTAATCAAGTTAGAAAAGGAGGCTTTGGTTCTACATCTATGAAGGGTGAGGATATATGAAAGTTTTGTTGATAGGGGACGTAGAATCAAAATATGTATGGGATTTTTTTGATAAGAAGAATTTTAAAGACATTGATTTTATTGTTTCCTGTGGTGATTTAAAAGCTACGTACTTATCATTTTTAGTGACGATGATAAACAGACCTTTATTTTATGTTCCGGGGAATCATGATAAAAGATATCTGGTTAAGCCACCTGAAGGCTGTACAAATATACATAATAAGTTAATTGAGTATAAAGGAATTAAAATTTATGGATTTGGTGGAAGTAATTGGTATTCTGGAGGACCTTTTCAATTTAAAGAAAATCAAGTAAAAAAAGCTATTAACAAAAATAGATTTAAGTTTTATAGAAATGGTGGTATAGATATTTTTGTATCCCATGCGCCAGCTTTCGGGCTTGGAGATGGGGAAGACAAATGCCATACCGGATTTAAAACTTTTAACAAGGTCTTGGATAAGTATAAACCTAAATATCATTTTCATGGCCATCAACACTTAAATTATGGTCGTGAAGAAAGAATAAGGGTTTATGAAGAAACAACTATTGTTAATGCATTTAGTTATTATATATTAGAATACTAATATATAGATAAACTATTTTATAGATTTATCGAAGGGCATACAATGGTATTTGCAGCAGTGTAATGATAGATATATCTATCATTACACTGTTATAATTGACTTGTCACTTGTCACTTGTCACTTGTCACTTGTCACTTGTCACTTGTCACTTGTCACTTTAAAGATATTTATCTTTCCTATTCAGTTCTCTTGTAACAATTGCGTCTAAAATATCTGCTGTGTCATACATAAGGTCGGTACAACCGTTTTCTTCAGTTCTATAGTTTTCTTTTAAAGGCTCACAGTTTCTATGGCCTAACTTCATTTCAAATTCATTTATAAACTCAACAGTTAAATCTTTAATATAATCACTTTCATGAGCACCTTTGTCAACGAATAAAATTCCTAATACTGCTAATGAACCTGTGATACATCCGCATGCCTCGTTACAATACATTCCACCGCTAAAAGGAGCCATTGCTCTTAAAGTATCTTTTGATAAATCCATATTATACTCTTCATTAGCAGAAGAAAGCATAGTTTCAGAACAGCTCAAATCGTATAATTCTTTATTTCTGTACTTTTCCATTGTTTTTCTCAACATTTGTTTCACTCCTCACGTTTTTATTATATTATATAAGTTCTTTGTTTTAAAGGAATTATTCTATATTAATGATTATATACTTGAAAAGTTAAATCTTAGCTCGCATAATAATATATGAAGTATTTTGAGGAGGTCTAATATGATTGATGAGAAATTTAATGAAAAATCAGAGACTTATTAAAGCGGCATCTGTTGCAATGAAAACATTAGATACATTTTTAGATGGCTCAGGGTTCATAATAATTTTAACAGATAAAGAAGGATGTATATTAAACATAATAGGAGATTCAACTATATTAGAAGAAGCCAATAAGATAGAAATGATTGTAGGAACTTATATGAATAAAGAATGTATTGGTGCAAATTCTATAGAAACAGCTATAAAAGAAGATGCTCCTATACAAATTTCAGCTATAGAACATTTTATTACAGAAGAACATAAGTGGACATGTTCTGCGGCTCCAATTCATGATGAATTTGATTCTATTATTGGAACTTTGAATTTAACTGGTGAAAAGGAGAAAGTTCATTCTCATACTTTAGGACTAGTTATAGCAGCAGTAAATTCGATTGAGGGAAGTTTGATAATCCGAAAAGCAAATAGTAAAATCATTGAGGCATATGACTACTTAAATACTATGATTGATTCAATAAAAGATGGAATCTATGTTGTGGGTAAGGATGGTAGGATAAAAACTATTAATAAGGCTGCTTGTTCAATATTTGGAGTTAGAGAAGAGTTTATTTTGAATAAAAAAGTAGACGATATTTTGCCAAATTGGAAAAATATTTTAAAAACATTGGAAAAAGGCGATTCTTATGAAGATAGAGAGGCAAATTTAAATGGATATATAAAAGGAGTATATCATTTATCAGTAACACCTATTATCTCAGATAAAAAATTGATTGGTATTGTAGTTATACTTAAGGAAATTGACAATGTAATTAATCTGGTTAATAAGTATTCTGGGTTTAGCGCAAAATACACTTTTGAGGACATAGTTTGTGAAAGCAATGAAATGAAGGAAGTAATTGAATTTGCAAAAGTAATTGCAAAAAGTCCGTCTACAGTTTTGATTAATGGTGAAAGCGGTACTGGTAAAGAATTAATGGCCCAATCAATTCATAATCATAGTGATAGAAAGAGTAGAAGTTTTATTGCAGTGAATTGTGGAGCTATTCCTAAAAGTTTAGTGGAAAGTGAGCTTTTTGGATATGTTGATGGTGCATTTACTGGTGCTAGAAAGGGAGGCTGTCCAGGAAAATTTGAATTAGCACATAGAGGCACACTATTTTTAGACGAAATTGGAGAAATGTCTTTAGATATGCAAGTAAAATTACTGAGAGTGTTACAAGAAGGGAAAATTACTCGCGTAGGAGGAGAAAAAACTATTGATATTGATGTAAGGATCATTGCAGCAACGCATAGAGACTTACAAGAAGAGGTAAAAAGAGGTACTTTTAGAGAAGATTTATATTATAGGTTAAAAGTAATACCAATAAAAATTCCTCCACTACGAGATAGAAAAGAAGATATATCAATCTTAATAAGGTATTATTTGAGGAATAAAGCCATGAAATTGAATAAACAAATACCTAGAATAGATGATAATTTGAAAGAAAGCATGTTGAATTACCATTGGCCAGGAAACATAAGAGAACTCGAAAATTATGTTGAAAATCTCGTGAATTTCAATGGAAATTCGTCATACTCTCTTTATACTAAGGAAATTAATAAAAAGAAAGATAAATCAAGGATTGAATGTGAATATATTGACGAAATGTTTTCTTTAGAAGAAGTAGAAAAGGTTCATATTGAAAAATGTTTAAAAAAATTTAATAGAAACATATCAAAAGTAGCGAAAATATTAAAAATAAGTAGAAATACTTTATACAAGAAAATTGAGAAATACAAAATTGAATTTGAGTTATAAGAAGTAAGCTTTGCTAACTTTGCGAACAGTTCATTGTAAAAGGGTGTTAAAAAACAGGACAGTGTCCTGAAAGTGAACACATTTCCGGTGTGATTTATGTTCACTTTTAGGACACTTGTTTTATTATCAACAGAAAACGTTAAAATATAAAGGTTTATTGAGTGTTAAAAAAATTGGCATAGTATTTGCTTATATAATAAATATCAGCTAAAAGAAATTACTAACTCATTAAACACATTAAATATATTTCTTGATAGAAATTCTCATTTGAGAGTTTCTATCTTTTTTTTTGAAAAAGAAGCAAAATAAATTAGAAGTTCTTAGTGAAGTGGAGCGACTTTCTAGCTATATATACCTTTGTTCATTGTATATTCATGTAAAATAATATATAATATATATGCCAGAATTTGATAGGGGGGAGGATATGGCATTCAAAATTCTTATCGCAATAGATTTGATTATAATAGTTTTAAGTGTTTATTTTATGAGGCATTATTTGAAACTGATAAAGGAAAATAAATTGGTTAAAATAAGGAAACTGTATTCAGAAAAAGAGTATGATCTTGCTCTTAATATTATAGAGAGTGAAATTGAAAAAGATGAAAATAACTATCTTTTATTTAATGAAAAAGGTAATTTGTATTTTTCAAAAGGTGTTTATGATAGTGCAGTAAAGGCTTATGAAGTAGCAATAAATATGAATTCTGAAGATAGTATATTATATTTAAATAAAGCACGAACTCATTTGAAAATGAAACAATATACCCATGCACTTAATTGTTGTGATAAATGTTTGTCATTGAACCCAAATTATACGGATTGTCTACTAATAAAAGCTACTTCACTATATAAACTGGAAAGATATGAAAAAGCTTTGAATATTTATAATGATCTTGAGGAGGAAAATGAAGCTTTTAATAAAAAAAGTATGGATAAAGCACTTACTCTTTTTAAGATTAAAAATTATGAAGAATCAATTAAATACTTTGAAATATATTTAAAAGCAAACCCAAAAAATATTATAGCTTATAATTATATAGCTGAAAATTATCATCAATTAAAAAATTATAAAAAAGAAGTGGAAACTTATGAAATAATTATTAAACTACAGTCAAATCTTGATTGGGTTTATTACAATAAAGCAAGTGCACTATGCTATTTGGGAGAATTTGAAAATGCTATAAATGACTTTGATAGGGCTATTGAAGTAAATCCAAAATATGACAAAGCATATTATAGTAAAAGTAGAATACTAGCCTTTTGTAGAGCTAAAGATGAAGCATTCAAATCTCTAAAAATGGCAATTAAATTGAATCCAGAATACAAGAAAATTGCTTGGGAAGACGAAGTTTTGAATAATTTAAAATTGTTTAATGAGTTTATAGAGATAACGCAATGAGGATAAATTGCGAACTATAGCATAGATATAAATATTGTTTTAAAAATAAAGTAAATAATAAAGGGGACGTTATTATGAGTAAGTATTGGAGTGAATTAACAAAAAAATTGGAACCTTATGTTCCAGGAGAGCAACCAAAGGATAAGAAGTATGTAAAGTTAAATACAAATGAAAATCCTTTTCCACCATCACCAAAAGTAAAAGAAGTTTTGGAAAATATGGATTATGATGATTTAAAACTGTACCCTGATCCAAATGCTGATTTATTGAAAGATTCTATTTCTAAATTTTTTGATGTTAATAGAAAGCAAGTTTTTGTTGGAAATGGATCTGATGAAGTTTTAGCTTTTGCATTTATGGCTTTTTTTAATCCTGAAAAACCAATTTTATTTTCTGATATAAGTTATAGTTTTTACGAAGTGTATGCTAATATCTTCAATATTCAGTATAATGGAGTAGAATTGAATGATAATTTTGAAATCCCGGTAGAAGAATTTTATAAAGAAAATGGTGGAATAATTATACCTAATCCTAATGCACCTACAGGTATTGCATTAACATTAGAACAAATAGAGGAAATCCTAAAAAATAATATGGATAATGTAGTAATAATCGATGAAGCATATGTGGATTTTGGAGCGGAAACTGCAATTGGACTTGTAGAAAAGTATCCTAATCTATTAGTGGTTCAAACGTTATCAAAATCTAGATCTTTAGCGGGGATGAGAGTAGGTTTTGCTATAGGTAACGAAGAATTAATAGAAGGTTTGGAAAGAGTAAAAAATTCAGTGAATTCTTATACAATAGATAGAGTAGCAATGGTTGTTGCAAAAGAAGCTATCGAAGACAAAGAATATTTTACATATACGTGTAATAAAATAATCAGTACAAGAGAAAATACCATTAAAGAGTTGAAAAAAATGAATTTTAAAATATGTAATTCTATGGCTAACTTCATTTTTATTTCTCATGATAGAGTAAAAGCAAAGGATTTATTCGTTGAATTGAAAAAAGAAGGAGTATTAGTTAGATATTTTAATAAGAAAAGAATTGATAATTACTTAAGAGTTACAATAGGATCAGAAAATGATATGGAAGTATTTATTGAAAAGATTCAATTGTGTTTAGCAAAATTATAACTTTGTCCATATAATAATATATAACTAATTTTTGGACTGATTTGTATGAAAGATATACTTAAATATTTTTTAATGACTTCAACAGGTATATATTTTGTTTATTTCATCTATGTAGTCCTTGATAAAGGGATAAGAGTCAAAGGCGATAATAGTTGCTCTGAAAGTTTTCTTCTAAATAAAAGTAAATCTAAACAAGAGTCTGATATAAATTTAAGAAAAAACAATAAATAGCAAAAACATCCTATAAAAGTGATTATTAAGAATAATTTTATAGGATGTTTTTTGCATCTAAAGAGAAATACTTGTAAAATCTAAAAAAATTAGATAGAATAAAAAGGACAAAAGATAACAAGAACGTAGGTTCCTTGAAATTAAATGTATTTATTGATTTATATTTTTATTGTTTTTTAAGTGGAGGGTATATATGATTGATAATAATATTAATAAAAATACTTATGATGTAACTGATTTGACCTCATTGGAAAAATTAGAGCCAGTAAGGATAAGACCTGGTATGTATATAGGCTCGACTGGCGTAAAGGGGTTACATCATTGCATATGGGAAATATTAGATAATTCTATTGATGAAATATCTAATGGATACGGTGATAAAATTTGTATTATCCTTAATAAAGATAATAGTGCTACTATTTTAGATAATGGAAGAGGAATTCCTACAGGGATTCATCCTATAAAGAAGAAATCAGGAGTTGAGATGGTATTTACCGAGCTTCATACTGGTGGTAAGTTTAATAATAAAAATTATAAAACTTCTGGTGGATTACATGGGGTAGGAGCAGCAGTTGTAAATGCTTTATCAAAATGGCTCATAGTTGAAGTAAAACAAAAAAAGCAAATATACAGACAACGATTTGAGTATGCATATGATAAAGAAGTTCGTAAAGATATGCCTGGAACACCTATTACAGGCTTAGAAGTAGTCGGCAAAACAAAAGAAACGGGAACAAAGATTACTTTTATGCCTGACGATGAAATATTTAGTACGGTAAAGTTTAAAGATGAATTAATTGATGAAAGATTACAAGAATTAGCATTCCAAAATAAGGGAATTAAACTTCAATTTATTGATGATAGAAAAGACGAGCCCGTTGTAAAAGAATATCTTTCAGAAAGAGGCTTATTGGATTTTATTGAATATTTAAATGAGAGTAAGTCTGTAATCCATAAGGAACCAATTCTATTCACAGGGGAAAAAGAGTTAAATAATTTAAAAGTCTCTGGTGAAATATGTATACAGTTTACTGATTCAACTTCAGAAAACATAGCAAGTTATGTAAACAATATACCTACTACTGAAGCTGGTACTCATGAAACAGGATTTAAGATTGGAATGACTAGAGCTTTTAAAGAGTGGGGTAAAAAATTAAATTTGGTTAAAGAGAAAGATAAAGGTTTTGAAGGTGATGATTTAAGAGAAGGGATGACTGCTATTTTAAAAGTAAAAATCAGTAATCCAATCTTTGAAGGTCAAACAAAGACAAAACTAGGCAATACCGAAGCTAATACTTTGATGAATGAATTAGCTTATTGTAAATTATCTGAATGGATTGAAGATAATAAAGAAGTTGCTTCAAGTATTATTAATAATGCTATTTCTGCTGCAGCTAGAAGAGAAAAAATAAAAAAAATCAATGATGCAGAAAAAAAGAAAGTAGGAAAAGGAACGGCTCCATTAGCAGGAAAGATTTCAGTTTGTACACTTAAAAAATCAGAATTCTGTGAGTTTATAGTGGTGGAGGGTGATTCTGCCGGAGGAAGTGCTAAGCAAGCTCGAGACAGAAGATTCCAGACTATTATGCCTTCAAAAGGTAAAATAATGAATACTGAGAAGCAAAAACTTGAAAATGTTATAGCTAGTGAAGAATTAAGATTATTCAATGCTGCCATAGGAACTGGTGTATTGGATAACTATAATGAAAAAGAATTAAAGTATGATAAAATTATTATTTTAAGTGATGCCGATGTGGATGGATATCACATAAGAACTTTATGGATGACTTACATTTATAGATATATGAAACCTTTAATAACAAATGGGCATCTATATATTGCATTACCGCCTTTATATAAGGTTTATAAAAAGCAAAGAAATGGTGAAAAAATTATATATGCATATAGTGATATGGAACTTGAAAAGGCAAAAAAAGAAATAGGTAAAGGTGCATTAATTCAAAGATATAAAGGTCTTGGAGAGATGAATCCAGATCAATTATGGGAAACAACTTTGAATCCAGAATCAAGAACACTACAAAAGGTTACAATTGATGATGCAGCAAAAGCTGAAAAAATGGTGTCACTTCTTATGGGTGAAGTAGTAGAACCTAGAAGAAACTATATGTATAAATATGCGGAATTTTAAGGAGTCTAAATATGGCAAAAAAAAATTATAAAATACCAGTAGATAAAAACATTGTAAATATTCCAATTTCTGAAGCAATGCCGGACAATTATTTACCCTATGCAGTTGAAGTTGCAAAAGAAAGAGCATTGCCTGATGTAAGAGATGGAATGAAACCTGTACATCGAAGAATTCTATATGGAGCATACAAACTAAAAGCTTTTCCAGATAAACCATATTATAAATCAGCTAGAATTGTTGGAGATATTCTTGGTAAATACCATCCTCATGGCGATACATCGGTTTATGATGCAATGGTAATTTTAGCACAGAACTTCACTACGAGAGCGCCGTTAATTGATGGTCATGGTAACTGGGGAAGTATTGATGGGGATAATGCTGCTGCAATGCGTTATACAGAAGCTAGACTCACAGATTTATCTATGGAAATGCTCCGTGATATAGATATGGATACAGTTGATATGGTAGATAACTATTCTGATACAGAAAAGGAACCTAGAGTATTACCAGCTAGATTTCCTAATTTATTAGTCAACGGTTCTTTTGGAATAGCAGTAGGTCTTGCTACAAATATACCACCACACAATTTAGGTGAGGTTATTGATGGGGCTATAGCATATATCGAAAACAATAATATTACTACTAAGGATTTAATGAATTACATAAAAGGACCTGATTTACCAACTGGAGGTATCTTAATAGGTGCAAATGCACTACATAAAGCATATTCAACAGGGGAAGGTAAAGTAACACTAAGAGCAAAAACTTCTATTGAAACTTTAGACAATGGAAGATTAGCTATAGTAATAACAGAGTTCCCATATAGACGTAACAAAGCAAAGCTATTACAATCCATCTCTGAAATGACAGCTGACAAAAGACACTCTAAGATTTTAGAACCTATTACAGATATAAGAGATGAATCTGATAGAAATGGAATAAGAGCAGTTATAGAGTTCAAAAAATCTGTTGATAAAGATATTGTTGATATAATACTTAAATACTTATTCAAAAAAACTGAATTACAAAATAATTTAAGTTTTAATATGGTAGCAATTTCAGATGAAAAACCTATGACGTTGAACTTAAAAGATATAATTTCAAGTTATGTAAATCATCAAAAAGAGGTTGTTACTAGAAGAACTACAAAAGAACTTATGGTTGCAAAAAAAAGACATCATATTGTTGAAGGATTTATTAAGGCTATTGATGTTATGGACAGAATAATTGCTCTCATCAGAGCTTCGAAGTCAAAAAGTGATTCTGAAAATAATATTATTAAAGAATTTGGTTTTTCAAAAGAACAAGCTCAGGCTATAGTTGAGTTAATGTTATATAAATTAAGTGGACTTGAAATAAAGGCCTTTGAAAAAGAATATAAAGAATTATCAACTAAAATAAGAAGATTAGAAAAAATTCTTAATAGCGAAAAAGAATTATTTAAAGTTATAAAGAAAGAATTAACAGAAATAAAGAACAAATATGCTGATAGCAGAAGAACAAAGATTGTTGAAAATGATGAAGAAGCAAAAATTGAAATTGATGAAATAATAATAGAAGAAGATATAGTAATTACATGCTCTAATGATGGTTTTATAAAGAGGATATCCGAAAAATCTTATAAAAGATCAAATACTAATATAGAAGAAATTGAATATAGAGAAGGAGATTATAATAAATTTTTATTTGAATCAAATACTAAAAATAATATTATAATATTCACTGATGCAGGAAACTTATATAAATTAACTGCTATAAATATTCCAGAGAGAAAGTGGAAAGATAAAGGTGAGAGGTTAGATACATTAATAAAATCTTTGGATTTATCAAATGAAACAATCATTGGAATATTTAATATTGACGACTTTGATAAAAAGAAATATTTCACATTTATCACGGATAAAGGTCACATAAAAACAACAATGTTATCTGAATTTAAAACTAACTATACAAAACTTTTAGCTTTAAAAATGAAAGCAGATGAACATTTGCTTCATATAAAACAATTCGATGTTACTGATGAATACAAATATTTAAAAGTAACAACTAATAACGAATTAGAATTTACAGTGGAGCTACCATCGCCAGAATTTACGGCTAGAAATATAATAGGAAGTAATCTGTTTAATTTACCGCACAATGACAATGTCAAATTTGTTCAGTATACTGAAGAATATGATTACAAAACATTTGTTGTAAATTATAATAGTGAATTATTGAAAGTAAGTAGTAAAAAGCCTTTGAAGGGTATGAAATCTTTAGTAACCAATACTAATAGTAAACTTCTTTTTATAACTAGTATAGGGAATGTATATAAAATTCCAGCATTTCTTATACAAAATATAAACAAAGAAGGTAAAAACATAGAAATAATTTTAGATGGTTATGATAAAAATAAAGAAAAAATAGTAAATGTAATATCTGTTTTGGATTTTGAAAAAAGCGATAGTTTATATTTCCTTACAAAGAAAGGGTTGATCAAAAGAACTGCTTTAAAAGAGTTCTTAACTACTAGTTCTTCAGTTAAAGGATATAAGCTAAAATCAGAAAATGACGAGATAATAAGTATTTTATGTAGCAATGATGAAGATGCTAACAATGTAATAATTCTTACAAGAAATTCCTTTGGTATAAATTTTAAGCTTAATACTGTGAATTTTATGGGAAAAAATGCATCAGGTGTTACGGCTATAAGTTTGAAAGAGGATGATGAAGTAATATTTGTAAAAGAGATTTTTGTAGCGAATGATGAAGATGAGCTTAAATTAGGAGATGATTTTGACAAGAATCTAACATTGTACTCTGCAAACAACAGTGTTAAAGTATTGCATATAGATGAGTTGAAAGAGCAAAATAGAGCAGGCAGAGGTAAGAAGTTAATGCAAATTTCAATAGGTGACTATATTGTAAAAGTTCAATAAAGGAGATTATAATGGAAAATTTAAAAGAAATTATGATGGATAATCCAATAATTGCAGCAGTGAGAAATGATGATGATTTAAAAAAAGCAATTAACAGTAGTTCTAAAATTGTTTTTGTACTTTATGGAAATATAATGAGCATATCTTCCATATGCAAGATATTAAGCGATAATGATAAGATGGTTTTTGTTCATTTGGATTTAATTGATGGTTTAAAAGCTGATTTATCAGGTATTCAATTTATTAAAAAGTATTCCAAACCTTATGGAGTAATAAGTACAAAGACCACTATTATGAAGCACGCAAAGCATGAGGGGTTAGCTACTATACTCAGGATTTTCGCAATAGATTCATTATCTCTTAAAACAGGGATTAAAAATATAAATGATACGAAACCTAACGCTGTTGAAATAATGCCAGGAGTTGCAAATAAAATTATTGAACAATTAAAAGAAAGAGTAAATGCACCTGTTATTGCAGGAGGTCTTATTCAAACGAAGAAAGATATAATAGATTCATTATCTGCTGGAGCTATTGCTGTTTCTACAAATAAATCAATGCTTTGGAAATATTAAAAATAAATAGAGAAAAAAAGCTGAATTTATTTGATTAATATTTGAATTTATTGTATTATATTAATATAGTTTGATAATAAATATATATATTGGCAGAGATTAGAGAGCCATTTTAAAGATTTTCCACGACGGTTAATTTTTAGAATGGTTTTTTTGCATTAATATATTCAAGGGGGTTTTTTTCATGGCAAAGTACATAATGTCGTTGGACCAAGGAACAACAAGTTCTAGATGTATTTTATTTGATAAGGAAGGGCAAATAGTAACTGTAGCACAAAAAGAGTTTACACAAATATATCCCAAAGCTGGTTGGGTAGAACATGATCCTAAGGAAATTTGGGAAACTCAATTAGGTGTTGTAAAAGAAGCATTAAAAAAAATAGATGCAAAAGCTGAAGATATTGCTAGTATCGGTATCACAAATCAAAGAGAAACAACAGTAGTTTGGAATAAAAATACTGGAGAACCTGTATATAATGCAATTGTTTGGCAATGTAGAAGAACAGCTGAATATTGCGATGAATTAAGAGATAGAGGATTAGCTGATTCAGTTAGAAATAAAACAGGATTAGTTTTAGATGCTTATTTCTCTGGAACAAAAATCAACTGGATTTTAGAAAACGTTGATGGTGCAAGAGAAGAAGCAGAAAAAGGAAATTTAATTTTTGGTAATATTGATACATGGTTAATTTGGAACCTAACCGGGGGAAAAGTTCATGTAACCGATTATACTAATGCATCAAGAACTATGATATTCAACATACATGATTTGAAATGGGATGAAGAATTATATGGAGCATTGAATATTCCAGTTTCTATGCTGCCAGAAGTTAAACCATCCAGCTATGTATTTGGTGAAACTGATTCTGAACTATTTGGTGGACCTATTAAAATTTCAGGTGTAGCTGGAGATCAGCAGGCAGCTCTATTTGGCCAAGCATGTTTCAAGGCAGGTATGGCAAAAAACACTTATGGTACTGGTTGTTTCTTATTGATGAATACTGGTAATAAAGCTGTAGCATCAAAAAAAGGGCTAGTAACAACTATTGCTGCATCTACATCTGATGAAGTTCAATACGCTCTTGAGGGTAGTATTTTCATAGGTGGTGCAGTTATACAATGGTTAAGAGATGAAGTTCAATTATTAGAAAGTGCTTCAGAATCAGAAAAATATTGTGAAGCTGTTGAAGATTCCAATGGAGTTTATTTGGTGCCGGCTTTTGTTGGACTTGGAGCACCATATTGGGATTCTTATGCTAGAGGAACTATAGTAGGCTTAACAAGAGGAGCAAAAAAAGAACATATCGTCAGAGCAGCAGTTGAATCTATGGCATACCAAACAAATGATGTATTAAATGCAATGGCTGAAGATTCAGGAATAGAACTTGAAGCTCTTAAAGTTGATGGAGGAGCTACTGCAAATAATTTCTTGATGCAATTCCAATCATCAATACTTGGAAAACCTGTTCAAAGACCAGAAGTAGTTGAAACAACAGCACTTGGTGCTGCATATCTTGCTGGTTTAGCAGTTGGATATTGGGAAAGCAAAGAAGAAGTTACAAACAATTGGGCTGTAGATAGAACCTTTACTCCTGAAATGGATAAAGCAGAAAGTGAGGAATTACTAAAAGGTTGGCATAAAGCAGTTAACTCATCCATGGGATGGTTAAAATAAGAAAGTCAAAAGAAATCTCAGTTATATGAGATTTCTTTTTTGATTATTTTTTCATATAACTTATAATTTGGTTAAACCACAAAAAGTAAGTTGAACTAAAATCAACCACAATATCTACCGCAGATTGATTCGTTCTGACGCTATATATTGCAGATTAAACATTTCTGACAATTCATATTGCAGATTAAACATTTCTGATAATTCATATTGCAGATTGAACATTTCTGACAATTCATATTGTAGTTGAAGTTCAACTAAATTACTTTTTGTGGAATAACCATAATTTATGGTAGAATATATCAAAAGAAAAGATTTGAGGAGAATAAAAAATGATGGAGTTTACATTGAAAAATGGAATGAAAATTATATATATTAAAAGAGAGTCTAATATTACTTCTATGTGCTTCGGTTTAGAAGCAGGGGCTTTTGCTGAGAAAGAAGATGAAATAGGGATAGCTCATGCACTAGAACATCTTCTTTATAAAGAAACGGAAACTATGACTGAAGATGATATAAATAAAAGAATGTCAAGAATTTTTGGAATGACAAATGCAATGACAAATTTTCCTTATGTAATATATTATGGTAGCTGTCTAAAAGAGGATACTGAAGAAGCATTTTTAATTTTTTCTGAAGTACTTAGAAAACCTACTTTAAGAAAAGAACACCTTTATGATGAAGTAAAAGTTATAAATGAAGAATTAAATGAATGGAAAGATGATCCATACCAATACTGTGAAGATAAGTTATATTTTAATGCTTATGAGAAAGCTAGATTAAAATACCCTATCATTGGCGAAAAACAGCACATAGATAAGTTTAATATTGAGAAACTAAGAGAATTTTATAATAGAAACTATACTCCTGATAATTGTGTATTGGGGATAGTTAGTAATCATAGTTTTCAATCTATTTTAGATATAATGGAAGGTTATTTTGGAGATTGGGAAAACCCAATTAAAAAATCTAGAAAACCTTATAAGATTTCTGAACACAATAAAAATTTAAAAAGTATAGATAAAAAAAAGGGTTTATCAGGAGTTAAAATAGAATACTTATTTAAAATTAATAATCTAAGCAAATATGATAAAAAAGCTCTAAGGATATTTAATGAGATTTTTGGAGCTACAGGAAACGGAATTATATATGATGAAATAAGAACGAAATCAGGATTGGCTTACGATGTCTCATCCAGATTAGTATTTGATAAAGGGATAGAACATCTTTTGATAAAGGTTGGAACAAGTAAAGGTAATGAAGATGAAGTTATAAAGAAATTAAATGAATGCATTGAGAGAGTTAAAGAAAATAAATATAAAATTTCTCATTTAGATATTAAAAACGTAATGAAAACCATTGAATTAAAAAACGCTTTAGATAATGAAATGTCTTTGAGATTATGTATAAGACACACAATAAATGAAATTATGTTTAATGATCATAAATCAGTAGAAAGAATTTTTGATGAAAAGGATGAGTTTACCGTAGAATTTATTAATGATTTAGTAAAAAGGGTTTTGGATAAGCCCACTATTCAAGTAATTACAGATTAAAAAATAAAGAAAATCATCCTTGGAGGTAACAAAAGAATGAATACTGTAATAAAACACTATACTGAACTTAAATCCATTTCTAAAAATACAGGTCTTATTGGTAGTTACTTTCCATCAAAGTATAGTTTTTCTCCCTATCGTGCATGTCAGCATGGCTGTAAATATTGTGATGGAAGGGCTGAAAAGTATTACGTAGAAGGAGATTTCGAGAAGGATATAATTATTAGAAAAAATATTCCTGAATTATTAGAAAAAGAATTGAAGAAAGCAAGAGAAATGGGAATTATTTCAATAAGTTCAGGGGTTAGCGATCCATATCAACCTATCGAGATAGAAGAAAAGATAATGCAACAATCTCTTCAGGTTATAGAAAAATATAATTTTCCAGTTAGTATTATGACAAAGTCAGCAATCGCTATGCGTGATATTGATATCTTGGAGAGGATCAATAATAAGTGTGGAGTTACATTAATGGTATCTTTGACTTTTATAGATGATAGTTTGAGAAAGTGTTTTGAACCAGGAGCTAGTTCAGTAGAACAGCGGTTAAAAATGCTTAGAGAATTTAAGAAAAGAGGGATTAATGTTGGAGTTTTGGCTATGCCTTTTATTCCTTTTATTTCGGACACTGAAAAAAATATTTTTAATCTGTTAAAAGAGTTAGAAAATATAGGGGTTGATTTCGTTATGCCTGGTTTATTAACTTTACGTCCAGGAAAACAGAAAGATATATTTATGAATGTTATAAAGAGTAAATATCCAAGCTTATTAGGGCGATATAAAGATCTTTATAGTGAAAATCGTCAGTCTGGAATACCAATCATATCATATTGCCAGGAATCATTTAATAGAATTGATAAGATTGCTAGCAAGTTTTCTTTTGCAATGAATGTGCCTCATTATGTATATCAGAATCAATTTCCACTTTATGACGAAATATATATTTTGTTATGCCACATGAAGCAATTATATGCTAAAAGAGGAATTGACACCTTACCTCTAAAAGAAGGAACAAAGAGATATAGTCAATGGTTGATAAATGAAAAGAAATCCTTTAATCGTAAGAGAAATTTGAATTATACAAATCTTGAACAAAAATTATTATTTTTAATTCATAACAATGAATTAGACAATATCATTAAGAATTGTAAGTTAAGCCAATTTATAAAAGAGATTGTATTAGAGAGGAAGACATTTGATTATAAGAAACTGAAGTTAAAGGATAACTAGATTGTGAAAAAAGTAAGATAATTACAAAGAATATTATCTGGATGTTTTTTATTAAAGCGTATCTGAAAATTTATAATAAAATACTATTTACTCCTGAGGGTCCTTTTGTAGTGAGCAGAACTAGAGCATGCAAAGACAATAACTAATATAAAAAAAGGAAGGATAAAGACTATGAAATATGAAATTATACATTTACCAAGAGATAAATGGAAGGGGACTATAATTCCAATAAAGTACATAACAGATAAATATTATGATGTTATAGTAAATAAAAAAGATAAAGGATTTGCAATTGAGATAGTAAAGAAAGATTTTACAGAACCAGTAACTCATACACCAGAAGAATACGATTTCCCAGATCAGTTATATGAAGATCACTGGGAGAATGCTTATGCTTGGGGAGTGTTAGTTAATGATGAATTAGTTGCTGCAATTGAAACTGATAGAGAATTATGGTCTAATCGTCTAAGAATTACAGAACTATGGGTAGCAGAAAAATATCAAAAGCAGGGAATAGGTCATGCGTTAATTGAAATGGCAAAGGAACAAGCAAGAAGAGAACGTCGTAGAGCTATTATTCTAGAAACACAATCTTGTAATGTTAATGCAGTAGATTTTTATCAGCATGAGGGCTTTACCTTGATTGGTATGGATACTTGTTGCTACAAGAACAATGATTTACAAAGAAAAGAAGTAAGATTAGAATTAGGATGGTTTCTAGAAAAAAAGAAAAGATTAAATCATGAAGAAATAGAAATTAGAATGGAAACAAAGGATGATTGGTATAATGTAGAGTTAATGACACAGCATGCATTTTGGAATAAACATCATCTTGGATGTGACGAACATTACCTTGTACATAAATTACGTCAAGATAAAGACTATCTTCCAGAACTAAGCAGAATAGCAGTAAAGGATGGAGAGGTAATAGGGTGTATAATGTATTCAAAGTCAAGAGTTACTGATGGTGAAGATACACATGAAATTATAACTTTTGGACCTCTTTGTGTAGAGCCTAAATGGCAAGGATGTGGAGTTGGTGAGCTGTTATTAAAAGAAACAATGAACTTAGCTGCAAATAATGGGTATAAAGGTATTGTAATTTTTGGAGAACCAGATTATTATCCTAGAATAGGATTTAAAACATGTGATAATTTTAATATTACAACTGCTGATGGTAAAAACTTTGATGCATTTATGGGAATTGAATTAGCAGAAGATGGTATGAAAGGAATAATAGGGAAATTCTATGAAGCAGAAGTCTTTGAAAATCTTCCAGAGGATGAAGTGGAAGAATATAATAAAAAATTTCCACAACTACAGAAATTAAGATTTCCAGGACAATGGGATTAATTATAGTATCAATAGTGTTATTTTTAAATTTAAAAGTGTAATCCAGTGTAGAAATTATATACTGGACTTTTAGAGTAGTTACTATAATATTTGCAATGTAATCTCATAAACACTAAAAAAATATAGTTTATGTTATAATGTGGATGACTGTAAAAAAAGGATATTTTGGGATATGACTTTGAGCCTGTCTCTTATGTATCCATAAATGATGTCTGGTCTGCTATGAGGTTCGTCATGTAGATTATATAAAGTCTATGAAGAGAAAAACAGCTGTGAGCACCAAGATTTCTATTTTAATTGGAAAGATGAAAAAATCTTATAAGCCTGCAATATATTTAATCAAAATATATTGCAGGCTTTGTTTTAATAGAGTACTTCAGGAATGAACGAATCAATGTTTAAATGATATTGAATGGAAACAGAAAGTGTTACTACTTAGCTAAAAAACTTCACAAAAAATGAAAAATAATGTAGAATACAATATATAAAAGTGAGGAGGTGTACAGTAAAAAATGAAAAAATCAAATACAATAACCTCTGAAAAATATTTAGAAGAAAAGGCTGTACACAAAGCAGAGAAATTAGCCATAATAAAAAAGGAGAATAAAACTATGAAATACAGTGAATTTTACAAAAATGAAATAGCATGTACAGTAGATAGCGAAGTAAAAAACATTCAATATGGTTGCGATGAATGCATTTTGCCTGTGAACTATACTTTTGGCGATTACAAAAAACATGAAGGCCAAACAAAGTGCAAATTCTGTCGTGACTTTAAAGAGCCAGAATTTAAGGGTAAGAAAGAATTTATAAAAGAGGTTAATTTGAAAAAAGGTGAAAAAATAGGCATAACTGTAAGTGGCGGTAAAGACAGTATGTTTGCATGGTACTATCTTGTAAACTGTTTTGGATCAGAAAATGTGGTAGCTTTTAATCATAAAAAAACAGGTCTTGTTCACCCATTGGCAACCAAAAACCTTAATGTCGCAAAAGAAATACTAAAAACTGAGTTAATAGTAATAGAGGATAAGGGTATGTTAACACGATTTAAGAAAAATTTTGAGGCACTGCTAAATAACCCAAGCCCTGAGATGGTGCGCGTTGCTCTTTGTGCAGGCTGCCGTTTTGGTATAACTGAGGCACTGTACTCTAAAGGCGACGAACTGGGGATTAAAAAGTATGTGAGTGCAGCATCATATCTGGAACTTGCCCCATTCAAGGAGGAACTACTGACACAAAAAGGATATGGTGATGATAAGGTAGGTTTGATGGAAGGACTAAAGGTGAATGATTGCTATGACTTTGATGATAACTTGATATATATTTTACGCGACCATGAGTATAAATATAAGGGTAAGTTATCTTGTGGCGATGACAAGATAACTATGTTCAAAAACTACGAGTTGTTTGACTTGGACAAGTACATGGCAAATACTCCACAGCAAATAGAAGAGTTTGTAATCGAAAACCTTAATTGGGTGCGACCTGAAAGAAGCTGGCACTATGACTGCTTAATTGAAGAAATTAAGGATGTATTATACTATGGTATGCTTGGTTATACCGAGTCAGATTTTAAGCTAAGTGCAATGGTACGTCACAAGCTAATTACCAGTGAAGAGGCTAAATACCAGATAGAAATTGTGAGAAGTATGATTAGAAACAGTTTTCCACAAACGGTAGAGTTCTTTCGTAGTGTAGGACTTGATCATCTGGTAGGTAAAATGAGTGAGTTCTATGAGACAAGTAAATACTTGGCATCACCATTTGCATAAAATTATAAGGAAAAATATACGTGGGATATAAATTATATATTACGAGAGGTGAGAAATATGAAAGAATTAACAATATTTATTAAGGATATTGGTTTAGAAACAGGTGTAGTGGTATCAGTACGCCATTTGTCAGCTGTTTTACAGCAAAATAATATTGATTTTGAGGTTGTTTGGTATAAAGATGATTTAGATTTATTGAAGTGCGTAAAAAATTGTAATAGTAAGTGTATCAACATACAGGTACCAAGCTTTAGTGACGAAACAATGAATAAAATTCTACAAATGGATAAAAATATTGTGCTTTCAATTCATTCAACTATGTGCAATTTACAGGTGGAGGGTGAATCCTTGGCACGTATTATCAATTGGAGCAAAAATAAAAATAAAAATTTTAGAATTACATGTCCGTCTCTTTGTGAAACTCAAGGCTTTAATGAATTTTCAAAGGTGGATTTTATATACTTGCCAAACACCTTTTCTTATGAGGTGTATAGTGATGAGCTTGAAAAAAGCATAAATAAAAAATGCAATGAAATGAATCCTATAAAAATAAGTCTTTTTTGTGCATATCGTCCCTTTAAAAATATGATAACTCAGGTAGTAGCAGTTACAAATCTTGCAAAAAAATATCCTATAGAGCTACACATGTTTGAACATAACGGCGAAAATCCTATATATAAGAATATCCTGCAAATTGCAGATCAGTCAGGATTAAAGATTGTTCTGCACCAGCAGTTGCCTAATAGACAGTGTTTTGAGCTAATGAAACAAATGCATGTTGGGCTTCAAGTATCACTTACGGAAACATTCTCATATGTTGCATTTGAACATATGATTTCGGGTGTACCTGTGGTAGGCTCTGACTCTGTGCCTTTTTCAAGCCTCGTGGCAAGATACAGCGATGTTAATGACATGGAGCGTTGTATAGAGGAAATTATCTGCTCAAAGGATGGCTATAAAAAATATGCATTAAATAGTATTAAAACTACAAATGAAATTCTAGAACATAACAAGGTTGATGCACTAAGCGCAGTTAAGCAAATGATAAACAACTAAAAAACGAGGGATTATATGAAAATTTCAAATGAAATACAGCTTTGCTTTAGTCCGGAGGAATATAAAAATAAAAACATAATAGAACAAGAAGTTGTTTGCCAAAACACTTTTACTCAGTGCGGTGAGAATGAACTTATGCTTGACATTGAAGTACAAAGTAGTAATGGAGAAAGTGACGAAAAAACTATAGATTTACAGGTATGTTTTGCAGTTAGTGAAAACATTTTACCAATACAGCTGCTTAAATACTGTTACCCTGCAAGGGAGTTTGTGCTTTCTGAAAAAAACTGTAACTATAACTGTAACTATGGCTATCGTTTTCCTCTTTCGTTTGTAAGCGCCCTTTACAATAATATGGGGGTCACTCTGATTTTTGATGACCAGCAACAGAGTAGCGTGGGCGTACAAAAGCAAAATGATAAATTTCAGTTTATAGTACAATACAATAATATGACTTTGAAAAACGCACAACGAAAAATATTAATAAAATTCCATAGTGGTGATTGGCATCAGGGTTTTAATGGTTATAAAAGTTGGTATAAAAATAAATATAACCAAAATGAAAGGATAGATGAGCGTCTTTCAGGATGTTTCCATATCCGTCGTTATTTTTTTAATCCGCAGTTTTGCAAAAATGCAATTTATAATGGAAAAGATTACTGCTTTAGTCAGCAATATCACGATGATCAAACTGAGGTTGGTGGTGTTGACGTAGCACTTTTATTTGATTATGCATATACTCCACAAAATAATATTCGATGTGGAAATGCACAGCCATTTAAAAATCTTAAAAGCCTTAGCGAGCTTAATAGGCAGCTTCAAGCTTGTAAAAGTGAAAGCAAGCTTGCTGTTTATGCATATTTTGACCCGTATTTGATAAAAGAGGGTAGTGATTTTGATAAGATGTATCGCCACCAGTTACCTATACTTAATGAGAATAATCAAATATACCATATATGGAGCAAAGACCAGTGGCATCCATGTATCAGTACAAATCAGTGGCAAAGCGAAAGCGCTAGTTACCTAGCAAAGGTTGACGAAAAGTTTACTGTAGACGGTTTTTATTTAGATGAAATGGGTAATGGTGAGCAGTTCATTTGCCATAATAAAGCGCATAGTCATTCTATTCCATTAAATCAGAATAACGCAGAGTATAGTTATGTAAGCATGTTAAAGAATAAATTCCCTGAAAAGTTATATATGTGCGAGTTTTTTCCAGCCGACAGTAATATCTCCTTGTATCCATCAGTTTTATCAGATTCTAAAACAATTGTAGATATATGTCGTTTTGCTTTTCCATATAAAAAAATATTTAAAATAATTGACTGTGACCGCCCAATAGGCAACAATACATGGGACATTAATAAAATTTTCTTTAATGGAATGGGCTTGTGGTTGGATAACGATCTACACAGTAGCGAGTGGTATTCGCCTGCGGTTAAAGTGTTGATAAAAAAGCATTATCAAATTTTAAAGAAATATAGCTGGATATTCCAGTCTAATGAGATAGAGGCACTAGTGAATATAAGATCAAGTTCTATTTTGGCAAATAGGTTTACAAGGCAGAAGGAGACTATTTTTACGATTATTAATGTAACTACAGAAAGTGCAGAGTGTTATTTCGCTATTGATGAAAAATATACTGATGTTTACGATATTTATAACAATAACACCTGTAAAATTATTAGTAGAAATGGTACGCGCTGTATAAAATTAGAACTGGGTGCACAAGAAGTAGGGTGTATTTACGCAGTACATATAGTTTAATACCAATGGAATTACATGTATTCTCATGTTTATTAACGCTTTTATTAATCATAAAAAAAATGATCAAAGACAACAAGCAACTTCGACCATTGCACGTCCTCAAAATCTCCTTATTGGGTAATGAAAATTTTGTGAATTTTATATAAACAATGTATAAAATTCGATACGATTAACTTCTAATTATTTATCGAACTCATTCAGTAAGCCTTCATTTGTTTTTGATATTAAGAATAAATATAGAGTAGTTACTATAATATTTACAAAGTAATCTCATAAACACTAAAAAATATAATTTATGTTATAATGTGGGTGACTGTAAAAAGAAGGTGAAGAGATGTATTGTGTAATTCAAAAGGTACAAAATAAGAGAGCAAATACAGATGCCACATTTAAAGAACTAAAGGTAAGTGAAACAACTACCACTATAGAAAATGATACTATAAAGAGATATGGATTTTATTATACTGGTGAAAGATTTGAAAGAGAAAAAAAGGATGCATATAAAATAAGTATCCACAAGAGCTATAGAGAAGAAGGTAAGATAAAAAAGAAACAATGGGTTATATGTACCATGAAGTATTATGACATAACAGATGGTTATACATATATTGGTGATTATACCGTTGGATTAGAGGACAAGCTTCAAGAAATAGGAATTACAGAAGAAAAATTATATGAGATGATATATAAGAAACTTGATTCAATAATTGATGAAATAACAGAAGAGTATAAAAAAACAGAGGAATACAAGACAAATAAAAAGCATAAGGACATAATTAAAATATATAATACTAATAAAAAAGAATTTGAAAAGAATTATGGATATGACACTTACGATTATTGTTATGATGTATTTGGTACACTAAGAAATAAGGAAAAGCTCCATAGTGTTATGAGGAATAAAAGAGAAAAACAAAAGAATAAACGTAGTTACTATGAAAATAATGAAAGTAACTACAATTATAGTGATTTCTCTAGTAGTTACTTTGAAGGGAAACAAAGTAACTACACTAAAGAAGAAAAAGAATATTTGAAAATAATATATAAAGCAGCAGCCATGAAGCTTCATCCTGACATAAAAAAAGATAATGGTGAAGGTATGAAGTTCTTAAATAAGCTAAAAGAAGAATGGAATTTATGATTCATTAAGTTATAATAGATATGATAAAAGATATTTAGGTTCCTATAATTGCTCATCTTAATGAGAAATAAAGGAGGTATTGTTTATGTTAAGACTAAAAACAAAACGACTAAAATTAAGACCATTAGAAACTGAGGATATTGATTCTGTTATGAACTTTTGGGGAAATGAAGAGGTTATGAAGTATTCCGGTGGAGCTGGGAATAAAGAAAGTGAAGAAAGATCTATAGCCTTTTATATTAATCTTCAAAAAGAAAAAGGTTTTTCTCCCTTTATAGTAAGTTTAAAAGAAAATAACCAGATTATTGGTGCATGTGGTTTTAATCCTACCGATAAGGATAGTGAAATTGAATTGATTTATCATTTTAGCAAGGAATATTGGGGACAAGGATATGCTACAGAAGCCGCAGAAGAGCTTATTGCCTACGCTATTGAAAATTTAAAAAAGGAAAAAATCATTGCTTCTACTAGCCCTCAAAATAATCCTTCCATGAAGGTGTTAAAAAAATTAGGTTTTAGCTATGTAGGAATGAAATGGTTTGAAGATACAAAACAAGAAGAACCATGCTTTGAACTTTTTATTCACAGATAAGGTGTGTAATGGCAACTAAAAAAATGACATGAGGTAGAAGCTAATGAAGAAGAATCTAAAAAGAGTTTTCAAATGATTTTTTTTTGATAGATTAAGAAATAAAAATATCTTATTCAAACGGAACAGTAGGTAAAGCAACTGGTTTAAAACCTGGAGTTGAGTAGATTACATAACATATAGTATATCTTTAATACAAGTATATTTAAATCAGGGGGAACAATGGAGAAAATTAATGAAAATAAATCAAATAAAACAATGCAAAAGTTATGGAATCGAATTTCACTTTATTGTTACAAGGTCAACTAGTATCTGTTTTTGATATTGCACTTCGATTTTGGATTCTTGCAAAGACTGGGTCTGTTTATATTAAATATATTTATGAATACTATACGAGGTGATTAATTGAACTTAAAAAATATTAAAAAACATAAATGTAATGACATTTTTAATGACACTCTATGGAGGTTAGTATGAAAAAAATCACACTAATTATTTTAGTATTTCTTAGCTTGCTGACAGGTTGTAGTAATGAAGTGAAGCCTGTTAACGTAGAAAAAACAGAATTTGATTTATTAACTGCTAAAAGCATAATGGAAAGAACATGGAAACCGGTAAATGATTTAACAAATAAAAAACTAGAAACTAGGCCCAATATAGACGTATATACTAAAGAAGAATTCTTTAATAATTATAACTTTAAATGTATGAGTGAAATGATGAAAGATGATATATTTGAAACAATTGTAGATATGGACCAAAATGGCGTAGTAAAGGATAGTGAAGGCAAAATCGTATTTGGTGAAGGTAATATTATAGCATATATTCCTACAATATTTGATGAAGGTGTTTATATTGAGAATGCCTATTTAAAAAAGAGTACTTATAAAGATGAAGATTCAGCATTAAATTCATTTGAATTAGTAATAGAAGAACGTAGTAATGAAGAAATAACCCAATGGGCTTCAAATTTTTCTAGAAACTGTATATTTATTAAGAATAAGAAGGATGAATGGATACTAGATAAAACTGAAGGTATTATAAGTTATAAATGGGAAAGATGATTTTATACATAAAAAAGTACTTATAAATAAGGTATAATTCAGCCATATATTCTCAAAAAATATGCTATAATTACATTATATGAGTAATATTTATATAAGCTTTACAAAATTTTATAGTAAAGGTAGGATTTTATGGGCGAGATAATAACTTATTCATTATGTAAATATAAAGATAATTCTTATAAATATTATGAAGATGTATCAATTTTTACAGATGAGGTAATAATTGAAATATGTGATTCTACTGATATATGGGTAAAGGATTTTGAAAATTTTATTGAAGAAAATAATATAGAAGATATAAGAACAAACGCAGAATATTCCCTTGAACTGCTTATTTTAGGAGTGCTATGGAGAACTTATATAAATAAAGCAGTAAAATTAAAAGAAATACCAAAGGATATACTTATTAAACTATCTTGGTTAAGAGAAAAAAATAATATAAAGAAATTTTCGGATTTTTTTAGAGGAATTATAGGGACATTATTTTTATCTAAAGAAAATGATAAGAGTATAGACTTTACAATAAGTAATATAATAAAATTAATTAATTGGTTATCAGCTACAGGAGAATTTAAGCAAGAAGTTAAAAGATTGAAAAGATGGAGAGAGTATTTATCTTATAAGTCTAACAAAGAAATTTATGATATCATATTAGCATCAGTGAATTTAGGACAATGGTTTGAAATAAAAAGTGAAGAGGCATTAGGAGTTTATACTGAAAATGTTGACAAGTTCCATAACAGTAACTATAAGATACACAAGTGGAAAGAAGATTATATATATACTGGACGTAAAAGAGTGGAATACCATTTAAATATGGTAGGAGCTGAAATAATGAATAGAGCTTACAGAGTTGAATTTCTTAAAATGAAAGAAAAGAAACTGCTTTTGCCTGTTTGTATGAGATTAAATACTGATAATAATTGTAAAGCTATTAGAACTAATGAAGGATATTTATGTACAAATTGTTCAAAATCTTGTAAGGTGAATCAATATTCAAATTTAGGAAGAAAAAATAATTTTAAAGTTAGTATTATTCCTCATGAATCATCAGTATTTACAAAAATAAAAACTGAAAAAAGAAAAATTGGGATAATTGGAGTAGCATGTGTTCTGAATCTTATTTCTGGTGGACTTAAAGCAAAAGATTTAGGGTTTGTTCCACAATGTGTATTATTAGATTATTGTGGATGTAAGAATCATTGGCATAAAGATGGTATTGTTACTGATATTAATATTGATAAGTTATTATCTATTGTTGGAGTCGATTCTCAGTACTTATAATAGTGTACTAAGTTATAAATAAATTTAACTATAAATAAATACAAGGAGTGATTTTATGACTAGAGATGAAGTTAAAGAATATTTTTTGAGTAAAAAAGCTGCTATCGAAGAATTTCCTTTTAATATTTCTGTACCTGTATATAAAGTGGGAGATAAAATGTTTGGATTATTAAATGTTCACGAAGAAAGAGCTAGCTTTAATGTAAAAAATTATAAAGAAGAGAATTTAGTATTACGAGAAATGTTTGAAGAAATTGTTCCAGGATATCATATGAATAAAGCTCATTGGAATACTATCTATTTAGATGGTAATTTAGATGATGATATAATAAAAAAACAAATAGATATATCTTATGAAATTGTATTTAATTCTTTAACTAAGAAAAAACAAAAAGAAATTATGGTAGATAGTAAATAAGTCTACCATAATTTCTTTTTTGTTATAAAGAAACTTTTTAGTTATTTAAACAAAGTATAAAAATGTTAAATAGACCATTATTTCAATTAAATACTGGTTTATTTATCATTTTTTTTATGAAAAAATAATATTAATTGGAATAAACTACTTAGTAGTTTAAAAAAAACATTTATATTTCGACAAATTTCATGGAAAATCAACAAAATGTATTGCGGTTCAACAAAAGTTGTGATAAACTTTCATTGTTGTCTGAATCGTAAAAGTTTTCAGCATGTAGTGGGAAAACGTTTAAAATTTATACTTTTCTAAATGTTGATTAAATGTATTTTCAGACAAAATATTTTTTATATTATCATAGGGGGTAAAAAAGGAAATGAAAAATTTATTAACGAAATGGAATCAATTAAGTTTGGTCAAGCGAATTATAATTGGTCTGGCCATCGGTATTATTTTAGCTATTATATCTCCCGAAGCAGCAAAACCAATTTCTATCTTTGGTTCATTATTTGTAGGTGGCTTAAAAGCTGTTGCACCTATATTAGTATTCTTCTTAGTAATGTCCGCTATTTCTCAACATAAGAGTGGTCAAAAAACTAATATGAAATCAATAGTTGTTCTTTACCTTTTAGGAACATTTTTAGCAGGGCTTATTGCTGTTGTAGCAAGTTTTATGTTCCCAGTTTCATTAAAACTTGGAGCAGGTATTGACAGTATAACACCTCCAGGTGGCGTTGTTGAAGTATTAAAAAAATTACTTATGAATGTAGTAGACAACCCTATCAATGCTCTATCTAATGCTAATTACATTGGTATTTTAGCATGGGCATTACTTCTTGGTCTTGCATTAAAGAATGCACCTGACACTACTAAAACAATGATTAGTAATTTTTCAGATGCACTATCTCAAGTTGTAAGATGGGTTATAAGCTTAGCACCACTTGGTATTATGGGTCTAGTTTTTGATGCTATTGCAACTAATGGTCTTTCTTCTTTATTAAGTTACGGACAATTACTTCTTGTATTAGTTGGTTGTATGATATTTATGGCATTAGTTGTAAATCCTATTGTTACATTTATCGGTATTCGTCAAAATCCATATCCACTTGTACTTAAATGTTTAAAGGATAGTGGTATTACAGCATTCTTTACACGTAGTTCAGCTGCTAATATTCCGGTGAATATGAGCTTATGTGAAGATCTTGGTTTGGACAAGGATACTTATTCAGTATCAATTCCACTTGGTGCTACTGTAAATATGGCTGGTGCAGCTATTACAATCTCTGTTTTAACACTTGCAGCAGTTAATACATTAGGTATACAAGTAGATATTGGTTCAGCATTAATTTTAAGTTTACTTTCAGCAGTAAGTGCTTGTGGAGCTTCTGGAGTAGCAGGTGGTTCATTACTATTGATTCCTCTTGCATGTAGTTTATTTGGTATTCCAAACGATGTAGCAATGCAAGTTGTTGGTGTAGGTTTTGTTGTAGGAGTTATACAAGATTCTTGTGAAACTGCTCTTAACTCATCAACAGACGCACTTTTCACAGCTGTTGCTGAATTTACAAAGTGGAGAAAAGAAGGAAAGAAAATAGTTATTACTAGAAAATAGTATACAGTATTTTTAAACTTAATAAAGTCCTTTATTGTAGTCATAATACTACGATAGAGGGCTTATTTTTATGCATATAATATAAAAAAAATGAGAAAAATAATTCTGATATTTATATGAAATAAATTTTGGGGAACTTAAAAAAATAATTAAGATAAGATGATAAATAATGTAATAAATGTAATAATAGAACTGAAAAATCCTAAAGTAAACGTAATAAATATTATGTTAACTAAATAAAATGTAAACAATAAAAAATTTAGAATAAAACAGTAAATTATTATAATTATAAAAAATATTAAAATAATTTTTAATGAAAAAGAAACACAATATATAAAGAAATAGCTATAAGTTAACAATATAATATACAGTTATCAATCAAATACTTGACACTTCATAAAAAAAGTAATAAACTATAAGCATAACACCCCACAGGGGTAGGGAGGTTTAAATTATGAATGATGAAAAATTGAAAGCAAAAAAGTATTTAAAAACAGCAAGAGGTCAAATAGATGGAATTATTAAAATGATAGAAGAAGACAGATATTGTGTAGACATATCGAATCAAATTATTGCTTCGCAAGGACTTTTAAGAAAATCTAACTCATTGATATTGAAACAACATATAAACCATTGTGTCAAAGATGCATTTTTGAATGATTCTGGTGAAGAAAAAGTTGATGAAGTAATGAAGTTGCTAGATAAATTGATTAAGTAAATGGCTGTATTTTAAAATAGAGTACGAACTAGTTGACTGTTGACTGTAGACTGTCAACCGTCAACTATAGATTGTGAAGCGCTTTTCTTCGCAATTTATAAATATTCTTTAAATAAAGCAAAAAAAAGGAGATGAACTTATGAATAAAACTTTCAAAATCGGGGGCATGACCTGTGCTGTATGTGCTAGAGTGGTTGAAAAAACTGCTAATAAAATATCAGGCATCGAGAATGCAAATCTAAATTTTGCTGCTGAAAAACTTTATGTCGAATTTGATGGGGATAAAACTTCAACTGAAGATATTATAAAGGCTATTGAAAAAGCTGGTTATACTGCAGAAGAAGATAAAGAGATAAAGAAATTATCATTAAGTATTTCAGGTATGACTTGTGCAGTGTGTGCAAAAGCAGTTGAGAAAGCAACAATGAAACTAGATGGAGTTGAAAAATCAGAAGTTAATTTTGCATCCGAAAAATTATATATTGAATATGATACATCTAAAGTTAGACTTTCTATGATTAAAGGAGAAGTTGAAAAAGCAGGTTATGGAGTTATTGATGAAGAAGAGGAGATAGAAGAAGTAGATAGAAAACTTCAAGAACAAAATATTATTTGGAAAAATTTCTTGATTTCAGCATCATTTACAATACCATTATTAATCATATCAATGGGACATATGGTAGGTATGCCTCTACCAAATATAATAAACATGCACCATAATCCTTTAAACTTTGCTATGACACAATTGATTTTGGTAATACCATCTTTAGTAGCTGGAAGAAAGTTTTTTAAATATGGATTTAAAAATATTATAAGGCGTAATCCTAATATGGATTCACTTATTGCTTTAGGAACATCTTCAGCAATATTGTATGGGTTATTTGCAATATACCAAATTGCATCGGGAAATAAGGTGTATGCTGAAAAACTTTACTTCGAATCTGCTGCCACAATTATTACTTTGATTTTACTTGGTAAGTATTTGGAGGCTAAGACAAAAGGTAGAACATCTGAAGCAATTAAAAAATTAATAGGACTTACCCCGAAAAATGCAACACTTATAAAAGATGATAAAGAAATAACAATTTTAATTGAGGAAGTAAGAGTAGATGATATAATTTTAGTTCGTCCTGGAGAAAAAATACCTGTAGATGGAATAGTTGTTGATGGTAATTCATCTGTAGATGAATCTATGTTAACCGGAGAGAGCATTCCAGTAGATAAAAAACAAGATGATGAAGTATTTGGAGCTACATTAAATAAAAATGGAATATTAAAAATCAGAGCTACTAAAGTAGGCAAAGATACATTCTTAGCTCAAATAATAAAACTAGTAGAGAGTGCACAAGGATCAAAAGCACCAATCGCAAGACTTGCAGATATAATCTCTGGATACTTTGTTCCAATTGTTATGGCTATAGCTACCTTATCGGGGTTGATTTGGTTTATATCAGGTAAGGATACAATATTCTCACTAACAATATTTATATCAGTATTAGTTATTGCTTGCCCTTGTGCACTTGGATTAGCAACACCAACAGCAATTATGGTAGGCTCAGGTAAAGGTGCTGAAAATGGTATATTGATCAAAAGTGGAGAAGCTCTAGAAAATAGTTATAAAATTGAAGCTATAGTCTTTGACAAGACAGGAACTATAACAAAAGGAAAGCCGAAGGTAACAGATATCTTAACAGAAAATATAGATAAAAATCAGTTGTTATCTATAGTAGCTTCAGCTGAGAAAGTATCAGAACATCCACTTGGAGAAGCTATTGTTAAAGAAGCCGAAGAAATGAATGTTTCATTCAAAAAAGTGGATAACTTTTTAAGTCACACTGGAATGGGTATAGAGGCTAATATCGAAAGTAACAAAGTTTTTATCGGAAATAAAAGATTTATGAATACACTGAAATTAGATGTTGCACATATTGAGAGTGAAGTTAATAGACTTTCATCTGAAGGAAAGACTGCTATGTATGTTGCAATCAATAATGAGTATAAAGGAATAATTGCTGTTGCAGATACTCTGAAAGAAAATAGTAAAATAGCTATTGAAAAGTTACAAAAAATGAATATTGAAACTGTAATGATTACTGGAGACAATAGAAAAACTGCTGAAGCAATTGCAAAACAAGTAGGTATCAGCAAAGTTTTTGCTGATGTAATGCCAAATGATAAATCTGAGTATGTTAAAAAACTTCAGCAAGAAGGTAAATTAGTCGCAATGGTTGGTGATGGAATAAACGATGCACCTGCATTAGTTCAAGCGGACGTAGGTATAGCTATTGGATCAGGCACAGATATAGCTATGGAGTCAGCAGATGTAGTACTAATGAAAGATGAAATTGTAGATGTATTGGGAGCTATTCAACTAAGTAGGGCAACAATAAGAAATATAAAGCAAAATCTTTTCTGGGCTTTTGGGTATAATACAATTGGAATACCTGTAGCAGCGGGGGTATTAACTCTATTTGGTGGACCACAGTTAAGTCCTATGATAGCAGCAGCTGCAATGAGTTTTAGTTCAGTTTCAGTGTTATTAAATGCTCTAAGATTAAAAAGATTTAAAATAAACCTATAAGATAAAGGAGACAATGAATATGAAAAAAATATTACGAATTGAAGGTATGTCGTGTGGTCATTGCGTTAATCATGTAAAGAATGCATTAATGGATATTGAGGGAGTGGAAAATGTTGAAGTAAGCTTAGATGAAAAAAAAGCTATTGTAGAAGGAAATGACCTTAATGAAGAAAAAATGAAAACTGAAATAGAAGATTTCGGATATACTGTAATAGAAATCGAATAAAAAAGAGCCTTGGGCTCTTTTTTAATTACATTTTTAAAGGTAAAGATCAATCATTTTTTAAAGATTCAATATCAGATTGCTCAAAAAGAAATTCTTCACCATTATTAATTGCTACACAAGGAATTCCTATTCTACCTGATTTTCTAATTTCATCAAATTCAGATCTAGTGTCTCTATACTTGAGAAATTTTTTTAGATAAAGCATACTATCTGTAATATCAAGGTATAAAAATTTAAAATTATTTTTTGAAAGAAACTCTTTCACTGGTTGGCAGTCAGGTCAATGTTTACTGCCGAAGACAATGATTTTTTTCATAACAATCCTCCTAAAGAAAATATATTAAAATTCTAAAATTATAGCTAATGTAATTATATATTGTAATTATCTTATATTCAATAAAATAAAGAATATTAATTTTAAAAATAAGAATAATATATTAATAGAAATGAATATTATAGAACAAATTGTCGAAAAAAATACTGCGATTTTTTCAAAATAGTATAATCAGCTTTCGCTTATTAATATATCATATATAAGTTCATAATTTGATAAATCAACAAATACAAAGGTGCAATATTAACGAATCTATAACTTTTTATTGCGAAAAATGTCGAAATCAATTATAATTAATGTTAACAAGTTTGGGCAATATTTTTGCAATTATTACTATAAGGCAAAATGTTTTAAAAAATCATTAAAAATTATCAAAAATATTGCTTGCTTTTATTATTGATATAAAAACTAACTTGTTAAATTTTATTTTAGGGGAGGATATTATGGAAAATAAAAAACAACAGAGAGAGGTTTTTTCTTCAAAATTGGGGATTATTGCAGCAGCAGCAGGTTCAGCTATCGGATTGGGAAATATATGGAAGTTCCCATACATAACTGGTATTTATGGTGGTGCAGCATTTATTTTTGTTTATTTAATATGTATTGTTTTAATTGGCATGCCAGTTATGCTTTCAGAATTTTTAATAGGACGTAGAGCAAAAAAGAACGCAGTAGCATCTTTTGAAGAACTTGCACCTAGAACACCGTGGTTTTTAACAGGAGGGTTCGGTGTATTAACAGGTTTTATAATATTATCATTTTATGGTGTTGTTGCAGGTTGGACACTACATTATGTCTATACAGCTGTTATAAATGGTTTCAAAGGTCAAAGTCCTGAGCAACTTAACAATATGTTTGGTTCTTTAGTAACTAATCCATGGCAACCTGTAATGTGGCAAGTAATTTTCATGATTTTAACCGCTGTGGTTATTCTTGGTGGAGTTAAAGATGGTATAGAAAAATATGCAAAAATCTTAATGCCTTTATTATTAGTTATAATAATTATATTAGATATAAGAGCAATAACACTTCCTGGAGCAGGAGAAGGGTTAGCATTTTTATTTAAACCAGATTTTTCTAAAATAAATGGAGAAGCAGTGATGGCGGCTTTAGGTCACGCATTCTTTACACTTTCAATTGGAATGGCTGCAATGATTACATATGGTTCATATATTGGTAAAAAAGAAAACCTTGGTGTTACTACTTTGCAAGTTTCATTAGCAGATACTTTTATTGCATTATTATCAGGTTTAGCAATTTTCCCAGCAGTTTTTGCTTTTGGAGTTAAGCCTAATGTAGGTCCTGGTCTTGTGTTTGTTACTTTACCAAATGTATTTAATATGATGCCTGGTGGATATATATTTAGTATATTATTCTTTGTATTACTAGCAGTAGCTGCATTAACATCGTCAATTTCTCTTTTAGAAGTAGTTGTCGCATATTTTGATGAAAGTCTTAATATGTCAAGAAAAAAGGCTACTATTACAGCAGCTGGTATTATAACAATTTTAGGAGCTTTTGAGTCATTAACATATAGCGTTGTTAAATTTAACTTACCATTATTTAAAGGTGGTGAATGGCATACACTAGCTTTTTTGGATTGGATGATTGAATTATCAGATCTTATGTTACCAATTGGAGGGTTCTTCATAGCATTATTTGTAGGATATGTTATGAAAAATAATGATGTTAAGAATGAACTTAATAATGACGGGAAACTTGAACTTTGGTGGTATGGCACATTTAGAGTATTAATAAAAGTATTAGCTCCAATAGCTATATTAATAACTTTTATTAATATGACGTTTGGTATTTTATAAGTAATCAGTAGAAATATTTTGATATATAAACACTAAAAGGTAAGCATTAAAGAACCAACCAATTTTATAGGTTGGTTCTTTTGTAGTCTACAGAATATATAGAAAAGGTTGAGATATCAAAGAAAAATAAAATTAGAATTTTTATAATAGTACATAATAATTATTATGTAAACTATATCTTATGTAAACACTCAAAGTTTCTATTACTATTCTTAAATTTTTATATCAAAAACTAATTAATACAGAAGAAAGAAAATGTTTATAAAATAATATATAATATATAATATCTATTTAAAATATTGTATAATGTTTTAAATAGATATTATATGGTTAAACCACAAAAAGTAAGTTAAACTAAATTACTTTTTATGGAATAACCATTATATAAGACGTAACTTTTTAGTATATTAAGGAGACAATTGAAAATGGATAAGATAATATTATATATAATTGGAGTATTTTTCGTATTGGGAGGTATCGATTATATAATAGGAAATCCTATGAAGATAGGTAAAAAGTTTGAAGAAGGTATAAAAACCATGGGATCTGTAGGATTAGCTATGATAGGAATATATTCTTTAGCTCCAGTTTTCTCTAAAATTTTAGCTATTGTAGTTATTCCTTTATGTAATACATTTAAATTAGATCCTTCTATATTTCCAGCTACTTTTTTAGCAGTTGATATGGGTGGATATCAGCTGGCAACTGAATTAGCTGTTAAACCAGAGATAGGATTATTTTCAGGAATTATTATTGCATCAACTTTAGGTGCTACTATTAGTTTTTCAATACCAGTTGCTATAGGATTAATTTCAAAAGAAGATGAAAAATATTTTTCCAAAGGTGTTATGATAGGAATAATCCCAATTCCTATAGGTTGTTTATTAGCTGGTTTATGGCAAAAAATAAATTTCGAGATTTTATTATGGAATATAATACCTATATTTATTTTAGCTATGATTCTAGTAGCAGGTTTGTTTCTTTTACCAAATACATTAATAAGAATTTTTAGTTTCTTTGGAAAAACTATAATGGGTTTAAGTGTTATAGGATTACTTTTTCAAGGAATTGATGTAATCTTTGGAGTTAAAATTATTTCTGGACTTGCACCTCTTTCAGAAGCAACTCTAATAGTTGGGAAAATCGCATTTATTCTGGGTGGTGCTTATCCAATGTTGGAATTAATTAATAAGGTATTTGGAAATAGTTTAGATAAGATTGGTAGAAAACTTGGAATAAATTCAGTATCTGTTGCAGGAATGTTAGGTAATTTGGCTAGTAATTTATTAATATTTGGTACATATAAAGAAATGAATCCAAAAGGTAAGGTATTATGTACGGCTTTTGGTATAAGTGGAGCTTTTGTTTTTGGAGGACAATTTGCTTTTGTTTCTGGAATAGCCCCTGAAATGATAGGAGGATTTATTATATCTAAACTTACTTCTGGAATCTTAAGTGTATTATTAGCAGTATGGCTATATGAACGAGAATCTAAAAAATTAATAAAAAATAAATGTATAAATGAAACTTTATTTACATCAAAATAAAAAATTATAAATGAAATATTTTTATTTAAAATTAGAAAGGAATCCTAATGAGTAAAAAACATTTTAATTGGTTAATGGTTATATTATGGATGGCATTAATTTTCACTTTTTCTCATCAACCAGGTAATATATCAGATAAAAATAGTAAACTAGTAATATATTTGTTTGACATGCTAGGATTAGATTTAAATGGTTTACTTGGAGAAGTAAGTAATTTTATCGTTAGAAAATTAGCACATTTCACAGAATATTTTATTTTATATATGTTTTTGATTAGAGCTATGAATTATAAAAACTTCAAAATTGAAAACATATTTATTGCAGTAATATATGTTTTTCTTTATGCTGCATCGGATGAAATTCATCAAGCATTTGTTCCTAATAGAGGTCCAGCTATTAGAGATGTGATTATAGATACTAGTGGGGCTATCTTTGCAATGATTATTTATTATTTAAAAACTAAACATAAATTTAATGGATTTATAAATGCGTAAATTAATACTGAATATTTAACATCTAAGAAGAAAGGTAGGCATTATTTATGGAAAGTGTTGGTAAATATATTGAAAATTATGGATTCATTGTTTCTAGCATTACTGATGGAAAGGTTAATGGTTACTATTGCAAAAATGAAATTTCACAAAGTGAATTTATAATTGATTTTACAAAGAAAAACTTGAAAAATCCATCTATAATTTATGATCATTATACAAATATCTATGGCACAAAAATAAATATAGTTTTTTTAATTGAAGTAGATGAAAATATCGATGAAATATTAGAGTTCATAGAAAAAAACAAAAAAAGTGATTTGGTGTATTTAATTTATGATAAGGATGACGAAATAGAATTTTTTTTGAAGGATTTATGGAACACAATAATTAATTTACATAATGGAGTTAATTGGAAAAACTATTAACAAAAAAATAGCGAAAGCTATTTTTTTTTATTTGTTTGTTAAATATTTAAGGTAAAACAAATGATTATATTAAAAAATAGATTAATAGACACAATCAGACATTATACGCTATTGTTAATTATATAACAATTTATTATTGACTTTTATTTAATTTAATTATAATATAATAGTGAATTGATTAACAAATTAATTTTAGGAGGAAGATTGATGAAAAACAAAAGAGGTTTAAGTTTAGTCATTGCTTTACTAGTAATCATAGCTGGAGGTTTTTACGGCTACAAAGCTATCTTTGGGGTTCAAAAGGTTGAAGTAGACAATACTGCACAAGGAAACAAAATACAAGAATATGCAAATCCGGATTCATTTATTACTTCATTACAATTAAAAGGACTTATGGATAAAGAAGCAGATGTTGTTGTTATTGGTGCTTTGAATCCCAAAAAAGGAGATTCTCCAATTGAAGGTTCATTTACTATGTGGCGTTCTGATTATTCAGCAGCAGAAGGAGTTTATAACTTTGGTGGAATGAGTAATACTACTGAAGAAATGGAAGCGATACTTTCTAGCTATGGTGCTACAGCTGATTCAACTATTGTAGTATACGCTGCTAATTCACATCATGATGCAGCTAGACTGTGGTGGCAAATTAAATCCTTAGGACATAAAGATGTAAGATACTTAGATGGTGGTTTAAATGCTTGGGTAGGTGCTGAGTATCCAACTGGTAATGCAAATCCTGAAGTTGAAGCAACTAGCTATAAAGCTCCAAAACCAAGTACTGAAACATTAGCAACATTTGAAGATGTAGCTAATGCTATCGGAACTGACGTTGTTTTAATCGATACTCGTACAGAAGATGAAGAAACAGGTTCTTCAACTAAGAGCGGGGCATTTGGACCTGGTAAACTTGAAGGAGCTACTTGGATTAATTGGACAAACGCTGTTAATGAAGATACTACACTAAAATCTTTAGCAGAATTAAAAGAAATTTACGGAGAGTTTGAAGGAAAAGAAATTATACCTTACTGCCAATCTGGAGTAAGAAGTGCTCATACTTTACTTGTTTTAACTGAAGTTTTAGGTTATGAGAATGTTAAGAATTATGATGGTTCTTGGATAGAGTGGAGTTATGAGTATTATGAGGCTGGTAATGAAAAGGCAAAAACTGAAAACGCAGAATAACTCTAGTAGATAATTGATGATAAAATAACTAATAACTTAATCTAATCTGTTTTAGCAATGGATTAGATTAAGTGCTTTCTATGTAAGGAATTATGACTATTTTTAATAAAATACTCTAGAAAAGGAATGAGTGAATTGGAAAAAGTTAAATTTAGCCAAGCTATTATGGACAATGCACATAAAATTATAGAAGAATGTATGGGACATGAAGATGCTTTTTGTCAAAGTAGATGTCCAATGAGTACAGATGCAAAAGGTTATGTGAATTTAATAGCTGATAAAAAATATGATGAAGCAATAAAGCTTATAAGAGAAAAGTTATTCTTACCAAATACACTTGGAAGAATTTGTGCTCATCCATGTGAAAAGGATTGTAGAAGAGGGGTAGATTTTAACCAACCAATAGCAATAGCCGCACTTAAAAGATTTGCTGCAGAAAAGGCTGATGATGAATCTATTTGGGATTTAACTACAGGTGAAAATACAGGCAAAAAAATTGCTATTATTGGAGCAGGTCCAGCTGGTGCACAAGCAGCTATAGATCTAAGAAGAAATGGACATGCTGTTACAATATTTGAAAAATTAGATGTTCTTGGTGGAATGATGAGAGTTGGTATTCCCGCTTACCGTCTACCAAGAGATATCATAGATTTTGAATATAGCTATTTAGATAAATTAGGTGTGGAATTCAAATTAGGAGTAGAAATCGGAAAAGACCTAAAGTTTAGTGAATTAAGAGAAGAATACGATGTAGTTGTATTAGCTCATGGTGCACATAAGGGCAATATAATTCCTATTCCTGGTCACAAAGCCCAAGGAGTATATCCAGCTACAGAATATCTAAAAGAAATCAGTTTGACAGGTGAATTCCCAAGAGCAGGGAAGAAGATAATGGTTATTGGTGGCGGAGATGTTGCAATGGACTGCGCTCGTTCATCATGGAGAATTGGTGCTGAATCTGTACATCAATGTTCATTAGAAGATGATAAAACATTACCAGCTTCAGAAGAAGAGATCCATGAAGCGAAAGAAGAAGGTGTTTTATTCAATGCAGGCTGGGGTCCTATTGAAATAATCGAAGTTGAAGGTAAAGTAACAGGAATCAAAATTCAAAAGGTTTCATCAATATTCGACAAAGATGGTAGATTTAATCCTCAATATGAAGGAAGCTCAAAAATTGTAGAAGCTGATACTGTAATAATGGCAACTGGACAAGTTGTTGAAGATATAACAGAAGGTTTGTTAGAACAAACTAGAGGTGGTAGATATGTAGTAGATAAAGAAACATTAGCTACTGGCTTAGAAAATGTGTTTGTTGCAGGAGACGCATCTGGTGGAGTAATAGTTATTGAAGCAATGGCTTTTGGAAGAAAAGCAGCTATTAGTATAGATAGATATTTAAAAGGCATTGATTTAAAAGAAGATAGAAATTTTAAAGAAGAATGGTCTTATGATACAAAATTAGATATACCGCTTCCTGAGGGTACTGAAGATAAAGCTCGTATTCATACAAATATGAGAGATGCAGATGAGAGAAAAAAAGATTTCAATCAAGCTGATTTAGGTTTTAGGGAAGAACAGGCTATAGAAGAAGCATCACGTTGTTTAAAGTGTGAATGTAAGCTCTGTATGAAAGAATGCGTTATGATGAACGATTTTGGTAAGTGTCCAAAAGATTTAATGGAAAAACTAGTAAATGATTCTGAAATGGAGTCGCTATTAGCTTATTCATGTAATGCTTGTGATAACTGTACTATTGTTTGTCCACATGAACTTCCTATGAAGAAAATATTTATTGGTTCACGTAAAGACTTTGTAAAAGCTAACAATGGAGAATCTCCAATGAAAGGTCACTCAGCAATAAAAATACATCAATTACTTGGATTCTCTAAATTCTTTACAACAAAGAAAAAGGGAGGAAAAAAATAATGGCTATTAAAGTAGATAAAAATAAACGTTATGGTTTTATGCCGGGATGTAGTTTACCATCCTATAATCCAGAGGCAGTTGCAAAAACTACTGCCTATTTAAATAGTGTATTTCCTAAGTTTTCTGCAATTCAAAAGTGTTGTGGTAAACCTACAAAAGCTGTTGGTCAATATGACTTATTCAAAGAAAGATTCAAGAGTCTTCAAGATGACATGGATGACGTTGGTATTGAAGAAATGGTTGTAGCATGCCAAAGTTGTAAACTTACTTTTAATGACGCAAGTCCTACACCTACCTATTCTTTATGGGAACTATTACCTGTAATTGGGTTACCAGCAGAGTTAAAAGGGAAGGCAAAAAATAGTGATATGGTTTTCACAATTCATGATTCTTGTTCTACCCGTCATGATGCAGCTCTTCAAGATGGAATCAGATGGATATTAGATGAATTGGGTTATAAATATGTTGAGTCTCAGTATTCTAGGGAAAAAACTCGTTGCTGTGGTTTCGGTGGTATGGTTGTACCAGCAAATCCTGAAGTTGCAATGAAAGTTATGAAACGTAGAGTAGAAACTTTAGAAAATAATAATGTAGTAGTTTACTGTGCAGCTTGCCGTTCTTCAATAATAAAAGGTGGATCAAATGCATGGCATATTCTTGATTTAATATGGGGACCTGTTGTAATGAAGGATGATAATTGTCCTATAGATGTTTTAGCTTCACCTGTAAAGTCATGGGTTAATAGATATAAAGCAAAAAAAGGCATACAAAAGGCTGTTAAATAATAGGAGGTCGAAATGAATAAGAAGCTTAAAGTAGCACTCATTGTAGTTGTTTTAGCAGCAGTATTCTATGGAGTATATGCTAGTGGATTATTAGATATTTTAAAAGATTTTGATAAATTTAGAACTTTTATAGAAGAAGCAGGAACTCTTGGATATATTATTTATATTTTCTTATTTATAATTGTTGCTGTGTTCTCATTACCAGCAAGTGTACTAACAATTGGTGGTGGTATAGTATTTGGTCCAATTTTAGGAGCTTTATTAGCTTTAGTTGGTGCAACAGTTGGAGCAATAGTTGCTTTCTTAGTTGCTAGGTATTTAGCAAGAGACTTTATAGTAGGCAAATTTGGTGGCAATGCTATTTTCAAAAAGATTGAAGCTGGTGTTGAGAAAAATGGTAAAGACTTTCTTATTTTAACTAGACTTGTACCAGTTTTCCCATATAACATTCAAAACTATGCCTATGGAGTTACTAATATAAAATTAGGAACTTATTCAATAATCACTTTAATTACCATGGCACCTGGCGCATTTGTTTATGCTTACATGGCTGGAGATATAGCTGCAAACGGAATTTCAACTCAGTTCTTTATAAAGTTGATTGTTGCTGGTGTGATTTTATTTGGAGTTTCTCAATTGCCTAAAATTTTCGCTAAGAAAAAAGGCATAAATATGGATGACATGGGGAAAAATAAATAATCAAATAAATTAAAGAGGTTATTATGAAAAGAATACTAATAGTGATTTGTTCAATAGTTCTGTGCACTCAATTTTTAATTGGGTGTGCAGATAAAAAAACCGAAGAAAAAATCGAGAACCAAGATTGGGATGTTATCCTCCAACTGGCAGAAGACACTACTGTGACTTTTTATGGGTGGGGTGGAGATGAAAACATCAACCAATGGATTGACTCAGTTGTAGCAAAAGAATTAAAAGAAAAATATAATATCAATCTAAAAAGAATACCTATGATTCCTAATGAATATATTCCTAAGCTTTTAAATGAAAAGCAACTAGATAGTGAAGGTACCATTGATATTGTTTGGATAAATGGGGAGAATTTTTATAATGCAAAGGTAAATGACTTACTTTTTGGACCTTTTACAGAAAAATTGCCTAATTTCAATCAATATGTAAATCAAGATTCTACAGATATACTATATGATTTTGGACACAGAGTAGATGGATTTGAATCTCCTTATGGAAAAGCTCAGATGGTTTTTATAGGGGACACAGATAAAGTTGAATTTTTACCTAAAGGTCATGAAGAATTATTTCAACTCGCAAAAAAATACCCTGGAAAAATAACATATCCAGATATCTCTGACTTTACAGGTAGCGCTTTTATTAGGAATGTTATTTATGATTTAGTTGGATATGAAGCGTTCATTGATATTCAAGCAGATAAGGATATTGTAAAGACAGCAATTAAACCCGCTATGGAATATCTAAAAGATCTAAAACCTTACTTATGGAGAGAAGGAGAGACTTATCCTGCAACATTGGCACAACTAGATAATATGTATTCAGATGGTGAAGTTTTTTTAACTATGAATTATTCACCTTTCCACATAGCTACAAAGATACAGGAAGGAAGCTTCACAGAGTCATCAAAGTCCTTTGTGTTTGAAAAAGGTACTATTGGGAATACACATTTTTTAGCGATACCATTTAATGCACCAAATAAGGCTGCAGCACTTGTGACTATTAATCATATTTTATCGCCTGAAATTCAAGTCACAAAGTATGACCCAAAAGTTTGGGGTGATCTTCCAGTAACAGAATTTAGTTCATTAACGGATACTCAAAAAGAGTTATTTAATAATATAAAATTAGGAAAAGGTGTTATTTCACAAGAAAAATTATTAGATAAAAGATTACCTGAAATGAGAGCTGAGTTAGTTCCTATTATTGAAGAAATATGGAGAGAAGAAATTTTAGAGAATGAATAAAAAAACAGGAATATTTAAACCATATTTATTGCTAATACCTGTTTTAGTTTTTATAGTGGGGATTTTCCTAATGGGTATAGTTTTTGGATTACTCCAAAGTTTTGGGTACTTCCCTGCTATAGGACTTAAAACTTTTACACTTAAATATTATATAAATATTATTTCAGATAAAAATTTTGTTTCATCACTAAAGTTTAGTTTATATACATCTTTTGTTTCGTCTTTTATATCTGTAATACTAGGAATAATACTATCTTATGCATTAATTAGAGATAAAAAAAGTAAACTAGGAACCTTTGAAAATATCTACAAAGTGCCTATAATGGTACCTCATACCATAGCTGCACTCCTTGTTTTTATTTTATTCACTCAGAGTGGATTGACTGCTAGAATTCTACATTTATTAGGACTATTAGGAGACATGAATGATTTTCCGCCTCTTATATTTGATAAATGGGGCTTTGGAATTATATTCGCTTATCTATGGAAAGGGATACCTTTTATAACATTAGTTACATATGATATTATGAAAAAGATTAATAAGAATTATTCCAAGATTGCTGCAAATTTAGGAGCAAATAAGCTTCAGATATTTTGGCATATTCTTTTACCTTTGACCATGCCAACTATTGCATCTGCCTTTGTTATAATATTTGCTTTCTCTTTTGGAGCTTTTGAAATACCCTATTTATTGGGGCCATCAAACCCTAAAGCATTACCAATACTATCTTATATATATTATAATAGTGTTAATCTAGCAGATAGACCTAATGCTATGGTGATCAATATGTGTATTACCTTGTGTTCTTTAGTTTTAGTAGGTTTGTATTTATTGGCTTTTCAATTTATAAAAAAATATAACAGCGAAGAGTAACTCAATAAATAATGAAAGTTGAGGTTTATAATTTAGTGAGTATAAAAGCAATTTTCCGAAATATTGTAATATTTATATTGTTTTCCCCATTGGTGATAATGATAGGTTGGAGTATTTCAAGTTCATGGCCATGGCCAAATGTATTACCAAAAACTTTGACTTTAAGAGGATTTAATTACGCAATAAGCCCTTCTGCTGAAGGGTTTATTGTTCTGTTAAGAAGTGCTTTTCTTTCACTTTCTGTCACAATAATAACATTAGTTGTAAGCGTCCCTGCAGCAAAAGCTTTAGCTTTTTACCAGTTCAAAGGCAAATCATTAGTAAAAGTTTTGATTTTACTTCCATTAATGGTACCAATGATTAGTGTTGCTATGGGCGTTCATATATCTTTTATAAAATTAGGAATTGCAAATACTTGTTTTGGTGTAGTGTTAATTCATGTTTTACCTGGAATACCTTATGGGGTAAAAATACTGATGAATGTGTTTGAAATAATTGGAGATAAAATTGAACATCAGGGAAGAGTACTTGGAGGAAGTCCTATTCAAGTAATGGTATACATTACTTTGCCATTACTTACACCTGGGTTGATTATAGCTGGAAGTATGATATACATTATTTCTTTTAGTCAATATTTTATAACATTTTTAATAGGTGGCGGACGGGTAGTAACATACGCAATGCTTTTATTCCCTTTTATAGAATCTGGTGATAGGACTGTGGCATCAGCACTTAGTATAGTCTTTTTAATATCAATAATTTTGGTCTTATTTATTTCTGAAAAACTTGTTGGTAATTTATATAAAAACATGAGTAAATATTATGTTTAAAAAGTGAGTGGATTTTATGGGAAAAGTACAGCTTAAAAATATTTCTAAAAAATATGATGGAAAAGAAGTGTTGAAAAATATTAATATAGCTATTGAAAGTGGAGAATTGGTTGCTCTTTTAGGTTCTAGTGGATCAGGTAAGACTACAATTCTTCATGGAATAACTGGTATTATTCATTTTGATAAAGGAAATATTATAATTAATAACAAAATGATAGATAATGTTGCTATAGAAAAAAGAGGGGCTGTTTTAGTTGACCAAAATTTACTATTATTTCCCCATATGACAGTTGAATCTAATATTGCTTTTGGTTTGCGAATAAGAAAAACTAGTAAATCAATTATTAAAGAAAAAGTAGCTGAGTTAATAGAACTGCTTGAATTGGTCGGACATGAAAAAAAATATCCAAATCAACTCTCTGGAGGTCAAATGCAGAGGGTTGCGCTTGCAAGAGCTTTAGCAATAGAACCTAATGTTTTGTTACTAGATGAACCATTTTCTAAATTAGATATCAGTTTGAGAAAAAATATGCAATTTTTTGTTAAGGATCTTCAAAAGAAACTTAACATGACAACTATCCTGGTAACCCATGATAAGGAAGAAGCTCTTTCTATGGCTGATAAAGTTGCTTTGTTAATTGATGGAGAAATAAAACAGTTTTCAACACCGAGAGAAATATACGAAAAACCTATCTCAAAGCAAGTTTCAGATTTTTTTGGAAAGAGAAATTATATTAGTGGGAAAATAATAGATGGAAAATTTATTAGTAAACTGGGGATTTTCAAAACAAATGTTAAAGATTCCAGAAGTATAACATTTATGTTTAGACCAGAGGAAATATATTTTGGAGATAAAGAAGAGGGCAGTATTATAGGGACTGTAAAATCCAGAATATACTCTGGAGATAAAATCAACTATACAATAAAAGTTTTAGATGAAGAAATCTATTGTTCTACTCAAAATAATATTCAGATTGATGAAGAGGTATATTTTAATCTTGATTTTAACGATAGAGTTTATTTTAGTTAGGAATATATGTAATTAGAATATTAACAAAAGGAGAACATTAAATGCTAGATACTAATGCTAGAAAAATAGTTCAGCCTTTAATAGAAAAAACGGCTGATACCTTTATAAGATTAAATCTAAGCGCAAATAAAGTGACTGTCATTGCTCTAATAGTTGGGTTATTACCTTCAGTTTTTATTTTCGCAGGAAATTATAATGTTGTTGCTGTAATTATTCTATGGTTTTCGGGATATTTAGATGCAGTTGACGGCACTATTGCAAGAAAAACAAACTCTTCATCTCTTTTCGGCACAATAATGGATATAACTTTTGATAGAATTGTTGAGATTTCATTAATTTTAGTTTTATCATATAAGTATTCTAACAATCAATTTATTTTTATTCTTTTAGCTTCAAGTATAATTTTATCTATGACAATATTTTTAACTGTTGCTGCTGCATCTGAAAAAAAGAGTGAAAAGACCTTTTATTACCAACCAGGTCTTGCTGAAAGAACAGAAGGTTTTGTTATGTTTTCTCTAATGATGATTATCACTAAATATGTTGATTTTATTTGTGTTATTTTTGTTATCATGATTTTATATACTGCATTACAGAGATTCATCGAAGCTTATAAGTACTTTCATAAGATGAAATAATTAAAAGCTTAATTGCTAAAACTTTGAAATCTAATACTTTACATAAAACACTTAACTAATTCTGAGTTAAGTGTTTTACTCTTTAGAAAAAATTAAATAATACTAAAAATCATTAAATTTGTATTAAAAAAAAGTATTTCAATTGACCATATTGATGGTTAGTGCTAATATATATTTTAGTTAGCCGACTAATAGAACAAAGGAGGATAATATGTATAATTATGAAGATGATTCTATTTACAATTTATTTTCTGAAGTAGTAAAGCTTAGATTTTCTCGTATGAGAACTTTATTTGATGAAGTAGGAATTTATCCTGGGCAGCATGCTATGCTCTTTGCTTTAAATAATAATGATGGCCAAAGTCAGAAAGAACTATCAAAAAAGTTAAACATTAAGCCTGCTACTATAACAGTTATGATAAATAGAATGGAAAGAACAAAATTAGTAGAGCGGCGACAGGATAGTAATGATCAGCGGATTTCAAGAGTATATCTTACTGACGCAGGGAAGGATACATGGAGAAAAGTCGATAAAATACTAAAAAGTATAGATGAAGTAAGTTTTTCTAATTTTACTGAAGAGCAGCAGAAGTTATTGAGTCAGTTGTTACTACAAATAAAAGAAAATCTATTATCTATGTGTACAGAGTATTCATTGAAAGATTAAATTTTTAAGAATAGGATGTACTTTTGAAATTTAAATATTTAGAAAAGGAGTAAATAGAACATGGCTAAATTGATAAAATATTTAAAGCCTTTTGTTGCTATGATAGCTATTGCCATAGTTTTGTTATTTATGCAAGCAATGCTAGACCTTGCATTACCAGACTATATGTCTAACATTGTAAATGTAGGTATTCAACAAGGTGGTGTGGAAAATGCTGTCCCAAAGGCTATTCGTGAAAGTCAAATGAATAAACTTGTATTATTTATGGATGACAAAGAAAGAGTTGATGTTACTCAAAATTATATGCTTATTGACAAAGATAGTTCAGATTTTGATAAGTATGTAGAAAAATATCCTGCTCTTGAAAGTGAATCTATCTATGTTTTGAAGGAAGTTGACGAATTAGAAATAAGTAATATGAATATTGTTATGGGTAAATCACTTCTTGCTGTAGCAAGTATTGAAAAAATGAAGGATAATGCTGAAAATGGTGTTATAAATTTTAATGGCATGGAGATCCCTGCAAATACAGATATATTTGCTTTGTTTGAAAAGTTGCCATCTGAACAAAGAATACAAACATCAGAAGAAATGAATAAGACCTTTACAGCATTAGGAGATAGTATGGTTGTTCAAGCTGCAACTTCTGCAGTTAAAAATGAATATAAACTACTAGGAATGGATGTTGATAAAATTCAAAGTAGTTATATTTTCCGTACAGGATTTTTAATGATAATAATCTCTTTGCTAAGTGCAGTTTGTATAGTTATTGTAGGTTTTTTAGCTTCTAAAGTGGCTGCAGGACTTGCACAAAATTTAAGGAAAATGGTGTTTTCAAAAGTAGAAAGTTTTTCAAATGCAGAGCTTGATAAATTTTCAACTGCTTCACTTATAACGAGAACTACAAATGATATTACTCAAATTCAGAATTTGATGGTTATGCTAATTAGAATGGTATTTTATGCACCTATTTTAGGGATTGGAGGTGTAATTAAAGCATTAGAGAAAAACTCATCTATGTCATGGATTATAGCAGTTGCAGTTATTGCTCTTTTGGTTTTAATTGCTTTCATATTTGTAATTGCAATGCCAAAGTTCAAAGCTGTTCAAAAGCTTGTGGACAGATTAAATCTAGTTACTCGTGAAAATCTTTCAGGAATGATGGTAATAAGAGCATTTAATACTCAAAAGTTCGAAGAAGAACGTTTTAATAAGGCTAATAAGGATCTTACAAGTGTTAACTTATTTGTAAATCGTGTGATGGTACTACTATTCCCAGCTATGATGCTTATAATGAATGGAATTACTCTTCTTATTGTTTGGGTAGGTGCAAATCAAATCGCAGAAATGAGCATGCAGGTAGGAGATATGATGGCATTTATGCAATATGCTATTCAAATTATATTTGCTTTTATTATGATGTCATTTATGTTCATAATGATACCAAGAGCATCCGTTTCAGCTCAACGTATTTCAGAAGTTTTAGAAACAGATGCTACAATCATTGATCCAGAGGCTCCTAAGAAATTTAATAATGAATTAGAAGGTGTAGTAGAATTTAAGAATGTATCCTTTAGATACCCAGGTGCTGAAGAAGATGTTCTTAAGAACATAAGTTTTAAAGCATCACCTGGAAAAACTACAGCACTTATTGGCTCTACAGGTTCAGGTAAAACAACTCTAGTTAATTTAATTCCTCGTTTCTATGATGTAACTGATGGGGAAGTTTTACTGAATGGAGTAGATATAAGAAAAGTTAATCAACATGACCTTCGTGACCAAATTGGATATATACCTCAAAAAGGTTTCTTATTTAGTGGTACAATCGAATCGAATCTAAAATATGCTGATAAAAATGCTACTGAAAAAGACCTAATGACCTCCTTAGATATTGCTCAAGCTTCTGAATTCGTTAATGCAGTACCTGAAGGTATAAAAATGGAAATTTCACAAGGTGGAACAAATGTATCTGGAGGACAAAAGCAGAGATTAGCTATTGCAAGAGCATTGATGAAAAAATCCCCTATATACATTTTTGATGATAGTTTTTCCGCTCTTGATTTTAAGACAGATGCTTCTTTAAGAAAAGCAATGAAAAAAGAGATAGGTTCAAGTACTGCAATAATTGTAGCACAGCGTATAGCAACTATCAAAAATGCTGAACAAATTATTGTCCTTGAGGAAGGTGAAATTGTTGGAACAGGTACACACCAAGAACTATTAAATAATTGTGAAACTTATAAAGAAATTGCATCATCACAGTTGTCAAAGGAGGAATTAGCATGAGTGAGAAAAATTTCAAAGTAAAGAACTCACGTCCTGCCATGAGACGAGGTGGTGGACATGGTCCTGGTGGAATGATGCGCGGTGGAGAAAAGGCTCGAGATTTTAAAAATACAATGAAGAAACTTATTAAACACTTAAGTATATACAAAATATCTATCTTCATTGTTTTAATATTTGCAATTGCTAGTGCTACATTCTCAATAGTAGGTCCAAAAATTCTAGGTAAAGTAACTACAGAAATATTTAATGGAGTTATCAAAAAGATTACTGGGACTGGAAGTATAAACTTTGATTATATCCAAAGAATTATTATAATCCTTTTGGCACTATATTTAATAAGTGCACTGTTCAGTTATATTCAAGGATGGATAATGTCAAGTGTAGCTATGAAAGTAAGTTATAACTTTAGAAAAGCTATTTCTGAAAAAATTAACCGTATTCCATTAAAATATTTTGATAATACAAATCAAGGTGAAGTTTTATCTCGTGTTACTAATGACGTTGATACTCTTAGCCAAACACTTAATCAAAGTTTAAGCCAAATTATTACATCTGTCACAACAGTACTTGGTGTTCTGGTTATGATGTTAACAATAAGTTGGCAGTTAACACTAATAGCAATACTTATAATACCATTATCCGGAGTTCTTATTATGGCAATTGTGAAGCGTTCTCAACGATACTTTAAAGAACAACAGGATTACTTGGGGCATTTAAATGGTCATGTTGAAGAAATGTACGGTGGCCATGTAGTAATGAAAGCCTTTAATGGTGAGAAAAAGAGTATTAAAAAATTTGATGGCTTAAATGATCAACTATACGGTGTAGCATGGAAAGCTCAGTTCCTGACTAGTATAATGATGCCACTTATGCAATTCGTAGGTAATTTAGGTTATGTTGGAGTAAGTATTTTTGGTGGATATCTAGCTGCGAAGAGAACTATAGAAGTTGGAGACATTCAAGCATTTATACAATATGTGCGCCAATTTACTCAACCTATTTCTCAAATAGCAAATATATCAAATATACTTCAACAGACAGCAGCATCTGCTGAGCGTGTGTTCGAATTTTTAGAAGTTGATGAAGAAGTAGGAGAAGTTTCTAATCCTGTGAAATTGGAGCAGGTTGAAGGAAAGGTTCAATTTGATAAAGTGCACTTTGGATATAACGATGATAAAATTATAATAAATAATTTTTCAGCTTCAATAGAACCTGGTCAAAGAATAGCAATTGTAGGGCCTACAGGAGCAGGAAAAACTACAATGGTTAAACTTTTAATGCGTTTCTATGACGTTAATGAAGGAGCTATTTTAGTTGATGGTACTGATATAAGAGAGTTTTCACGTGGTGATCTGCGCTCAATGTTTGGTATGGTTTTACAAGACACATGGCTTTATAATGACAGCATAATGGAAAATATCAGGTATGGACGTCTTACTGCTACAGATGATGAAGTTATTAACGCCGCTAAAGCAGCTCACGTTGATAGTTTTGTTCACACTTTACCAGATGGTTATAATATGATATTGAACGAAGAAGCTTCAAATGTATCACTTGGACAAAAACAATTATTAACAATAGCAAGAGCAATTCTTGCAGATCCTAAAATCCTAATTCTTGATGAGGCGACAAGTTCTGTAGATACACGAACTGAAGTACAAATACAAAGAGCTATGGATAATCTTATGAAGAATAGAACTAGTTTTATCATTGCACATCGTTTATCAACTATTCGTGATGCTGATGTAATTCTAGTTATGAATAATGGAGATATTGTAGAACAAGGGAATCATGAAGCGCTTCTTGCAAAAGATGGCTTCTATGCTAATCTTTATAATAGCCAGTTCGAAAATAGTGAAGCAAGTTAAAGTAAAAAAAGCTGAGTAAAATCAGCTTTTTTTTGTTTACAAAATTAAGGTATGATATTTTTAATTTCTTAAAAATTAGTAAAAAAGAAAGTATATATTCGAGTAAGGTAATATTAAATTCTATTAGTGAATACATATTAATGAGTACATAATTGTTATTTAGAATGGGGGAAATATATGCAGGAAGGAGAAAAAATTGATTTAATCGAATGCTTTTATATTTTTCAAAGAAGGTTAAAACTAATTGTAGCAATAACATTAAGTATAACCTTGATAACAGTTATTTTTAGCTATTTTATAATAAAACCGGTTTATGAATCAAGGATGAGTATTATTATAGGAAAGGCAACTAATAATAATGGTAACTCTTCTTATAATATTAATGACGTTACTATGTATATTAAAGCAGTTCAAACTTACGTTGAAATTGCAAAATCAGAGGATGTTGCAGAAAGAGCTCAAGAAATTCTTGAAGGAAAATTTTCAACTGAAGAATTAAAAGACATGTTAAGTGTTATACCTCAATCAGATACACAAATTATGGAAATAGTAGTTAGAACAAATAATAGAGAAGAAGCAAAAGTTATTGTTACTGCTTTTACGCAAGCTTTTAAGGAAAATGCTCAAAAATTAATTCCTAACGGGAGCATAGAAGTATTTCAAAACCCAAAAGTACCAAAAAAACCTGTAAAGCCAAATAAAGAAATGAACACTATCTTAGGATTTATTATAGGAGTAGCTATTTCATTAGCAACAACTTTAATTATGGAATTATTAGATAACACAATTAAATCTAAAGATGAAGTTGAACGATATACAGAACTTTCAGTTATGGGCATCATACCCAAATATTTAGGAATACTTAATAGGAAATCTCTTATAGTAGTTAGAAATAAACCAAATAGTATTGTAGCTGAAGCTTTTAGAACGCTAAGAACTAATATTATTTATTCATCTATAGATCAAGAAATAAATACAATACTAATCACAAGTGCAGGTCCGTCAGAAGGAAAAACTTCAGTAGTGTCTAATTTTGCATATACTATTGCTAATTCAGAAAAAAAAGTACTGGTAATTGATTGTGATTTGAGAAAGCCAAATATACATAAACAATTTAGAGTGTCTAATTCAATAGGTTTATCAGATATATTAGCTGGACAAGTTAATATTGAAGATGCTATACATGAATGTGAAAAAAACCTTTATGTACTTACGTCTGGCAAAATTCCACCTAACCCATCTGAAATTTTAAGTTCGAGAAAAATGAAAGAATTCATTGATAAAATAAAAGGGGATTTTCAATATGTAATATTTGATACCCCTCCAATAATTGCAGTAACTGACGCACAAGCATTAGCCAATAAAGTTGATGGTGTAATTATAGTAGTAGCGGCAAAAGAGACTGAAAAAGATGCACTAATTAGAGCTAACGAATTATTGGTAAAAGTAAGAGCTAATATACTAGGCATAGTTATGAATAAAATTGAATTTAATAGAGGTAAAAATTATGGCTACAAGTACCAAAGCTATTATTCATACGGAAATAAATCTAATAATAAATTTAGTGGATCCAGAAAAAAAAGAAGAATAGAGAGAATGAAAAATTCTAACAAAAGAAAAAGAAGACGAAGATCAAACTGAATAGTAAATGTTATAAAAATTACAGTATGGAATATATTATATTAAAACCTTGTTGAATAAATGTTAAGAAATCTAAGATTATTCTATTGTAAAGTGAAAGGAATTTGATATGAAAATTTATTTAATTATTAAAAGAATTGTTGATTTCATCTTTGCTTTACTTTTGTTAATTATAACTTTACCAATTATTGTAATAGCATCGATAGCCATAAAAGTGGAATCAAAAGGCCCTATTTTATTTAAACAAAAGAGACCAGGAAAGAATTCCAAAATATTTACTATTATTAAATTTAGAACGATGATAATCGAAATAGAAAAAAGCGGCAAACAACTTAGTGATATGCAAAGAATAACAAAGGTCGGCTATTTTTTAAGAAAAACTAGTTTAGATGAATTACCACAACTTTTTAACATCATTAAAGGTGAAATGAGCTTTATTGGTCCAAGACCTCTTCGTATTAGCTATCTAAATTTTTATTCAAGTGAGCAAAATAGAAGACATGAAGTAACTCCTGGCATATCAGGATGGGCACAAGTCCATGGGAGAAATAGTATTAGTTGGAAAGAAAAATTTAAAAATGATATTTGGTACGTAGATCATATTAGTTTATGGGTAGATATAAAAATAGTATTATTAACATTAAAAAATGTTCTTACTTGTAAAGATATTAACCAAAGTAGTAATGATACTATGGAAGATTTTAAGGGAAGTAACTAGATAAAGCATAAACTGTACTATAAATTTTGCTTTATTAATATGCATCCTATCGTTTATGTTAAAAGGAAAATCATTAAGAAAAAGCAAGAGAAGCTTGTCACCCCAAAAACTTTTATGATATTTGTAAATAAATATGCAATAAAAAAGAAAGGAACAAAAAATGAATGAAAACATAAATATTTTATTTACTAGTGTAGGAAGAAGAACAAAGCTACTCCAATATTTCAAAAAAGAACTAAGGGAAATTGGTTCTTTAGTAGCGATAGATTGCAGTGAATTAGCACCAGCATTATATTTTGCAGACAATCACTATATAGTACCTGGAATTAATGAACCTAATTATATAGATACTATTATGCATATATGTAAAAAAGAAAAAATCAGTGCAATTATTTCATTAATTGACCCAGAGTTGTCTTTGTTAGCAAAACACTCAAAAAAGTTTGAAGAGATTGGGGTTACTACAATAGTATCTGATTACTACCCTTGTGAACTGTGCTTAGATAAATTTGCTATGACCATGTTTTGCCAACAAAATAGCTTTAAAGTTCCTAAAACTTACAAATCTTTTTCAGTATTTAATGATGCATTAAAAAATAGTGAATTAGATTTACCAGTATTCATGAAACCACAAAAGGGAAGTGCAAGTATTGATATATATAAAGCTAATAACATTAAAGAAGTCAAAAATATATATGAAAATACTTCAAATATGATAATTCAAGAATATTTAGATGGAAAAGAACTTGGAGTAGATGTTTATGTTGATATTATTAGCAAAAAAATAATTTCAATTTTTATAAAAGAAAAACTAAAGATGAGAGCTGGAGAAACCGATAAAGCAAAATCAATAATAGCAGAAAAGTTATTTAGGATAATTGAAAATTTGGTTAATAAAATTGGTTTAATCGGTCCTATAGATATTGATATATTTAATGTTAATGGTGAATTTTATATCTCAGAAATTAATCCTAGATTTGGGGGTGGATATCCTCTTGCTTATGAATGTGGAGAGAACTACCCTAAATTAATAATAAATAATTTAAGAGGTATTAAGAATGCCCCAAAAATAGGTGATTATGATGAAAATATTTTTATGATGAAACATGATATTTTAACAATAAAGAAATAATTATCAGGTGGTGTTATATGGTAAAAAGAATATATTTATCGGCACCGCATATGGGTGGTAATGAATTAAAATATATAAAAGAAGCATTTGAAACTAATTGGATAGCACCGGTCGGTCCCAATATAGATGCATTTGAAGAAGAGTTATGTGATTATATAGGAATAAATCATGGTCTTGCAGTATCTTCAGCAACTGCTGGTATCCACTTAGCTTTAAAATACTGCGGCGTAAAAAAAGGAGATTATGTTTTTTGTAGTAGTTTTACATTCGCTGGGAGTTGTAATCCAATTATGTATGAAGGGGCTAAACCAGTTTTTATAGATTCTGAACCTGAGACATGGAACATGTCACCGCTAGCACTGCAAAATGCTTTTAATTGGGCTTTGAGACAAAATAAAATGCCTAAAGCTGTAATTATTGTAGATTTATATGGACAAAGTGCTCAGTATGACAAGCTTATTCCAGTATGTAAGAAATATAATGTTCCAGTCATCGAAGATGCTGCTGAGGCTTTAGGCTCATCATACCAAGGTGTAAAATGTGGTACCTTCGGTGATATAAATATCTTTTCGTTTAATGGAAATAAAATAATCACCACATCAGGTGGCGGAATGATAGTTTCTAATAATGAAAAAGCAATTAATAAAGTGAGATTTTGGGCTACACAAGCAAGAGATCAAGCCAGACACTATCAACATAGCGAACTTGGATATAATTATAGACTTAGCAATGTATTAGCTGGTATAGGTAGAGGACAATTAAAAGTCCTAGAAGAAAGAGTTAATCAGAAAAAGAGTATTTATGAAAAGTATGAAAAAGAATTTAATGAAATTGAGGATATAGAAATGATGCCAATTACTGATTTTGGACAATCTAATTATTGGTTATCTGTTATAACACTTAAAGCAAACTCTAGAATTAAACCAATTGACATTATTATTGCTTTAGAAAAAGAAAATATTGAATCACGACCTGCGTGGAAGCCAATGCATTTGCAGCCATTCTATGAAGAATATAAGTTCTTCTCTCACAATGTTGAGATTGGGAGTGTTTCCGAGGATATATTTAATAGAGGGGTTTGCTTGCCTAGTGATACTAAGATGAGTGATGCAGATATGAAGAGAATTCTAATGATAATTAAGCAGTTGTTTTAGCAATAGATTAACGGTAGTTCAATTCAATTGCGATTTTTATAAGGGGGTGTTTGGTGTTTAAAATACTATATGTAACGACGATATCTGATACAATGGATTTCTTTCCATCTCACATAAATATGATACTGGATCAAGGGCACACTGTAGACATGGCTTGTAATGTTATAAAACCAATCAATTTACAACTGTTGAAACGTGGTTGCAAGGTTTTTAATATAGAATTTCAACGTTCTCCATTTAAAAAGGAAAATTACTCTGCTTATAAAAAACTTAAAAAGCTTATACAGGATGAGAAGTATGATTTAGTCCATACACACACACCAGTTGCTTCAGTTTGCGTAAGACTTACATGTAGGAAAATGAAAAATATAAAGGTTTTTTATACAGCCCATGGATTTCATTTTTTTAAAGGCGCTCCCAAAAAAAATTGGTTGATATACTATCCTATAGAGAAATGGTTAGCGAGATATACTGATGTACTTATCACTATCAATAAAGAAGATTATAAAAGAGCACGAAAGTTTAAAGCAAAGAAGGTAGTCTATGTTCCCGGTGTTGGAATAGATGTTACTAATTTTAGTACCTCCTCTGTTGATAGATGGAAAAAAAGAATTGAATTAGGCATTCCAGATGAAACAATTGTACTACTCTCTATTGGGGAACTTAGTAAAAGAAAAAACCATAAATTAATTATTAAGTCATTAAGAAAAATAAATAGACCTGATATTATATACATTATATGTGGGCAAGGTGAGTTAGATGTGTATTTAAAGAAGCTAGCAGAAGAATTGAACGTTAGTGTTAAATTTCTAGGCTACAGAGAAGATATAGCAGAAATCTGTTATGCAGCTGATATATTTGTTTTTCCATCATATCAAGAAGGACTACCTGTAGCATTAATGGAAGCAATGTCCACCGGATTACCTGTTATATGTTCTAGAATAAGGGGAAATACAGATTTGATTGAAGAAAGTAAAGGTGGCTATTTAGTTGATTCTGATGATACTAATGGATTTGCTAAAGCTATTGTTAAATTAATCAATGAGAGTTCAGGGATGGGAAAACATAATATTGAAACCGTTCGTTACTATGATATTCAAAATGTAATAAAGAAAATGAAAGAACTTTACGAAGCTGAATTTAACAAAGAGGGTTAAACATGAATAATATAAGGATTGTATTTTTGCGTTCAAACCCAGTTGATCCGGATTCGAGAGTAGAAAAGGAAGTTAATGGTCTTATAAAAGTAGGATATGATGTGAAAATATTGGCGTGGGATAGAAGTTGTAAATATAAAGTTAGAGAATCCGTCTTAGAGTTAAATAGTGGAAGAGTAAGGATATATAGATTTGGTATTCCAGCATCTTTTGGTGGAGGAAGAAAAAATCTAAAAGCTTTCATCATATTTCAATTACGTATACTAATATGGTTATTTAAGAATAAAAGACAATATGAGTTAATTCATGCATGTGATTTTGATACAGCCTTTACAGCATATTATTGTTCAAAATTGTTAAGGAAAAAATTAATATTTGACATATTTGATTACTTATTCACTTATACGAATGGTAAATTTAGTGTATTCAAGAAATATATCGTATATTTACAGCATAAAATAATTAATTATGCTGATGGAACAATTATTTGTACAGAGAAAAGAAAAAATCAGATAAAGGGCTCTAAACCGAAAAGACTTGTTATTATACATAACAGTCCACCAAATCAGCGCGAAGATTTTACAGTATTAAACTTAAATAAAAATAAAATAAAAATCGTGTATGTAGGTATTCTACAAGATAATAGATTTTTGAAAGAATTAGCGGATATTATTATAAAAATCACTGAATGTGAACTTCATATTGGTGGATTTGGAAAGTACGAAAGTTATTTTGAAAAGCTAGCTTTAGATTCTGATAATATAATTTATTATGGAAAATTGACTTACAATAAAACTTTAGAATTAGAAAAAAGCTGTGATATTATGACTGCTATATATGATCCTTCAATTGGTAATCATTATTATGCTGCCCCTAATAAGTTTTATGAGGCACTAATGATTGGAAAGCCACTCATTATGGTGAAGAATACAGGAATGTCTGCTGTGGTAGAACAAAATAATATTGGTGAATTAATAGAATATGATAAGAATAGTCTTGAAGTTGCAATAAAAAATTTGATTAAACACAAAAATAATTGGCCAGAGATTTCAAAAAAGATGAAGCAACTGTATGAGAAAAATTATAGCTGGGATGAAATGGAGAGAAGATTGATAGAATTATATAGAGATTTGGAGAGTTAACATGAAAAAAATTATGCTTGTATTTGGTACACGACCTGAAGCAATCAAGATGTGTCCATTAGTAAATGAATTAAAGACACGCCCTAATGTTGAGACAGTCGTTTGCGTTACCGGGCAGCACCGACAGATGCTCTATCAAGTATTAGATGTGTTTAATGTTGTACCTGATTATGATCTGTCAATAATGAAGAATAGACAGACATTATTTGAAGTAACTGCGAATATCTTAAATAGAATAAAAGAAGTGCTAGAAAAGGAAACACCTGATGTTGTTCTCGTTCATGGTGATACTTCCTCAACATTTGCAACAGCCTTGGCCTGTTTCTATCTGCAAATACCAGTAGGTCATGTTGAGGCAGGACTTCGTACATATAATATTAAATCGCCGTATCCAGAGGAGTTCAATAGACAAGCTGTTGGTATAGTTTCCGCTTACAATTTTTCTCCCACTGAACTTTCAAAGCAAAATTTAATAAATGAAGGTAAAAAGCCGGAAACTATCTATGTAACAGGAAACACTGCAATAGACGCACTTAAAACAACGGTTAGGTATGAGTATTATCATGAGCAGTTGGAATGGGTATCTGGTAACAGACTAATTATGATAACGGCTCATCGTAGAGAAAACATTGGGGAACCTATGTACAATATGTTTAAAGCTATAAAACGTATAGTAAATGAGCATCAGGATATAAGAGTAATTTATCCAATACATATGAATCCTATTGTACGTGAAGCCGCTAACGAAATTCTTGGTGGCAACGATAGAATCCGTATCATTGAGCCTTTGGATGTAGTTGATTTCCATAATATACTATCAAAATCTTATTTAATATTAACTGATAGTGGTGGCATTCAAGAAGAAGCCCCTTCCCTTGGAAAACCTGTTCTTGTTATGCGTGATACCACAGAGCGGCCGGAAGGAATTAAAGCAGGAACGCTCAAATTAGTTGGTACGGAAGAAAAATATATATATGATACATTTAAGCTATTGTTAGAAGATAAGTCAGAATACGAGAAAATGAGTCATGCTTGCAATCCTTATGGTGATGGATTTGCATGTAAACGAATTGCAGATATTTTGGAGAATAAGCTGTGAAAGGAATAGAAAATGAAACTACTATTTGTTGCTCAAAATTTGCAAATGGGGGGCATTCAAAAAGCGCTTGTTAACACAATAAAGGAGTTGCATAAAGAAAAAAAGTATGATATTGAAGTATTTTTGTTTGGTGATGGAGTACTTTTAAAAGATATACCTGAAAACATTAGTGTTTATAGGGGCTCATTGCTGTTAAGGTTAGTTTCAACACCTTTTTCCGTTATTAAAGGTGAAAAAAATATTTTTTACTTATTCATACGAATTATTTGCATGATATTTGTCAGAATAATTGGTTCCGACAAATTTTATAGCTATCTTTTAAAAAAACAAAAGATATTTAATAAATATGATGTTGCGATTTCATATTTTAATGATGTACAAAATGGCTATTTTAATCGCGGAACTAATCAATTTGTTGATGAATGTGTTGATGCAAGAAAAAAGATTGCTTGGATACACACAGACCCAATAAAAGCAGGGTTTGATTATAGTACTTCTCTAAACTTATATAGAAATTTTGATAGCATTGTGTGTGTTTCGAATGCTTGTAGAGAAAAATTCATTAAACTTTTGCCCGAATTTAAGAACAAAACTAGTGTGGTTTACAATTTTTTTCCATTAGAAGAAATAAAGGCAAAAGCTACTGAATATAATCCTTTTCAGTACAAAGGCATAAGTCTCATTTCCGTTGGTAGAATAGATAACGCAACAAAGCGATTTCATTTGATACCGCAAATATGTAAAATGCTTAAAAATGCTTCGATAACTGGTTTTAAATGGAGAATAGTTGGTGATGGTCCGGATTTAAAATATAATAAGAAGCTTGTGAAAACTTTAGATGTATCAGAATTGGTAGAGTTTGTTGGCGAAAAAGCTAATCCATATCCATATGTTAAAAAAAGTGATCTTTTTGTTTTAACTTCAGCATATGAAGGTTTCCCAATGGTTATAGGAGAAGCATTAATTCTTGGAACACCTGTTGTAACAACTTGTTTTGCTGCCGTTAATGAACAAATAATCAAAAATTATAATGGCCTTATTACAGAAATGAGATTGGATAATATTTATTCAGCGATAAAATATCTGTTAGAAGAACCTATTAAAATCGAAAAGATGAAAGATAATATCAGAAATGATAGTTTATCTAATATGATTGCTATCAAACAGTTTAGGAGAAGGGTTGGCATCGCTTATGAACAGTAAAAAAGAGAAAAATAAAAGTGTTATACTCTGCATTATATCAAGTATTTTTGTTGTTCTAAAAATGTATACTGGTAGCAATACTTTTCTCTGGATTTTTTTGTTCACTATTTGTGTCGGAATAGTATTTGATTCCATTGAACATAAAGTAGAGTATCTACTTTTTTTTATTTCTTGGGTGTATACATTGAAATTTCAATTTACACAGTTCTCATTATTTGTATTCATGTCTGTAATGTATGTAGTTGTATGTTTGACATACATGTTGATATATAAAAGTAAGTTAGAAATAAGATTTTTGGTGAGTTATCTATTATTTGCAATATATGTTATGGCAATACCTTTGATAGGGGGAGGTCCAGTAACACCAATTATGGGATTTTTATTGAATTATACCTCCATATTTTTTGCAGTATTATTTGTAAATGATAAAAAACTATTCGAAAGATATACTCGTATTTATGCTTTGGGACTGCTATTATCTAGTATCGTTAGACTTATAAGTTTTATAATACCAAATCTGAATCAATATTTTTTAACGATGTCAGGGGTATATACTTTGATTGTAGATGGAACATTGAATATTAGATTTGCAGGAGTGGATATAGACCCAAATTATTACGCAGTTCAAATCTTAATAGCAATTTCATGTTTACTAGTATGTATTTATTATGAGAAAGAAAGAAAAAATACATCAATTATATTATGTATTTCGCTATCAATATTAGGATTTTTATCTCTATCGAAAATGTATTTACTTGTTTTTTTGTTTCTAGTTATCATAACCTTAGTATGTTTTTTCAAAAACAATATAAAAGTAGGGATGAAGTTTTTGTTTAGTATATTTGTTTGCGGTGGAGTGTTAGCTCATCACTATTTCGATTATTTTTACAATTCTTACATACTAAGGTTTGGTGGCGTAGATGCTGGTATTTCTGATTTAACAACAGGTCGAAGCAAAATATGGTTGATGTTTTTATCAAAAATTACTAATAATAAAAAAAATTTATTATTGGGAGCTGATTACGAAATAGGCTACTTGAAAGATACTGTTGCTCACAATATGTATTTGACTGCTCTTAACTATATGGGTATTTTTGGGGTAATTATAACTTTAATATACTTTTATAATATACGAAATATGCTTGTGATTAAAATTAAAGATAAAAAATATTTCAAATTAATATCGGTGAATAGTATACCTCTTTATGTATTACTGATAGCAAATTTAGCATTAGATTCTTTTGTTATGGACTATTTTACAATACATTTATTTTTGGTTTTTTTTGCTTTAAGTTGTAATTCTAAATCTAAATTCCCAATGACGAAGAATGCTTAAAAGTAAAGGGGCTAGTTTATAGTGTATTTATTCTATCAAGTGTATTAGTGAGTATAAATTGTAGTACATATAATCATGAAAAATATATAAATTCAGTTAGAAAAAATATTACTTATAATGAGTGTAATATCTCTTGAATACTACAAAACAAAAGAGTGAAAGCAATTACAAAGCATTAAAATAATCAAATAAAAAGGAATGACTTTATGAATATAAGGAACAGTAAATTATCTCTCCCACTTAAAAAAGCTAAACGATATGCCTTGATGAATTGGCATAATTCTAAAGGCTGGTCTACTGAAAAAAAATACATCATCTTTGAATCTGACGACTGGGGCAGTATACGTACTGCATCACCGGAAACGTATCAGGCACTACTGAATTCAGGTGATAACATAAATAAGGATCCTTTTACCAGATACGATGCTTTAGCTAGTGAAGATGATTTGGAACTGCTTTTTAGTGTCCTATACAGATTTAAAGATAAGAATAGAAAACATCCTATTATTACTGCAAATTGTGCAGTTGCCAACCCAGATTTTGATAAAATAAGAGAATCGAATTTTGAAAATTACTATTTTGAACCCTTTACAAAAACTCTAAAGAGGTATAAAAATCACGGAAATAGCTTTGAATTGTGGAAAACTGGAATGGAAAATGGTATATTTTTTCCACAATTGCATTGTAGGGAACATCTTAATATTACCAAATGGCTAGAGGACTTGCAAAAGGGTGATGAAAATCTTCATTTGGCATTTAAACATAATATGATTAGTGGAGGAAGTTCATTTTCTGATAGTAATCTATTTGCATATATGGATGCGTTCAATTATATCGGAACGAGATATGATGAATTATTGCAAAATATTATATCTGATGCTGTATCCCTATTTTTCGATATTTTTGGATATGAATCAAAGTCATTTGTTTCCGCTTGCTATGTATGGCACAAGTCACTTGAATCAATACTTAAAAAACATAATATAGAGTATATTCAAGGTAGTCATTATCAGCTAATACCGACAGTAGAGGGATATGAATGTTTTGACAAGAAGAAACACACAATTGGTGAAAAAAATAAATATAACCAGTTGTACTTAGTTAGAAATTGTAGTTTTGAGCCTTCATTTGGAAACCAAGTAAATGCAGTTGATTTCTGTTTAGCACAAATAAATAATTCATTCAAATGGAAGAAACCAGCTACAATAAGCACTCATCGATTGAATTATGTAGGATATATTGATGAGTTAAACCGTGATACAAATTTACGATTGTTACAACAGTTACTTACAGAAATTCTAAAAAGATGGCCTGATGTAGAATTTCTTACATCTGAGGAGTTTGGAAATAGGATATTAAGTTCTAAGAATAAAGTATGATGAAAGGAAATTTATTATGATTATAAATAAAAATCCCAAAATACTAATAAAATTCAAGTGTAACGAGGTAAGCTGATGAAAAAAACTGCAATACTTATCATGCTAATCACCATGTTATCGAAATTATTTGGTTTGGTGAGAGAGATAACACTAGCATATTTTTATGGAGCTTCAAATGTTAGTGATGCTTACTTAATTTCTATTACTATACCCAGTATGATATTTGGATTTATTGCAATAGGTTTAGTTGTAGAATATATTCCTATGTATAGTAAAATAAATCAGAATGATGGAGAACTTGAAGCTAATAGATATACAAATAACTTGATTAATATATTAATGGTATTATGTACGATTATAATTATAATTAGCTTTTTTTTCACAAATCAAATAATAAAAGCATTTGCTCCAGGTTTTGAAAAGGATACTTTATCTTTCTCAGCTCAACTTACTAAAATCAATTTGTTAGCTATCTATTTTATCGGAATAGTATCAGTATTTAGTGGTTATCTCCAGCTAAAAGGCAATTATTTTATTGTAAGTTTAATGGGGTTACCATTTAATATTTTTGTTATTATATCGATAATTTTAAGTACTATGACAAATATTTTAATATTATCTATAGGGTATGTAATAGCAGTTGCATTTAAAGTAGTTTTAATGGTCCCGTTTATTCATAAAAAAGGATATAGACATAAGTTAGTATTAAATATTAAAGATAAGTATATAATTAAAATGACATATATTAGCTTACCTGTTATACTAGGAATTTCAGTTGATAATATAAATTTATTAATTGATAGAACTTTAGCTTCAAAAATAGCTATAGGAGGAATTTCAGCTCTAAATTACGCTAATATGATTAATGGATTTGTGCAGGGAATATGTGTATTATCTATAGCTACGGTTTTATATCCATTGATGTCAAAGATGGCTGCTGAAAATAATATGATTGGATTAAAGAATTATTTATCTGAAGCAATTATTGGAATTAATCTTTTAGTAATTCCTGCAACAGTTGTAGCTATGGTGTTTTCGGCTCCAATCGTTATGATTTTATTTGGGAGAGGTGCATTTGATTCAGATTCAATATATATGACTTCTCACGCAACATTTTACTACTCCTTAGGAATGGTTGGAGTGGGACTAAGAGAAATATTTGCAAGAGTTTTTTATTCCATGCAAGACACAAAAACTCCTATGATAAATGCATCAATAGGTATGCTTTTAAATATAATCCTAAATATTATTCTATCAAAATATTTTGGAATTGCTGGTTTAGCGTTAGCAACAAGTATTGCAGCAATAATCACGGCGGTACTTATGTTTATAAGTTTAAAGAAGAAAATAGGGCCATTTGGTATGAAACAAATATCCATTTCATTCCTTAAAATCTTATTTGCATCATTAGTTATGGGTGCTATTTCCAAACTCAGCTTTGACTACTTAACTGACAATGTATTATCACAAAATCTATCTTTTATCGTATCTATTATTGTTGGTGCAATCACTTATTTTATAATGATCTGCTATATGAAGATAGGGGATGTGGATGTTATCGTAGATGCAATAAAAAGAAAGATGAAGAAAAGTACAGAGTGAGAGTATAAGTAAATAATCCAATAAAATTTTTATGAAATTTCCAATTGATGTAGTTTTATTGAAGCAAGAAGAATAATTTGACTTATAAAAGGATCGATAAGTAATTGATTTTTAGAGAAAACAAATAAAACTATAGATATTAGCACATAATAATACTACTTGAGTTTGAAAGGAGTATATTTATGGAAAATGAAAATGTAATGACAGTAGTAAATGACCTAGGACAGCCAATGAAAATTAAAATTATTGATGCAATAAAAATAGGTAGTTCAAAATATGTAATAGTATCTGGTGAAGATTCTGATGAAGCTCATGCTTATAAAGAAGTTACTACTCATGGAGAGAGTCAGTACCAATCAATAGGAAGCGGCGCCGAATTCAAAAGGGTTTTAGAAGCTTATAATTCAAAACATGCAAATGAATAAAGAATACTCCATAAGTGAATAACTTGTGGAGTATTAATTTTTTTGTAATAGTATGTAAAATTATAATCTATTTAATAGAATCTTATGATATAATTAACACAGGTTTTCATAAAAATGTAGAAAAAAATGTAGAATTTATATATGAAAAGTCGAGGTGGGTAATATTGTATTGTGTTAATTGTGGAATAGAAAATAGTGATGATAGTCGATTTTGTAGAAGTTGTGGAAATGAACTTAGAAAACTACTGATAAGTGAAATTTCTGAAACAGAACAAGCTTTAAGTATTGATGATACACAGCCTATTCCAAAAATAAATCCTATAAGTTATGAAAATGCTGATTTTGCTGATGAGAAAGATAAGAACAAACCTAAAAAAATATCTAAGATTTATCAGAATTTTAAAGAAAAGTTTCATCTTAAGCATAAACCAAAATTTCATTTCAACTTTAAATCTAAAAAAAAGATGGTTATAGTGGTTTCAGTTTCATTAATAGTTTTAGCTTCAATTACGATATTTTCATTTAGTGATACGGGGATAAAATATAGATTAAAGTATTATGGAGACCATAAAAATGAAGAAAAACTCGTTAGCTTTATTGAAAGAAATAAGACCAATAATGATAAAATTGATTTAGTTCTATTTGGTGTTCATCAAATTGTTGCTAATGATATTGATAAAGGCATCTCATATTTAGATAAAGAAATCTACAGTAAAGAGAATAACTTTAGTATAAATTCGTATATTATTTCGGAAATGAATAAATACAAAATATTGCCTAAAGATCCTGATAAATTTTGTAGTTTTTATATTACTGAATATATTCTTAATCAAAATACAGAAACAGCTCCAGTTATAAACAATGGTAGTTCTAGTGTTGTAGATTCTAGTACGTATTGGGATGGTGTACTAAGTTTAATTAAAATGTATAAAAAAGAGGACGTAGAAAATTCCTTTTATACTAATATTTTAAGCTTATATAGTGATAAAAAACATAATGAAGCAGTTGCAATAATAATGGCATGTAATACATTGAATATTGGAAATAATGAGAATAACCTAATTCTTAAAGGGCTAATAGAAACTTTAATAGAAAATGAACAAAAAATTGAAAACAATACTAATAATATTAATAGCATCAATACTATTATTGAAGAAACAAGATCGGAAATTGAAAATGAAAATACACTTTTAACTGATTCAAATAATAAAATTGTGGAAGTAAACGATGCTATCAAAAAACTTAACAGCGATTTAGCTGTCAAAAAAAATTACGTCAATTTAAGATTTTATTGTTTGATGGAACATGATAAAAATATGTATGAGATAATATTACCTAAAAAGAGTAAGCTTTTTGGAGAAATTCTTTCTAGTACACATGCAATACTTTATGCTACAAATTCAAAGTTATCGGCTAAGACATGGAATAACATTAATGTTTATAAACAAGGCAATAAAGCAGTTGTTTTAAAAGGATATGGGAACATTAAACAGGAAATTACTACTTACAAAGAAGTTTCGAAAAGTGATTATTCAGAAATTGATAAACTTGAGACAGAACTAAAAGATAAAAATACTCTTTTAGATGAATTAAATAAAACAGCAGAAAATCAAAAAGCTACTATTAATGAAATGCAAAGTATAATAAGTGAGAAAGAAATTGAAAGTTCAGAACTTTTAGCAGAAATTGAAACTTTAAAAACAACTAACAATACTAATGATGCAGATATTAAAAAACATTTATCAAATGATTAATAAGTATTTAATATTGATTAGTAATATAAAGACAAAAAGTGCTTAATGAATAATTAAGTACTTTTTTATTATAAAATATTATAATTTTAATTTAAAATTTAATATTTATAAATTTTTGACTAAATATACTGAAAATTAAGATAAAAAATGATATAATATACTTAATTGATGAACTTAGGGAGTGATTTTATGCATAAGAAATTAACGGCCACAGTATTAACAGCAATTATTTTAGTTTCTAGCATTTCTTCTGTCACAGTTTTTGCTGATAAATTGAATCAAACACTCGACCAACAAAAGAATTCATTGAATTCTAATCAAATAAAACTAAGTGACGCAAAAAAAATTGTTGAAGAATTAAATTCTAAAATTGAATTATTAGACTGTGAAATTGAAAATACATTATTTGAAATAGAAGATTTAAATAATCAAATAATAAAAATACAAGATAATATTGATTTAGCTATTAAAGAAATAGGACAAGCAGAAGCGGATATGGAAACAGAAAAGGATTTATATAATAAACGTATGGTTGCTATGTACATAAGCGGTAATACTGGTTTTTTAGAAGTTATTGTTGGTTCTGAAAGCTTAAGCGATTTGTATTCAAAAATTCAAATAGTTAAAAGCATAACTGAGCTAGATGACAAAATCATTTCGACTTTGCTAGAGAAGAAACTAAAAGTTGAAAATTCAAAACAAGTTTTGGAACAAGAAAAATTGAATTTAGCTACCACAATGGAAATTCATGAAACGAAAAAAGCTAAGTTAGAAAATGATAAGGCAGCACAACAGAAATTAATAAATGAAGCAAAAAAACAAGTAACAGCATTTTCAAATGCTATTAAAGAAGATAAAAAGCAAATTTCAAAAACAGAATCATTGATAAAAGAAGCAAAAGCAAAAGCAGCTGCTGAAGCAGCGGCTAAAGCGGCTGCAGAGGCTGCTGCTAGAGAGGCTGCAGAAAATGAAGGGAAACCAACTCCACCATCAAGAGGAGATACAGTTTCATCAAATGCAATTATAGCTTATGCATCAAACTTTTTAGGAGTACCATATCAGTGGGGTGCTACAGGTCCTAAAACTTTTGATTGTTCTGGTTATACTCAATATGTTTTTGCACATTTTGGCATTAAAATACCAAGAGTTTCTAGAGATCAAGCAAGAGCAGGTGTTTATGTGGCAAGAGAAAATTTAAAGCCAGGTGATTTAGTGTTCTTTGCAAAACCTGGAAAACCTGTTCATCATGTCGGAATGTATGTTGGGAATAATTCCTTTATGCATGCACCACAAACAGGAGACGTTATAAAGATATCATCACTTTCTAGTAGATCGGATTATTATACAGGAAGAAGATTCAATTAAAAAATACAAAAGGTTTACATAGTTTTTTCAACCAGTAAACCTTTTGTATTTTTTTTAATTAATATTTTGATACTAAAACTCTGGTAAGTTTTCTAATTTTTCTTCAGCAGGGCATTTTTCAGTTCCTTTAATAATTTCTGTACCATTTCTATTTTTAGTTACTGTTACACATTCCACTTCACCATCTTTTGCTAATGCAACTGCTTTTGTAAGTGAAAGAATCTCGCCAGTATCAGTCATTACATTTGTAAAATCACCTTCATTATTTTTTCTAACTTTGATTATCTTCATAATATAATCACCTTCCTATCTATAATTTTTAGTATTCCCATTTTAATTAAGGTTATTATTTTCTGTTTAATATTTTCTATTTTATTTAATTGTTTATATTATTTGATTATTTTTTATAATAAAGTGTATAATTTAACTATATACCAAATTAATACCAATATATAATAGAAAAGAGGTGAATTATGAAAGAGAAAACATTAGTCTTAATAAAACCTGATGGTGTAAAGAGAAAATTAGTAGGAAAGATTATTTCAATATATGAAGAAAATAATCTAGAAATAATTGAATTAAAAATGGTTATGCCTACTGAAGATATTATAAGGAATCACTATATTGAACATATAGAAAAAGCATTTTTTCCTGAATTGAGAGAATATTTTTTAGAAGGAAGCATATGTTGCTTAATTTTAGGAGGCGAGAATGCAATCCAAAAAGTAAGAAATATTAATGGCAATACAGACCCTAAAGAAGCAGTTGATGGCTCAATTAGAAAACTATACGGAAAGAATAAAACTAGAAATTTAGTCCATTCATCAGATTGTATTGAAAGTGCTAAAAGAGAGATAAATATCTGGTTTAAGTAACATCCACTCATTAAATTGCTATAATATAAATAGCTCTTTCATACTATTTTTACTTATTTATATGAAAGAGCTTAATTTTGTAACTAGAAAGTTTTTCTAACTAAATAGTTAAAAAGAAAATTATAGTTTTTTACTTGGTTTTGGACCGATATACTGATAGTAATAACATCGTATTCTTCCATTGTATAACTTCCTATTTTTTGTAGCCTGTTTACCAAATTTCTTTTCGAAATTTTCATTTGAAGTAATGATGTGATATGACCATGTTTCTAAATTTTTAAAAACTTTACCCATAACTTTATATAAATACTCAACATCTTCTTTTTCGCTTAATCTCTCACCGTAAGGAGGATTTGTTACTATAGTTCCGTATTTATATTGAGTACCAAATTCTTGAACGGGTCTTTCTTGGAAATGAATTATATCATCAACACCAGCCATTTCAGCATTTTCTCTTGCTATCTTTATAGATCTATCATCTATATCATAACCAAATATATTAAAATCTTTATCATAATATATTTTTTCGTAAGCATCTTTTCTTACTTTTTTCCAAACTTCAGGGGAAGTAATCTGTTCCCATTTTTCACAAGCAAATTTCCTGTTTAATCCAGGTGCTATATTTCTTGCAATTAATGCTGCTTCAATAGGTATAGTACCAGATCCACAACACGGATCTATAAATGCAGTAGAATATCTCCAATTACTTAAAATTACAAGAGCAGCCGCTAAAGTTTCTTTTAATGGAGCTTCGTTTCCTCTTTCTCTATATCCACGTTTATGTAATGCTACTCCAGATGTATCTAATAAGACTGTAACAGTATCTTTGAATATTGAAATTAAAATAGGAAACTTACTACCTGATTCCTCGAATAATTCTCGTTTATATGAAAGTTTTAGTTTTTCAATTATTGCTTTTTTACTTATTGATTGAATATCAGATAATGAAAATAATTGAGATTTTACTGATTTTGCATTAACAATAATCTGACCATCTTCTTCTAATATTCCTTGCCAATCAATACCTTTAACTCCTTGAAACAATTCTTCAAAGCTAAATGCTTTAAATTCACCAAGCTTTATAAAAACTCTATCAGCACAACGTAACCATAGATTAGATTTACAAATACCTTCCTCATCAGACCTATATGTTACCTTACCATTTTCAACATTCAAGTTTTCAAAACCTAATCTTTTTAATTCTTTTGATACTAATGATTCAAGTCCAAAAGCTGATGTAGCAATAAGTTCATAATTAGACATAATTAATCTCCTTTATATAAATTTCCTATAATAATATAACACTAGTGATTAAATAATACAACGAGTAATTAATAAATAAATTAATTTTGATATTTTACATTAATATATTATAATATCATTAGAATGAAAGAAGGAGACAATTATGGAAGAAAGATTACAAAAATATATGGCACACTGTGGTGTTGCGTCAAGAAGGAGTTCAGAAATACTAATACTAGACGGTAGAGTAAAAGTGAATTCTCATGTTATAAAAGAATTAGGTTTTAAAGTTAATCCTGAACAAGATATTGTAGAAGTAGATAATAAAAGAATTGCATTAGAGGAAAATAAGTTGTATATAGCCCTCAATAAACCAATAGGGTATGTATCTACAGTAAAAGATGAAAGAGGTAGGAGTACCATTTTAGACTTAGTTAAAGTTAATGAAAGAATTTATCCTATAGGTAGACTGGATTATAATTCTTCCGGACTTCTGCTTATGACTAACGATGGTGAGATATACAATAAAATTATACATCCTAGAAAGAAAATAGGTAAAATATATATCGCTGTTATTCGAGGAATTCCGTCTATGGAAGCAATAGAAAAATTCAAGAACGGTATAGATATTGGTGGATATATTACTCAAAAAGCTAAATTTGAAATATTAAAAAAATTTAGAAATGGTAATACTCAAGTAAAAGTTGAAATAACCGAAGGAAAGAACAGACAAATCAGAAAAATGTGTAAAGAAATTGGTCATCCAGTTATGGAACTCAAAAGAATTTCTATTGGTGATATTAAACTAAACGATTTAAAGGAAGGCAACTATAGAAATCTATCTTCTAATGAAATCAATTATTTAAAGCACTTGTAAATAACGAATAATATAAAAACTAAACTTGCATTTTATTTTAATATTTTCTCTAATTTTAATTGTTTTATAAGACTTTTAATAAATAATTTTTCAAAAAATGAATCTTCTATTGATAAATTATTCAAAAAATGATAAAATGAAATAAAAATTTCATTTAAATTTTACTAATGAGGGGATCATATTTATGAGTGATGATAAAGATTTAATGCGAACCATACAAGTTAAATTTCCTAGGTTAAGCAAAGGGCAGAAGAGGATTGCAGAATATATATTAAAAAATTATGACAAAGCTGCATTTATGACAGCTGCTAAGCTTGGTTCTAGTGTTAAAGTCAGCGAATCCACAGTTGTACGATTTGCTAACGAACTTGGTTTTAGTGGTTATCCAAAACTTCAAAAGGCTTTACAAGAATTAATTAAGACGAAGTTAACAACTGTTCAAAGGATTGAATTAACCAATAATCTTATCAATCAGGAAAATGCTTTAAAAGGTGTTTTAAAAGCAGATATGGATAATATAAGAGCAACACTTGAAAAAATCAATCCAAAAACTTTTGAGAATGTTATAAATTGTATTTTTAACTCTAGAAAGATTTATATAATTGGACTTAGAAGTTCTACTGCATTAGCTGAATTTTTGGGCTTTTATTTAAATCTTATACTAGATAATGTTCAGGTAATCCAACTTGGCATAAGTGATATTTTTGAGCAAATGATTAATATTACTGATAAAGATTTAGTAATAGGTATTGGGTTCCCGAGATATGCTGTAAGAACAATAGAAGCATTATCATATGCAAAAAGTAAAGGAACTCAAATAGTTGCAATTACAGACAGCCTATTATCTCCACTTGCTTCAACTGCAGACTATACTTTAATAGCTCAAAGCAACATGGCATCTTTTGTAGATTCTTTAGTTGCACCATTAAGTATAATAAATGCGTTAATTGTAACAGTTGGTTTAAGAGAAAAAGACAAGATTTCAGCTTCTTTTAAAGAACTTGAAAATATTTGGGAAGTTTATAATATTTATGCTTATAAAAAGGATGAATAGTATATAATAAGTAAGGAGCATATGTTTCTTACTTATTATTTGCGTAAAAACATAGGAATCGTTAAAAAATAACTTCCACTATATTGCCATCAAAAATTGCAGAACCATCAATATTTTGATGACAAGAGTGGGGAATAATTTTTTAGCCGACCCATAATTGAGGTGGATAAATGAGTAAAGTTGTAATTATTGGTGGTGGTCCTGCTGGTATGATTTCAGCAATAAAGGCTGCAGAAAACAACGCTAATAGCGTTTTATTAATTGAAAGTAATGAAAAACTAGGAAAAAAATTATTTATAACTGGTAAGGGACGATGTAATCTTACTAATGATAAAGATATAAGTGAATTTTTTGATTATATACCTGGAAATCCTTCTTTTCTATACAGTAGTCTATATTCTTTTGACAATAAGAGTTTAATTGAATTCTTTGAAAGTAGAGGAGTTCCATTAAAGACAGAAAGAGGAGGAAGAATTTTTCCAGAAAGCAATAAGTCTTCTGATATTATAAGAGCTTTAGAAATCGAGTTAAGAAAAAATAATATTGAAGTGAAATTAAATTCTAAGGTTGAAAAGATTATATGTAATAAAAATAAAATCACAAAAGTTTTACTCAATAGTGGCGAAGAAATTAGAGGAGATAAATTTATCTTAGCCACTGGAGGAAAATCTTATTCCCAAACAGGTTCTACAGGATCAGGGTATAAATGGGCACTTGAATTAGGACATAAAGTGAAGCAAATTGCTCCATCTTTAGTTCCTATAGAAATTAAAGATAAATGGATAAAAGAACTTCAAGGGTTATCATTGAAAAATGTTGAGTTTTCAATAATCAATGCAAAAACAAATAAAAGAATTTTTTCAGAGTTTGGAGAAATGATATTTACTCATTATGGAGTTTCTGGCCCTATAGTGTTAAAAGGTAGCAGATACATAGATTCAAACTCATCTTATAGAGCTATAATTAACTTAAAACCGTACTACACTGTTAAGGAACTAAATGATAAAATACTTCATATATTCGATTCTTATCTTAATAAAAATTTTAAGAACTCATTAAAAGATTTATTACCTAATAAGATTATCAATACTATTATTGAATTATCAAATATTGATCCTGAAAAAAAAGTTAATTCAATAACTAAGAAAGAAAGAGCTTTTTTGGTGAATCTTTTGCAAAATTTAGAGTTGAATGTAAAAGGTCTTAGACCCATTGAAGAAGCTATTATCACTAAAGGTGGTATTTCAACAAATGAAATTGATCCCTCTACAATGAAATCTAAAATTGTTGAAAATTTATACTTTGCTGGAGAACTAATTGATGTTGATGCATTTACAGGAGGCTATAACTTGCAAATAGCATTTTCAACAGGGTATATAGCTGGAACAAATGTATAAATTCAAGAAATAAATATCACTAAATTAGAGGATTTTGTAATTTTATATAGAATATTAGATAATTAGAGAGTTAGATTTTAGAGAGGCGGATACATTTTGAGAATTACTGTAGCAATAGATGGACCTGCAGGGGCAGGGAAAAGTACAATAGCTAAATTAGTAGCAAACAACTTAAATCTTATGTACATAAATACAGGATCAATGTATAGAGCAGTGACTTTAATAGCACTTGAAAATAATATTAAACCAGATGATATTATTTCATTACAAAATTTACTCGATTCCATTGAAATGTATTTCAAAAATGATAGACTTATTTTAAACAATGTTGATGTTAATGATCAATTAACATTGCCAAGGATTAGTAATAATGTTTCTAATTATGCAGCTATCAAGGAAGTTAGAGAGAAGCTAGTGAAATTACAACAAAATATGGCTGCTAAATTTGATGTTATTATGGATGGTCGCGATATAGGTACAGTTGTACTTAAAGATTCAAAATTTAAATATTTCTTAAGTGCTACTCCTGAAGAGAGAGCTTCTAGACGATTTAATGAGTTGAAGTCAAAAGGCATTGATGTTATCTACAATGAGCTTTTAAAAGAAATAAAAAGTAGGGATTATATTGATTCTACAAGAGATTTAAACCCTTTAACAAAAGCAGAAGATGCTGTTGAAATTGATTCAACAAATATGACAATAACAGAAGTTGTTAATTTTATCATTGATGATATAAAGAATTACGATAATATTTAAAAGGTGTTTTGCAAAATGAAGAAAATTGTATTAGCAAAAAATGCTGGGTTTTGTTTTGGTGTAAAAAGAGCAGTTGATAAGGCATTAGATACACAAAACTACTATAATAAAAAAATCTATACTTTAGGACCATTGATACACAATAAAGATGTAGTGGGGTATTTAGAGAAGAATAATATTTTTCCTATAGAACTAAAAGAAATTAACAAATTACTTCCAAATGATGTTATTGTTATTCGATCTCATGGAATAACCCCAGATATATTGAATACATTAAAAGAAAAAAAAATCATCATTGAGGATGCTACATGTCCTCATGTGTCAAAAATTCATAAAAAAGTTAATGAATATAAAGAATTAGGATATAAAATAATTATTGTTGGAGATAAGTTGCATCCAGAAGTAGTTGGAATAAACGGATGGGCTGGAAATAATGCTTTAGTAACAAAAACAGGTGATGAATTATATAAATTAAGTAAGGAAGATAAATTCTGTGTTGTATCTCAAACTACTGAAAGAAAAGAAAATTGGGAAAGAGTACTTAAAACACTTAATGAATTGAAACTTGAGTTTATATCATTCAATACCATTTGTAGTGCTACATCTGTGAGACAAAATTCGGTATCAGAATTAGCTAAAAATGTTGATTTAATGGTTGTTATTGGAGCACGTCACAGTTCAAATACTACTAAACTATATGAAATATGTAAAGTAAATTGTAAGAATACAATTCATGTAGAAAATGCAGGTGAAATCCCTGATAAAATATTAAATTCTAAAAATATCATCAATATAGGTGTTACAGCTGGTGCATCAACACCTGATTGGATTATAAAGGAGGCTATTAATAAAATGAGCGATAATAAAGCACAAGATGTAAATGAACAGTTAAACTTTATGAACCAAAATGATATTAATATTGCTATAGGGGATATTATTTCTGGTGAAATAATATCTATGAGTGGTAAAGAAGCATTTATTAATATCGGTTATAAAAAAGACGGAAAACTTCCAATCAAAGAGGTTACAAGAGATGAAGAAGTAAAAATGACCGAATTATTTAACCTAAATGAAGAGATTACAGCTAAAGTAATTAGTTTGGGTGATTCTGATGGGTATGTTGTTTTATCAAGGATTGAAATAGAAAGAGATAGCGCCTACATTGAATTAGAAGAAGCTTTTAGAAACAAAGATATAGTTAATATTGAGCTTGTTGAAGCAGTTAAAGGTGGAATTATATCTAGATTTAAAGGTATTAGAATTTTCTTACCAGCATCACATGTAGAATTGTTCCATGTTGAAGATCTTGGTGAGTACATTGGAAAGTCTTTTGATGTAAATATAATTGAATATAAGAAAGAAAGAAAAGGAACAAAAATAGTAGCATCTAGAAGAGATATTTTAACTAGAGCAAAAGTAAAAAAAGCAGAAGATTCTTGGAATTCTTTTGAAGTTGGCCAAATACACCAAGGTATTATTAAAAGGATAACAAAATTTGGTGCATTTATAGAAGTAAATGGAGTTGATGGATTATTACACGTTTCAGAGATTTCATGGGGAAGAGTTGAAAATCCATCAGATGTTTTGAAAGTAAATGAAAAGATTAATGTTTATCTATTAAATGTAGATAAAGATGCAAAAAAATTATCTCTTAGTATAAAAAAAATTATGCCAAATCCATGGGATACAGTAGTAGAAAAATATCCAGTAGGAACTATTGCTTTGGGGAAAATAGTAAGATTTTCTAACTTTGGTGCGTTTGTCGAGTTAGAACCAGGGGTAGATGGTTTAGTTCATATTTCTGAAATCAGCCATAAAAGAATCGAAAAACCTTCAGATGAGTTACAAATAGGAGAAGCAGTTAAAGTTAAAATTTTAAATGTGAATAGTGATTCTAAAAAGATCGGTTTAAGTATAAAAGAAGCAGAAGAAATATAAAAGAAGAGAGTAGATAAATTCTACTCTCTTCTTTTATTGTATATTTTAAGTTTAGCATTTCAAACTAATGGGTAATAAGACCTTAATTGATATGTTGAACATAATAGATATATGTTAATAAAAATAAATGAAAATCGTTAAAGAGTTAATATAGTTGTAATAATTTCTCCATTTAACTATATAATTTAGTAGTAAAGTAATTAAGGGGGCAATTTCGTGGCCTTGAATAGATCTATTAAATTAAATGATAATATATCTAAAGACGAGGAAGTTATTTTAAGAAATATATTAGCTCGTTATCCTTATAGTATATTAGATATAAAAAGAGTAAGAAGTGCCTATAAAATACGAACAAATAAAGGTAATTTATGTTTGAAGAAATTTCAACATGGCAAGTTCAAAGCTAAAAATGGTTGGATTTTAGTAAATGAACTTTACAAAAACAAATTCTATAATACCGCAAAATTTTTAAAAACTAAAAATAACAATATATTAATCAAATACAAAAAATATTTTTTCTATGTCACTGAATGGATTGATGGAAATGAGTGTGACTTAAGAGATTTGGAAGAAGCTAAAAATGTAATAAAATTATTAGCTAATTTTCATTTAACAACTAATAAAATAAATACTAAAGGTATGAAAATACCATACAATGTAGAAAAGTGGCCAGAAATATATAATCAAAAACTAAATGATTTTTTAAATTATAAAACTTTAATACAAGGTAAGCGAATCAAAAACGAGTTTGATAAAAAATACTATGATTCAATAGATATTTACTATAATCGAGGAATAAAAACTCTTTCTTTATTAGGGGATTCGAATTATACTAATTATGTAAAGGAAGTTAATGTTGCTAACTCTATATGCCATAATAGTTATTACTATCAAAATATCATCAAGAAAGATGATGTTTATTATATAATTGATTTGGATAGAATTGTAATTGACCTTCAATTGGTAGACTTATGCAAATTTATTTCTAGATTGATGAGTAAAAGTGAATACAATTGGGATTTTCAAAAAGCAAAAGAAATTCTTGAGAGCTATATGAAAATCAAACCCATGTCCAAAGATGAATTAGATATCATGCTAGCAATGATGATTTTCCCACATAAATTTTGGAAATTAGGTAGAAAAAGGTATTATAAACATAAAAATTGGAGTGAAAGAAAATACAACAAAAAATTCAAGAAACTTTTGACTCGATTTGATAAAGAAGATGAATTTATTAAAGAATTTGATAAATATGTAAATGATTCATCTTTATAATAGGAGTAGCTTTATGTATAATTTAAAAAGGTTGAACAATAGAAATATAAAATATTTTAGAGAAATCTATAATAGCTCTCATAATCTAATTAGTGATTTTTTCGCAATTTATGATGATGAATCATTGATAAAAAAATATTTAATAAGAAAAAATGTATTTTTATTATGTTCGAATGGAAAATATGTTGGTTATATTTGGATAGATGAGAATAATGGTTATTATAGCATTATAGATTTGTATATATTAGAAAAATATAATAATGTATATACACTGACAGTTTTGTTAAAAAGTATTCTTAACTATAAAAATATTAGATTTAAAAGCGAAGAAAATAATTTACTTTTGCAAATTATAACAGAATATGGTTTTCAAATTAAAAGTCAAGTAAGAGAAATGGAATACACTATGCAATCCAAAATAAGCTTACCTCTCATAGATGGCTTATACGTTGAGAATTTCAAAAAAGGTGTAGATGAGCCTATTAGATGCAGATTGCAGAACGAAATATTTAATAAAAAAGATAGACTACCAATGCAAATTAAAGATATTTATTATGATGAAATGCAAAAGTATTATTATGACAAAGGAGTATTTTTATTGACCTTTAAAGGTGTTTATATTGGAATAGGACAAATTATCTACGAAGGAAGTACTCCTATATTAGTTAATTTCGGTGTAATCAAAGAGTATAGAAAAAAAGGTTTTGGAGAATATTTTCTAAAATATATATTGAATTTTATGAAAGCGCAAAAAGAAGATATAGTTTTACTAAAGGTATCCAATGAAAATAATGCAGCTAAGATTCTATATAAAAAAGTTGGTTTCATAGAAAAAAAAGTGATTTATACTTTGATAAGACAGGATGATTAAACCTGTCTTTTTTTATTTGTAAATTCCATCATTTGATACATAATTACTTTTTATATTACTTATAACGTTAGAATTAACTCGTGAATAAAAAGATCTATCTAAAACAAATTTACACTTGTTACAGTTTTCATTTTTATCCAAAGTTTTCTCATTATTTTTTGCATCATACATTAAAATCCCTCCTTTAAATTAATTTTTCCAAAAGGATAAGGAATTATGTCATATAAATTCTTTTAAGTACTTTGAAAATATTCAATAATTATATATAATAGATAGAAGGATGAAATTTATCAACGAAGGAGAAGGAAAATGGAAAGAAACGTAATGAAATACTATATTGAAACTTGGGGATGTCAGATGAATGAAGAAGATTCTGAAAAAATATCTGGTATCTTAAAGATAAATAATTACCAAAGGACAGATGATGAAAAAGATGCAGATATAATTATTTTTAATACATGTTGTGTTAGAGAAAATGCTGAACAAAAGGTTCATGGTCACTTAGGCTATTTAAAGGCTCAAAAAAAGAATAATCCAGACTTAATTATTGCGGTTACAGGATGCATGACTCAACAAAAAGGTACAGCTGAAAAACTTTTGAAAAAATTTCCTCATGTTGATATAATAACTGGAAGTTTTAATTCATATAAGCTTCCTGAGTATATTGAGAGAGTTAAGCAATCAGGAAATACAATAGTTGAAGTATGGGATAAAGAAAATAAAATCGTAGAAGGGTTGCCTATAGATAGAAAAAGCGATGTGAAAGCATTTGTAACAATAATGTATGGGTGCAATAATTTTTGTTCTTATTGCATAGTTCCTTATGTTAGAGGTAGAGAAAGAAGTAGAACGCCTGAAGATATCCTAAAAGAAGTTAAAGATTTAGTATCTAGAGGATACAAAGAGATAACTTTATTAGGCCAAAATGTTAATTCATATGGTATAGGGTTAACTCCTTCAATTAATTTTTCTGGTTTGTTAAAAAAAGTTAATGAGGTAGAAGGACTTGAAAGAATAAGATTTATGACTTCACATCCTAAAGATATTCATGAAGAATTAATACAAACAATGCTTGAATGCGATAAAGTATGTGAACATATTCATATGGCACTTCAGTCTGGTTCAAATAGAATGTTGGAGAAAATGAATAGAAAATATACAAAAGAGCATTATTTAGGATTTGCTAATAAAGCTAAAGAAGCTATCCCTGATATTGCAATTACAACAGATATTATTGTTGGATACCCAGGAGAAACTGAAGAAGACTTTGAAGAAACATTAAAATTAGCTGAAGAACTTCAATTTGATTCTGCTTTTACATTCCTTTATTCACCAAGAGAAGGAACTCCTGCTGCAAAATTAAAAGATGAATTTATAGATGAAAAAACAAAGCATGAAAGATTTAATAGATTACTTAAAGTTATAAATAAATCAGTAGAGAGCAGAAATAAATTTTATGAAAATAAAACTGTAGAAGTACTAGTTGAAGGTGAAAGCAAGACTAATGATTCTATATTAATGGGTAGGACTAGAAATTTTAAACTTGTAAATTTTGAAGGATCTAAAGAGTTAATCGGCCAGTTAGTAGATGTTAAAATTGTCCGCGCAAAACCATTTTCACTAGTAGGTGAAATAATAGATTCTAGTATAGTATAGAAGAGGAGTGTTTTTATGTCATTAACTCCTATGATGCAGCAATATATGCAGATAAAAGAAAACTACAAAGATTGTATCCTTTTCTTTAGACTTGGTGATTTTTATGAAATGTTTTTTGACGATGCAAAGGTTGCTGCTAGGGAATTGGAATTAGTTTTAACAGGTAAAAATTGTGGATTATCAGAACGAGCTCCTATGTGTGGTTTACCTTATCACGCTGCTCAATCGTATATAACTAGATTAGTAAATAAAGGTTATAAAATAGCAATATGTGAACAATTAGAAGATGCATCCGCAAAGAAGGGAATTGTAAAGAGGGATGTTATCAAAGTTATAACACCCGGAACATATACTGATTCTTCTTTTTTGGATGAAAAAAGAAATAATTTCATTATGTCTTTATATTTAGACGACAATGATATAGCCATGTGCTTCACAGATATATCAACAGGTGAATTTTATGGAACTGTTTCAAAAAAGAATACCGCTATTATATGGGACGAAATATCAAAATTTTCACCTAATGAAATTATTATTTCTGAAAATATTGAAGATAGTATTCTAGCAGCTATTAGAGAAAGATTTGACACGTTATTGACTAAATTAAGTGCTGAAAAATTTTCTAATACATCACTAGAAAACATAAAAGTTCAATTCAAAAATTTTAAAGATGAAGAATTTAATGAAAGTCTTATAATAAGTACAAATACTATGCTTTCTTATATTGAGGACACTCAAAAGAGTGTTCTTGGACACATAGATTATTTTTCTCATTACGATATAGTAGATTATCTAGGTATAGATATTAATTCTAGGAGAAATTTAGAACTTACTGAATCTTTTAAAGATAAAAGAAAAAAAGGATCTTTACTTTGGGTTTTAGATAAAACTAAAACTGCTATGGGGGCTAGGGCCCTTAGAAAATGGGTAGAACAGCCTCTTATATCTAAAAACATCATAAATGATAGATTAGATGCTATAGACGAATTAACTCAAAATATGCCCTTATTAGATAGTATAAGAGACGAGTTAAATAAAATATACGATATTGAAAGATTAATAGGTAAAATATCAAATAAAAATGTAAATGCAAAAGAATTGGTTTCACTAAAGAATTCAATAGAAAATTTACCTAATATGAAAACTTTACTGTCTAATTGTTATTGTAATATGATTTCTAAGACCTATAACAATTTTGATACCTTAGAAGATGTTTTTTCTATACTGAATTCATCCATACTAGAAAACCCATCTCTTTCTGTAAAAGAGGGCGGTATAATAAAAAATGGATATAGTATAGAGGTAGATGAATTAAGAGAAGCTAAAGCCAATGGCAAAGAGTGGATAGCATCACTTGAAACACAAGAAAGAGAAGTTACTGGAATTAAATCTTTAAAAGTTAGATATAATAAAGTTTTCGGGTATTACATTGAAGTAACTAAAACTAATTTTGATTTGGTGCCTAAAGACAGATATATAAGGAAACAAACACTTGCTAATTCTGAGAGATATATAACTCCTGAATTGAAAGAAATGGAAGAAAAAATATTAGGAGCTGAGGAGAAGTTAGTTTCCCTTGAGTATGAAATATTTGTGGATATTCGAAACAAAATAGAATTTAGTATAGACAGAATGAAGAAAACATCAACACATTTATCAACCTTAGATTGTTTATGCTCACTTTCTTTATGTGCCATTGAAAATAATTATATCAAGCCTGTAATAAAGAATGACAATAAAATTGCTATAAAAGAAGGTAGACACCCAGTAGTTGAAAAGATGATTCAACGCGAATCCTTTATTGCTAATGATTCGAATATTGATACTGATGAAAATAACCTTATTTTAATAACTGGGCCTAATATGGCTGGTAAATCCACGTATATGAGGCAAGTGGCACTAATTACTATAATGGCTCAAATAGGAAGCTTTGTACCCGCAAAAGAAGCAGAAATTGCTATTTGTGATAAAGTATTCACCAGAATAGGTGCATCTGATGATTTAGCAGGTGGTAAGAGTACTTTTATGGTAGAAATGTGGGAAGTTGCAAATATACTAAAAAATTCATCTAATAAGAGTTTGATTTTACTAGATGAGGTCGGAAGAGGAACAAGTACTTACGACGGGCTGAGTATAGCTTGGTCGGTAATTGAACACTTATGCGAAAATGCAAATTTGAAACCAAAAACTTTATTTGCAACGCATTATCACGAATTAACTTCACTTGAAGGTAAAGTTCATGGAGTAAAAAATTATTCTATTGCAGTAAAAAAATTAAAAGATGATATTGTATTTCTTAGAAAAATTATAAGAGGTAGTGCTGACGATTCCTATGGAATAGAAGTAGCAAAATTAGCCGGAATTCCTGAAAAAGTAACTAATAGAGCTAAGGAAATATTAACTGCTTTAGAAAATGAAAATTCTCAAAATAGCGAAGTTTGTGTTTGCGAATCAGCAAAAAGTACAAATGATGCTTCTATAACGGAAGAGACTTTTAAAGAAGCACCAAAGGAAGAACTAAAGCAATTAGGTTTTTCAGACTTTGAAAAAGAAAATTTATTAACTGAAATATCCAATATTGATGTTCTAAATTTAACTCCTATGGATGGTCTGAATAAATTATATGACTTGATAAAAAAAGTTAAAAAACTTTATTAACAAGTGTCATTTACGAATTGTAGATTAAATAATGCGGTTAAACCACGAAAAGTAAGTTCAACTAAATTACTTTTCGTGGAATAACCATCATGTTAGGCATTTAAAATAGAAGGTGTTAATATGACAAAAAGAATAAGTATTTTAAATTTTGAAACCACTAATAAAATAGCTGCTGGGGAAGTTGTTGAAAGGCCTTCTTCGGTAGTTAAAGAGTTAATAGAAAATAGTATTGATGCAAAAGCAAAAAATATTACTATAGAAATTTTAAGCGGTGGAATTGAACAAATAAAAATTATGGATGATGGAGTAGGGATACATAACGAAGATATTCAAAAGGCATTCTTGCCTCATGCTACTAGTAAAATACTTTCAATTGAAGATGTTTATTCTTTATCTACTTTTGGGTTTAGAGGTGAAGCCCTTGCTAGTATCGCTTCTGTCTCAAAAATCATTTTAAAATCAAAAACAAACGAAATAGAGTTTGGAAAAGAATTAAAAAGTGAAGGTGGAAATATTAGTTATATCGAGGATGTAGGCTGTAATAAAGGAACTTCAATAGAAGTAAGAGATTTATTTTTTAACGTTCCTGCAAGAAAAAAATTTTTGAAGTCTTCCAGCAGAGAAAGCGCTATAATTTCAAGTTTGATAGGTAAACTAGCACTAGCAAATCACAAAATATCCTTCAAATATTTTAATAATAACAAAAAGTCTTTAATAACATTTGCAGCGGATGATGTAAAAGAAACTATTAAGTATATTTACGGAAAGAACATATACAATAATCTTATTAAATTCGAAAATCATACCGATGTAATATCTGTTCATGGATATGTTGGAAATCCAGATATAAGTAGAGGAAGTAGGAATAATCAGAGTATTTTCGTCAATAAAAGATTAATCAAAAGCCCACTTATAACAACTGCAGTTGAGAACGCTTTTAAATCTTTTACTACAGTAAACAAACATCCATTTTTTGTACTGTTTATTGATATATATCCGGAATACATTGATGTCAACGTACATCCTACAAAAGCAGAAATAAAATTCAATAATGATAAAGAAATATTTTCTGCAGTTTTCAACACTATACATAATGCTATTAGAAAAAGTGTGGAAGATAATTTTGAAATCAAACCTCATGAAAAAGAATTTAAAATTAATGAAAGTAAAGTATTATATTCTAACGATGAAAAAATTAATGAATTAAAGGATTTAAAAGATAAAATTCAGATTCCAATAGATTTAAAAGCAAATATTATCAAAGAAAAAGAATATATCGATGCTATCGATATTGGAACGTCTGCCAAAGAATTATCTAATAAAAACATGGAATCTAACGTTAACTTAGATAAGGAGATACATATTAAAAAGACTGAAGAAAAACCCAACCAGAATGGTTTTGCTAAGCCTGAAATACCAAATGAACAACAGGAAAAACAAAATGAATCAACAGCAAAATTTCCTAAGTTAAAAATCATTGGACAGTTTAATAAAACGTATATTTTAGCAGAAGCTGATAATGAGTTTTATATGATAGATCAGCATGCTGCTCATGAAATAATTTTAATTGAAAAATTTTCAAAAGAAATGATAAATAGAACGTTGGTATCACAACCATTAATGGTACCTGTAATTTTAGAATTAAGCGCAGATGATTTTTATTATTACTCTGATAATAGAAATGTCTTTGAAGATACGGGATTTAAAATTGGGTTATTTGGAGATAATACTATAAGTATACGGGAAGTTCCTATACTTTTAGGGAAATTAGAAATAAAAGATTTATTCTATGGCATTCTAGATAATTTGAAAAATTACGGCCAAGGAAATTTATTAAAAGTAAGAGCATATATTTTAAACCAAATTTCATGCAAAAAAGCAATCAAAGCTAACCATGCTTTAAATAACCTTGAAATGGAAAGTCTTATTGAAAAATTACGATATATAGAACAACCGTTCCACTGTCCTCACGGCAGGCCAGTGATAATAAAAACCTCATTATATGAGATTGAAAAAAAATTTAAGAGAGTGACATAAAGAAGGTAAAAAAAATGAAAGATTTATTTATTTTAACTGGTCCAACTGCTGTTGGAAAAACAGATATATCAATAAAGTTAGCTGAAAAACTTAATGGCGAAATAATTTCAGCAGATTCAATGCAAATATATAAATATATGGATATTGGTTCTGCCAAAGTTACCAAAGAAGAGATGAAGAGCATTCCACATCATTTAATTGACGTAAAATACCCCTCAGAAGAATTTAGCGTTGCAGAGTATAAGAGTCTAGCAACCAATGCGATAGAATCTATTTATAACTCTAATAAGCTACCTATTCTTACTGGCGGTACAGGTTTTTACATAAATTCCTTGATATTCAATTACGAATTCGCAAATGCCTTTAAATGTGAAAGTTATAGAAATGAACTAAGCGCTTTAGCTGAAGAAAAAGGGAATATCTTCGTTCACTCTATGCTCAAGGATATTGATTCTGAGTCATATAACAAACTCTATCCAAATGATTTAAAAAGAGTAATACGCGCTCTTGAAGTATATAAGCTCACTGGGAAATCGATGAGTGAATTTAAAGCACAACAAAATATTTATGATATTCCATATAATGTTTTTTACTTTGTACTTAATATGGATAGAGCTAAGCTTTACGATAGAATAAACAGAAGAGTAGACATTATGATGGAGAGAGGATTACTTGATGAAGTACAAAAACTGAAAAATATGGGCTATTCTAGCGATTTGCAATCCATGCAAGGTATAGGGTACAAAGAGCTACTCTTTTATTTAAAAGGTGAAATTTCTCTGCAAAAAGCTGTAGACATGATAAAACAAGGTAGTAGAAATTATGCTAAAAGACAGCTCACTTGGTTTAGAAAAGATAAAAGAGCTATTTGGATTGATAAAGATTTATATTCATGTGATAATGAAATAGTTGAAGAAATATCTAACAAATATTATAATTATAGATAAAGAAGTAAATATTATTGTTAGATAATATTTATCTAATTAAGGAGTGGTTTTATGAATAATACTAAGCAAACAGCAAATTTACAAGATATGTTTTTAAATAATGCTAGAAAAAGTTCAATTCCTGTAACAGTATATCTAACAAATGGTTTTCAATTAAAAGGTCTTGTAAAAGGGTTTGACAATTTTATTGTAATGTTGGTTTCAGAAGGTAAAGAGATGATGGTATATAAGCATGCTATATCAACGATAACACCGTTAAAACCAGTTCTTTATGCTAAATAAATGGAATCCAATAAAAATAGGCAATTATTTGCCTATTTTTTATTTTTGTGATAATATAATTTTGGTTTATACGGCTCGATGTAAATATTGGAGGAGATAATAATGATAGAATCTACAAAACAATTTTTGATAAAAAACTATAATATTAATGAAGAAGTAATAGATTTATACGATAGAGCAATGAGTGATTTAGAAGAACAATTCAACAAGATTGATGAAGTTACAGAATTCAACCAATTAAAAGTTTTAAATGCAATGCAAGAAGAAAGAATTAGCGAATCTCACTTTACAAACTCTACAGGTTACGGATACGACGACTTAGGAAGAGACTCTTTGGACAGGGTATACGCTAGGATTTTTAATACAGAAAGTGCTTTAGTAAGACCTCATTTCGTAAACGGAACACACGCTTTAACTTCAGCACTTTTTGGTAATCTGCGTCCTGGCGATACAATGGTTTCCGTTTGTGGAAGTCCTTATGATACATTACATAAAGCTATAGGAATTGATGGCAGTTCTAACACTGGCTCTTTAAAAGATTTTGGAATAAAATATACTCAAGTTGAATTATTAGAAAACGGTAAGCCTGATTTAAATGCAATAAATAGTCTTCTAAAGGATGATAAAAGCATTAAATTAGTACACATACAGCGTTCCACAGGATACGCGTGGAGAAATGCATTAAATCTTGATGATATTAAAAACATTGTTGAAGTTGTAAAAAGCAATAATAAAAATATTATCTGTTTTGTTGATAATTGCTATGGAGAATTCATGGAAACAAAAGAACCTACTGAGTTAGGGGTCGATCTACTTGCTGGTTCACTAATCAAAAATATAGGTGGTGGAATAGCTCCAGCAGGGGGTTATATCGCAGGTAAAGAAGAATATGTAACAAAGGCATCATATAGATTAACTGTTCCAGGAATAGGAGGGGAGTGTGGTGCTACTTTCGGTTTAATGAGAGCAATGTACCAAGGTTTATTTTTAGCACCTCATATCTCTGGAGAAGCACTCAAAGGCGCAGTATTCTGTTCTAGAATTATGGAACTTGCAGGTTTTGAAGTACAACCAAAATATAACGATAAAAGAAGTGACATAATTCAATGCATCAAGTTTAATGATAAAGATAAAGTAATAGAATTTTGCAAAGGCATTCAAGAAGGTTCTCCTGTGGATTCTTTTGTTTCATGTGAACCTTGGGCTATGCCGGGTTATTCTGATGATGTAATTATGGCAGCTGGAGCTTTTATACAAGGTTCATCAATAGAGTTATCTGCTGATGCCCCAATTCGTGAACCTTTTATTGCTTATATGCAAGGTGGTTTAACTTTTGATCATTCCAAAATAGGAATCTTAATTGCGTTATCTAGGATTCTAAAAAATTAAAGTAGAAAGTAATAATAAAAACTACTATTAAAAAAGAAATTAAAAATCAACAGTTTAACTTTAACTGTTGATTTTTAGTTTAATATTTTCTGTATAAACCCACTAATTTTCCGAGAATAGAACAATTTTTCACTATTATTGGTTCCATATTATCATTTTCTGGTTGTAGTCTAATATGATCCTCTTCTTTAAAAAATCTTTTTATAGTTGCTTCATTGTCTATCATAGCCACAACGATATCGCCATTTTGAGCACTATTTACTTTTTCGATTATTGCCATATCTCCGTTGTTAATTCCTGCATTTATCATGCTTTCACCGCGAATATTTAACCCGAATAATGGGTTAGAATTTTTAATATAAGATATTGGAAGAGAAAAAGTATCTTCGATATTTTCCACAGCTAAAATAGGCTCTCCTGCGGTTACTTTCCCTACAATAGGAATATCAATCATCTCAGTTTTGGATCTAGAAGCCCCAACTAACACAATCGCCCTTGGCTTAGATGGATCTCTTTTGATTAATCCTTTTTTCTCAAGTCTAGAGAGGTGTCCATGAACAGTTGATGTTGATTTCAAACCTACATGAGCACCGATTTCTCTTACTGTAGGCGGATAACCTTTGTCAATTAATTGACTCTTAATGAATTCAAAAATTTCTTCTTGTTTATTTGATTTTCCCTTGTGCATTGTAATCCTCCTTCTTTAATTGGATTATACCACAAAAAAAATACAATATCAAACTTATGTTCTAGTATGAATTAATTTAATCAATAATTTGAAAATAATATTATTATCTGTTATAATACCTTATGGTTAAATTGGTTAAAGGAAAGAGGGTAGTATTATGGATGGAAATAAAGATAATCTTAATATTGAAGAAACCGAAGAGAATAGTGATCTAATTAAAGATATTGAAGAAAGAATACAAAAGGGTGAATTTTCAACAAATTCTATTTTTATTGATAGTGTAGTAGATGAAGAAGAACTAAAGGCAAATGAAGAATGTTTGGAAGAAAATTCTTTTAATGAAGAGCATAATTTTGATTTTAAAGATGAATTTGATTTCCAAAACGATATTATAGAAGGTTTTGATATGAAGAAATTCAATGAAGACTTTGATAAGAACTCTAAACAAAGCGAAGTGGAGCTCATTGAAGATATCGAAGGATTGCAGTCAATTATAGATAATATTGAAAAATATAACGACAAAATCCAAGAAACATCTCCTGGGTTATTTGTTTTTAAAAAAAAGTAAACTGATACCTCACAAAGTTATTTATTGCAACTTTGTGAGGTGTTTTAATATCCTTGCGAGGTATTTTATTCTCCTAATGGATTTGAATTTACAGCTTTTCTTAAAGTTTCATCATCTACATGAGTGTATATCTGAGTTGTAGATATATTTTCGTGACCTAGTATCTTTTGCAAACTTCTTATGTCTACCTGACCGTATTTAAACATTAATGTAGCTGCAGTATGCCTTAGTTTGTGTGGAGTATATTTATCATAATCCAATCCTGCTTTTTTTATGTATTTTTTAACTAGTATTTCAACCGTTCTTTTATTTATCCTTGTATTCCGATTACTCAAAAACAAAGCATCTTTATCTTTGATTTTATGGATAAGTTCATTTCTTTTTTTTGCGTGAATTTCAATAGATCTCAAACAAGCGTTATTTAAATAAACAGTACGTTCTTTATTTCCTTTGCCGATGATTGTTAATGTATCGTTTCTGATATTCGAAATATTGATACTACAAAGCTCTGATAAACGCAATCCGCAGTTAAGAAATAGGGTGATTATACAATAATCTCTTTCTTTATTTTGGCCATCAATAGCTGCTAATAAAGATTTGCTTTCATCTAGTGTTAAGTAAATAGGGTTTCTTTTATCTAGTTTAGGTGTTTCTAAATCTGAAGCAGGGTTTTCGTTGATGATTTTTGCTTTACTATGCAAAAATTTAAAAAATGATTTAAGCGAAGAAACTTTTCTTGCTTTTGCATGATTACCATTATTTCTTAGATTTTCAGCAAAGGAGATAAAAGCATATAAATCCATTAATTTAATTTTTTTAATAAAACCAGATTCAATATCATTGATTTGTATAGTATCAAATTCTGAATCTTTAGGAACTAAACCTTTATATAATTTCATAAATTTAAAAAACATAGAAAGATCCCATTTATAAGCATTAATTGTATTGATGGATTTACCTTTGATAGTGCTTAAATAATTCAGAAAACTATTCAAATCTTCGGGTAATTGATCATCTGATAAGTCATACATATTGAAATTCATAGTACTCCCCCTAAAAATAAGTTACTTTTTCGCTAAATATACATTTAGCGAAATAAATTATAGTAATATTATACACTATTTTCACTTAAATTAGAAGATTTTTTAAAAAATTTTTAGAACTTTAGATATATTAATTAATTCAGTTTTAATAAAGATTTCTATTATTTTTACCGTTTTTCTCTTTCGTGATAACAAATGCATTTGTAGAAGAATCTTGATTTCAAAATAATCTTATACTTGATTAGACTCATTGAACAATTTTTGAAATTTAAATTCTCATACAAATCGACATGAGTTTTAATTACATTAATTGAAAATATTTACTATGTTTATTTTTCATATTATAGGATAATTTAACATTGTATATAATTATATATTTTGTTTAATTTTACATATACATTCTTTTGTATTATTGTATATTTAATACATATCAATAATTTTGTATTTATTGATGTTTTTTTATAATGCAATAAGGATTTACAGAACAAAAAGAGGGAGCAATTATTATTTTCATTTTTTTCTTAATAATAGGCCAAATAAAACAAAAACCATTTTAACTGATCAGTTAAAATGGTTTTTGTTTTATAATTTTATATTTAGATATTATTAAACATTCAATTTTACATCTACATTCAATAAATGAGCATTTTCTTCTAAAACAGGTCTTACATATTCATCAACAAACTCTTCAACCTGTTCCGAAGATCTACCAATAAAGTTTTTAGCATTCATTATAGATAAGATTTCTTCTTTAGTAAACTCAAAAGAATCATCATTAATTATTCTTTCTATCAGATCATTCGATTTGCCATATTCCTTGACACCTCTAGCAGCTTCCATAGAATGTTCTCTAATTTTCTCGTGAAGCTCCTGTCTGTCCCCTCCCCTTTTTACAGCCTCCATTAAAATATTTTCTGTAGCCATAAAAGGCAATTCATTTTGAACATGAGAAGCAATAACATTTTTATACACTACCATACTCTCAGTTACATTAATATATAGATTTAAAATACCGTCCAAAGCAAGGAAACCTTCAGAAACAGCAATTCTCTTATTTGCCGAATCATCAAGAGTTCTTTCGAACCATTGAGTAGCTGCAGTCATTGCAGGATTTAATGCATCTATAATAACATAACGACTTAAAGCTCCTATTCTTTCACTTCTCATCGGATTTCTTTTATATGCCATTGCAGAAGAACCAACTTGTTTTTTACCGAAAGGTTCTTCCATTTCTTTCATATTTTGCAGTATTCTTAAATCATTACTGAATTTATAAGCACTCTGAGCTAACTCAGACAATGTATTCAATACTATTGAATCAATCTTCCTAGAATATGTTTGACCTGTAACACTATAAGTTTTATTAAACCCCATTTTGGAAGCCACAATACTATCTAACTCTTTTACTTTACCGTGATTGCCATCAAACAATTCAAGGAAGCTAGCTTGTGTTCCTGTAGTACCTTTAACTCCCCTCATCTTAAGATTACTAATTACGAAATCTAAATTTTCTAAATCTAAAAATAAATCTTGTAACCACAACGTCGCCCTCTTTCCAACTGTAGTCAATTGAGCAGGTTGTAAATGCGTAAATCCTAAAGTAGGTAAATCTTTATATTCTACTGCGAAAGATGCTAAATTATTTATTACATTGAGTATTTTTTTCTTTACTAGCAATAAAGCTTCTTTCATAACTATCAAATCCGTATTGTCACCCACATAACAACTAGTAGCACCTAAATGAATAATACCCTTCGCTGATGGACATTGAACCCCATATGCATATACATGACTCATAACATCATGTCTAATCTCTTTTTCTTTCTCTTCAGCCACTTCATAGTTTATATCATCAATAAATTTTTGCAATTCATTTATTTGCTCATCTTCTATCTTCAAACCAAGTTGTTTTTCCCCTTCAGCAAGAGCTACCCACAATTTTCTCCAAGTTTTAAATTTCATATCAGGAGAAAATAAATAAGACATTTCTTTAGATGCATATCTACTTGTCAAAGGTGTTTCATATGTATTTCTTTCCATTATGTAAAATCATCCTCCAAATCCAAATGTATTTTAGTATTTTGAAATCAACATTCATATTATAACATATATTATCTAAAAATACAGTATATTTATTCGTACTTTATAGAAAAGCCTACTTGAAATTTTATTAAAACCAAACATATTTCTCTCCAAAGCAACTGTTAAATAGTAATAGATGTAGTTCTATTATTATTTAATTTTTATATACTTTATTAAGAAGTATTTTAAGGAGGAATGTTATGTATAAATTAAGTATGTTGGACAAGGTATCAATTATATTAATTATAGTAGGAGCTATCAACTGGGGTTTAGTTGGTTTATTTGGGATCAATGTTGTTTATCTACTCTTTGGATCAGTAGCAATAATCGAAAGACTAATTTACATTCTTATAGGTGCTGCGGGATTAAACGCTATATTATTAATAAATAAAAGTAAATTTAAAAAATGAAAGACTCTCTTTTGAGAGACTTTCATTTTTATTATATATAATTATAACTTTCGAGGCTGAACAATAAGCTTTATCGCAGTTCTTTGTTCTCCTCCAATATTAATTTCCAAAAAAGCAGGCATAAAAACTAATTCTACTCCACCAGGTGCTAAGAAACCTCTTGCAATAGCTATTGATTTTACTGCTTGATTTATTGATGCAGCTCCTACTACTTGAATTTCAGCTCTACCGTGTTCTTTAATTACGCCAGCAATAGCACCAGCAACTGAGTTACAATTTGATTTACTCGATACTTTTAATATATTCATTTCAACCTCCTGTAATTTAACTATATTTAATATTTTATTTTTTTAGTATAATATTACATATTCTATAAAAAAAGAAAAAAACCTCTATTTTTGCTAAAATAGAGGTTTTTTTTATTTTGCATAATCTATATGCCTTGTTTCTCTGATAATATTTACTTTTATTTGCCCAGGATATTCCAATTCTTTTTCAATTATCTTTACAATATTTCTGGTCATTTCTATACAACCTTCATCACTAACTTCATCTGGTTTAACCATTATTCTGATTTCTCTACCCGCTTGTATTGCATAGGATTTTTCAACACCTTCATAAGTGTTGGCAATTTCTTCGAGTTTCTCTAATCTTTTGATGTATGTTTCCAGTGTTTCTCTTCTCGCCCCCGGTCTTGCCGCAGAAATAGCATCAGCAGCCTGAACAAGAATCGCTTCTATTGAATCCATTTCTACATCACCATGATGAGCTTCAACTGAATTAACAATCTTTGCTGATTCATGATATTTTTTAGTAACTTCAGCACCGATAAGCGCATGAGGACCTTCTACTTCGTGATCTACTGCTTTACCAATATCATGTAATAAACCAGCCCTTTTAGCGATAGTAGGATCAATCCCCAATTCTGAGGCCATTAAACCAGCAAGGTAAGAAACTTCAATTGAATGCTTGAGTACATTTTGCCCATAACTTGTTCTATACTTAAGTCTTCCTAAAAGTCTAATTAACTCTTGATGTAGACCATGTACAGAAGTTTCAAAGGTTGCTTGCTCACCTTCATCTTTGATGTCATTTTCAACTTCTTTTTTAGCCTTTTCGACCATTTCTTCAATTCTTGCCGGATGAATTCTTCCGTCAATAATCAATTTTTCTAAAGCTATTCTAGCGACTTCTCTTCTTATTGGGTCAAAACTTGATAATATAACCGCTTCTGGAGTATCATCGATAATCAAATCAACACCTGTAAGCGTCTCAATAGCTCTAATATTTCTACCTTCTCTTCCAATGATTCTACCTTTCATTTCGTCATTAGGGAGAGAAACTACATGAACTGTACTCTCCGCAACGTGATCTGCGGCACATCGTTGAATTGCATATGAAATTATTTCTCTTGCTTTTTTATCTGCCTCTTCTTTGGCTCTCGTTTCAATTTCTTTAATCATTATAGCTGCATCATGTTTTACTTCTTTTCTGACTTCATCAAGCAAAATTTCTTTAGCTTGTTCTGAAGATAATCCAGATACTTTTTCTAGTTCTTTCATCTTTTGACTGTATATACCATCTACTAAAACTTCTTTTTCTTTTAATTCTTGAAGCTTTTTGCTTAAAGATTCATCTCTTTTTTCAACGGCATCAGTTTTTTTGTCAAGAACCTCTTCTCTTTGAATCAATCTTCTTTCAAGTCTTTGAATTTCATTTCGTCTTTCTCTTTGATCTTTCTCTAAATCATTCCTTAATCTGTGTACTTCTTCTTTTGCTTCTAAAACTGCTTCTTTCTTTTTTGATTTTGCAGTCTTTTTAGCATCTTCTAAAATCGATTCAGCTTTTTTCTCAGCTTCTGCTATTTTAGAGAGAGCTATATTCTTTCTAATATATACAATAATTAGAATACACCCTAACACTACAAGTAGAATTAAACCTACAAATAATATTGGGTTAAGTTTATCACTCAAAACAACACCTCCTTGCTTACTTTGGTAAGTGCAAAAATAGGCCTAGAAGCTAAAAAGGTGTTTTTTTAAACAAATTTACCTATGTGAAACCAGAATTTAATAATATTTTACTTTACTTTTAATTTAATGTCAAGTTTATATAAAAAACGTAGGGATTTCCTACGTTTTTCTTTAATTACTTTCATTCTTAACATTCTTAGTATTCTTTGGTTTTGTATCCTTCTTCTCTTTTGGAACCTCATTAACTGGCAAATTATACTTTTCTCTAATTTGTTTATCAATTGTATGTAATAAATCAGGATTTTCAGACAAAAACCTTTTGACATTTTCTCTACCTTGACCAAGTCTGGTTTCATTATAAGAAAACCACGAACCACTTTTTTGAATTATCTCTTCATTAACACCTACATCTAATACATTTCCTTCATAAGATATACCAGTTCCATACATAATATCAAATTCAGCAATTTTAAAAGGTGGAGCTACCTTATTTTTTATAACTCTTACTTTTGTTCTATTCCCTAAGAACTGATCACCTTGTTTAATAGTTTCACTTCTTCTAACATCTAACCTAACAGATGAATAGAATTTCAAAGCTCTTCCACCTGGAGTTGTTTCAGGATTACCAAACATAACTCCTACTTTTTCTCTTAATTGATTTATAAATATGATAGAACAATTTGATTTATTAATAGATCCAGTAAGTTTCCTTAATGCTTGAGACATAAGCCTAGCTTGAAGACCCACGTGAGAATCACCCATTTCGCCCTCTATCTCCGCTTTTGGAACTAATGCAGCTACTGAGTCTACTACTATAATATCAATAGCTCCTGAACGAACTAAGGCCTCACATATTTCCAATGCTTGCTCTCCAGTATCAGGTTGTGAAACAATTAAATTATCAATATCTACACCTAGTGCACTTGCATATATAGGGTCTAATGCATGTTCTGCATCAATAAATGCAGCAGTACCTCCAGATTTTTGTGCTTCAGCTACCATATGTAAGGCTACAGTAGTTTTACCAGAAGATTCCGGACCATATACCTCTACTATTCTACCTCTAGGAACACCACCTATTCCTAATGCTATATCAAGTGATAAACATCCTGACGATATAGCTTCAATATTCATCACGTTGTGTTCCCCTAATTTCATAACTGACCCTTTACCGAATTGTTTTTCGATTTGGCTCATAGCTTTTTGCAAAGCTTGTAATTTATCATTATTTGCAGTTCCCAAATTTGACACCATCCTTCCTCTCGAACAAGTGTTCTTCATTCATTATACAATAAATTTCCCATTAAGTCAACTATTCAAAACACGAAAATAATAGACTTACTCAGTACAGAAACTGTATTTATTCTCAATTATTGACTTTAAAGATTTTTTTAATCATTTATCAACAGAAATTGTCCCTTTATTTTTAAGAAAATAATCTACTCCTGATATTATTGTAATTATTAAAGCTGCAAAAAAAGCGAAATACGTGAAGTTGTGAACAAATGTATTTACTATTATCAAATCTATTAGTGCAGAAATAATAGCAACCATTTGAATAACTGTTTTTGCCTTTCCCCATTGGCTTGCAGCTATTACAATCCCTTCAGAAGCTGCTACAGTTCGTAAGCCTGTTACAGCAAATTCTCTTGATATTATTACCATCGCAAACCAAGCAGGTATAGTTTGTAATTCTACTAGTGATACTAATGCAGAGCAAACTAATAATTTATCTGCTAATGGGTCTAAAAACTTACCAAAACTTGTGACTTGATTTCTACTTCTTGCTATATATCCATCTAGTTTATCCGTTATTGAAGCTACAAGAAATATAACAGTAGCTATTAGTATACCAGTAGTTCCAAGAGAATTTATCGAAATAAATATTAAAAAAAGTGGAACTAAGAAAATTCTTAAAACAGTTAATTTATTAGCAAGATTCATTTTCAACAACTCCTATTAAATCATATTCCTTAGATTCTAAAATATCTATATTAATATAATCTCCTTCTTTGATATTTTTATCAGTTTTGAAGTATACAACACCATCTATTTCAGGTGCCATTTCATAACTTCTTCCATACCAATATTCTTCATTTTTTCCTTCAACTAAAACTTTATAAGACTTACCTTCTTTATTTTTATTATTATTTTGTGCTATCTGTTGTTGCTCTTCCATTATAATACCAAATCTAATTTCTTTCATTTCTTCAGAGATTTGTTCTTTTAATTTAGCAGCAGGAGTGTCTTCCTCTTGAGAATATTTAAAAACACCTAAATTATCAAATTTCACATCTTTAACAAACTGAAGAAGTTCATTGAATTCCTGCTCAGTTTCACCAGGAAATCCTACGATTAAAGAAGTTCTAAGTGTAATACCATTAACTTCTTTTCTCAATTTGTTAATCTTCTCTAATATTTGTTCTTTTGAGGTTCTTCTATTCATTCTTTTCAGAACGTTATTGTTAATATGTTGTATAGGCATATCGATATAGTTACATACTTTATCATTATTTTTTATTTCATATACTAATTCATCATAAATCTCTTCAGGGTAACAATAAAGAATTCTTATCCAATCAATTCCATCAATTGAAGATAACTCATTCAATAACTCATGGAGTACTTTTTTATTATAAATATCTATTCCATAAACAGTTGTATCTTGAGCTACTAAAATTAATTCCTTTACACCTTTTTTAGCTAACTTTGCAGCTTCATCCAAAATATCTTCCTTATGTCTGCTTCTATACTTTCCTCTTATTTTTGGAATAATACAATATGTACAGTTATTATTACAACCTTCAGATATTCTAAGATACGCGTAATAATTAGGGGTAGTCAATATTCTATCACCTGCGTTAATTTTTTCATCACTATATGTACAATTGATATGATGTCCTTTCTCTGCCATAGTAGTGTTAATATACTCATTTATTTTTTCATAATCATTTACACCTAACATTAAATCAATTTCAGGAATAAGTTTACCTAGTTCATCCCCATACCTTTGTGTTAAACACCCTGTTGCAATTAATAATTTACAATTACCTTCTTTATATTTTGCCATTTCTAAAATAGTATCAATAGATTCTTGTTTAGAACTTTCTATAAAGCCACATGTATTAACAATCAAAATATCCGCTATATTCGAATCATTTGTAAACTCATAGTTCTTTGATAGGTTTCCTAAAACAATCTCAGAATCAATTCTATTTTTATCGCAGCCTAGGCTAATAAGCCCTACTTTAAGTTTTGTCACGAAATTTCCTCCTCTTAATTATAATCCATACTATATTCTAATACAAAATGCACAGTAAGACAAATAGTTTAATTTTCTAAATCTTTTGCATCAATTAAAACTTGTCGAGGCTTGCTTCCATTTTTACCAGATATTATACCTCTTTCTTCTAACTGATCAATTATTCTAGCTGCTCTATTGTAGCCTATTCTGAATTTTCTCTGAAGATAAGAAGTAGATGCTTGTCCAGCTTCAACAACTACACTTATGGCTTCTTCTAGCAATTCGTCTTCATCTGATTTATTATTATTAGTTTTTTGATTAATCTGATCTATTATCTTCTCTTCATATTTAATATTTTCATCTTTTACTTTTATATGTTGTACAATTTTCTCTACTTCTTCTTCTGATATAAATGCTCCTTGAATCCTCAACGGTTTTGATGCTCCCACAGGTAAAAATAGCATATCTCCTTTTCCAAGTAGTTTTTCAGCACCTGAAGAATCCAGTATTGTTCTAGAATCTACTTGACTTGATACAGCAAACGATATTCTAGAAGGTATATTAGCTTTTATTACACCTGTAATTACATCTACAGACGGTCTTTGGGTAGCAATTACCAAATGCATGCCTGCAGCCCTAGCCATTTGTGCTAGTCTACCGATATATTCTTCCACCTCTCCAGGGCACACCATCATTAAATCTGCAAGCTCATCTATTACTATAACAATCCAAGGTAATTTTTCTGCTACTTTTTTACGGTTAAATAATTCATTATATCCTTCTACATTTCTAACATTGTTATCTGCAAAAAGTTGATATCGTCTAGTCATTTCTGTTACAGCCCAATGTAAAGCCCCAGCTGCTTTTTTAGGTTGAGTAACAACTGGAATAAGAAGATGAGGAATACCATTGTATACATTTAGTTCTACCATTTTTGGATCAACTAATAACAGTTTTACTTCATCTGGCGAATACTTATATAGTAAACTTATCAGTAAAGTATTTATACATACACTTTTTCCAGAGCCTGTTGCTCCAGCTATAAGCATGTGTGGCATCTTGTTTAAGTCTGAAACCACACAATTCCCTCCAATATCTTTTCCTAATGCAAAAGTGATATTGTTTGATGAATTTTTAAATTCTTCGCTATCTAATACTTCTCTTAAATAAACAGGTGAATTATTAGCATTTGGTATTTCTATACCAATAGCACTTTTACCAGGTATAGGTGCCTCGATTCTAACTGATGCTGCTGCTAAAGATAATGATATATCATCAGAAAGATTTACTATTTTACTAACTTTAACCCCAGAATTTGGTTGTAATTCATATCGTGTTACAGATGGTCCCTTTGTTACTTGAATTACTTTTGCAATTACTCCAAAACTTAGTAAAGTTTCTTCTAATTTTTTTGCACTTTTTAAAAGATCTCTCTTATCATTTTTATTTGATTTTGAAAAAGGATTAAATTTCAATAACTCTAATGGCGGAAAACTATATTCTTCTTCTGGATTATTATAGTTTTCTTTTATTTCATTAGTAACAATTACTTTAATATCTTCATCTAATTTTGCTTTCTTTTTAGATTTAGAAACAGGTTCTCTTGTCAATGGTTGAACAACTTCAATTTCCTTATTCAAATCAACTTCATCATCTATTTCTCTATCATTTACTTTTGGAGTAACAATGTTTTTTTTCATAAAATCAAGAATTTTTATTTTTTTCTTAACCTCTCCAATAAATTCTTCTCCATCATTACTATTTATTAAAATTCTTTCATCTTTTAATTTGATATCTTTTTTATTATCAATATTTTTTCTAGCACTCTTATAAACTGAATTAAATATTTTATGTAAGGAAATTTCAAATATTAAAATTCCTGAGATTACAAATATTGAAGTGAAGATAATATATGATCCTACTTTACCAAATAGACTATAAAGTGGTACATCTATTAAATAACTTATAATTCCTCCATGGAAAATAGATTGAGATTCATAAAGTTTTACTATCCCATTAAACGTATTTTTTTCAACATAAAATTCTAAAAGAGATACCATTTGAACCAATAATAAAGAATTAATTATAAACAATATAATTCCGTAGAACTTTTTATGAAATTTTAATTTACCTTTAGTTAATATAATTGCAAATCCAACAATAATCAGAATAATAGGTACCACATATGCTCCAATTCCAAATAGTGCAAATAATAGTTTGTATGATGTTTCCCCTATCATTCCAGAGGAAGTAGAGAAAAAAATACTCATAATCATTAAGACACCCATAGTTATGAAGATGACTCCTTTAATATCACTATTCCCTTTATTAGTACTGTCATTTTTGCTGTTTTTTTTACTTTTAGTTCTGCTCTTCATTTTTTTTGCCATACAAATCACCTCACTACATTTATTCTACAAAAACATTTTTTTTCCTTTAAATATTAGAAATCCAACTAATACCCTCCATTGGATTCTTTTAAAAAATTAAATAGAATACATAGAATTATTATCTATATATTCTATTTATATAATTCAATTTAAAAAAGCTGGAAAAACATAGCAAGTTAGATTTATTACTGTTTTTAAGATATAAGCTATTTTTCTGTGTTATTATTCACATCTTCTATCATTGAATTTAGCTTAACTATTGCTTGACTTATACCTCCTACTTCGTTAATAAGACCATATTCAACCGCTTGATTTCCAATCAATATAGTACCTGTATCATTTAAGAGTTCATCTGGTTGCATCATTAATTTCATTAAAGTATTCTTATCTATATTTGATGTCCTTTCAATGAAATCAGTTATCCTGTCTTGCATTTTGGTAAAATATTCAAAAGTTTGAGGAACTCCAATTACTAAACCATTCATTCTTATTGGATGAATAATCATGGTAGCCGAAGGCGATATAAAAGAATAATCAGCACACGTAGCTAATGGAACACCTATAGAATGGCCGCCTCCTATTACTAATGAAACCGTTGGTTTACTAAGGCTCCTTATCATTTCTGAAATCGCAAGACCAGCTTCTACATCACCTCCAACAGTATTAAGTATTATTAGCACACCTTTTACACTCTCATTTGTTTCAATTGCTACAAGTTGAGGTATTACATGTTCGTATTTTGTAGCTTTTGATTGAGGCGGTAATACAGAATGTCCTTCAATTTGTCCAATAATTGGCAATACTTGAAAATCAGACTTATCTTTTGGAATTTCATTGACACCAAAATCTTTTACATTTTCACTTTGAATATTTTCCGGATTTTCTTTTTCATTTTTTGAAATCATAAAAAAACCTCCCTTATCGTTAATAGTGTTATCTAAGGAAGGTTCACTTATTCATTTGTAATATTTCCATTGTACTGATTTCAAAGAATTTATTTATATTGATGCAATGAGAATTCATTATGAAGAGCATTTATTGCCTTTTGAGTACTTTCTTCATTCACTAGACACCAAATAGTTGTATGAGAATCTGCAGTTTGTAGGACTTCGATTTTACTCATGGTTAATGCTTTCAATATTCTAGCCATTACACCTGGTATTCCTCTCATTCTTGATCCAATAATAGCAATTTTACTACAATTTAATAAAGCTTTATATTTCAAACCTAATTGTTTCATAATTATTTCGAATTTTTTTATATCAGCTTTATCGATAGTAAATATTTTTTCATTAGGAAAAACATTTATCAAGTCTATACTTATTCCATTATTAGCTAATGTAGGCAAAATCATATGATAATTTTCATTATCCAAATTATCGTTTAATCTAACTTTAACTTGAGTTCTTTTATCCATATGAGTAATTCCAGTAATAATATTCTCACTATTACAATCTCCTGAATTATCTATAGTAGTACCAGAACTGTTTGTAGTAGTATTTTTAATAAGCAACGGAACGTTACCTTTCATTGCTATTTCAACTGCTTTAGGATGTATTACTTTGGCACCTTGATCTGCAAATTGAAAGACTTCATTATAACTGATTTGCTTAATCAATGCTGCAGAATCAACTAATCTTGGATCCGCTGTCATTATACCATCAACATCAGTATATATTTCAATACCTTCTGCCTTTACTGCTGTACCTATCAATGCAGCAGTTACATCGCTTCCTCCTCTTCCTAAAGTAGTAAAGTATCCATCTTCGCTTATACCTTGAAATCCTGCTACAACTGGAACTTTTCCTTCATTGATAATATTTAATAGATTTTCTTTTTTAACATCTAATACAGTAGCATTTGTATATTGAGTATCTGTAATTATACCTGCCTGTCCACCAGTTAACGGTTGGACTTCTATATTGTACTTATTTAATTCATTACACATGACAACAGTGCTAATAATTTCACCACAACACATTAATAAATCTGTTGCTTTTGCATTCTTCTTTTTAAAGTCACTATCTATTAAAGACAGTAAAGTATCCGTTGCATAAGGTTTTCCCTTTCTCCCCATAGCTGAGACTACTACAATAGGGGAAAAACCACTTTCTAAAGCTTCTTGAATTTTTTTTACTACGCAAGAACGAGTGTAATCATCACTAACTGATGTCCCTCCAAATTTTTGTACGATGATTTTCATTATCTTCCTCCAAATAAGTCTTTGAATTATTATATGTTTATTACGCCTATCTTGATATTCTTCGCATTTCATTTTCTTCAACATCTACAATAATGGTACTAGAACCTATTTTTTTTACAAATTCCCAAGGTAATTCAAAAAAATCATTTCCACTAAAGAATCTAAATTTAGATGAATTATTATCTATTATTAATAATCTTAAGTACCCATCATCATCGATGATAATATCATTATTCATTAAATAGTTGTATTTTTCACCATCATTTATATTTATTATTTCGAATCTTTCCATCTCACTATAGTATTTTGTGTTTTCATCCATAATATCTCCTCCTCACTAGATAATTATTAATATGTTTGAAAGAAGGATTTTATCACAAACTATAAAAATACTATTACTAGTTTATTTTATCAATATAAAATAAACTATTCAATAGCATAATAACAATAAACCGTATCAATATATTTTTTATATACTCATTAAATTTTCCCAAAAATAAAAAGGCATCTCTGCCCTTCTAAGCTTTCTTATTATCTTCATCATTTTTAGTCGATTCAGTATCTTGTATAGCGTCTTTCCTTGAAAGATTTATTCTTCCTGTTTTATCTATTTCAACTACTTTTACAAGGATTTCATCACCCACTGAAACTATATCTTCTACTTTGTTAACTCTTTTCTTATCTAGCTTAGATATATGAACTAATCCTTCTTTACCAGGTAATATTTGAACAAAACATCCAAAGTTCGCAATTTTTACAACTTTACCAAGATAAACTTCTCCAATAGCAACTTCTTTAGTGTAGCTCTCAATTAACTCTAAAGCCCTATTACCACCAACATAATCTTCAGCAGTTATGAAAATAGTTCCATCTTCTTGGATATCTATTTTAACACCAGTCTCATCAATAATTTTATTAATTGTTTTTCCACCTGCTCCAATTACATCCTTGATTTTATCAGGATTAATAGAAATTGTGAATACTTTTGGTGCATATTCAGATAATTCACTTCTATGTGATGGAATACAGTCTGTCATTACTTTTAAAATTTGCATTCTTGCATCTTTTGCTTTTACTATTGATGTTTTTATACAATCATCAGAAATTCCAGCAATTTTTGTATCAATTTGAATAGCTGTTATTCCTTTTTCAGTTCCAGCTACTTTAAAGTCCATATCTCCAAAGAAATCTTCTAAACCTTGAATATCAGTAAGAACTTCTTCTTCAGATAAATCATCACTTGTAACTAATCCCATAGCGATTCCTGCTGCAGGTCTTTTTAGAGGTACACCAGCATCTAATAATGCTAACGTACTAGCACATACACTTGCTTGTGAAGTAGAACCATTTGAACTTAGAACTTCTGACACAACTCTTATTGCATAAGGGAAATCTTCTTCACTTGGAATTAATGGTTCTATCGCTTTTTCAGCTAAAGCACCATGACCGATTTCTCTTCTGTTTGGACCTCTCATTGGTCTTGTTTCCCCAACACTGTAAGAAGGGAAATTGTAGTGATGCATATATCGTTTTGATGTTTGTTCATCAAGACCATCAATTATTTGAATTTCACTCATCGCACCTAATGTAGCTACACTCATAACTTGAGTCAATCCTCTTGTAAACATTCCACTACCATGTGTTCTAGATAATAAAGATACGTCAGAACTCAATGGTCTTACCTGGTCAAAATTTCTGCCATCTGGTCTTCTCTTATTCTTTAAAATCATTTCACGAACAGTTTTCTTTTGAAGCTTATAAATTGTTTCATTAATGTCTGCAATATCATCTGGATACTTTTCATAAAATTCATCAGCGACTCTAGCCTTTATTTCTCCTAGAACCTCTTTTCTTTTATCTTTATCTGTAATATACATTGCATCGTAAATATCATCTTTAGCAAATTTCATGATTTCATTCACAACTTCTTCATTTACTTCTGCTATTTCAGGAATTGTTTTCTCTTTTCCGTACTTAGCCATGATTTCTTCTTGGAACAAAGCAAGTTTCTTAGCTTCTTCAGATCCAAACATTATGGCATTATACATAACATCTTCTGATATTTCTTCTCCACCAGCTTCAATCATCATAACTCTTTCTTTAGTAGCACACACAGTCAAGTCAAGAATACTTTCTTCTCTTTGTTTTGAAGTAGGGTTTAAAATAAATTCCCCATCAATATATCCTACTGAAACTGTTCCAACTGGTGTAGTAAACGGAATACTAGACAAACAAAGTGCTAAAGACGCCCCATTCATTGCTAAAATATTTGCTGGGTTATCATGCTCCACAGATAAAACAGTACACACTATTTGAACATCATTTCTATATCCTTTTGGAAATAATGGTCTTAGCGGTCTATCTATAGCTCTAGCATTTAAGATTGACTTATCAGATGGTCTTCCTTCTCTTTTAATAAATCCTCCTGGGATTTTACCTACAGCATAAAGTCTTTCTTGATACTCTATACTTAATGGGAAGAAATCAATGCCATCTCTAGGCTTTTCTGAAGAATTGGCATTAATCATTACTTCAGTCTCGCCATATTTAATTAGCAAGGCACAATCTGAAAGCATTCCGTACTTACCAAATTCGCCTTTCATCTTTCTGCCTGCAATTTCAATTTCAAAAATATTATTCATTTGTGTTCCTCCTTTCAATAATGTTCATATTTAATTATTTCCTAAATATATAAGTTTAATTACAAAACTACTAAAACAATAGAGCGGTTCAAGCCCGCTCCTTTAGATTATTTTCTTAAACCTAATTTTTTAATCAATGTACGATATCTCTCAATATCTTGTTTCTTAACATAGTTTAATAAACCTCTTCTTTTACCAACCATCATTAACAAACCTCTTCTTGAGTGATGATCTTTCTTGTGCATTTTTAAATGCTCATTTAATTGATTGATTCTTGTTGTTAATAATGCAACCTGTACTTCAGCAGAACCAGTATCTCCTTCATGTGTTGCATATTCCTTAATAATTTGATCTTTTAAAACTTTATCCATATTTACACCTCCGTAAAATATCACCTATGCTCCAAGAGATCCGTTGGACCTTCGGATTTCATAGAACATGGCTCATGACTTACATTATAACAAAAGCTTATCTAATTGTAAATTATTTTTGCCATATTTTTGTTGAATTTAATAAAAAACATCGTAATTTAGAGTTTTTTCTCTAGCATAAGACTTATCTTGCCCTAATTGATAGGCTAGTTTTTTTAACGAACCGAATTTTTTCTCATCTCTAATACGTTCTAAAAAGAATATCTTAACTTCTTCACCGTAAATATATTCATTAAAATCTAATAAATGAGTTTCTATACTAAGCTTATTGTTTAAGACAGTTGGATTGTATCCTATATTTGTAATGGCTTTATATATTTTATTTCCATAATTTACAGCAGTAAGGTAAACTCCACCTCTAGGTATTAAAAGATTCTTGTTATAATCCAAGTTAATAGTAGGAAATTCTAACTTTCTACCAAGTTGTTTTCCTTTAATAATATTACCTTCTAATAAAAAAGGTCTTGTCAACATATTATTAGCTTTTTCAACTTTGCCATCGCTTATCAAGCGTCTGATTCTTGAACTACTAACAGCATCATTGTCTACTAAAACTGGTTTAATAATATGAAGGTCTATGTTTTTTTTAGAACATAAATCTTGTAATAATTCGGTATCACCTAAATTTTTATATCCAAATCTATAATTGAATCCAACAATTATTCCTTTTGGATTAAAAAATTCATATATGTTCTCTATAAATTTTTCAGGAGTCATATTCATAAATTCATCATTAAACTCCGCAAAATTTAAAATATCTACACCTAATAAAGAAAGAATGTTACTTTTATTTTTATTACTAGATAATAGCTTTGGTGAGATATCTTTATTAATTATACTTAAAGGATGATTTTTAAATGTGAATACTACACTTTTTGCATTCGCCTCTTTTGCTAATGCTATTGTTTTATTTATCAATCCTAAATGACCTAAGTGAATACCATCAAAACTTCCCAATGTAATATATGTACTTTCTTCAATTTTTTCAATAAAACTATTCTCAATTATAATCATACCAAACCCCTACTGAAATAGTATTTCCATCTTTAATCCTTTATCATTTCTTATTGCTAATCCTAAAAAATCATTATCTAAGTTATATATCATATATCTTTTATGATTTTCAAATTGTTTCAGTAAATAAGCATTTGTAATCCTAACGCCATTTGATAATAAATGTTCAATTTTTTGTGTAACGTTAACTTTCTCATATCCTTCCATAGAAAGAATTTCATCTATAGGAATTAAATTATCAGTAATATATTCGCCATTAATTTCCTCTAAAGATATACTATCTTCAATTTTGAAATGTCCGCTAGCTAACCTTTTTAGATTCCACATTGTACCTCCAACGTTTAGCATTCTTCCAATATCATAACACAAACTTCTTATGTATGTACCTTTTGAACATTCAACATCAAAAGTAACATATGGCAGATTAATATTTATAATATCAATATTACTAATAGATATTTTTCTTCCTTTTCTTTCGATTTCAATACCTTCTCTAGCAAGCTCATATAGTTTTTTGCCGTTTACTTTTAGAGCTGAGTACATTGGAGGTATTTGAATACTATCACCTATAAAAGACTTGATGACTTGTATTACTTCTTCTTCTTTTAAAAAATTGTTACATTCACTAATAATCTTGCCTTCTCTGTCATATGTATCAGTAATAATTCCTAATTTAAGTTCTGCTCTATATTTCTTTTTTTCACTCATTAAATAGTTGGAAAGCTTTGTCGCTTTTCCTATACAAACAGGAAGCACCCCAGATGCCAAAGGATCAAGTGTGCCTGTATGCCCTATTTTTTTTATATTAGTTAGTTTTCGCATGTTTCGTATAACATCAAAAGATGTTATACCTACAGGTTTATCAATTATAATTACTCCGTTCATTTTACCAACTCTTTTTCAATTAATCTTAATAATTCTGGTTTTATTTCATTTATAGAAAGTTCACTTTTGAACCCTGATGCTTTTACGTGTCCGCCACCATCATAAATTTCGGCAATTTTTCTAACATCAACATAAGATTTTGATCTAAGACTAACTTTAGTTCCATTTTCAAATTCTTTAAGTAAAATTGTAACTTCTACAGAACTAATTTTTGTACCTATTGAAATAATATCCGATGTATCTCCACTATCAAGTCCATGCTTCTTTAAATTATCTAGTGTTAAAGTCATTGAACATACTTTTCCATTGAATTGCAAATCGATATTATTAATGATATCACCTTGAAGTTTTAATCTGTTAATTGAGATATTTTCAAAAAGAGTTCTATGAATTTCCGAAAAATCAAAACCAGTTTGGATTAATTCTCCAGCGATATAATGAGTATTCTTTGTAGTGTTGGAATATTTAAAAGATCCAGTATCAGTAAGTAAAGCAGTATATAGACAAGTAGCAATATCTTTATCGATTTCAATACTCATGGTTTTTAATAATTCAAAGACTATTTCTCCAACGGCTGCACATTTTGTGTCAATATAGTTAATATCACCATATCTATCATTTGATATATGGTGGTCCAAATTAATTAATGTGAATTTTTTATTTTCAATACTCAAATCACCATTTAATCTATCTACATTTCCACAATCTAAAGCAATAACTAGGTCAGTTTCTTCATTTGGAAAGTTATTTTTTGTATTCACTTCTTTTGAATACGGTAAAAATTCAAAATCTTTAGGTAACTCTTCTTTTGAAATAATATAAGCCTTTTTTCCAACTTTAAGAAGTCCTTGCAATAATGCAAGGCTACTTCCTAAAGAGTCACCATCTGGACTTTGATGAAAAGTTATACCGATATTTTTAGCTTTTAATATAATATCAATAACTTTTTTCAACATTTATTTTTTCCCCTTCAAATCAGCAAGGATACTATTGATATGCATACCTTGCTTAATGCTCTCATCTAATTCTATTAATATTTCTGGTGTTACTCTAAGTTTTACTCTATGCCCTACTTCTCTTCTGATTAAACCCGAAGCTCTTTTTAATGCTTCAAGAGATTCTTTCATTGATTTATCGTTACCAAAAATACTTACGTAAACTTTAGCATATTTCAAATCATTAGTAACACTTACCTTTGTTACACTAACCATAGCAGTTAGTCTAGGATCATTTATATCATCTCTAATAATGACTGATATTTCCTTTTTAAGTTCTTCATTGATCCTTCCAAGTCTATACTTAGGCATATTATGCTCCTTTCTTATAGCTCTTTAGGTTTGATTTCAACAATTTTAAATGCTTCGAATATATCTCCTTCTTTAACATCATTGAATTTTTCTAAAGTTATTCCACATTCGAATCCTTGAGCTACTTCTTTTGCATCATCTTTAAATCTTTTTAATGATGCCATTTCAGTTTCAAAAATTACAATACCTTCTCTTACAACTCTGATTTTACTTTTTCTAGTTATTTTACCATTAGTAACATAGCATCCGGCAACAGTTCCAATGCTAGAAATCTTATATGTTAATCTAACTTCAGCAGTACCTTCAACTTCTTCTTTAAACTCTGGTTCTAACATACCTATCATAGCAGATTTTATATCTTCAAGAGCATCATATATTACTCTATAAGTTCTAATATCCACATCTTCAGTTTCAGCAAGACTTACTGCATTATTATCAGGTCTTACATTAAATCCAATAATAATAGCATTTGAAGCAGTTGCTAATGTAACATCAGTCTCAGTAATAGCTCCAACAGCGCCATGAATAACTCTTACTTTTACTGAATCAGTTGATAATTTCTCTAAAGAAGCATTGATAGCTTCCACAGACCCTTGCACATCTGCTTTTACAATTACATCTAACTCTTTTACTTTACCTTCTTTAATTTGATTATATAATTCTTCTAAAGATACTCTATTAGTAGAATTTAATCTTTGTTCTCTAATTTTGTCTTTTCTCTTTTCAGCCATGTTTCTTGCCGTTTTTTCATCTTTTACAACGTTAAATCTATCACCAGCAGCAGGTACTTCAGATAATCCTAATATTTCAACTGGAATTGAAGGTCCAGCACTATTTATCTTTTTACCTTTATCGTCGAACATAGCTCTGATTCTTCCATATGTTGATCCTACAAGTATAGAATCTCCAACATTTAAAGTTCCGTTTTGGACAAGCAAAGATGCTACAGAACCTCTACCTTTATCCAATTTTGCTTCTATTACTGTTCCTTTAGCTTTTCGTTTAGAATCTGCTGTCAATTCTTCCATTTCAGCTGTTAAAAGAACCATTTCTAATAAAGTATCAAGACCTTCTTCAGTATGTGCAGATACAGGAACACAAATAACATCTCCACCCCAATCTTCTGGTATAAGATTGTGTTCTGTTAATTCTTGTTTTACTCTATCAGGGTTTGCTCCCTCTTTATCCATTTTGTTTATAGCAACCACCATAGGAACATTAGCCGCTTTACAATGGTTTATTGCTTCTTTAGTTTGAGGCATAATACCATCATCTGCAGCTACAACTAATATAACAATATCAGTAATTTGCGCTCCTCTAGCTCTCATTGTAGTAAACGCAGCATGACCTGGAGTATCTAAAAAGCTGATTTTTTCACCATTTAACTTAACTGTGTAAGCCCCGATATGTTGAGTGATTCCGCCTGCCTCAGATTCCGTAACTTTAGCTTTTCTAATTGCATCAAGTATAGAAGTTTTACCGTGATCAACGTGACCCATAACAGTTACAACAGGAGGTCTCTTTTCTGTTCCGTCTTCTTCAACTTCTTCCTGTTCTTCTACTGCATTTATAACTTCTTCTTTCATTACTATTTCAACATTTAACTTTTCAGCTACTTTCTCAGCTGTAGCGAAGTCTATTTCTTGATTTATCGCAGCCATTACACCACAAAACATTAACTGTTTAATAACTTCAGTTATAGGTTTATGAACTTTTTCAGAAAATTCTTTTACAGTAATAGTTTCTCCGATTTCAATAACATCTTCTATTCCATCGTTGTCTTTTGACATTTCATTTTTTTTGTTTCTACCTTTTTTTGTCTTGTTTCTAAGTTTTTTTTCAGTGATTTTTATTTTTTCATTTACTTCTTCTTCATATTCTTCAACGACACTTGTAACACTTTCATCTTCTGCTGTAACAACTGTTTCAGAAGCGTCAGTTCCATTTTCAGAATATATTTCTTTTATCAATTCCGCGTCTTCGTCATCAAGAGCACTCATGTGATTCTTAACAATAATATTAAACTCTTCTTCAAGGACAGTTATCAATTCTTTACTACTTATATTTAACTCTTTAGCTAACTCGTAAACTCTTATTTTAGCCAAATTATGCACCCCCATATGAGATAATTAATTATCTACTTACTAGAAATAAACAGAATTTCTTTATATGAACTTAAGTTATATATTTTCGAAAGTGAACTTATACACAGTTGAAAAACATTAAAACATTAGGCTCAATTTGAAAAACTATACTATTTTTTCTTTTAATTTTTCTAACACTTCATTATCAATCTTAATTTGTAAATTCTTCTCTAGTCTTCTTGATTTAATAGCCTTTTCAAGACAATCTATACTATTGCAAATATAAGCACCTCTACCCGGCTTTTTACCTGTTAAATCAACAGAAACTTCACCTTCTTTATTTTTAACTATGCGAATCAATTCTTTTTTTGGCTTCATTTCTGTACAACCAGTACACATTCTCATAGGTATTTTACGATTCTTCATACTTAATTTACCACCTTTTCTAAAGAATTATTCTTAGAATAGATTTTATGAAATTTGTGATTCACTAACAATATCAATTTTCCAGCCAGTTAATTTTGCAGCTAATCTTACATTTTGGCCTTCTTTTCCTATTGCCAAGGAAAGTTGATTGTCAGCAACAACAACTTTTGCAGATTTATTTTCTTCATCTATTGTTGTTTTCACTACTTTTGCTGGACTTAGAGAATTTGCAATATATACTTCAGGTAATTTATCATATTTGATGATATCAATTTTTTCATTCTTCAATTCATTAACAATGTTTTGCACTCTAACTCCTTTTGGACCAACACAAGCTCCAGTAGCATCAACATTCTCATCATTTGAATGAACAGAAATCTTTGTTCTAGAGCCGGCTTCTCTAGCTATGCTTTTAATCTCAACAACCCCTGAATATATTTCTGGTACTTCTAATTCAAATAGTCTTTTCACAAGTCCTGGATGAGTTCTTGAAACTACAATTTGAGGTCCTTTTGTTGTCTTTTTCACTTCAACTATATAAAGTTTTAGTTTTTCATTAAAATTATAACTTTCGCCTTTAATTTGCTCATTTGGCCCTAAAATAGCTTCTATTCTTCCTAAATCTACAAATACATTATTTTTTTCTTTTCTAATAATTATACCTGTAATAATGTCATATTCTTTTGCAATAAATTCGTCATAAATTACTTTTCTTTCCGCTTCTTTAATTCTTTGTATTACAACTTGCTTTGCAGTTTGAGCGGCTACTCTACCAAATTTTTTAGGGGTTACTTCAATATCAACTATATCCCCTATCTCAAATCTTGGATTAATATCTTTTGCTGCATCTAAAGCTATTGTATTTAAAGGATCTTCTACTTCTTCAACAACAGTTTTTGAAGTATACACATGTAACTCTCCGTTTTCTCTATCAATAGTTACCTTAACAGATTGAAGATTCCCTCCAGTTTTAGCATAATTCTTTTTATATGCTGAAACTAAAGCGTCCTCAACGGTTTCAAATAACATATCTTCGCTGATTCCTTTTTCAACAACAATATCTTTAAGAGCCTCAATAAATTCAGCGTTCATTTTTATTTACCCTCCTTAAAATTCAACTTTTAATACTATTTTTTTTATCCTTTCCCTAGGAATTGAAACTTTTGATCCTTTACTTTTTATTGATATACTCTCTTCATCAAAAGAAAGTAATTCTCCCTCAAAAGTTTTCTTTCCATTAAATATTTTAGACAATTTAATAGTTACATCATTTCCAGTATACATTTCTAGATGTTTATTATTAAAGAGTACTCTTTCTATTCCTGGTGATGAAACCTCCAGATAATAGCTCTCATTTATAGGATCTAATTCATCTAAAAGTATACTAACTTGTTTGCTAACTTTAGTACAATCATCTAAAGCTATACCATTTTCGTTGTCGATATATACTCTTAGGTAATTATCATTTTGTTCTTTTACATATTCTACGTAATAAAAAAGATAACCTAAATTTAGAACTAAATTTTCAATCTTATCAAATAATTCTTTAGAAATTTTATATCCACTCATAATATCCCTCCATATTCAATTTTTTTATTAATTAAAAACGCAACATTATGTTGCGTATACTTAAATAGAAAGAGCGGGCAAATGCCCACTCTTACGCTAGTAGTTATAAGTAACAAACAAATTTATTGTAACATATAAACAATTTTATTACAAGTTTTTAGTTATTCACCCTAGTTAAAACAAACAAAGTTGATTTGTTTCCGGCATTCCTTTTAAGCATCCATGGATAGATAGCGTCTCAATAACAGATTTTGTTACTTTGGATCTTAACCTTAAATCTTCTTTTGAAATAAATTCTCCTGCTTTTCTTGCTTCTGCAATTGATTTAGCTGCATTTACTCCAACTCCAGCTAGTGCACAAAGAGGTGGCAATATACCATCTTCCATAATTAGAAATTTACTTGCATCTGATTTATACAGATCAACTTTCAAGAAATTAATACCTCTAATATACATTTCATGAGAAAGCTCTAATATTGTTAATAATCCTTTTTCTTTCTGAGATACAGCATTGCCCATGTCTTCAATTTCTTTAATCTTTAGCTTAACTGAATCTATTCCCTTACATATTAAATCAGCATCAAAATCATCTATACCTCTTACTGTAAAATATGCTGAATAATATGCTTCAGGATAATATACTTTATAATAAGCAATCCTCATTGCCATCATTACATATGCCACAGCATGGCCTTTAGGGAACATATATTTTATTCTTTTACATGATTCTATATACCAATCTGGAACTGCATGCTCTCGCATTAACACTTCTTGTTCAGCTGTAAGTCCTTTTCCTTTTCTTACCTTTTCCATAATAGTAAAAGCATCGTGAGGGGGAACATCTTTATAAATAAGATATACCATTATATCATCTCTAGTAGATATACAATCTTTTAGAGTAGTGTACCCTTCCTTTATAAAGTATTGCGCATTGTTCAACCATACATCTGTTCCATGTGAAAGACCAGAAATACGAGCTAAATCAGAAAAAGTTTTAGGTTTTGTGTCAAGTAACATTTGTCTTACAAATTTTGTACCGAACTCAGGCACTCCATATGTACCTACAGGACATCCAAGTTCCTCTTCAGTAACTCCAAGGCCTTCTGTAGATGTAAATAGACTTAGTACTTTTTCATCTGCAATTGGTACTGTTGTTGGATCAATGCCTGTTATGTCTTTTAGCATTCTTAAAACTGTAGGGTCGTCATGACCAAGAATATCAAGTTTTAACAATCTACCACTTATAGAATGATAATCAAAATGGGTTGTGATTATATCTGAATTTGGATCATCTGCTGGGTGTTGTACTGGGCAAAAATTATATATTTCATTATCACTTGGTACAACCATAATTCCGCCTGGATGCTGTCCGGATGTTCTTTTAACTCCAGTACAACCATCAGTAAGTCTATCAATTTCTGCAGATGGAACTTTTATATCATTTTCATCTAAATATTTCCTTACGTAACCATAAGCTGTCTTTTGTGCAATTGTACCAATTGTGCCTGCTTTAAAAGTATGCCCTTTTCCAAATAGTACTTCTGTATATTTGTGAATATCCCCTTGGTTATCTCCAGAAAAGTTTAAATCAATATCAGGCTCTTTATCTCCTTTAAATCCCAAGAATGTTTCAAATGGAATATCAAATCCTTCTTTTTTAAATATAGTCCCACATTTAGGACATTCTTTATCTGGCAAATCAACTCCAGATGATACGGAACCATCAGTAATAAATTCACTGTATTTGCACTCTGGACAAACATAATGAGCTGGTAATCCATTTACTTCTGTTATATCTGTCATAGTAGCAACTAATGAAGAACCAACGGACCCCCTGGATCCTACTAAATATCCGTCACTTAAAGATTTTGCTACTAGTTTATGAGCAATTAAATACAATACAGCATATCCATTACTTATAATAGAATTTAATTCCTTATCCAATCTTTTTTGAACAATCTCTGGTAAAGGATCACCATAAATAGATTTAGCTTTATTCATTGTCATATTTCTTATATCATCATCAGCACCTTCAATTTTAGGTGGAAAAGTTTCTTTAGGTATAGGCAGAACATCCTCTATTAAATTTGCAATTTTATTTGTATTTGTAATAACTACCTCTTTTGCTTTATCTTTTCCTAAATACTCAAACTCCTTTAACATTTCATTTGTAGTTCTAAAATATAGTGGAGGTTGATTTTTTGCATCACTAAAACCTTTCCCAGACATTAATATTTCTCTAAAAATAGCATTTTCCGCATCAATAAAATGAACATCTCCTGTTGCTACGACAGGCAAATTATTTTTTTCTCCTAAATCACATATAGTTTTATTAAGCTCTTGAATTTGTTCATTACTCTTTACAATACCTTTTCGAATCATGAATTCATTGTTTCCTGTAGGTTGAATTTCTAGAAAATCATAAAATTTAATCATTTCTTGCAATTCTTCATCAGTTTTACCTTGTAATACAGCTGTAAATATTTGACCAGCTTCGCATGCAGAGCCAATTATTAAGTCTTCTTTATATTTACTTATCAAGCTTTTTGGCATCCTAGGCCTTCTAAAAAAATACTCAAGATTTGATTGTGAAACTAACTTATATAAGCTTTTGATACCCTTTTGATTTTTTGCAAAAATGATTAAATGATAAGTATTCATTTTTTTTATATCTAAAGTTTGTAAATATTTATTATTCAATTCTTCAATTGTCTCAATTTCCATTTCTTTTAACCGTTTTATGCCCTCTAATAGAATTTCTGAAGTTGCAAAAGCATCGTCAACAGCTCTGTGATGATTTTCTAAAGAAATGCCTAAATATTTGCAAATTGTATTCAATTTAAACCTTTTAAGTTCTGGATATAAAAACTTTGATAATGGAATTGTGTCTAAAACGGGCATATCAAATTCAATATCAAGGTCATTGCAATTTTTTCTTATAAAAGACACATCAAAATTAGCATTATGTGCAACTAAAATAGAATCTTGAACAAAATCAATAAATCCAGGTAAAACATTATCGATAGTATTAGCATTTTTCACAGTTTCATTTGTGATGCCTGTAAGTTTAACTATTTCCATTGGAATATTTGTTTCAGGATTTATAAACTCACTAAATCTATCTATTATCGAACCATTTTTGATTTTTACTGCCCCTATCTCAATAATTTTGTCGTATTTACTAGAAAAACCAGTTGTTTCTATATCAAAAACAACAAAAACATCATTTATAGTTTTTTTATCACATTTTATTGCAATAGGCTCACCATCGTCAACAAGATATGCTTCAACACCATATAATATCTTTATATTATGTTTCTCACCTGCATCCATTGCTTCTGGAAATGCCTGAACAACTCCATGATCTGTGATACCTATAGCCTTATGTCCCCACTTAGCAGCACGCTCTACCAATTTTGAAGTTGGTGTAATAGCATCCATAGAACTCATTTGTGTATGCAAATGGAGTTCAACTCTTTTCTCTTCACATATATCCATCTTCTCTATTTTGGTAGTTTTAATTATATCTCTTCCCATTATTACAACTTCTCTTGAGTATGTGTCAAAAGTTGCTTCCCCTCTTAGCCTGATAGTCATTCCTTTTCGTAATTCCTCTACTAATCTTTCTGTATCTTTGGGCCTAGGAAAACATTTTATTGTTATTGAACTACTATAATCAGTAACATTAAACACAAAAATCTTTCTACCCGCTTTTGTTTCAATAATCTCTAATTTAATAATATCACCACAGATACTAACTACGCCTGATGTTTGATTGATTGTATTTATTTCTACTGAATCGCCACTGAAATCTCTTCCAAAAATAACATTGGGATTATCTGATTTTTTAGCATCTTTCCCTTTATAGAATTTATTGTCACCTTTTGAATTGCCTTTGGATGAAGCCGATTTTTTATTATCTGTTGCCTTTTTATCTGAGTTACCTCTATTCTTAATAATATTTTTAATAATATTTATTTCTTCAGTTTCCCTTTTTCTAAAGAATTCCTCAGAATTATCTTCAGCACCCTCTTTGTACTTAAAAATAATCTTAACCTTCATAGCAAACATTTCCATAATAGTATTTTCAATATGTTTTTCTATTTTTTTTTGATTCAAAAATGTATATAAAAATTCTTCTCCAGTAAATAGTGTTAGAATATTATTTTCAAGTTTTTTTTCTGCATTATACAAACATTCTTTGCATAAAGGTATACTTTGCGCAACTTTAGATATTATATCAATCCAATATTTATTTATAATGTCTTTTACGTTAATTTTAGATATATCTTTAGAAATAATTAAGTCAATATTGCAAAATCCATTAAGATTATTAGAAATTATCTTTTTAATTAAGGTTTCCTTATTAGTATCAATATCGTTCTTGGATTTTAGAAACAATCTAACTTTGCCACTTTTTGATAAAAATTGAACCTTTTGAATTTTTAAATTATCACTCGTTAAATTTTCATTACTATTAAATTCTTCTTTTAGTTTACATACAAGACTTTGATTCATCCTGTACCTCCTCGAATATAGATAATATTAAACAAAAAATTATGTAGGCCTAAGCCTACATTTTTTCAATTTCACTTATTAATTCATTAATCAAATCTGATTCTTTAACTTTTTTAATTATTTTGCCTTGTTTAAAAATAAGTCCTTCGCCTTTTCCACCAGCAATGCCTATATCAGCTTCCTTTGCTTCTCCAGGACCATTTACTATACATCCCATAATAGCCACTTTAATATTTTTTTGACAACTAGACAATCTTTCTTCAGCTTCTTTTGCAAGTTTAATTAAATCTATTTGAGTTCTACCACAAGTAGGACAGGAAATAAATTCTACTCCACTTTTCTGATAACCAATAGATTTAAGTATTTGTTTTCCAACTTTAATTTCCTCTATAGGATCTCCTGTTAAAGAAACTCTAATCGTATCGCCAATTCCTTCACATAAAAGAGTACCTATCCCTATACTTGCTTTAATAGTACCTCTCCATGGAGTTCCAGCCTCAGTAACACCTAAGTGAAGTGGATAATCAACTCTTTCAGAAAGCAACCTGTTACTTTCAACCATCTGAACTGTATTAGATGATTTAATCGATATAATTATATCATGAAAATTAACAGATTCCAAAATATTTACGTGCTCAAGAGCACTTTCCACAAGAGCTTCAGGACATATTTTACCATACTTTTCTATTATTTTTTTATCTACAGAACCAGAATTGACACCAATCCTAATAGGTATATTACGCGCTTTAGCTTCTCTTGCAACCATCTTCACTCTTTCATTAGATCCTATATTTCCTGGATTTAACCTTAATCCATGTACTCCACTTTTTATAGACTCTAACGCTAACTTGTAATCAAAATGGATATCAGCTACAACAGGAATTTTAGTATTATTAACAATAGATTTTAATGCCTTTGCTGCCTCTATATCAAGAACTGCACATCTTGTTATATCACATCCAGCAATCTCTAAATCTTTTATTTGTTTAATCGTAGCTTCAACATTTCTTGTATCAGTATTATTCATGCTCTGTACAGAAACCGGAGAATCCCCCCCTATTAGTACATCGCCCATTTTTATAACTTTCGTTATTCTTCTTTCCAAAAAATCATCTCCTAACATTTAAAACTGTACAGGGAATAAAATATCTTTGATTGTCACTAGAACCATCAAAAATAATAAAAAGGAAAATCCTATAGTATTTATTATTGCCACGTATTTTTGATCTACATCTTTTCTTGTAATTAATTGAATCAAAAATAATGCTATCCATCCACCATCTAAGGCAGGAATAGGAAGAATATTAAAGATAGCAAATGACATTGATATAAAAGCTCCTAGATATAGCAAACTTATAATGCCCGCTTCAGCTGCCTTCCCTGTTACTCTTATTATTGTTACAGGTCCTCCTACTTCATCTTTAGAAGCTTCCCCTTTGAAGATTCTTCCAAGTGAAGAGAATGTTTGGTTTGTAATAGAAACCGCCTGTTTAACACCATATGTAACTGAGCTAAAGAAATTTGGATTTTCTTCATAAACAGGTGTTATACCTATCAAATATCTACCAGCTTCATTTGAAAAGAGAGGAGTTAACTTAAGTGATAATTCTTCATCATCTCTTAATAACATTACTTCCATCTGTTCTCCTTCATTTAATGTTATCGCTGCTGAAATGTCATCCCAAGAAGTAACTTTATTATCATTAATTTTAATAATTTTATCATCATTTTGAATTCCAGCTTCATATGCTGGACTTGATTGTTGTACTTCATTAATTACTGTAGTAGGAAATCCCACTGAGAAACCTATAATTGCAAATAGTATAATTGCAATTACTAAATTCATAAAAGGACCAGCAGCTACTATGCTTAACTTTCTTAATGGACTTTTTGAAGAAAACGATCCTTCTTCAATGGATTGTTCTTCTTCTCCAAGCATTCTTACATATCCACCTATAGGTAGAATTCTAACTGAGTACATAGTTTCTTTACCTTTTATTGAAGCTATTTGTGGTCCCATTCCTACAGCAAATTCCTCAACCTTTACTCCATTAAATTTTGCCATTATAAAATGAGCAAATTCATGTAAAATAACCAATACTCCTAAAAGTAAAATTCCTATTAGTATGTAAATAATATCCACACGCTAGACCTCCTTACTACTTCAAATTATTTAAAATATAATTTGTTACCATTTTTTCTGTTTCTAATATTGTTTCCAAATTAATTGAATTTATATTCTCAAATTTATTCAAACAGTCTTTTATAATATCTGTTATTTGCAAATATGAAATTTTCTTATCTAAAAATAACTGTACCGCTACTTCATTAGACGCATTCAATACTGTTGGAATAATACCACCAACTCTACCAGCTTCATATGCTAAAGCTAAGCATTCAAATGTATTGATATCAGGTTTTTCAAATGTAAGTTTTCCTAATTCATAAAAATTCAAAGTATCAATAACTTTTGATTTTCTCTTAGGGTAATTCATTGCATATTGTATCGGTAATTCCATATTAGGAGTTGAAAGTTGAGCAATAACGCTTCCATCTATATATTGAACCATGGAATGAATAATACTTTGCGGATGTACTAAAACTTGTATTTGATCATAAGACACGTCAAATAACCATTTTGCTTCTATGACTTCTAATCCTTTATTCATTAATGTAGATGAATCAATAGAAATCTTCTTACCCATATTCCACTTAGGATGTTTTATAGCTTTTTCTGGAGTTATATCAATCAACTCTTCTTTTTTCATTCCTCTAAATGGACCTCCAGAAGCAGTAACTATTATCTTATCAACTTCAGAATAAGAATTTCCTTTTAGGCACTGCAATATTGCTGAATGCTCAGAGTCTACAGGTAAAATATTAACATTATTCTTTTTAGCAGCTTCCATTACTATACTTCCACCAGTAACTAATGTTTCCTTATTAGCTAAAGCAATATCCTTTCCTGCTTCAATAGCTTTTAGCGTTGGTTCAAGACCTATCATTCCAACAATTGAAGTAATTACTAAATCAACGTCTTGTAGTTGAACCAAGTGATTTATTCCTTCCATACCCTTAAGAATTGTAGTCTTCTTGAAATTAAGACTACAGTAGTTTTTAACTTTATCATACGTAATTGAATCAGCAATAGCACAGTAATCAGGAGTAAAATCTTCAATAATCTTAATTATTTTATCATAACTTTTATTAGCAGAGAAAGCTAAAAGTTTAAATGATTCATCTTCTTTTTTTATTACATTTAGTGCTTGCGTTCCAACTGAACCAGTAGCACCAATAATACAAATATTTTTCATATAATCACCTAATCCGTAAATATTAATTCTTTTGTAAGAATCACATATAATGGTGCCATAAAAACCCCTATGACACCAAATATTTTCACCCCTAAGTAGACGCTAACTAAAATTATCAATGGATGAATATTAAGTTTGTCACTCATAAATCTATTCTCCATTATTTGTCTTATAACTTGTAATAGTACATAAAGTGTTACTAGTGCTATAGTTGCAAAGTATTCTTTAGCATAAATTTTTAGTAGTATTAAAGGAATAAATATCAGTATTGTTCCAATATAAGGTACTATATCAAATATTCCACAAAGTATACCAAGAAATAATGGGTTACTTACTCCTAAAAATAAAAAGCCTATAATTGTTACTAAAGTTGTAATTAAAACTAAAATTAGTTCTATTTTAATCATATGTTCGAAAATACTAAGTTTATCTTTTAACATCTTTAACTCAATGCTTGGAAAGATCTTCGATAAAATAATTATAATAATTTTTTTATCGATCAATAAAAAATATGTAATAAAATTACTTATCATATAAGCTGAAATACTATCTGTTGTAAAAATTGCTCCTTTTTTCAAAAAATCATTATTAATAAAATTGTTTATTAATGTAGTCATTTCAAAATTTAGCATAAATAGTTTTGTTCTAAAAGTATTTATGTAACTAAAAAGTATTTCTCTAATATTGGAATTAACCTCCGGAAAATTTTTCACTACAATAACATCCAAGTTATTTATTAATACTTTTCCTCCATTAATCAAAAATATGACTGCCAAAAAATTTACAATTATTAAACTCAAAGCTGAATTTATATTCCTGTTAAATAAGCCAACCCTCGTAAAAAAATTATAAATAGGCTTTGTTATAGAGAATAAAATAATTATTATAAAAAAGGGTTCAAAATAGTATTTAATTATTAAAGTAATACAAATAAAAAAACCTAGTAATATCAAACTATATTCAAATTTCTTATTAATTTTAATAGATTTATACAAAAATTACATCCCCAAAATTATTGTTACATAATAGTATACTAAAACAGATGTAAAAAGTATGCTATCAAATCTATCTAAAATTCCTCCGTGCCCTGGAATTATGTTGCTGTAATCTTTTACTCCTACGTACCTTTTAATTGATGAAGCTGCTAAATCTCCAATTTGACAAATTACTCCTCCAAAAAAGCCTAACAGGATAAAATTAAATGTAGCAATATTTATTCCTCTACTCTGCATAAATAAGCCAAAGGCAGTGACTGTAATTATACTTCCCAACAAACCACCTATAGCTCCTTCAACAGTCTTTTTAGGACTTACTCTCGGGCAAAGCTTAGTTTTCCCAAAATATTTCCCTGAATAATATGCCATTGAATCACACATCCAACATGAAATGAAAATTATCCATACGAAATAATTTCCATTATTTTTTTCACTAATTAAAGCTATTAAACTAAAAGGTATCGTTACATACAAACAACCTATTATAGTAAGTGATATATCTACTATATTATATTCTTCTGATAACACCATTATACTCATAGCAATTAATAGTCCCCATATAAATATTGACGAAATCCATATGAGTTCCATCTTATCAATAAAAATTAATAGATAATAGAATATACAAATTGAATATCCTAAATATTTTACTGGATTTATTTTTTTATTATTAAGTATGCTGTAAAATTCATACATTCCCATTAATGCAAATAATGCTGTTAATATTTTTAGATATATTCCTCCTAAGAATAAAACTATTACTAGAGGAGACAAAATAAGTACACCAATATATCTTTTATTCATATTCTCACCTCTATTTTAATCCACCGTAACGTCTATCTCTATTTTGAAAATCGTATATAGCTTTATGTAGTTCAGCTTCATCAAAATCAGGCCATTTTTTGTCTGTATACCAAAATTCTGAGTAAGCGCACTGCCATAATAAAAAATTACTTATCCTTTGTTCTCCACCAGTTCTAATAATAATTTCTGGATCAACTATTCCTCTAGTATATAAATGATCTGATATTATCATTTCATTAACTTCCCAAGAATTTATTTTTGTGGTTTCAGCATGTTCCATTATTCTTTTAACAGCATTTACTATTTCACTTCTGCCTCCATAATTGAGTGCTAAATTCAAAGTTAAACCAGTATTATTTTTTGTCTTTTGGTAACTATTATTTAATTCTCTAACACATTCTTCGGGCAATTCATTTATATCGCCTATACTTTTTATAACTACATTATTTTCATGGAGCTCTTGGAATTCATTTTTTAAGTAATCTACCAATAATTTCATCAAGGCATTTACTTCATCTTTTGGTCGCTTCCAGTTTTCTGTAGAAAAAGTGTAAAGTGTTAAAAACTCAATTCCTAATTTGTTACATTCTTTTACAATTCTTCTGACATTTTCAGCACCAGCTTTATGTCCAGCAACTCTTGGCATCCCTTTTGCTTTTGCCCATCTTCCATTACCATCCATAATGATTGCAATATGTTTAGGTATAGCTTCACGATTGATATTTATTAATGAATTATCTTTTGTTTTTCTTCTTTTTCTAAATAATACCATATGCTCACCTTTTCAACTTATTAAAATTTTAAATACCTGCGTAAACACAGGTATTTAAATCATATAGCCATTACTTCATTTTCTTTTTTCGCTACAATAGAATCTATTTCTTTTATAAATTTATCTGTAACCTTTTGGACTTCTTTTTCGCCCTCTTTTTCATCATCTTCAGTAATTTCTCCATCTTTTCTTAGATGCTTAATTTTATCATTAGCATCTCTTCTTAAAGATCTTATTGCAACTTTTGTTTCTTCACCGTATTTTTTCACTTTTTTTACAATAATCTTTCTTGTTTCTTCTGTAAGTTCAGGAATTATTAATCTTATTGCAGTTCCATCATTTGAAGGATTTATTCCCAAATCAGACATTAGTATAGCTTTTTCAATATCTTTTAAAGCAGTTTTATCCCACGGCTGAATCATAAGGATTCGAGGTTCAGGAACTGATATACCACCAATTTGAGCTATAGGTGTTTCAACTCCGTAATAGTCAATAGATAGTTTGTCAAGCATTGAAGGATTTGCTTTACCTGCTTTAAGGGAAGCTAACTCAGATTTTAAAACTACTACTGATTTCCCCATTTTATCTTCTGCCTTTTTTATTATCTCTTTAATCATAAAAACCTCCTTGTATTACCAATTATTTTGATACTATAGTACCAATATTTTCTCCTTGCATTACTTTTCTAATATTATTGGGAGTATCTAAACCAAATACAATAATAGGTATTCCGTTGTCCATACACAAAGATGTTGCAGTAGAATCCATAACCTGAAGCCCTTTCTCAAGAACTTCAATATAAGTTAATTTGTCAAATTTCTTTGCATCTGAATATTTATGTGGATCTTTATCATAAACCCCATCTACTTTTTTAGCTAAAAGAATTGCATCAGCCTCTATCTCAGCTGCTCTTAATGCTGCTGTTGTATCAGTTGAGAAATATGGGTTTCCCGTTCCTGCTGCAAAAATTACAACTCTGTTTTTTTCTAAATGTCTCATCGCTCTTCTTCTTATAAACGGTTCTGCAACTTCTTTCATTCCAATTGCAGTTTGTACTCTTGTCATGACTCCAATATTTTCAAGAGAATCTTGAAGTGCTAAGGCATTAATACATGTTGCCAGCATCCCCATATAGTCTGCAGTAGTTCTATCCATTTCTTTTCCATTTCTACCACGCCATATGTTTCCACCACCTACGACTGCACCAACTTCTACGCCTAAATCTACTAATTCTTTGATTTCATATGCAATTTTTTTAGCTACATCAAAATCGATGCCATAACCACCTTCTCCAGCTAAAGCTTCTCCAGATAGTTTTAACATAATCCTCTTATATTTTATTGTATCCATATAAATATTATACCTCCAAATTAATTGTTATTACAATCAAAATTTATTTTAAAAAAAGAGAACACTAAGTGTTCTCTATTAACTTTTACAAATACTATTTCAATTGTTTTTGAACTTCTTCTGCAAAGTTTTCTTCTTTCTTTTCTATACCTTCGCCTCTTTCAAATCTAGCATATCTAGTGATTTTGATTTCAGCGCCTGCTTCTTTAGATTTTGCTTCTAATAATTTTTTAATAGTGAAGTCAGAATCTTTTACGAAAATTTGATCAACTAAGCAAACTTCTTTAAGGTATTTTCTTATTCTACCTTCAACCATTTTTTCAACGATTTTTTCAGGCTTACCTTCATTTAAAGCTTGAGCTCTATAAATTTCTCTTTCTTTATTTAATGCTTCGTGATCTACTGAAGACTCATCTAAAAACATTGGGTTAGCAGCAGCTATTTGCATAGCTAAATCTTTACCTAATACCGGTAAAATTTCACTATCATTATCACAAGCTAATTCTACTAAAACACCAATCTTACCGCCACCATGAACGTAGCTAGATACGTTTCCATTTTCTATATTGAATTTTTCGAATCTTCTAACATTCATATTCTCGCCTAATTTAGCGATAAGTGCAGTTAAAGTATCTTTAACTGAAATACCTTCATCTGTTTTAGCTTCTAATAATTCTTCAACAGAAGCATATTCTGATTCTGAAATTTGTTTAGCTACTTTATTAGCAAATCCAACAAAGTCTTCGTTTATTCCAACAAAATCTGTTTCGCAGTTTACTTCTAAAACTACTCCAGTTTTTTTATCTTCAGAAATATAAGTAGTTATAACTCCCTCTGCAGCAACTCTTCCAGCTTTTTTAGCAGCAGCAGCTAATCCTTTTTCTCTTAAAAACTCTACAGCTTTTTCGATATCTCCTTCTGTAGAAGTTAGCGCTTTTTTACAATCCATCATACCTGCGCCTGTCATATCTCTTAATTCTTTAACCATTTTTGCAGTAATTGCCATGAGTATTCCTCCTAACATGATAATTTTTATTCAGCTAATTGTTCACCTTGTTTTCCTTCTAATACTGCATCTGCAATTTTAGAAGCGATTAATTTTACGGCTCTTATAGCATCATCGTTTCCTGGGATAACGTAATCAACATCATCAGGATCACAGTTTGTATCAACTATAGCTACAACTGGAATTCCAAGAATTTTAGCTTCATTTATAGCATTCTTTTCTTTTCTAGGATCTACTACAAACATAGCACCAATATTTTTTGCATTCATATTCTTAATTCCACCAAGATTTCTTTCAAGCTTTTCTCTTTGGTTTCTTAATTGGAAAACTTCTTTCTTTGGAAGTACATCAAAAGTTCCATCGTCTTCCATAGCTTCTAAAGCTTCAAGTCTGTTAATTCTCTTTTTTATTGTATTAAAGTTTGTTAGCATACCACCTAACCATCTATGGTTAACAAAATGCATATTAACTCTTAAACTTTCTTCTTTAATAGCTTCTTGTGCTTGCTTTTTAGTACCTACGAAAATAACTTCTTTGCCCTCAGCAACTACATCTTTAACGAAGTTATATGCTGCATCAACCTTTTTTACAGTTTTTTGTAAGTCAATGATGTAAATACCATTTCTCTCTGTGAAAATATAAGGAGCCATCTTCGGGTTCCATCTTCTTGTTTGATGTCCAAAATGAACACCAGCTTCTAATAATTGTTTCATTGATATTACTGCCATTAATATTCCTCCTTTTGGTTTTACCTCCACTATTCTTTCCATAGACAACCTATCCTTTTAGGCACCAATCTATATACAAATAGTGTGTGTATTTTTTTCTTCCTAGAGTAGTATAGCATAAGGAAAGTGCTGATTCAACAAAATATTAAAAAAAAATGTTAAAATTCCACAGCAAAACAAAAAAAATAGGATGTAATCATCCTATTTTACTTATTTAATCTTTTTTAACTCATCTAATAATTTATCGTTTAAAATTTTAATATGTGTACCTTTCATACCTAATGATCGTGATTCAATTACCCCTGCACTTTCAAATTTTCTTAATGCATTCACTATCACAGATCTTGTAATACCTACTTTGTCCGCAATCTTTGATGCTACTAAAAGTCCTTCAGTCCCATTTAATTCATTAAATACATGTTCTACCGCTTCAAGTTCTGAATAAGATAAAGTACCAAGAGCTAGTTGAACAACAGCCTTTTTACGTGCTTCATCTTCAAGTTGATCATTTTTTGACCTTAAAATTTCAAGCCCTACTATTGTCGCACTATACTCTGCTAAAATTAAATCAGAGTCATCAAATCTCTTTTCAAATCGTGTTAAGTACAAAGTTCCAAGTCTTTCTCTATTGCCTATAATTGGTACAATAGTTGAAAGCTTCCCTTCAATTTCAGCTTCTTTTGTTTCATCAAAAGAAGATTTTCCATGATTTTCAACGTTCACCAAAGTTTCATTAATGGATAATAGTTTATTATTGAAATATTCTGGAAATTTCTTGTCTTGTAACACCTTTTCTTTAATGCTTTCACATTCTACTCCTTTATGGAATGTATGGCCTAATATTTTAGCTCTCTTGCTAATAATATAAACATTACTTTCTAATACATCACTTAAGGTATCACATATATCTTCAAATACTACTGGCTCGGCGCCTTTTTTTTGTAGTATTTTATTCAACAGTCTCATCTTCGTTAATAATTCTGAAGCCATCGTATCTCTCCTTCTCATTAAAATTAATATTTATTTTGAACAGAAAGGAAAATAAATTGTGAAAATTTAAAAAATTCTATCTATTCCTATTTATAATAACATATGATTTTTTTTTATTCAACAAAAATACAAAAATTTCGACTTTATACAAAATTTTTGTATTCTCTTAGTCACTTAATTACTTTTCAGGTTCGACTTTCTTTTCAACTTCAATAATATTTTTGCATTCTTTATTAGAACATTGGTAAAAATCCCCTCTTTTTTTACTATTCTTAATTACCATAAAAGAATCGCAAATAGGACATTTCTTATCAGTAGGTTCATCCCAACTTACAAAATCGCATTGTGGATATTCATTGCACCCATAAAAAGTCCTTCCTTTTTTACTTCGTCTTTGAACTATTTTCCCGCCACATTTTGGACAAGGTACCTCTAATTCTTTAAGAATCGGCTTAGTGTTTTTGCAGTCTGGATATCCAGGACATGCAAGAAAATCGCCAAATCTGCCTTGCTTTATGACCATAAATCTGCCACATTTATCACATTCAATATCAGTAACTTTATCTTCAATAGTTATTTTAGCAAGTTCTTTTTCAGCTACTTCTAACAGATGGCTTAGAGGATCATAGAATTCACCAACTACAGTTTTCCATTCTACACTGCCTATTTCAACTTCATCCAATTTATTTTCCATCTCTGCTGTAAAATCAACATCAACAATTTGTTTGAAATATTGGCTTAGTATATCATCAACAATAATTCCTAATTCAGTAGGTAAAAGTGTTTTTTTCTCTCTTTCGACGTATCTTCGTCCTAATAAAGTAGAAACTATAGGTGCATAAGTACTAGGCCTTCCAATACCATTTTCCTCTAGAGTCTTAATTAACGAAGCTTCTGAATATCTACTTGGTGGCTGTGTGAAATGTTGCTTACCTTTTATACTTGAAGATATCAGTTTCTCTAACTCTTTTAATTCTGGAAGAGCTATGCTATTTGCTTCATCCTCAGTTGTATATTCATACACCTTCATAAACCCTTGAAATTTTGTACTAGATCCACTTGCTTTAAACTTGTAGTCACCATTGTTTACAGTAATTGATATAGTATCAAGTATACAAGTTGCCATTTGGCTCGCCACGTATCTTTTCCAAATCAAATTGTAAATTTTATATTGTTCTGGCTTCAAACTATTTTTAATTTCTTCAGGAGTAAGTTCGATATAAGTTGGTCTAATAGCTTCATGAGCATCTTGGATATTTTTTTTACCTTTATATTGTCTAGGAACTTCTGGATAGTATTCTTTCCCATACTTGTCTCTTATAAATTCTTCAGCACTTGTCTGAGCCTCTTTTGAAATTCTAACTGAATCAGTTCTCATATAAGTTATAAGACCTACAGTCCCTTTTCCTTTAATGTCAACACCTTCATATAATTGTTGTGCAACTGACATAGTCTTTTTAGTTGTGAAATTTAGTTTTCTATATGCATCTTGCTGAAAAGTACTGGTTGTGAACGGTGGTAATGGATTTTTATTTTTAGAAGATTTTTTAACTTTTTGTACTATAAATTCTCCATTATCAAGTTCTTCTATAATATTTTCACTTTCTTCTTCATTATTAATTAAAAGCTTTTTATTATTTTTAGTGGTCAATTTAATTGTAAATGTACTTTTGCTGTTTTCTTTTTTAACCTCAGATTCTATTGACCAGTATTCTTTCGGAATAAATTTTTGAATCTCCATCTCTCTAGTACATATCATATTTAGTGTAACAGATTGTACTCTACCTGCACTTAAACCCCATTTTACCTTTCTCCAAAGTATTGGGCTAATCTTATAACCTACCAATCTATCTAATACTCTTCTAGCTTGTTGAGCATCGACAACATTTTGATTTATCTTTCTTGGTTCCTTTATTGCATTTTTAATTGCGTTTTTTGTTATCTCATTAAAAACTATTCTACATTGATCATCTTCGTTGATTTTCAAAGCTTTTAAAAGGTGCCAAGAAATGGCTTCTCCTTCTCTATCAGGGTCAGTAGCAAGAAATACTTTATCTGATTTCTTAGCTTCTTTTCTCAATTCAGCAAGAAGAGTTCCTTTTCCTCTAATAGTTATATATTTAGGAGTATAATTATTATCAACATCCACTCCTAATTGACTTTTGGGAAGATCTCGAACATGACCCATTGATGCTTTAACTTTATAATTTTTACCTAAGTATTTACCTATTGTTTTTGCTTTAGCTGGTGATTCAACTATTACTAACTTTTGTCCCATTTTATCCCCCTCCGATATACTAGGGCTAAATATATATATATAGCTCATTAACTTTAAAATATGCAAATATTGACTGTAATTAGAATGATACATTATTAATTTAATATATGTCAACAGTAAATTTCAAAATCTTTTACTAAAATATATAATTTTTAGCCAAAATTCTAACATGACTAATGGTATATAATTATAATTTATAATAAAATGTTTCCTAAAGGTATTATATGGTATATAGTGTAGAATAGATTTTCTTTCTAATATTATTATTATCAAATAGAATAAATTTTATAAATTTATTCTATTTGATACAATTGTAGTTTCTAATATAAAAATCACCTGCTAAATGCTTTATTCTTTTTTTTAATTCAAGATCAAATAAGATTTCATAAAGTTTACTTATATTAAAGTTAACTTTTTTTAATAAATCGTCTACATGTATAGGTTTATTTAGAATAGACGAATATACTTTTTTTTCTTCCTCATCTAAATTCATATTTTTAATATCATCTTTTTGAAAGATATCAATTGATAACAATTCATAAATATCTTCTAAAGAAGTAAATACAAAAGCTCCATCTTTTATTAATTTATTGCATCCTTTACTTTGGTTGGAAAAAATATTTCCAGGAACTGCAATGACATCTTTCCCTTGATCCAATGCAGAACCAGCTGTAATTAATGATCCGCTTTTATTAGAAGCTTCAACTACTATTACTAAATCGCTTAATGCACTGATGATTTTGTTTCTAATAGGAAAATTGTACGAATATGGAGGAGTTCCTGGTATAAACTGTGAAATAACGCAACCTTCAGAAATAATATTGTTATATAATTCCTGGTTTTCTTTTGGATAAACAACATTAATCCCAGAGCCCAGAATTGCACATGTTTTACCATGTGAGTTTAATATTTCTTTATGAGCACAGGAGTCAATACCTCTAGCCATGCCGCTTACAACCAAAATGTTATTATTGGACAACGACTTTGCTAAAATTCTAGTTATATTCTCTCCATAATGGGTGCATTTTCTTGAACCAATAATTGCTACTGATTTCATTTTTAAATAATTGATATTTCCTTTATAAAAAAGCATATACGGACAATCATTGTAAATCTTTAATTTATTAGGATATTTACTATCACTAACAATAAGTGTTTTTATATTTTCTTTATCTATGAAATATTTTATATTATCAAATTTTTTAACATTCCATGCTGATTTCAATTTTTCAATTATTAATGACGAATTATTAAATTTTATATCTTCATTAATAAATGCATACCAAATGTTTTCGGCACTTCCGTAAATATTTATTAATTGGTTTTTAACTTTATACGGTAGGATTGCACTAGCAAACCAAAGTTGATAGTCATTCATCTAATCACCTATATTACCTTATTATTTATATATTTTCTATACTGAACTGCTTCAATAACATTATCTTTCGTTATATTCTTCTTATTTTGCAAATCAGCAAGAGTTCTAGAAACTTTTAAGATTCTACTATAAGCTCGCAAACTTAATTTATGCTCTTTGTATATTTTTTTTATCATTTTTCTTGCATCATTGTCTAATACACAGTACTTTCTAATTTGATTTTCATTCATTTCTGCGTTTGAAAATATTTTTTCATTTTTGAATCTATTAATTTGCACTTTTCTGGCTGATATAACCCTTTTTCTAATATCTAAAGATGTCTCACTATTATTTTTCTTATTCAACTCATTATAGGGAACTAGGTTTACCGAAGAATAAATATCTATTCTATCAAGTAATGGACCAGAGATTCTATTTAAATATTTTTTTACTTCATATTCAGTACAGGTACAAATTTTATTAGGAGATTGATAATTACCACATTTACATAAATTACTTGACCCTACTAGCATTATATTCGCTGGATATTCTACTTTCCCACTTGAGCGAGTTATTATAATTTTTCTATCTTCTAGAGGTTGGCGCAATACTTCAAGAGTAGAGTTCTTAAATTCAAGTATTTCATCCAAATATAGTACACCACAATGAGCTAATGAAATCTCGCCAGGGTGCATTCTAGAACCTCCTCCTGCTAATGCAATTTTAGTGGTTGTGTGGTGTGGACTTCTAAATGGTCTTTTATAAATTAGTCCGTTTAAATTTTTATATTCTCTAGAAACGCTGTATAATTTAGTTACTTCTATAGCTTCATCATATGTTAATGGAGGAAGTATAGTTGGTATCCTCCGCGCGAGTAAGCTTTTTCCACTACCTGGTGATCCATAAAGTAAAATATTATGTCCACCAGCTGCAGCAACTTCTATAGCCCGTTTTGCAGCTCTTTGTCCTATTACATCTTTATAATCTATGGAATATGTTTCTTCTTTTAGCTCATTTTTTTTAATGTATGGAAGTAAGTCTTTATATTTCAAAAATCCAATGATTTCTTTTAAGTTTTTAAAAGCATAAACGTTTATATCATTTATAATTGACGATTCCTCTCTATTTTCATAAGGCAAGATAAAGTCTTTAATATTGTTACTTTTTCCCTGAAGTACAGTTGGGAGCACCCCACTGACTTTTTTCAACTCACCAAGTAAAGATAGTTCCCCTACAAATAAATAATTATTTATCTCTTCCGTAGAAATTTGACCAGTAGCAACTAAAATACCAATTGCAATTGGTAAATCAAAAGAAGAGCCTACTTTTCGTACATCTGCTGGAGATAGATTTATAGTTATCCTTCTCATTGGAAATTCAAATCCTGAATTTCTTATTGCTGCTCTAACTCTTTCTTTAGATTCTTTTATTGATGTATCTGCTAACCCTACAATATTAAAACTCGGCAGACCGTTTGAAATATCTACTTCTACATTTATGCTGATACCATCTACTCCATTAAAAGTTGCTGTATTAATTTTAACTGCCATTATTTCACCTCCTTTAAAAATTGTTGACAATAATAAAATTTATAAACACTATCATTGCATATAAATTTTATTTCTTGTAAATAATTAAGAAAATAAATAATGAAAAAGGAGAAAAAATGAAAAAATTAAATAAAGAAATTGGTGATTTAGGCGAAAGATTTGTTTCTGAACTCTTAATAAATAGGAATTATTACATATTTGAAAATAATTTTATTTGTAATATTGGTGAAATTGATATAATTGCAAGAAAAGATGACTATTTATGTTTTATTGAAGTTAAATCAAGGTACAGTTTGAAATATGGAACCCCTTGCGAAGCTATAGATTATTATAAACAAAGAAAAATAAAGAAAATCGCTCAATTTTTCATCATGAAAAATAATCTTCATAATTACATCTATAGATTTGATATAGCAGAAGTGATTTTTAGCGGAAATGGAGATTATATTATAAATTATATTGAAAATGCTTTTTGAAGATATTTTTTTTCAACAAAAAAAGACTGTAACTTTTAAGATTCAACAGTCTTCATAATATCTACTTAACAATGTTTTTTAAAAAACTTTTTCTATGGATTTCTGTTACTCCATATTTTATTATTGAGTCTATATGCTCTTTTGTACCATATCCCACATTTTTTGAGAAAGCATATTCTGGATAGCTCCCATGATACTTTTTCATAAGTCTATCACGATAGACCTTTGCGATAATTGACGCACATGCAATACTAGCACTCTTGCTATCCCCTTTTATTACATGCTCGTTATTTATTGGACAATTTTTAATTTTATATCCATCAGAAAGAACTAAATCAATATTTGTCTTTATACCTGTAACAGCTCTAAGAAGCACTTCATTATTACACCAAGCAATACCCATATGATCAATATCTTTATTATCTAAAGCTACAATATTATAATATAATGCTTTTTCTTTAATAATAGAGTCCAGTTCTTCTCTTGTCTTTTCATTAATTTTTTTAGAATCATTAATCTTCAAAATCAAATCTTTATTTTCTTTAATATCTAAATCTAAAATAACCGCAGCTGATACTATCGGTCCGGCTAAAGGACCTCTACCAACTTCATCCACTCCTGCAATTACCATGTTTTTATCTTGTAAGAAAGCTGTATCAAACTCATACATACTCTTTACTCTAGCAATTTCAGAATTTAAATCATATATGTATTTTTCTACTTTAAAACCTAATTTCTGAACAGCTTTTCTTGAATCACTCTTAAGAGGATTAATTAATTCTTCTATTATAGTAGATTGGTTTTGAATTTCTTTATTAACAATTTCTTTTACTTCATTAACTTTAAGTTTTGAAAACTCATATATCACGAAAATCACGGCCTTTCTAAAGAGATTTTACCTAGTTTTCCTCCTCTAAATTCGTCTAATAGGATTAATGCTATCCTATTATAATCTATATTTTTTCCCGGAAGAATTGCTCCTCTTTTTAATGCCATATTCTCCATATTTGTAAGGGGGTTCTCATCTAATGAATCCAATTTATATCTCTCTTTTAGTCTTTCAGGATAATACTCTTGTAATACTTCAATTAATCTCAAGGCAAGAGTTTCTATATCCATGATTTCATCTTTTATTGCTCCAGTGAATGCTAAATTTAATCCAACAGATTCATCCTCAAATTTTGGCCATAATACTCCAGGGGTATCTAGTAAATCAATTCCTAACTTTGTTTTAATCCATTGATTACTCCTTGTAACCCCAGGTCTATCACCTACCTTTGCCCTAGAATTTTTAGCAATTCTATTAATAAACGATGATTTTCCAACATTAGGTATACCTACAACCATTACACGAATTGTGTAATTGATTAAACCCTTTTTTTTCATCTTATCTAATTTTTCTTTTAATAATTCATTTAATAATGGTTTTATTGAATTCAGTCCCTTACCATTTAAACTATTTCCTGTGGTTACCTTAACATTAGAATTAGATAGTTTTTCAACCCAAAGAGAAGTAACTCTTTCTTCACTAAGGTCAGATTTATTCAAAAGAATAATCCTTGGTTTATCTTTACAAAGATTATCTATATCAGGATTAGCACTAGACTTGGCATTCCTAGCATCTCTAATCTCAATTACTGCATCAACCATTTTTAAACTTTCTTTTATTTTCCTTTTGGTTTTAGCCATATGTCCTGGATACCAATTTATAGACATATAAAACACCCCTCTTTTTTTGTTGTAAGTTATAACTACAAAGCCCTTTGCTCTTTGTACATATTTGTATAAAAAAAAGGACTATTAAGTCCCTTTTTATCTTAATTCTTTAACTTTAGCTGCTTTACCCACTCTATCTCTTAAGTAGAATAATTTAGCTCTTCTTACTTTACCTCTTCTTACAACTTTAACGCCTTCTACTAAAGGTGAGTTGATTGGGAAAGTTCTTTCAACACCTGTACCATAAGCAACTCTTCTTACAGTAAATGTTTCTCTAACTCCACCATTTTGTTTTTTGATAACAGTTCCTTCAAATACTTGAATTCTCTCTTTGTTACCTTCTTTAATTCTTACATCAACTTTAACAGTATCTCCAACATTAAATTGAGGTAATTCTTGCTTTACGTGTTTCTTTTCAATCTCTTTTATTATATCTAACATAGTGCATTCCTCCTTTTAAATATTAACGTTCATTCTCTTCTAAAGGAAGATAGCGGACCGTTCGTACTAGCACAAAGCCTATTATAACACAGTAATCTCGTCTATTCAAGACAATATTTGCTATATATTATTCTTCTTTTAGTAATTTTTTATCTTCTTTAGATAAATGAACTTTTTTGAAAAGATCTATTCTTTTTTCTTTAGTATTTATTAGAGATTTCTTTCTTCTCCACTTTCTAATATTTTCATGATGACCCGATAATAAAACATCCGGCACTCTTTCATTTTCAAATATTTCAGGTCTTGTATATTGAGGATACTCTAGAAGTCCATCATAAAAAGACTCTTCCGTATAACAGTTTTCGTTTTTAAGTACCCCTGGTACAAAACGAAGTATACTGTCTATAACCGGAATACAAGCCATTTCTCCTCCTGTTAATATAAAATCTCCTATAGAAATTTCTAAATCAATATACTTATAAATTCTCTCATCTATACCCTCATAATGACCACATAAAAATACTAATTCTTTTTCATCCGAAAGTTCTTTTGATAAATTTGAATCAAAAGTTTTTCCACGAGGACCCAAAAAAATTATTTTACCCTTATTCCTGGACTTGATGTCTTTAATTGCATCAACTATGGGCTGAGGAGTCAATATCATTCCTGATCCGCCTCCATAAGGATAGTCATCTACTTTGTTATGTTTATTTTTCGAGTAATCTCTTATATTATGCGCATCAATATGTACAAGATTATTTTCCTGAGCTCTTCCGATGATGCTTTTATTAAATATATCAAACATTTCTGGAAACAACGTTAATATATCTATTTTCATTGCCATTTCTCCAAATTTTTAATAATAATTTTCTTTTCTTCAATATTAATATCTAACACAACATCCTTAATTGCTGGTACCATTACTTCTTTTTCGCCTTTTACCCAATACACTTCATTACTTCCAGTGAAAATTACATCAAAAACTTTTCCTAACTGATTTTCATCTTCATCAAATACTTCACACCCAATCAAGTCCGCAACATAAAATGAACCTTCTGGCAATTCTACCGCTTCATCTCTAGAAACTTCAATCATTCGATTTTTGTATTTTTCTGCTTCTTCAATAGAACTTATTCCTTCTATTTTAAGAACAACTCTTCCTGGTTGAATTTTGCAACTTACTACACTCATCATTTTTCCATTAATACGAATTTCTTTAAGCTTTTTGAATCTAGTACTATCATCTGTAAATGGTATTACCTTTACTTCACCTTTCAAACCATGAGTGTTAACAATTTTCCCTATAGTAATGAATTCTTCCATGGCTTATTCTCCTTTTTTAAATGTAATAAAAGAGTTAGGTATCCCTAACTCTTCTTTTAAGTAGTTAAATTATTTCAACAATAACTCTTTTGTTTTCTTTTATTGCTGCCGCTCTAACTACAGTTCTTATAGCTTTCGCAATTCTTCCTTGCTTACCTATAACTTTTCCCATATCATCGGGATCTACTTTTAATTCTAAAATAATGGACTGTTCGCCAACTATTTCATTGACAGCTACCATTTCAGGGTTATCTACTAAAGCTTTAGCAATTACTTCTAGTAAGTCTTTCATTTACTACACCCCCGTAATTTACTTTGCTGTTATTATTCGATTCCTGCTTTTTTGAAAAGCTTTTTAACAACATCAGTTGGTTGTGCACCATTTTTCATCCACTTTGTAGCTTTCTCTTCATCTATTTTAACCTCTTTAGGGTTTGATACTGGATTATAGTACCCAATCTCCTCGATAAATCTACCATCTCTTGGAGATCTTGAATCAGCAACTACTACTCTGTAAAAAGGAGCTTTTTTAGCACCCATTCTTCTTAATCTGATTTTTACTGCCATTTATTTCACCTCCTTCTAAATTAAATATCTATTTACATGAATGGAAGTTTTCCAAACATACCTTTACCAAAACCTTTTTTACTACCACCTTTAAACTGTTTCATCATTTTTTTCATCATTTGATAGTCTTTTAAAAGTTTATTAACATTTTGTACTTTTGTACCAGATCCTTTTGCTATTCTTCTTTTTCTTGAAGCAGAGCTACTAACAATATTCGGATTTCTTCTTTCGGAAATTGTCATTGAATGAATAATCGCTTCAATTTTTTTCATTTCCTTTTCACTTTGACTCAAATCAATACCTTTTAATTGACTCGTATTCATTCCAGGCATCATTTCCAAAAGTTTGTTCATAGGTCCAAGCTTTTTCATTTGAGACATAGAATCAAGAAAATCTTCTAAATCAAACTCAGCTTTCATCATTTTATTACTAAGATTTTTTGCTTTTTCTTCATCAATAGATTCTTGAGCTTTTTCAATAAGGGATAATACATCTCCCATGCCAAGGATTCTTGAAGCCATTCTATCTGGATAGAAAATTTCTAAATCATTCATTTTCTCTCCAATACCTATATATTTTATTGGCTTACCAGTAACAGCTTTAATAGATAGAGCTGCACCACCTCTTGTATCACCATCTAGTTTTGTTAAAACAACACCCGATATATCTAGCAAATTATTAAAACTATCTGAAACATTTACTGCATCTTGCCCTGTCATAGAATCCACAACTAACAGTATTTCATTAGGATTAACCTCACCCTTAATGTTTTTCAATTCATCCATTAAATTTTCATCTATGTGTAATCTACCAGCAGTATCAATAATAACAACATTCAAATTGTTATCTTTAGCATATTGTATAGAAGCCTTTGCAATATTCACAGGATTTTCTTTATCACCCATAGAAAACACAGGAACATCAATTTGCTTACCAACCACTTGCAATTGTTTAATAGCAGCAGGTCTGTATATATCACATGCAACTAGCAATGGATTTTTATTTTGTTTTCTTAGACTTAAAGCAAGTTTACCAGACATTGTTGTCTTTCCAGCCCCTTGAAGTCCCGCCATCATAAAAACAGTAATACCATTATGATTAAATTCAATTTTGCTTTCTGTACTTCCCATCAATTCAGTAAGCTCTTCATTTACAATTTTAACAACTTGCTGTCCAGGCGTTAAGCTTCTCAGAACTTCTTGGCCCATACTCTTTTCGCTTACCTTCTTTATGAAATTTCTTACAATATTATAATTAACATCGGCTTCTAATAATGCCAACTTAACTTCACGCATTGCAGCTTTAATATCTTTTTCAGAAAGCTTTCCTTTTCCTCTTAATTTCTTAAATGTATCTTGAAGTTTCGTAGATAATCCTTCAAATGCCATTTCATGCCTCCTAAAAAAATTCTTTTACAAAATTTTCAATTTCATAGAAAATTTCTTCTCTTTTTATATGAGAATCTATTTTTTTTGCTTTGCAAATTTTATTTAATAAAATTTTCTTATTTTCATTTATACAATTATGTTTCTGCATAAGCTGTAGTTTCTCTTCATAGACATTCAATTGTTTAGTACATCTTTTTATTATATCATATATTGCTTGACGACTAGTTTTTGTTATTTCAGAAATTTCTTTCAAAGAAAGATCTTTATTTATGTACAAGTCCATAACATCATTTTGTTTTTCTGTCAGTAATGTATTGTAGAAATCTAATAAAATTGATATTTCTATTCTTTCATCCATATAATCACCAACCCACGAAGAATATAATACCAAAAACTCAACAGGCTGTCAAGTAAAATTACTTAACACTTATTTTTTTTTCTGATTTAATGAAAATCAACATAAGTTTTTCGAATCTTCATTGTTATTTTTATAATACGCTGTATTAAAATAAAGCTTCCACAAAATCTTTTGCACTAAACTCTTGTAAATCATCAATACTCTCACCTACACCAATCATTTTAACTGGTATATCAAGCAAATGTTTTATTGCTATTACAACTCCACCTTTTGCAGTACCATCAAGTTTTGTAAGTATTATTCCATCAATTAAGCAAACCTCTTTAAACTGTTTCGCCTGCATTAAAGCATTCTGACCAGTTGTACCATCTAAAACAAGATAAGTTTTTTTGTTTGCTTCAGAATACTCTCTCTCAATAATTCTATTAATTTTACCAAGTTCATTCATCAAATTTTTCTTATTATGAAGTCTACCTGCTGTATCACATATCAGAATATCCGCTTTTCTAGCTTTTGCTGATTGAATAGCATCAAATACTACAGCTCCTGGATCTGCTCCCTCGGAATGTTTTATCAGATCAACATTTGCTCTATCTGCCCATACCTGTAATTGATCTATTGCCGCTGCTCTAAATGTATCTGCTGCAGCCAATAGTACTTTGTAGTCTTTCCTCTTCAATTTAGCTGAAATCTTTCCGATAGAAGTTGTTTTTCCAGCACCATTTACGCCTATTATAAATAAAACTTCTGGAGTAGTTTCTGGGTCAATAGAATTTTCCTCTTCTCCAAAAATTTCGACTATAACTTCTTTCAAACAATTATTGATTTGCAAAGGATCTTTTATTCTCTTCTCCCTAACTTTGTTCCTAAGTTTTTCAATTATAAATATTGAAGTATCTACCCCTATATCAGCTGTAATTAAAATTTCTTCCAATTCTTCGTATAAATCTTCGTCTATTGTTACTGCTGAGCTTAGTGCATCAACAACTTTGTTTGTTAGATTATCCTTTGTCTTAGATAACCCACTTTTTAATTTTTCAAAAAACTTACCTATCATCATTTATTCCTCCTTTTAATACTTGTTTAAATCGACTGAAACAATTTTTGATACACCTTTTTCTTCCATAGTAACTCCATAAAGCGCATCACAGGACTCCATGGTCCCTTTTCTATGAGTTATAATTATAAATTGAGTATTATCAGAAAATTTACGTAGAAATTCAGAAAATCTAGCAACATTAGCATCATCTAGTGCAGCTTCTATCTCATCAAGTATACAGAATGGAGATGGTTTCATTTTTTGAATAGCAAATAATAAAGCTATTGCAGAAAGGCCTTTTTCTCCCCCTGACATTAGATTAATATTCTGAAGTTTCTTTCCTGGTGGTTGAACATTAATATCAATATTAGCAGTTAATTCATCACCTTCTCCTAATATCAAGTCTGCATGCCCACCTTTAAACAATTCAACAAAGGTTTCATTAAAGTTATCCCTAAGTTTTCTAAAGTTTTCTCTAAAAACATTTTTCATTTTTTTTGTCATTTCCTCGATAAGTGATTCAATTTCAATTTTTGCATTTAATAAATCTTCCTTTTGATCTTTTAAAAAATTATATTTTTCTAAAAGTTCTTTATATTCTTCAATAGCACCTACATTAACAACACCTAATGCTTTGATTTTAGATTTAAACTCTTTTATCTCTACTCTAAATGATTCTACATTAATATTATCTATTTTATAATCTAATGCTTCAGCAAAAGTCAATCCAATTTCATCATTTAGTTTGCAATATTTTTGCTCTAATTCTATTTCTAATTTTGCACTGTCAACCTTAAGTTTTTGCTCATACTTTATCTTTTGGTTAAGTAAAAGTTGCTTTTCTTCTTTTGCACTTATTAAGGTATTTATTGTGTCTTTTAATTTAATTTTTATAATTTCATTCTTTTTAAATTTATCCTCAAACGTAATTAATTGTTTGTCAATTTCATTAATTTTTATTTGATTTTCAGTAATATCTTTATCGAATACCGTTTTATTATTCATAGAATCATCTATTTCAGTTTTCTTTTTATTCCAATTAGCTGAAATTTCTCTTAAGTCAAATTTAATTCTTGATAATTCATTATTTTTACTTGAAATTATTTCATTGTTTTGCGCTAATTCTATTTTAGAATCCATTAAAAACTCTTTATTTATATCTAATTCAGCTTTCATATTCTTAATTTTTGCTTCAAATTCATTTACTAAAACTTTATCACTGTCAACTTTTAATGAAAGTTCCTCTGCTTTTTCTTCAAAAATCTTAGCATCATCATAGGTTTTTGAAATATTTAAATTGATTGTTGTCATTTCTTTTTTAGCAATAGATAAATCCTTCTTCAATTTATCATTTTCATTTAAGACCGCAATCTTTTTTCCATTAATTTTTGTTATATCAATATTTTTATAATGAATTTTATCTCTTAAATCTAAGCATGAATCATCTAATTCTTTAATAGTATTAATTAATGCCTCTATTTCTTCGTTGAGCTTTGAAACTTTTTCTTTCATTTTATTTTTATTTTCTTTAGTCTCGTCAATTTTTCTTTTTCTTGATATTACATTAAAAGATTTTTTATAAATGCTTCCTCCTGTAAAAGAACCTCCAGCATTAACCACATCACCTTTTAACGTAACAATTTTAAAGGAATACTTATTAATTTTAGCAATACGAGATGCATTTTCTAAGTCATCAACTATAAGAATCCTACCCAATAAATAATCAATTGGAATAGTATATTTTTCATTAAAATTCACAATATCAGATGCAATACCAATAAAGCCTTGGGATTTTTTTGTTTCATTATTTACTATTAATTTTCTTGGTTTAATAGTATTCATAGGTAAAAAAGTTGCTCTTCCAAGTTTCTTACTTTTTAAATATTTAATTAATTCTTTTGCCACATAGTCATTATCAGTAATAATATTAGAAATAGAACTGCCTAAAGCAATTTCAATTGCCGTTTCATATTTTTCATCAGCATCAATAACTTCACCAACTATTTTGCACTTACCAAATGCATCAGGTATTTCATTATTGTCAATAAATTTCATTAATTCTTTAGTTGCTTTATTGTAACCTTCATGATTTTTCTCAAGATCCAACAACATTCTGTAATGAGCTTCCATTTTGTTAAGTTCTTGAGTATATTTTTTGAACTCATTTTGTATATTTGTTAATTCTCTTTTTTTAGAGACAATGTTTTTTTTGTTTTTAGTAATTTCTTCTTCTAATTCTTGTATGGATAAGTTACATTTTTCAACTTCTTTATCTAAAAGTTCTACAGTCTGTATATTAATACTATAGGTGTTTTTATAAGTATCATATGCTTCTTTCATCTCTTCTAACTTAGTTTGATAGTTTGATATATTATTTTTTATTAAATTAATATTATTTTTATATGTAGATATATTTCTTAAATGTTCAATTATTAGATTCTTTTTTTCTTCATATTTTTTTTCACTAGAAGTTATTTCTTCTTCCATACTATATATACTTGAATCATAATTTTTTATAGTATCTTGCATTTTATGTTTTTTGAAGTTTAAATCGTCTATGCTTTTTTCTAATTCAGATTTTGCCTTTGTGCATCTATCTTTTCTATTGATAATTTCTTCAATTTCTACTTTAGTTTTGTTAATAAAACCTTCTAAATTATTTATTTTTTCAGTTTTTAATTTATTATCGTGTACTAATTCTTGTTTTATTTCCTTAATTCTAAAAAAATCTTCTTTATCTGAAACATTTGTATTTTCTATTTCATCTAATTCTTTATTTTTTTCTTTAATTTTTTCCTGTAATTTTTCATTTTCTTTATCAATAATCTCTATTTCATTTTCTTTTTCTGATAATTGATTTTTAGTCTTAATATTCTTTTGTTGGATTTCGTCAATAGTATACACAAGGATATTTATTTCTTTAACCTTAAGTTCTTCAGCTAATTCAAGAAATTTTTGAGCTTTTTCACTTTCTATCTTAAGAGGATCTATTCTTTCCTCATATGTAGTAAAAATATCATCTACTCTTTGCAAATTTTCCATAGTTTTAGTTAATTTCTTTTCAGCATCATTTTTTCTAGTTTTATATTTAACTATACCTGCAGCTTCTTCTACCAGACTTCTTCTCTCTTCAGGTCGTCCGCTTAGAATTGCCTCTATTTTACCTTGTCCTATTATTGAATATCCTTCTTTTCCTACACCTGTATCCATAAACAATTCTTGAATGTCTTTTAATCTACACTTTGTATTATTTATAGAGTACTCACTGTCACCTGATCTATATAGTCTTCTAGAAATTCTTACTTCATTATAGTCAAGTGGTAAACCTTCATCAGCATTATCTAACACTAATGAAACCTGTGCCAATCCTAAAGGCTTTCTAAATTGAGTTCCTGCAAATATAACATCTTCCATTTTCCCACCACGAAGATTTTTTACACTTTGTTCTCCAAGAACCCATTTTACTGAATCTGAAATGTTGCTTTTACCAGAACCGTTTGGTCCTACCACAGCAGTTATTCCTGATTTAAATTCTATATTTGTCTTGTCAGCAAAAGATTTAAAGCCTCTTACTTCAAGTGACTTCAAAAACATATTTCACTCTCCTAAATGCTAATTTAATAAATCAAAAAACTAAATATTGATAATATAAATATTGATAAAATAAATATCAAAGTAAATTGTACAATATTTTTCTTTATTTTACGGTTCATATATATCACCTCATTTTCGTTACTTAATAAGTTTATATTAAAAATAAAAAAATATCAACAAAATAAAAACCGTGCTAAGCACGGTTTTTTTTATCTTGGTTCAACAATAAATTTTATAGCTGTTCTTTCATCACCATTTATATTTATTTGAGAGAATGCCGGAATTGCTATTAAATCTATTCCGTTAGGAGCTACAAATCCTCTTGTGATAGCCAATGCTTTAACTGCTTGATTAACTGCACCTGCACCTACTGCTTGTATTTCAACACTTCCACTTTCTCGTAAAACTGCTGCTAATGCACCTGCTACGGATTTTGGTTGAGATTTTGCTGATACTTTTAATATTTCCATTTTTGTTACCTCCCTACATATTTTACCTTATTTAAAAGAAAATTCTCCATAGGGAATATATTCTATAAATTATGGAAATATCCTTCTTTATATAATTTTTTTATATAATTAATTATCGATATTTTTCTACATATTTTTTCATATTCAAATTTAATATGCCATCTATCTATACAAGTATCTTGTTTTACTATAATTATCTTCTCACTTAGTTTGTTAATAGTATCATAAAAATATTTTTTCTTATTTGAGTATAACTTAGAAATATCTTTATTGTTAACAGTTATAATAACTTCTTCAGCAGCTATTTTATTCACTATATCAATAATAATTCCGTTATATATTTTACTTTCTATAAGTTCACGAATAGATGGATGAAAAGGTCCTGCTATAACTTCCGCATTTTCATTTATTTCTTCCGTTGGTTGTAAACCTATTCTTATGACGTTAATATCATTTGCAATAAGCATTGAATAAACAGTTTTTGTTATTTCTAATGCTTCTTCTAAAGTATATGGAATATACTCTTTTCTTTTAAACATATCTTCCATTGGAGTATTTTTTATTGTAAGAGCCGGATATATTCTACATATATCCGGATTAAGAGAAATAACTTTTTCAGCTGTAGCAATATCCTTAGAATAAGTATCTTTAGGCAACCCTATCATTATTTGAATTCCCAAAGTAAATCCATATTCCTTAATTAATTTAGAAGCATTAGTTACATCACTAACAGAATGTCCTCTCCCAGACTTAAGTAAAACCTCTTCATCCAATGATTGAACTCCAAGTTCAATTACATCTACAGAATAACTTTTCAAGTTGTCTAATATTTCTTTATTTATATAATCTGGTCGTGTAGATAAATGAATTTTGTCTATCATACCCTTTTGCTTATATTTGAATGCTACTTCTAACAACTCGTTTTGTAAATCAAACTCTATCCCAGTAAATGTTCCTCCATAAAAGGAAACTTCAACAATTGCATTTGCTCTTTTTATCGTTTTAAGGTGTTCAATAATAATATTTTCTGCAATGTGAGCATTTATTTTATTTTCTTCTCCAGTTATAGTATCTTGATTACAAAAAACACAATTATGTGGACAACCTTCATGAGCTACAAAAATTGGGATAATATAATGTCTCTTACTCATTTATTTCCTCCAACTTCATTAAAGCTTCTTTAGCTGCATTTTGTTCTGATTCTTTTTTTGAGTATCCTTTTCCTTTACCATAAACAAGTGAATCAACTAAAACTTCAGTAAAAAATATCCTTCTGTGGGGAGGTCCATCATGCTTTACTAAATTATAATTGATGGAAAAATCACCCTTCTTCTGGATAATTTCTTGTAATTTCGTTTTATAATCTGATATGTACTTATCATTATGAACCAAATCGATTATAGTTTGAAAATTTTCTAAAATAAAAGTTCTTGCTTTAGAATATCCTTTATCTATATATACTGCAGCGATTATTGCTTCAACACAATCTGCTAAAATTGAAATTCTAGTTCGTCCACCTGTCATTTCTTCACCTTTAGACATTTGTATATATGATCCTATTCCCCATTCCTTTGAAACATAAAATAATGAATCTCCACAAACAATTAATGCTCTTTTTTTTGTTAAAAATCCTTCTGGCTTATCTTCATACTTTTTAAATAAATATTCTGAAATACATAATTGTAAAACTGAATCACCTAAAAATTCTAATCTTTCATTAAATTGTGTTCCTTTTTTTTCATTTGCATAAGAACTATGTGTTAAAGCAGTGTTTAATAACTCAATGTTCTCAAATTTTAAATTAAGTTTTTTTTCAAGTGCTCTTAAGTGACTTTTTCTCTTTTCATTCATGAACTCACTCCTTATATCATAAATTAAAGTCCCAATAGATATCTCAGCTCAATAATTAATTTATGCATGTACCTTAACTCGTTGGTACATCGAGATTTTGGTACATGCATAAATTAAATTTCGCGGTAGAATCTCTATATATCGGGACTTTAATTATTCTTCTGAATGGTTTGTAATATATTCAACAACATCCTTAATAGTAGACATTTTTTCTGCATTTTCATCAGGGATTTCTACCCCAAACTCATCTTCACAAGCCATTATCAATTCAACGACATCTAAAGAATCTGCTCCCAAGTCTTCTATCAAAGACGTATTCTCTCCTATTGAATCAACACTAATTCCAAGTTGCTCTGCAATCATTTCTGCTACTTTTTCAAATATCATATTTTCACCTCCAATACTAAAAATACTACAATATGATACTATTATATTCCTTTAATTAAGTCAATAATCTTTTAAAAATTATTCCATATTATTTTCTATACTTTTTTTTATTTTATGGACCACATTATTTTCATAGGATATAATTGCTTGCCTTATTGCATTCTTGATAGCTCTAGCATCGGAACTTCCATGAGCCTTTATACATATTCCATCAACACCTAAAAAAGCTGCTCCTCCATATTCTTTATAATCGAAATCTTTTTTAAATTTTTTAAATACTGGTTTTAATAATAGCCCACCAATTTTACCTCTTGTTGTTTTTACAATTTCCTCTTTTAATACGTCAAAAATGTTAAATGCAACACCTTCATAAAGCTTCAAAATTGTATTCCCTGTAAAACCATCACAAACCAAAACGTTAGTCTCTCCTTTAGGGATTTCTCTTGGTTCTACATTTCCTATAAAATTCATTTCACTATTTTTTAATAATTGGTATGTAGCTTTAGTTAATTCATTTCCTTTTTCTTCTTCGGAACCAATATTAACCAAACCTACAGTTGGTTTTTCAATATTTAATACATTTTTAAAATATATTTCTCCCATTCGACCAAATTGCACCAAATTAACTGGTTTGCAATCTGCATTTGCTCCAACATCAATTACCATGAAAGGTGCTTTTTTTGCCGGCATAACTGGCGCTAAAGCCGGTCTTTTTATTCCTTTTATTCTTCCTATTACTAAAGTTGCTCCTGCTAAGAACGCTCCAGTACTACCAGCAGATATTACTGCATCAGCCTCTTTGTTTTTAACCATTGATAATGCTTTATGTATAGAAGACTCTTTTTTTCTTCTAATTGCCATTACAGGGTGTTCATTATTTGTAATAACATCTTTTGCATGGACAATATTTATTCTATCTCTATTATATTCATATTTTGATAATTCTTCTTTCAAAATATCCTCTGGACCAGTAATAGTTATTTCGATATCATTTTCCTTAATTGCTTCAATGCAACCCGCTACTATCTGAACAGGAGCATTATCGCCACCCATTCCATCTACAACAATTTTCATATGCTTACCTCACTTTTTTATTAACTAAATTTTAAATAGTTTTAATAATTACATTAATTACTAATATTAATACATTATCATTAAAAACATAATTTACATATTTATCTTTTTAATGATATTTATATTATAAAATAAAAAATCAAAAATTTAAATAAAAAAAAAGAAAGCCTTCAAGACTTTCCTTTTATTCTTCTACTTTAACAACTTCTTTTCCATTGTAAAAACCACAACTTTTACAGATTCTATGAGCAAGTTTCATTTCATGGCATTGTGGACATTCAACTAATCCAGGAGCACTTAATTTGAAGTTTGAAGCTCTTCTCTGATCTCTTCTAGCTTTTGATGTTTTTCTTTTTGGATGTGCCATCTATTTTCACCTCCTTAGTTATTAGAGAAAAAATCTTTTAATTTTAAAAATCTCGGATCAATGTCATCTTTGATGCAGTTGCATGATGATTTATTAAGATTTTCGCCACATGTTGGGCATAAGCCTAAACAATCAACTTTACATAATTTCTTTATAGGTAAATTGAGAACAATATTATTTTCAACTATACTTGAAAAATCAATTTCATTGTCTTCTAGAATAATAATTTCTTCATTGTCATTTTCTTCGTTTTTAGAAAATTCCTCATGAAAATTAAATTGTAGAAAATAATTAAACTTTTCCAAACATCTTGAACATGTTAATTTTAAATGAGCTTCGATAACTCCTTCAAAAGCAATAATATCGCCAATAACTCTAAATTTCCCAACAAGATTAACTGGCTGTTCATAATCTATAAATTCTTCATCATATGTAAATGCAGTGCAATTAAATGATTTATTGATTGTTTTCTCCATTACTTTCTTAGAAGTCAAATCGGAAATATCAATTATCATATCTACACCTCTATCCGTATAAATGGGCTAATAAATTCCAAGAAAAGAATTCATTAGCCACAACTTATTATAATCAAGATTGGTATGAAAAGTCAAGAATTATTTCAATTATAATTTAGAAACTATTTCTTTTGTGTCTCTAGCAATCATAAGTTCTTCGTTTGTAGGTACAACTAAAACCTTAACTTTTGATTCAGAAGTGGATATTTGAGCCAATTTACCTCTTAAGCCATCGTTTGCTTCTGAATCGAATTCTACTCCTAAGAAAGAAAGTTCGTTAGAGATTGCTTCTCTAGTATCGCAACCATTTTCACCTATACCACCTGTGAATACGATGCAATCTACTCCACCCATAGCAGCAGCATATGATCCTATGTATTTTTTAACTCTATAGTGGAACATATCTAAAGCTAATTGAGCTCTTTCATTTCCATCTGATGCAGCTCCTTCAAGATCTCTAAAGTCAGAACTAATACCAGAAACTCCTAAAACACCAGATTTTTTATTTAAAACAGTATTTGCTTCTTCAGCAGACATACCTAAATCATTTATTAAGAAAGTTACTACAGCTGGGTCAATATCCCCACATCTAGTACCCATAATTAAACCTGCTAATGGAGTGAATCCCATACTCGTATCAACACATTGGCCATTTTTAACTGCAGCTACAGAAGCTCCGTTACCTAAATGACATGTTATGATTTTTAAATCATTAATATCTTTACCTAAAAAGTCTGCAGCTTCTTTTGATACAAACTTGTGAGATGTACCGTGGAATCCATATCCTCTAATCTTATGCTTTTCATACAACTCGTAAGGAATTGCATACATAAATGATTCTTGTGGAATAGTTTGATGGAATGCAGTATCAAAAACACCTACCATTGGTGTTTCTGGCATTAATTCTTTACAAGAATTTATTCCAATTATGTTTGGTGGGTTATGTAATGGAGCTAATTTTACACATTCTTCTAATACATCCATAACATCATTATCAATCAATACAGAACTAGCATATTTTTCGCCGCCATGAACTACTCTATGACCAACTGAAGATATTTCAGACATATCTTTAATTACACCATTATCTGGATCAATTAAAGCTTTCAAAACTAATTCTATAGCTTTTTTATGGTCTTCCATAGGCTCTTGAATTATAAATTTTTCACCGTTTACTTTTTGAGTTAAAATTGATCCCTCAATTCCTATTCTTTCAACAAGACCTACAGCTAATGCTGTTTCATTTGACATATCAATTAACTGATATTTTAAAGATGAACTTCCGCAGTTAATAACTAATACTTTCATAATTTTCCTCCTTAAGGTATTTTATTTTTCTATTTAGCTTGAATAGCAGTAATTGCTACAACATTTACAATATCATCTACACTACAACCTCTAGATAAATCATTTAAAGGTTTTGCAAATCCTTGAGAAACTGGTCCTATTGCTTCAGCATTAGCAAATCTTTGAACAAGCTTATATCCAATATTTCCTGCTTGTAAGTCTGGGAATATTAAAACATTAGCACTTCCTGCAACTTTACTATCAGGAGCTTTTAGAGCTGCCACTTTATTAACTATTGCTGCATCTAATTGTAATTCACCATCTAAATCTAAATCTGGTCTTTGCTCTTTAGCAATTTTTGTAGCTTCCTTAACTTTATCAACTAATTCGTGCTTAGCACTACCCATTGTTGAGAAAGATAACATAGCCACTTTAGGGTCTATTCCACATAAAACTTTTGCTGAATCAGCAGTAGAAGTTGCAATAGAAGCTAATTGCTCAGCATTTGGATTTGGATTAACTGCACAATCACCAAATAGTAATAAACCATTTTCTCCATATTCACAGTTTGGAACTTCCATAACAAAGAAACTAGAAACAATAGATGCTCCAGGAGCTGTTTTTATTATTTGTAATCCTGGTCTTAATAAATCTCCAGTTGAGTGGATTGCTCCAGAAACTAATCCATCTACGTCTCCTACTTTCAACATCATAGTACCGAAGTAAACTGGATCTTTAACAGTACTTAAAGCTTTTTCTTCAGTAACACCTTTGTTTTTTCTCAAGTCATAAAAAAGATTTGCATATTCTTTTGTTTTTTCAGATGTTTCAGGATCAATAATCTTGATTCCATCTAAAACAACATCAAATGCAGCTGCCTTCTCTCTTATTACATTTTCGCTACCTACTAAAACAACATTAGCAATTTTTTCTTCTGTAATAATTCCTGCTGCTTTTAAATTTCTTTCTTCTTCACCTTCAGGTAAAACAATTGTTCTTAAATTTTCTTTTGCTTTTGCTCTAACTAAATCAATAAAACCCATATATATATCTCCTTTCGAAAAACAGTATCATTTATTAAACATAATATAGTATAATTAGTTTGTTACACTATATTATATTTAATACTATATTTAATACTACATAATATAATATACACCGTTTTCATTTATAATTTCAATACATATTTCAATATTTATTCATGAATTAATAATATTTTGAAAATTTAAAATGATCTAGATAATAATTACCAACAGGAGGAACAAAATCATGAAAATTTCTGGTATTATAACAGAATATAACCCAATGCATAATGGTCATCTATATCACATAGAAAAAACAAAAGAAATTACAAATAGCGATGGTATAATTTGCGTTATGAGCGGAAACTTTGTTCAAAGAGGCATACCCGCTATAATGGATAAATGGACTCGAACTAAAATCGCCTTAAACAATGGTGTAGACCTAGTTTTAGAACTACCTGTAATCTACAGTACATCCTCTGCAGAATTTTTCGCATATGGTTCTATTAGTCTTTTAAACAGCTTAAATAATGTTGATAATATAGTTTTCGGAAGTGAATTAGGCTCCGTAGAAACGATTCAAAATATTTCAAATTTATTGACAAATGAGTCTAAGTTATTTAAAGAAAAATTATCAAATTATCTAGTTCAAGGTATTAGTTACCCAAAAGCAAGATCATTAGCTTTTACGGAACTGTACAAAAATCAATTTAAAGAAGATTTATCAAATATAATGAATTCATCAAACAATATTTTAGGAATTGAGTATTGTAAAAGTCTTAATAAATTAAATTCAAAAATTATCCCTCGCACAATAACACGTCAAGGCTCTTCATATAATGAAAAAAGTATAACAGGTTATTATTCAAGTGCAACTTCAATAAGAAATCACCTCTATAATAAAGGTGAAATAGATGATATATCAAACTTTCTTCCTGCCGATACTGTAAAAGAGATGAAAGAATTCCAATTAGAGGGCTGTGATTTTCCATTTGTAGATGATTTTTATAAATATATAAAATATAAATTCCTTTCTTCAAGTGGACGTATTCAAAATTTACCAGATGTATCAGAAGGAATAAATAATAGAATTACAAAAGCACTACATTCAAGCTCTAACTATGAAAATTTAGTAAATAATATAAAATCAAAGCGTTACACACGTACAAGGATCAATAGAATATTATGCCAATATCTTATAGGTTTTGATACCTTTAACACCTCAAAACTTAGAAAAGAAGCTTGTCCTTACGCAAGAATCTTAGGCTTTAATAAAGTAGGAAGAAAAATTCTGAAAAATTTAAAAAATAGTAGTGACATTCCTTTAATAACAAAAGTACCTAGAAAAATTGATAACAATATTTTATCTTTAGATATTCAAGCTACAGGTGTTTATAGCTTGTTTAATAAAAGTATTAAACCTAACTCTGATTATATTAAAAGTCCTATTATTATTGAATAAATCCATACATAATTAAGTCTCCTTCCAATATATTTATATTATTAGACCAAAATAATTATATGTAAAGGAGACTTTCGTGATATATTTATTTATAGTATTAATTTTGCTTATTATATTTTTTCTATTTTGCTTTTTACACTCTTTAGGAATAAAAGTGAATGAAAACATAGTGGTGACATTTATTTGTTCTTTTATAATTCTTTCAATAATAACCAACCCTTCACTTACTTTAACAGCAACATTAGATGGTGCAATACTATTTGTAAAATCAGTTTTTGTGTCAATTTTTCCTTTTTTAGTGATTATCAATATAATGTTTCAGTATGGTGGAATTAATATTTATTCAAAAATTTTCGGTAATTTATTATGCACACCACTAAAGTTTCCTAAAAATTGTTCAGTTGTTTTGATTGTTAGTGCTTTATGTGGTTATCCTCTTGGAGCTAAGTATGCTATAGACTTATATAGTAATAGAAAGATTGATTTTGATACATGTAATAGATTAATTTCTGTAGCGTCAAATCCAAGCCCTTTATTTGTAATAGGTGTTGTGGGTGTAAAAATACTAAACAACAAATTTATAGGCTATATATTGCTAATTTCAATGTATCTTTCTTGTATCTTTATGGCATTAATAATAAGACCACATAACTCCAATTATAGAACCAAAACTTCTACTAAAGTGCCTTTATCACAAAACATTCAAACTAAAAATTTGGGAACTATTCTTAAAAATAGTATAAGTGATGGATTGGTTACAAGTTTAAATATCGGAGGTTTTGTTATCCTTTTTTCAGTAATAATTAACATAATAAAAAACAATACCGTATTCGATATTGTTTTCCATCAACTATCATTAATTTTACATATTTCGGAGAAAATTTCACGTTCTTTTATTTTAGGCTTGATTGAATTAACAAATGGCTGCAATGAAGTAAATTTAATCTCCATAAGTCAAAATAATAAAATTATCATAATAAGTTTTCTATTAGGTTTTAGTGGCTTTTCTATAATTGCTCAAGTAAGCTCTTTTATATCTAAAGAAAATTTTTCTGTTAAAAAGTATACCATCTACAAATTTATTCAAGGAATAATTTGTAGCGTTATTACATTTGCATTATTAAAAATAGATATCTTTTCTTTAAATAAAAAGGTTTTTTTTAATACTAATTCAATTCCTAATGCAAATATAGAAATGAGTATTCTTTCGCTATTTGTTATAATATTATTAATAATACCCTTATTTATCCAAAAGCTATTTGATAGTATCTCTTAATTCTTTAATATTGGTTCGAATAACAGATGAAACAGATGAAAAATCCTTGTTTATTTCCCTAAAATAGACTTCACTCTTAGCTTGAAATTCAGTCATCATTTTTTCACCGTTTTCAGTGATTTCTCTTTCTAAATCACACAAGATTTCATCTGCATAATCTTTTGCGTTTAATCTCATATTTTTCGCTTCTCTTCTAGCTGAAGAAATTATCTCTTCAGCTTTCACTGAAGCCTCTTTTATAATGTCATGACTTTCTATCTCTCTACGAAGAATTTCATATGCTTCCTCTTTGTAATTGTCAACTTCATCTTGTGCTTCTTTTAAAATTCTCTCTTTTTCCGCACATATCCATTGTGCTTTTTTGAATTCATCTGGTAGATGGTTTATTATTTCTTCAATAACCTCAATTAATTCTCTTTTATCAACCATAGCTTTACCCATAATTGGCACATTCTGCGAAGTTTCAATAAGTTCGTGTAAGTATTTTAATAATTTTACAACTTCCATCTAATCACCTTATTTGCTTAAAATTTTATTTCTTACATCATCAATAATTTCTGTTGGAACCAAATCGTTTAAATCTCCTCCAAACATAGCAACTTGTTTAACAGCGCTAGAACTTAAATAAGAATATTTTGCATTAGTCATCATAAAAACTGTTTCAATTGTGGGACTTAGTTTTCTATTCATCAAAGCCATCTGAAACTCATATTCAAAGTCTGTAACAGCCCTTAACCCCTTTGTAATTATGTTCAAGTTTCTTTCTTTCATGTAGTTAACAAGTAATCCATGAAAAGCCTCAACTTTTACGTTGCCAAAACTAGAAGTAACCCTTTCTATTAATTCTTTTCTTTCATCAATATTAAATAATCCTTTTTTTTCAGGATTAACTAAAACCAACACTATTAATTCATCAAAAACTTTAGATGATCTTCTAATTATATCCAAATGACCTTCAGTTATAGGGTCAAAACTCCCTGGATACACTGCTTTGTTCATTTTAATCCTCCTCATATCTGTAAAAACATACTGTTGTATTGCCATATTTTCTATGATTCACAAGTTTTATCCATTCACTTCCTTCATAAAGATTTTCACTTGTATCAATCTTCGTTACTATAAGCCCATCTTTCTTTAATATTTTTCCATCGTGAATTAAATCTATTGCTAACGGAATCATATCTTTTGCATAAGGTGGGTCAATAAATATTAAATCAAAAATAATTTGCTTGTTTCCAAAACTTTTTAGCGCCATATAAGAATCCATATTTAAAGCTGTGCATTCCTTTTCAAACCCTAGATTCTTTATATTTTCAGTTAAAAATTTAAATGTTGTAGGATGTTTATCGACTAAATAACATTGTTTAGCTCCTCTACTTACAGATTCGAGTCCTAAACTTCCTGTACCAGCAAAAACATCAACTGCCACTGCATCTACAACTTCATTTTGAATTATATTAAAAATATTTTCTTTAACTCTATCTAAAGTTGGACGAGTTTGCATACCATCTGGCGGTATTAATTTTTTTCCTTTTGCTCTTCCAGCTATAACTCTCATTTCAAGGTCCTCCTTAATAGCTATGTAATACTTTTTTTTATTTTAACACATATTTCTAACTTATACAAAGGTTATACAGTAAAGATTTTGGAGTGCTTCTTTTATAATTATTAATTGAAACAAATTAGTTTTTTGTCTTCATCAATCCTTTTTACAATGCTTTCTAGAATATAATCATATTTTTTATCTTTATTATTAAAAATATTTCTTGCTTCGTAATTTGCACATTTTAAAATATTTATATCTTCTATAGGATTCGATAGTGTAAAACTTTCATCACCATGTTGTCGAAATCCAAAGACTTCTCCACTTCCTCTTATTTTTAAATCCTGTTCTGAAATGTAAAAACCATCATTACTCTCTACCATTGTTTCCATTCTTTTCTTTGTAACATCACTTTTACTTTCTGCTATTAAATAGCATGAAGATTTATCTACACCTCTACCCACTCTGCCTCTTAATTGATGAAGTTGCGATAAACCAAATCGCTCAGCATCTTCAATAATCATTATTGTTGCATTTGGAACATTCACTCCAACTTCGATAACTGTTGTAGCAACTAAAACATCAATTCTATTATTTTTAAACTCATTCATTATTTCATCTTTATCTTTTTGTTTCATTTTGCCATATAAACTTTTTACTTTAAAGCCTTTCAAATAATCATTTTGCAAATCCTCTGTTAGCTTTTGAACTGAATTTAATTGCATTGAATCATTTTCTTCTACTAAAGGACATACTACATACGCTTGTTTTTTATTTTCTAACTCTTTTCTTAGATAATTATAAACTCGCTTTCTTTGATTTTTACCAAACCAATAAGTATCAATCTTTTTTCTACCTGGTGGTAATTGGTCTATAATTGAAATATCCAAGTCCCCATATAAGCATAAGGATAACGTTCTTGGTATAGGAGTAGCACTCATTACCAACACATCTGAGTTAATACTTTTATTGTATAATTTAGCTCTTTGGTTAACACCAAATCTGTGTTGTTCATCTGTTACAATCATCCCTAATTTTTCAAATTCCACATCATCTTCTATTAGAGAATGTGTGCCAATAACTAAATCGATTTTTCCTGATTTTAAATTATCTTTAATTCTTTGTTTTTCTTTTAATGGTGTACTTCCAACTAAAAATTCTATATTTATTTTAAAATCTTTTAATAATTTATCAAATTCTAGAAAATGTTGTTTTGCTAATATCTCTGTTGGCGCCATTAATGCTGCTTGATATCCATTATATATAACATTAAAAATAGCAATTAATGCTACAATTGTTTTACCTGAACCTACGTCCCCTTGAAGCAACCTGTTCATACATAAAGGCTTTTTTTCATCTATTAAAATTTGTCTAACTGCTTTCTTTTGAGCATCAGTTAATTCAAATGGTAATTTCTCTTTTAATAATGTTAACTCTTTAGCTATTTTCAACGGTATTCCTTTACTACTAGTTTTTCTTTTATCTTTAATTAATAATAATTTAACTGAATACGTAAATAACTCTTGAAATTTTAACCTATCTAATGCTTTATTAAGGCTATTTGAGTCATTAGGATTATGTATATTTTTTATAGCAAAATCTAATGTGCATAGTCTATATTTATCAACTATTTCTTTAGGTAAATTTTCTGCAATTTTTATATTATTAAGTATATTAGAAATATATTTAATAAAAAAACTATTACTAAGACCTTTAGTTAAACTATATTTAGGAATTATACTACCATTGTTTATTTGTTCTTTTACAACTTTAGGACTCATTAAAACTTTCTTTCCATTTTTCTGAATTTGAACTTTTCCAACGAACTTATATTCTTCACCAATTCTAAAGGTCTTCTTTATAAAAGGCTGATTAAACCACTTAGCTGTAAAATCCGAATCTCCATCATTCAATATAATAGACGAAATAACCATGTTTTTTCTAACATATATATCTTTACTAATTTTTAAAACAGAACATTGAATACAAATCTTTTCGCCCTCTTGAGCATCAGAAATTAACTTTCCAGGAAAAAACATTTCATAATCACAAGGGAAATATAAAAGTAAATCCAAAATTGTATCAATATTCAATTTCTCAAGAAGTTCTGTATATTTTTTACCAATCCCTTTTAATGTCGAAATATTATCATTCACGTTCATAATATCACCTCTATTCTGTTGTATAGGTTAAATTCCATAATTTAAAGTTCACAATTGACGGTGTATATTGAAATACATCTGAACAAAAAAAAGCCCATAGGCTTTTTTATTCAGCTGATATTATAAAATAGTATAATGGCTGCTCACCGTTGAAACTTTGAACATCAATGTCTTCATATTTTTCTTCAAATATTTCAATCATTTTGTTTACTCTATCTTCATCACAATCTTCACCATAGAAAATCGTCAACAACTCCGTATCTTCATCAACTATAGATTCAATCAAATCAGAAGCAACTTCGTAAGGTTCTTCTCCTATTTCAGAAATCTTACCTTCAACTAGTCCTAGAATATTACCTTCACTTATTTTTCTTCCATCCATTTCAGTATCTCTAACTGCATATGTTACAGAAGCTGTTTTTACTGTTGAAATTATTTCTTTCATGTTTTCTAGGTTTTCTTCAGCTGTAGCTTCTCCATTAAATGCTGTAATGGCAGTAATTCCTTGTGGTATTGTTTTAGATGGTATAACATATACATTTTTATCTGTTAATTTCGTAGCTTGTTCAGCTGCCATTATTATATTTTTATTATTAGGAAGAATAAAAATATTTCTTGCATTAAGTGATTGAATTCTATCTAAGATATCTTGGGTACTAGGATTCATTGTTTGGCCACCCTCTATTACTGAATCCACTCCAATATCGTTAAATATTGTCTTTAGTCCAGTTCCCATAACAACACTGATAAATCCAAATTCTTTTTCTTCAACTACTTCTTCAATCACTTCTCCAGCAGCGTATTCAGATTCTAGTATTTCTCTATGCTCTTCTCTCATATTATCAATTTTTATTTTAGAAATTTCTCCTATTTTAACTGCCTCAGACAATACAAACCCAGGATCATTTGTATGTATATGTGTTTTTATTACATCATCCATTGCTATTACAATGATAGAGTCTCCCATTGGAGTAATTGTTTTCTTGAAAGATTCCTGATAATTAGTTGCGTCCTTAGCTTTAATAAAGAATTCAGTACAATATCCAAACTTAATTGAGTTAGGATCAATGGTGCTTTGAACTGAAACAAATTGTCCATTGCTTTGTTTCACATCATCTTCAATATCAACATCTAAATCATGAAGCAATGCTTCATACATTCCTTTGAAAATTATTAAAAGACCCATTCCACCAGCATCAACTACTTTTGCTTCTTTTAAAGCTGGTAACATTTCAGGTGTTTGATTCAAAACACGTTCGCTATACTCACAAACTTCTTCTAGAAGCTTTGTAATATCAGCTTCTTCACTTTCTACGGCTTTTTCGCCTGCTGAACGAATAATTGTAAGTATAGTACCTTCTGTAGGTCTCATAACTGCCTTATACGCGTATTTTGAACCCTGCATTATAGCTTCAGCAAATTGAATAGAATCCACTTCATTGTATCCTTCTAATCCTTTTGCAATCCCTCTAAAAATTTGAGAAAGAATAACTCCAGAGTTTCCTCTTGCACCCATCAAAGCACCACGAGATATCAATCTGCTGATTTCTCCTATTGAATTACTTTCACAATCTTTTATTTCTTCTACGGCACTTTTGAATGTCATTGACATATTTGTACCAGTATCACCATCAGGAACAGGAAATACATTTAAAGAATTACAAAATTCCTTTTGTTTTTCTAAGTTATTTGATGCATTTATTACCATGTTTTTAAGTTTAATTCCATCTATTTTGAAATATTCCAATTTACAGTACCTCCTTAAACCCTTACACCTTGAACATTTACTGTGATACTTGAAACCTTTAAGCCAGTATAATTTTCTAAATTATACTTAATTTTTTGAATAATATTATTAGCTATAACAGATATCTTTGTTCCATATTCAACAATTACATACAATTCGATATTCATAACATTATTTTTATTGTGAATCTTAACACCTTTGCTATAATTTTCTCCTTTTATCAACTCCCATAGGCCATCAGTTGCATTTTTAGATGCCATACCAACAACACCATAACATTCCATAGTTGATAATCCTACTATATCTGCTAAAACTTCTTCCGAATAATGAATTGCACCAAAATTATTGGAAAGTTCCGTCATATTATATTCCTCCTTAATAACCATAGATAGTATTTATTGTATATTATAATAAAGATTTTATCAAGAACACACCAAAAAATATAAGTTAAAATTAAAAATTTAATTATTTCTAAAATTTAGTTTGCATTTTTATCCTTGTCTGTGGTAAAATATTAAACGGTACGTGGGTAGGTATTATCTTTATGACAGGAGGTGTCTTTAATGTCTAAAAGTTGTGATATATGCGGAAAAGGTGTTATTTCTGGTGTTCAATATAGCCACTCTCATCGTCAATCAAAGAGGAGATGGGCTCCAAACGTTAGAAAAGTAAAGGCGGTAGTTAACGGAACACCTAAAACTTTAAAAGTTTGTACTAGATGTTTACGTTCTGGAAAAGTCCAAAGAGCTGTTTAGTACTCTAAATAAAAAATGCAATTGAAGTCAATTGCATTTTTTGTTTTTCACAAAGATTTTAAGTACTGCTGAAATGAATTTGGGCAATTTTATTGCAACTATTTTCATATAACCCTCCCAAAAATTCTCATAGGCTTTTTAGTTAGACTATCAATATATACCATTCTAAAAATTGTTAAAATTCCAACTATAAAAAAAATATACGAATCAAGTTTTACTATTATAAACCTATATGTGATTATAAAACTGCACTTATATAGTATGCATCTAGTAGTATATGTGTTACTGTTTTTTAATCTTGAGAATAAAAAACTATTAAAATACCCGAACTAAATGAAATTGTCACAGTATTATCAATAAATTCATTTGAAACAGTAAGTGCATCACCTTTTTTTAAATCATAATCAACCAATTCATATTTAGCTCCAAGTATTGATAGATTGCCAACCATCTCTGAAAATGGCATTACAGAAAAATACTCTCCATAGTTTCCTGATAAACTAACATTCTTGCAAGTTAAAAATATTTTATTGTTATCATCCTTTATTGATGCCTTAATAGAATTTTTCATACACTTATATAGCAATGCAAGGTTGCCAAAAAAATGATCCATTCTAGACCCTGTACATCCTAAAAAAACAATTTCTTTAGCTCCTAACTCTATTGCCTTGCTTAATGCTAATTCAGTGTCTGTAAAATCTTTTTCTGGAGGGAATTTCTCCACAATACATTTTTCATTTTTAAAAAAATCCAAAATGTTCTTTTCAATAGAATCAAAATCTCCTAATAAATAATTTGGAGTTAGTTTATATTCAAAAAAACAATTAGCTCCACTGTCAGCACATATAACAACATCGCTCTTCTTAATCTGATCTTTCAAAAGAAAGCGGGAGGGTTTAAAACCTCCCGATACAATAGTAACTCTCATTATATACCCACTCTTAAATCTTTAATATTCTTTTCTATTTCACCATCTTTAAAAACTGCAGATCCTGCAACAATTAGATTTGCTCCACATGAAACGGCTTCTTTAATATTATGTGCTTTTATCCCACCATCTACTTGAATTAATAAATCTTTATTATACTGTTCTGCTAATTCTTTTACTTCTCTAATTTTGTCTGAACAATAATTTATATACTTTTGACCTCCAAAGCCTGGATTAACACTCATGATTAATACTAAATCAACTTTTTCTATTAAATGTTTAATAAAAGACACAGGCGTTGCTGGATTTAATGAAATTCCTGCTTTAATGCCAAAACTTTTAATGTAGTCAATAGTCCTATCAAGATGTTTTTCAGCTTCATAATGTACAGTTATCAAATCAGCACCTGCGTTAACAAATTCTTCTATAAAACGCGATGGAGTTTCAATCATTAAATGTACATCAAACATCATATTTGTAATAGGTCTTAAAGCTGAAATAACTGGAAAACCAAATGAAATATTAGGCACAAAACTACCATCCATAACATCTATATGGAGCACCTCTATACCATTACGTTCTAATTCCCTAACATCTTTTTCTAAACATTTAAAATCTGCTGATAAAATTGATGGAGCTATTCTTACCATCTTTTGTTTCCCCCTTTTTCATATTCTTCTAATAATTTGACATAAAAATTATATCTCAACTCATTAATTTTTCCTTCTTCTAACGCATTTTTTATACTACATTTTGGCTCTTTATAATGCATACATCTAGAAAATTTACATCCACTTCGATAATCCCAAAATTCTGGAAAATATTCTTGGATTTCACCTTTATCTTGGAATTGAATATCTAAAGTCGAGAATCCAGGAGTATCCACAAGCAATCCCCCTTCAATGGGTACAAGTTCACTGTGCCTAGTAGTATGCTTCCCTCTGCGTAATCTATCACTAATTTTTCCAGTTTCCATCACTTCAGAACCTACAATTTTATTCAAAATTGTAGATTTTCCTACTCCTGAAGGTCCACAAAACACAGAAATATTGCCATTTAAATTTTCTTTTATTTCATCAATTCCAACACCCTCTTTAGCATGTAATAAAATAGTTTTATAACCTGCGTCTTTCACCATTTTTATTGCAACATTATTCAAATACATATTATCTAAATCTACTTTATTAAAACAAACTATTACATGTATCTCATTCATTTCACATTGAATTAAAAATCTATTTAATAAGTCTAAATTTATATCTGGATGTTTTACTGCAAAAACAACAAATGCTTGTGTAATATTAGAAACTAGAGGTCTTTTAAGTATATTCTTCCTTTTAAGTATTTTTTCAACGGATCCTTTATCATTTTTCATAATGGAAATTTCTACTCTATCTCCTACAACGGGCGATTCCCCATTATTTCTAAATTTACCTCTTGCTTTACACTCAATGATTTTATCATCAACTTTTACATAATAAAATCCTGCTATTCCTTTGATTATAATTCCTTCCATAAGTCCTCCTCATTAGGGGTTGCTTGTTTCACCAGTTTCTTGATTATTTGGTTCAGTAGGTCCAGTAGGTCCATTAACTTCAGTAGCATTACCATTATCTATATTATCACCAGGTTGATTAGGTCCATCTGGATTTTCTGGATTATCCGTATTGTCGTCTGGTTCAGAAGAACTAGGTTCAGATTGAATATTGATACTGCTACCTTTTTCAATTTCAGTGCCAGCATTAATATTTTGAGAAACAATTATAAAGTCATCTTCACCATCTACTAAAAGAACTAAATCTAATTTTCCCATAATTTCTTTGGCCTGAAGTATAGTTTTTCCAACTAATTTAGGAGCTTTAACTAATTCAGGCTTGTAAACATAATAAGTTAAACTTATCTTAGTGTTTACCTCAACCTGAAGATCCTGTTCTAAACTCTGAATTATTACTTGAGAATCTAGAGCTTTATCTCCAGTAGTAACTTGATTTACCTCTCCTAATATCAACTTTGCTTTTTCTATTAACAAAACAGCGTCGTTATATTTTTTTTGCACTAATAAAGGTACATATGTTGTTTCAACAGCTTTTCCTTCGCTTATTTTTAAATCTATAACGGAAGTTTCTTTAACTTCTGAACCAGCTTTTAAGCTCTGCCATACAACGTTATTCTTTGCTATATTTTCATGATTTATATATTCTACTTTCCCAAAACTGATGTTAGATTTTAGAATTATTTCCTTCGCTTTTTCAAAACTTATGTTTTGTAAATCAGGAACAGTAACTGTATCCACCCCTGAACTTACAAGAACTTTTATTTCACTAATTTCATTTTTATCAATTTCAGATCCTTCATAGGGATAGCATTGCACTATAGTCCCTTTTTCTTCAGTACTTTTAACAACTGTAGGAATTAATTTTAAATTAAATTTATTCAATAGTATCTCTGCCTCTTCCTTTTGAAGTCCTACAATAGCAGGTACATTGATGTAATCTGGAGATTTTTCTGTATTGTCTTTGCTATTAAACTTGTTTCCAGCTAAAACATAAGAACTGAAAAATATTGCTACTGCTGCAACAATAGTAAATAATGCTATTAAAATACTTTTTTTCTTAGTCTTTTTGTTTTTAGCATTATCATTATCATCCTCATCTTTATTATTAGCTAATTCATTAAGTTCATTTTCTAGATTAATAGGAGTAATAATCCTTGTAACTTCATTATCGTTTATAGAATCTATATTCGAAGATGGATTATTTTTGATTTTTAATAAGTCTTTTAAAACATCCCCAGCATTTTTATATCTTTTGAATTTTTCTTTTTCCAAGCACTTTAATATTATGCTATTTAGTCCAATAGGTATATTGGGATTAACTTCAATTGGCGGCTTTACATTTTCTTGAATATGCTTCAATGCTACAGCTACAGGGCTTACAGCATCAAAAGGCACTTCACCTGTCACAAGTTCATACAAAACTACTCCGAATGAGTATATATCTGTCTGACTATCAACTACATTCCCCTTTGCTTGTTCTGGGGATATATAGTGAGCAGAACCTACTATTCGCTCTGAATTTGTAATTGTTGCTGAAGATGTAGCTTTAGCAATTCCAAAATCTGTTATCTTAATATTGCCTTCACCATTTAATAAAATATTATGTGGTTTTATATCTCTATGAACTATATTTTTATTGTGTGCACATTTCAAAGCACTACCAATTTGGATTGCATAATTAAGAACCCTGTCGTTGTCCATAACTTTCTCTTCTTTAATTAATTGCTTTAAATTTTTCCCATCCATATACTCCATTATGATATATATTAATCCTTTATCATTCCCTATATCATAAATACCAACAATATTATCATGAGACAAAACAGCAATTGCTAAAGCTTCTGCTCTAAATTTATTAACAAACTCATCATTTTCATAATACTGTTTTTTTAATATTTTAATTGCAACAAATCTATGAAGTAAATTACATTTTGCTTTGAATACTTCTGCCATACCACCTTCGCCTATTTTTTCTAATATTTCATACCTATTATCTAAAATAGTACCAATCATTTTAGCACTCGCCTCCACAAATAACAGAAATATTATCTCTGCTTCCTTTTTCAATACTCATCATCACAAGTTTTTTACACACTTTATCTAAAGTGATTTTTTTTATAACTTTAAGAATTTCTTCATTAGTCACTACATTTGAAAGTCCATCAGTACATAAGAGTATATGTGATATTTTATTATTTTCTAAATGATAAAAATCCACCTCTACGTCTAAATTAGTTCCAAGAGCTCTCGTTATAATATTCTTACTTGGGTGATTTCTTGCTTCTTCTTCTGTTATTGAACCAATATCAACTAATTCTTGAACTAAAGAATGGTCTTTAGTTATACGTGAAATACTTCCGTTTTTAACTATGTAGCATCGGCTGTCCCCTACATTTATTACGTATATGTCATTTTTATTTATCAAACAAGCTGTTATAGTTGTTCCCATACCATTGTACTCGTTGTTTAAATTTGCTAAACTATTAATTTTTTCATTAGCAGTTTTAACCGCATTAATTAATTGCTCTTTTGCATTAGATATTTTTGCATTATTAAAAAAGTCAACAAGTGTCTTTACCGCAACCTCGCTTGCAACTTCACCAGCATTATGACCTCCCATACCATCCGCTACTACTAATAAATCAAAACTTTCATTAGAATAATGACCTATACAGTCCTCGTTTAATTCTCTATATTTCCCTTTATCAGTCATTTTGAATATTTCCCATTTTTTCCTCTGGATATTCATTTATAGTCTACCCCTTACATTAATATTTATGAAAAGTTTTCCATATGACTTCTTCTAAGTTGGCCACAAGCACCTTCTATATCTTCCCCCATTTTTCTTCTAATGGTAGTTTCTATACCTTTTTCAAGGAGTCTATCCTTAAATTTTTCAATTGACAATGAATCTGATTTTTTATAAGAATTTTCTTTTATTTCATTTATGGGTATCAAATTAACATGGCTTGGAAATACTTTTAGCAAATTAGCTAACAAAGATGCATCTTCCTCACTATCATTAACGCCTTTAATAAGCGCATACTCAAATGAAATTCTTCGTTTAGTTTTGTTATAGTAATATTCACAACTATCTATGATTTCATTTATTGAATATTTTCTTGTTATAGGCATCATTTCAAGACGACTATCATTTCTTGGTGAATGCAACGAAATGGCTAATGTTATTTGATATTTTCTATCAGCTAAATCTTTTATTCTAGGTACAATCCCGCAAGTTGACAACGTTATATGTCTTGCCCCAATATTCAGACTTTCTTGAGATTTAATAAGATCAATAAATTTCACAACATTTTCATAATTATCGAGAGGTTCACCACTTCCCATTAAAACTACATTGGATATTCTTTCAGCTAAGTAAAGTTGCGCAGTTATAATTTGACCTATTATCTCTCCAGAAGTTAGATTTCTAACCATACCATCTATTGTTGATGCACAAAATGAACACCCCATTCTACATCCAACTTGCGTAGAAACACAAATAGAATATCCATGTTTATATTTCATTATTACAGACTCTATAAGGTTATTATCCTCTAGTTTCAAAAGTAATTTTATGGTTCCATCCGTTTTTGAAACTTGTTCTTTTATAATTTCAGGTATATAAATAGTAAAAGAAGTAGATAATTTCGCCCTAGTTGTTTTTGATAGATTTAGCATTTCGGTAAAATTATAAACATTTTTTTTGTAAATCCAATCAAAAATCTGTTTTGCTCTAAATTTGCTTTCTTTATTTTCTAACATCCATTGTTGAAGATCATCTAAATTTAAATTAAGGATATTCTCCATTTTTAACCTACTTTCTCTTAAGCTTAGCTATGTAAAATCCATCCATATAATCATTAGGTAATACTGTTAGCGAGCCAAGACTATCATACTGAAAATTTTCTGAATTACCTAAGAAAATTTTCTCTACGTAAAATCTAGAATCTTTATTCAAAAACCATTCAATATTGTCTATATTTTCACTCTTATTTAGTGTACAAGTTGAATAAACCAAAGTCCCACCTGGCTTTAAATAATCTGCAGCATTCATCAAAATATCTCTTTGAATTTTAATCAAAGAACTAAGTTCCTGAGGATTTTTATTCCATTTAATTTCTGGTTTTTTTCTAATAATACCAAGACCAGAACAAGGAACATCTAATAGAATTCTATCTGCTATATTTACAAAATTATGATTATACATAGTAGCATCCATAATTTTAAGCTCTACATTATTTATTCCTAATCTTTTTACATTTTCTTTTATTAATCCTAATTTATGTTCATGGATATCAAATGCAAGAATCTTACCTGTATTATTCATTAATTCAGCAATATGTGTTGTTTTTCCTCCTGGTGCACTACATAGATCTAAAACTTTGAGATTATCCTCTATATCCATAACTTCTGCAACCAACATAGCACTTTCGTCTTGAATCGTTACTAATCCATTTGTAAAAAGAGGGTTTTGTTCTACGTTACTCCCTTTTTTCACATAAATAGCTTCAGGACTTATTCTTCCTTCTTCAATTTCATATCCAATACTCTCTAATTTTTCAAATGCAGTATCATAATCTGTCTTTAATGAATTAACCCTCATAGTTATCTGAGGCCTTTTATTTAAGCCGCTTAATATTTTCTCAGCTACATCTTTTCCATATTGTCTCACAAATAACTCCACCATCCATGTATCAAATGAATAGTTTAAAGTTAACTTTTGGATAAAATTATTACCCTTGAAATTATCAAATTTAGTTTTATTTCTCAAATAATTCCTTAGAACACCATTAACAAATTTTGATTTGTACATATCACATCTTTTCTTACTAATATTCACAGCTTCATTAACAGCCGCAAAATCAGGAACTTTATCAAGATATTTAATCTGATATATAGCCACTCTTAATATATTCAAAAGATATGGGTCATCTTTTTTGAGTTTTTTAATTCCATTTTTCATAAAACTATTGAGTATATAATCAATAGTGCTTTTATATCTAATAGTACCATAAATTATTTCTGTAAATAGGCCTTTATCTTTTTCAGATATATTACTGTCATTAAGTACCTTACTTAAATAAATATTTGAATACAATTTATTTTTAAATATTTCAGTAATAGTATCAACTGCTAATTCTCGGGTGTTTATCATTTTTTTCTCCAATCTATCTTCTATCTCTGCTCAAAACTAATAATCTTACCAGTTGTAAAATTGACATTAATGCTGCTGCTAAATATGTTAAAGCTGCTGCAGACAATACTGATTTTGCACCTTCTACTTCATTTCCATATAATATCCCTTTATTCTCTAATATTGCAATTGCCCTATTAGATGCATTAAACTCTACTGGCAGAGTTACTATTTGAAAAAGTACTACTGTTGTAAATAATAGAATACCAATATCTATCAGTGTTGGGTAACTAAACAAGAACCCTAAAATAAAAATTATCCAAGAAACTTTAGAGCTAAAGTTAACTACAGGGAAAATAGCTCCCCTAATTTTTAGTGGGATATAGCTGTTCTTGTGCTGAATTGCATGCCCTGTTTCATGCGCTGCAACTCCGATAGCTGCTATAGAAGTACTATTATAAACTGAATCAGATAGCCTCATTACTCTATGAACAGGATCATAATGATCTGACAAATTTCCTCTTATATGTTGTACAGGAACATCAAATAAACCTTCATCATCTAAAAGTCTCCTTGCTACATCTGCACCAGTCATACCATTCATACTTCTAATTTTTGAATATTTTTGAAAAGTAGATTTAACTTTAAATTGAGCCCATGCAGACATTATTAATGCAGGAATCAATATAATGAATGTGGGATCAAAACCTCTAAAGTACATAATATGCCTCCTCTTTTTTATTCAAATCTATAATATTGTTCTATTGAATTTCCTCTTAAATAATCTTTTACATCTAAAGATTTTTTACCAGGAAATTGTATTGTTTTAATTAATAAGACCCCTTTACCGCATACCACTTCTATACCGTTATCAGAAACATTTAAAATTGTACCAGGTTCTTTGTCAGAAGCTATATCTTTTACTTCTGATACAAAAATTTTCATGTTCTTATCTTTATATGTTGTATATGCAATAGGCCAAGGATTTAAACCTCTTATTAAATTTTTTATTTCTAAATTAGATTTATTCCAATCTATTTTTGCAATCTTTTTATCTAACATAGATGCATAACAACTTAAACCATCATCCTGTTTAACTGGAGTTATTTCATTATTTGCATATCCATTTATCGTTTTAACAAGTAAATCTCCACCAATTTCTTTAAGACTATCGTGCAATTCGCCAGCTGTCATCTCATCAGTAATATCTACTTCTTGAGTCAAAAGCATATCTCCAGTATCTAATCCTACATCCATAAGCATAGATGTATTACCACTTTTTCTTTCTCCATTTATAATAGCCCAATTTAAAGGTGCAGCGCCTCTATATTTTGGCAATAATGATGCATGAAGATTGATACATGCATACTTTGGAATATCTAAAACTTCTTTTGATAAAATTTGTCCATAAGCGACAACTATAATAAAATCAGGCTTTATATTTTTTAGTTCATTTATAATTTCAATCTCTTTTCTTAACTTCACTGGCTGATATACTTTTATATCATGTTCAAGTGCAACTTCTTTAATAGGAGAAATAGCCACTTTCTTTCCTCTTCCTTTTGGTCTATCGGGTTGAGTAAATACTGCTTTTACATCGAAATTTTTAATTAAAGTTCTTAATGAAGGTACAGCAAATTCTGGAGTACCCATAAATACTATTTTCATTCAGTCACCTTCCATCTATTCTTTTTCTATAGTTTTGTCGATAAATAACACACCATTCAAGTGGTCCACTTCATGGCAAATTGCTCTAGCTAATAATTCTTGTCCTTCTAGAATAAATTCCTCACCTTTTTCATTTAACGCTTTTGCAGTAACTTTCATAGGTCTATCTACTTTCCCCTGAACTCCTGGAATACTTAAACATCCTTCTTCGTCTATTTGAGACCCTTCCTGAGAAATTATTTCAGGATTAATTAAAACTATTGGGCCTTCACCAACATCAATTACAACTACTTTTCTCAAAATGCCTATTTGAGGTGCTGCTAATCCAACTCCATTCTCATGATACATAGTTTCCTTCATATCTTCTATTAATGTTAATATTCTTTCATTAATTTCCTTTACTTCTCTACTCTTTTTTCTTAAAACTTCATCACCATTCACTCTAATATTTCTTAATGCCATTTAAAATCCTCCTTTTACTATTTAAACCTTTAAAGTAAACTACTTGGGTTAATATCAATACTTATTCTAATTTCAGTATATATATTTTTTAAACACTCATATATATAACTTTTAACATTTTCAGAAAAATCATTATCAAAGTCACCTTTTATTAATATTTGCCACCTATAATATTCTTTTACTCTAGACAAAGAACTTGCCGTAGGGCCTAATATTATAATTTTATCATTATCCGAATAATTTTTCTTTAACAAATACCCAATTTTTTGTATATTTTTTATTAATAAATTTTCATTTTTACTACTTAAATTTATCAATAATATTTTACCAAATGGGGGGTAATTCATTATTTCTCTCATAGCTATTTCTTTTTTATAAAATTCCTTATAATTATTTTCAGCAGCATAGATTATCGAAGAATTATCTGGCTGATATGTCTGAATAACCACTTTACCACTATATCTACCTCTACCAGCTCTACCACTTACTTGAGTAATAAGCTGATAAGTTCTTTCTTCCGCTCTATAATCTGGAAGATTTAATGATATATCAGCAGCGATAATACCTACTAGAGTAACATTCTCAAAATCCAGACCTTTCGCAATCATTTGTGTTCCTATTAGTATATCTGCCTCACCATTTTTAAACTGATTGTATATATATTCGTGAGAATTTTTTTTTCTTGTAGTATCAAAATCCATTCTAAGTGTTCTTGCCTCAGGAAAAGTTTCATTGATAATACTTTGAATTTTTTCAGTACCAACCCCAAAATACTTGACATATTTACTTCCACATTTTGGACAAAGCTTTTTCACGGGATATTTCATACCACAATAATGGCAACTGAGATAATTTCCTCTATTATGATAAGTAAGAGAGATATCACACTTATCACACTTGAATACATAGCCACACATTCTGCAAGAAACAAAAGTAGAAAACCCTCTCCTATTTAAGAAAATAATTATCTGTTCACCTTTTGTTAATTTTTGTTTTATTTCACTATATAGTTCTTCACTTAAAATAGATTTATTATTTTTAAGTAATTCTTCTCTCATATCAACAATGGATATTTCTGGTAGATTGACATTCCCAACTCTTTTATTAATAACAAATAAATTATAATAACCACATTCTGCTTTATAGTAACTTTCAACAGATGGAGTTGCAGAACCTAAAACTAATTTGCAATTATTTATATTGCATTTCAATTCTCCAATTTCTCTAGTATCATACTTAGGATTAGAATCTGATTTATAACTAAGTTCATGTTCTTCATCTATAATAATAAGTCCTAAATTTTTAAATGGCAAAAATATCGCTGATCTGGCACCTATAGCCACTTTCACTTCTCCACTTTTAACTCTTATCCATTCATCATATCTTTCTCCGTCCGAAAGTCTGCTATGGAACACTGCAATATCTTTACCAAATCTCCCTTTAAATCTTTCCACCATTTGAGGTGTTAATGAAATTTCAGGCACCAAAATAATTGAGTCTTTATCCTCTTCCATCATTTTACTCACCAAAGTCATGTAGATTTCAGTTTTTCCACTTCCAGTTACTCCGTGAATTAAAAACATATTTTCTTTGGCTTCATATATCTTATCTACAATATTTTTCTGTTGACTATTTAACTCAACCTTTTTATATGTTTCATACTCTCTAACATTAAATCTATTTACAACTTCTTCCTTGGCTATTAGAAAATTATGTTTAATCAAAGTATTAACAGAAGATAATGATAAGTTAAATTTTTTACTTATAGTATTTTTGTTATACAAACCATTATTTTTTTTAACTACTTCATAAATTTTTATATATGAATCCTTAATAAATTTTCCAGATAAATCTTCACCTAAGTAAATTAATGATTGAACTTTTGCTTTAGCTCCTTTGGTTATACCTTTTGGAATCATTACTTTAATACATTCTAAATATGTACAAAGATATTTTTCTTTCATTATTTTTACTAATTCAATATTCTTTTCTGATAGAAGTGGAGTTCTTTCACAAATTGAATCAATATGTTTTAAATTATCACAATTAAGACAAACTTCATAGAACTCAATAACAAAAGCATTTATTTTTTTGTTTCCCCTTCCAAAAGGAACTTTTACCATAATACCTAATTTTACTTCATTTTGTAGTTTTTCAGGTACTTTATAGGTAAATATTTTATTGACTGCTTTAGCCTCGTTATTTACAATAACCCCTACATATTTATGCAATATTTTCACCTTTCTTAATAACCCTAAATATAAAATAAGATAAAACAGACTAATATTCCTCTAACACAATTTTATTGCATGAAATAAATACATTATACTTTCCTATGCAATAAAAAAGCGCAATTAGCGCTTTTTTTTCATAATTATATTAAATAATTCTCTTGCTACAAGTTTCTTATCCATTTTTCCTAAAGAAAACTTGTTACCATCATTGCATAAAATAGTAACAATGTTATTATCAGATGCAAAACCAGTATCAGATGATTTAATATTATTTGCAACAATATAATCTAAATTTTTAGCGTTTAATTTCAAAGAAGCATTAGTTATCAAATTTTCACTCTCAGCTGCAAAACCGATTAAAATTTGCTCTTTTTTTAACTTCCCAAGTGTAGCTAAAATATCAGTATCCTTCACCAAATCTAGCGAAAATTCATTATTTTTCTTTTTTATTTTATTTGATGAATAACATAGAGGTTTATAATCTGCTACTGCTGCAGCTTTTATTACAATATCAATTCCATCAAATAATTTTATAATTTCTTCTTTCATCTCACTATTAGTATTAATTTTTATACAGTGAACTCCAAAAGGAATTTTTTCGTTCGATGGCCCTGTAATTAGTATAACTTCTGCACCTCTATTTATTGCTTCTCTAGCAATAGCATAACCCATTTTACCACTAGATCTATTTGTAATGAACCTAACAGGGTCAATTGGAGCAATAGTTGGTCCTGCTGTCACTAAAACTCTTTTCCCTTTTAAATCTTTAATGTCATACAATTCACTTTTAACTATTTCAGTAATAGTTTCAGTATCTGCTAATTTACCAGATCCTTCATCTCCACATGCAAGCCTACCACTATCTGGATCAATAAATTTATAACCATACTCTTTTAATTTTTTTATGTTATCTTGAACTATTGGATTTAGAAACATATTTGAATTAGCAGCAGGCGCAAATATCACCGGAGCCTTCGTTGCCATGATAGTTGTTGATAACATATCATCAGCTATCCCATTTGCAACTTTACCCAATATGTTCACTGTTGCAGGACAAATTAACATAAGATCAGCTTTTTTTGCTAAAGAAATATGTTTAATGTCCCATGTTTTAGGCTCATCAAACATGTCACAAATCACAAAATTTTGACTTAACGACTGAAATGAAAGTGGATTAACAAATTCTGTTGCACTTTTAGTCATAATAACGTGTACATCAAAACCATCCTTTTTCAATCTACTTATTACATCCAAAGCTTTATAAGCTGCAATTCCCCCTGTTACTCCAATAACAACTGTCTTACTTCCTGCCATGGTACTAATCCCTTTCTATTATGTTTTCATAGAATACTCTTCCTTCATTCACTTCATTAATTGCAACAGTAAGAGGCTTGTTGCTTTTAACTTCTTCTAATAAAGGTTCATCTCCTATAATTATTTGTCTAGCTCTTTTAGATGTTACAGTTACTAAAGTATATCTATTCTCAACTTTCTTTAATAATTCTACTAATGATGGTTCAATCATAGATTTGCTCATGTATTAATCCCTCCTTTGATAATATATTGTCTTTCATCCTATCTACACTACATTTTTCAGCAGTAATGATGCTTTCAATTTTTTTCACTGCAGATTGGACTTCATCGTTTATTACAGCATAATTATATTTTGAAACATAATTTACTTCTTTGTATGCAGATTTAAATCTAGTCACTAAAGATTCGTCTGTTTCGCTGCCTCTATTAATAATTCTTCTTTTTAGTTCTTCCATAGATGGTGGTAATATAAAAATAAAGACACCTTCTGGATAGGTTTCTTTAACTTTTAAAGCTCCCTGAATATCAATTTCTAATATAACATCTTTTCCAGCCTCTATTTTTGATAAAACACTTTCTTTAGGAGTTCCATAGTAATTACCATAAACTTCAGCATTTTCCAAGAATTGATTTTTGTCAATTTTTTCTATGAAATTCTCTTTAGATAAAAAATAATAATTGACCCCATCGACTTCACCTTTTCTAGGGGCTCTTGTTGTAGCTGAAACTGATAACCAATAATTATCATCGTAGTTTAATAGTTCTTTACAAATAGTTCCTTTACCTGCTCCTGAAGGGCCCGATATAACTAAAAGCAACCCTTTTTTCACAATATTCTTATTATCAAACATTATTCATCAACCTCATTCATAGGAACTTCCTCTTTAGATGATAGTCTATGCGCTACAGTTTCTGGTTGAACAGCTGATAAAATTACATGATCGCTATCAGTTATTATTACTGCTCTAGTTCTTCTACCATATGTAGCATCTATAAGCATTCCTCTTTCTCTAGCTTCTTGAATAATTCTCTTTATCGGTGCTGATTCAGGACTTACAATTGCAACAAGTCTATTAGCAGATACAATATTCCCAAAACCAATGTTTATCAATTTTATTCCCATTCTCTTCCTCCTGTTATTCTAAATTTTGAACTTGTTCTCTCATCTTTTCAATTAAATTTTTTAAATTTATTGATGAATTTACTATATCTAAATCGGAGGATTTAGATGCTATAGTATTCGCTTCTCTATTCATTTCTTGAATAATAAAATCAAGTTTTCTTCCTATAGGTTCATTCTCTATGGCAAGAGTTTTATTTATTTGAAGTATATGACTTTTTAATCTAACAACCTCTTCATCAATTGCAGCTTTATCAGCAAATAGTGCAACCTCGTTAGCAATTCTATATTCATCAACTTCACTCTGTTCCATAAGTTCATTAATTCTATGAACAAGCTTTTTTTTGTATTCAATTATGACCATTGGAGCTTTTTCTTCAATGAAAGAAATTAAAGTCAAAATATCATCACATTTTTGTGATATGTCTTCTTTTAGTTTTTCTCCTTCAGATTTTCTCATCTGTAGTAACTTATCTAGTGCATTATTAATCATTTCTTTAAGTTCATCCCATATTTCTGCAATATCAGCTTCTTTTTTTTCTATCAAAATTACATCTGGAAATTTTGATAAGAGTGATACAGAAATGTTATCAATCACATCATACTCATTTTTTATTTCATTTAAACAAGCCATATAATTATCAGCTAGATTTTTATTGAAAGAAATATCATAATCATCTTTCCCAAAAGAATTTTGAGAAATAAAAATATCAACTTTTCCTCTTTTTAATTTATTTTTCACTAGCTCTCTAATTTTATTTTCAATTTGCATATAATTTCTTGGCATTCTTATATTTATATCCAAATATCTATGATTTACGCTTTTGATTTCTACTGTGAATCCTTTAGTACTTTTCTCAGGAGAAATTGCTCTCCCAAATCCAGTCATACTTTTTGACATTATGATCATCCTTCCAATTTAACTATACAATAATTAGATATCTTTTATATGATACCATATTTTTATATATATTTAAACTGAATATTAAATAATTCCTTTTTTCTTATTTATACTCTTGAATTCTTTCCATAGCTCCTACTATTAATTCTTTTTTACAAGCTAAAGCTATACGGAAAAAGTGGTTATATTTCTCACCAAATGCACTTCCAGGAGTAACTATAATTCCATTTTCATTAATAAACTCTTCACATATCTGTTTATCTGTATATCCTTCAGGTGTTGAACACCAAATATAAAATGTTCCCTTACTATTAAAATAGTGAATACCTTTTTTAGATAATATTTCTTTAACAGCGACCTTTCTATTGTAATATATTAATCTATTTTTTTCAATATATGATTTAGGTAATTTTAATGCCTCTATAGCAGCATATTGAATTGGTACAAATTGTCCTGAATCAAAACTTGATTTTACTTTCAATAACCCATTAATAATTTTCCTGTTTCCTACAATATAACCTATTCTAAATCCTGTCATATTAAATGTTTTTGAAAATGTGCCAATCTCAATACACGTTTTACTATTATCATAACTTAAAATACTTTGTGGAATAGTATTTATATCAACAATTTCGTTATATGCCCCATCATTACATAAGAGTATATTATTTTTTTTGCAATATTTAATTACTTCCTTATAAAAATATTCATTAGCCACTGCACCAGTAGGATTATTAGGGTAGTTTAAAATCATTAGTTTACTTTTATCCTTCACTTCTTTACTTATTGAATTCAAGTTTAATAAATAATTATTTTTTTCTAATAATCTAATTTTATTACATTTGATATTCCATAATTTTGAGCACCTCTCGTATGGAGGATATTTAGGTTCTGTAATTATAAGCTCATCGCCATAGTCACATACTACTGGCAATAAATGTCCAATACCTTCTTTTGACCCTATTAGCACTAAAACTTCATCCATTTGTAAGTTCACATTAAAAACTTCATTATAATATTTAATAATTTCCTTTTTTAATTCTTTTATTCCCTCATAGGGAGGATATTTATTAAATCCTTGGAACTTCAAAGCATTTATCAACTTATTGATAATATTCTCATGAACTGGTAAATCAGGGTCACCTATACCTAAATCCAATATTTCTTCGCCTTTAATCAACTTTTCTTTTTTTATTTTATTAATAGATTCGAAACAATACTCTTCAATTTTCAATGTTCTATTGCTTATCAAAGTTGGTCCTCCCCAATAATATGTTATAAATTATTTTATTCAAGTGTTTTTTCTTAAGTTACACATTATTTATAAATTGGGAAGAAAAGAGTTTAGCAATTTATAGTTGACGGTTGACAGTCTACAGTAAAGGTTGATTTTCTTCCAGAAAATCTTTAACTAAGCCTTTATCTGCTTCGCAGATAAGAATAACTAGTTCGTAATCTATTTCAAAGAAGAAAAAAGTAGGAAATCCTACTTTTTTTTAATGACCTCCCGTAACAATCAATTTAACAATAAATAAAAATGCTAAAACGTACATTATTGGAGAAATTCTTTTTTTATTATCCGTTTCTTTTGTCACAATATTATTAACCGTATTTATTATAACATAAGATAAAATTCCTAATGTTAGTCCGTCTCCTATACTATAAGTTAGTGGCATAAGCGCTATTGTAATAAAAGCAGGGACACCCTCTGTTATATCCATAAAATTAACTTTAACAATGTTCTCCATCATATAAAATCCCACTACAATTAATGCAGGTGCTGTAGCACAACCAGGAATAGCCATAAATATTGGAGCAAAAAACATTGCTAGTAAAAACAGTATCCCAGTAACTACGGATGTTAATCCAGTTCTTCCACCTTCTGCTACACCAGCAGAACTTTCTACGTATGTAGTTACTGTAGATGTACCCATTAAAGCTCCAAAAGTTGTCCCAACAGAATCTACTAACAAAGCTTTTCCTGCATTTTTAACTTTTCCGTTTTCGTCTACCATACCTACCTTTGATGCAACACCAACAAGAGTTCCAACAGTATCAAAAAAATCAACAAATAAAAAAGTAAATATTACTGTTGCGAACATCCACAATTTTTGTGGATCAAATATATATCCTTTATCAATAGATAATGCTTTAAAAACTATAGGTTTTATTGATTCGTATTTAAAAATTCCATTTGGAAGAAAAATTTGATAACTTTCAGATGCGGTAATTGGATTTATTAAAGCATACACCCATGCAATAGCTGTACTTGCTAGTATTCCCCATAATATTGAACCTTTTACTTTTCTTTTAGATAAAACTACAATAACAATAATACCAATTACAGTAACGATTGTTTTTGGAGAAGTAAAATCTCCTATTCCAACCAATGTCGCATCATTTTTAATAACAATTCCTGCATTTACAAATCCTATAAAAGCAATAAATAAACCAATACCTGCTGTCACTGCTAATTTCAAAGTATGTGGTATAGCATTCACCACTGCTTCTCTTACTTTAGTTAAGGATAAAATTATAAAAATAACACCTTCTACTAGAACTGCTGCAAGCGCTACCTCCCACGGTATTTGTTTATCTAACACTACCGTATATGCAAAAAAAGCATTTAGTCCCATTCCTGAAGCTAGTGCAAAGGGTAAATTTGCATATATCCCCATAAGTATCGTAGTGAAGCCTGCTGTTAAACAAGTTGCTGTAAGGACAGCTCCTTTAGGCATCCCAGTTACTTCTAAAAAATTAGGATTTACAGCAATTATGTATGCCATAGCCAAAAAAGTTGTAATTCCTGCAATTACTTCCTTTCTTACGTTTGTTCCATTTTCGTGTAATTTAAAAAATCTGTCCATATGTTTCCCCCTAAATAATTTTACCACTAAAACTTACCTACAAAGTAAGTCATAGTGGTATAGGAAACATCTACAACTTACTCGTAGTCAGATATTTTTGGTATCTGGTAGATACTTCTGAACCATATTATCAGAATTATACGAGTTAGTGATTTTCAACTATGCTATAGTATCAAAATTATAATTCTATGTCAAATTTTATTAAATTATATACTATACATACCCTTTTCAAATATTTTTTTAATCTCTTTATATGCATTTGTTATGCCTAATGCTAGCATTAATTTAATCCTTGCCTTTTGTCCAGGTAAGTTATTACCAAAAATCACTCCAATATTTCTCAAATCGCTTCCGCCACCACTATAGCCATAACTATCAAGAACCCTGCCCATAAAACATCTAGTAACCAGAATCAATACAACCCCTTTTTCTATAGCCCTTTTTATACCTGGAATCATATCAGGAGGAACGTTACCTCTCCCTAATCCCTCTATGACAATCCCCTTAGTTCCTTTTTCTACCATAAAATCAATTATACTTGAATCCATTCCTGCTACACATTTTATTAGTTCTACATTTTTTTCAATATTCTCAGTTAAAATATGTTCATTCTGAAGAATAGTTCGATAAAAAATGACTTTATTATTATCAACAATTCCAATAGGGCCAAATTCTGGACTTTGAAAAGTATTTAAATGCATTGAATGGACTTTCGTAACTTCTTGTGCCGCATTCAACTCATCATTCATACAGACAATAACTCCTTTTCCCCTTGCCTCATCAGATATAGCTGTACAAATTGATGCTGCTAAATTTGCCGGACCATCATACCCTAATTCAGAACTATTTCTCATAGCACCAGTAACTATAATTGGTTTGGTAGTCTTTACATTTAGGTCTAGAAAATATGCAGTCTCCTCTAAAGTATCAGTACCATGAGTTATAACAATACCATCTATATCATCTTTTTGTATTATTTTTTTTACAAAACAGGAAAGCTCAAGCATTTTTTTAGGAGTAACATGTGGTCCAGGAAGATTGGAAAAATTATAATTTTTTATCTTTGCATATTTTTCAATTCCTATAACCATATTCATTATCTCTTCCCCTGTTAAAGAAGGAACAGCCGCTTGAAGTCTCGGATCTATTTTCATAGATATTGTGCCTCCATTAAATACAACACCTATTTTTTTCAAATTAATTCCCCTCTCTTTATAATTAAGTATAAATTTACTTTGATAATAATTTATGTATTTAAATAACTTTAGTAGTGATTACTTTTTTACGTAATTTAAATAAAAGACAAAATAAATCAGTGACAAGTTTATGATGATTTTCTTGCAGAAAATCTTTAACTAAGCCTTTATCATCTTCGATGATTGAATAATGTGATCTTGCTACGCAAAAGGATTTTTTTTATTTTTTATTTAATTAAGAGCTTTCGTTTACGAAAGGTATCCATAACTTGTCACTTATAACTTGTAACTTGTCACTATAAATTGCGAAGCGCTTTTCTTCGCAATTTATAAGTATTGTATCCGTACAATTTAATCAATACTCACTTAAAACATGATCTAATAATAAATAGTATATGTATAACATTCTCATCATATTTCAATTTTCCAGTTTCTTAGTTGAATTATATGATTATACAAAAAAACTGTCAATGAAAGCAAGAATAATTAAATTTAGATAAATTATAAATATAGAATATATATTCAATATTTTTTGCGAAATATATAAATTATAAGAATAATTTAAAATATATTTTGCTTATATATTATTTTTGTGTTTAGAATTAACAAATTCACTTCACATACAAACAAAAGATGGAGATTTCTAATCTCCATCAAGTTCTTATATTATCTAGCCATCTTTTTCAGTAAAATTTTCTTTTTCAGTGTTCTTTTCATTCAAGTAACCTTTACCATTTTGTGGATTATTAATAATACCTGCTAATACTAAAATCCCTAATAGAGAGTTAATAATCTCGTTATAGTTTCCTGGCATTATTTTAAAACCAAATGCTTCTAGAATTAATGGTATAAAAGCAGCAATTGATACCCACAACCCGTAGTTTTTAAACCTGTCCATAACGTCGCCCCTTATTAATATATATCATATAAGGAGTCATTGTTACAAAAATCCGTCATTCTATCTATGAATGACGGATAAGAATTTTAATATTTATTATTATAGTATAATACAAATTAATCCACCATTGCCTTCATTGATTATTTTTTCTAATGTTTTCTGGATTTTTGATTGAACGTCATCTGGCATTTTATATAATTTATTTTGCAAACCATCTTTTACCAATACCTCTAATGATTTGCCAAACATATTACTTTCCCAAATTTTTGATGGATTATTTTCAAATTGATCTAATAATGATCTAACCAATTCTTCACTTTCTGTCTCCGTACCCATAATAGGTGAAATTTCAGTTTCAATATTAGCTCTAATAAAGTGTAGACTAGGTGCACTTGCTTTCAATTTTACACCATATCTTGTACCTTGTTTAACTATTTCTGGTTCCTCTAATCTCATTTCTTTTAACTGTGGTGCTACTAGACCATATCCTCTTTCTTTTACATCTACCAAAGCTGATGATACCTTATCATATTCAATTTTAGCACTATTTAAGGTTCTAATGATATTGAGAAGTTCACTCTCACTTTTTATTTCTTCATCACAAACCTCACTTAAAATTTTATAGAACAAATCTTTTTTTGGATTCAAATTTAAGCATGCAGTACCTTCACCCATATTTATCTCATCCAAAGAAGAATTATCTAAAAAATCAATGGCAGAAAATTTATTTACAAAATCCGTAACATCCCTAACTTTATAAACATTTTTGCACATGTCTTTTATTAAATCCATGAAATCAGCTTTTAACCAATGCTTTACATCAAGTTTTTCAATCCATTCAGGCATGTTTATGTTTATTTCCCTTACAGGAAATTCTTTCAAAATTCTTTGGAATACATTTGTGATATCATTTTGACGCATATTAGCTACATTGATGATTTGTACTGGCACATTATATTTCTCTTCCATATTATTCTTTAATTCTAAAGTTGATTCACTCTCTGGATTTGATGAATTTAATACCATAATAAATGGTTTATCAATTGACTTTAGTTCATTTACAACTCTTTCTTCAGCCTCGATATATTCCTGTCTTGTAATATCAGTTATTGACCCATCTGTTGTAACTAATAAGCCTATAGTAGAATGCTCATTAATTACTTTTTTTGTCCCTATTTCAGCAGCCTCTTCAAAAGGAATTTCATAGTCATACCAAGGAGTAGTAACCATTTTAGCTTGATCTCCTTCAGTATAACCTAAAGCCCCTTTTACAATATAACCTACGCAATCAACCATCCTTACCTTAAATTTAGTTTTATCGCTTATATCTATTTCAACTGCTTCATTAGGTACAAATTTTGGTTCTGTTGTATGAATGGATTTTCCAGAAGCGCTTTGTGGTAACTCATCCTTTGCCCTTTCTTGCTTATAAGTATTATCAATATTTGGAATAACCATCAATTCCATAAACCTTTTGATAAAGGTTGATTTACCAGTTCTAACCGGACCTACCACCCCAACATATATATCCCCTTGAGTTCTTTCCGCAATATCTTCATATATATCATAGTTTTCCAATATTGTACCCTCCCAGTACTTATTATTAACAATATATATATACTACTAAATAAGAAAAATATACCTAAAAGATATTTTTAATTTGTTAAATAGATATTCATTAGAATGATAAAAGGGTAATATTTATAAATTGCGAAGAAAAGAGCTTCGCAATTTATAGTGACAAGTTACAAGTGATAAGTGATAAGTTATGGATACCTTTCGTAAACGAAAGCTCTTAATTAAATAAAAAATAAAAAAGCTTTCCGCATTGCGAAAAGCTTTTTTTATTCATTTATTTCATGTTTCTTTTCTCTAGTCATTAGCTCATAAACTGCATATTTAGGTTCTTTTTCATTAAACAGAACATTGTATAATGCATCTGTAATAGGCATAGATACCTCTAACTCTTCTTTTAACTTATAAAAGGCTCTGCATGCTTTTATTCCTTCTACAACCATACCAACCTCTTCTATCGCCTTTTCATAAGAAGCTCCTTTTCCAATAAGTATACCGGCTCTTCTATTCCTACTATGCATACTAGTACATGTAACAATCAAATCCCCAATTCCTGTTAAACCTGAAAAAGTTTCTTTTTTACCGCCTAGTTTTTCGCCAATTCTTTTAATTTCACTTATACCCCGTGTCATTAAGGCAGCTTTAGTATTATCTCCAAAACCTATTCCGTCAGAGACACCAGCAGCTAAAGCAATAATATTTTTTACTGCTGCACCAATCTCAACACCGATTATATCATCATTTGTATATACTCTTAATTTACTTGTAGTAAAAATTTCTTGAATATACATAGCATATGCATTATTCTTAGATGCAGCAACAAGCGTAGTCGGCAAGTCCTGGGCTACCTCTTCAGCATGGCTAGGACCCGATAAAACTACAACTGGATTTGCAGGCAATTCGTCTTCTACAATTTCAGATAATCTTTTATGAGTACCTTCTTCTATACCTTTTGCTATATTCACTATTATCTGGTAATCATGAGTAAAAGGTTTCAATTTACAGCAAACTTCTCTTATCGCATGAGAAGGAATAGCCAATACTATAATTTTACTATCTTCAATAGCTTCGTGGATATCACATGTAGCATAAATATTTGAAGGTAAAATAACATTAGGCAAATATTTAATATTTTCTTTTTTAATATTAATATCATCTATAGTATGTGGGCTTCTGTCCCACATTTTTATATCATATCCCTTTTTTGATAATGTCACTGCTAAAGCTGTTCCAAAACTACCCGCCCCAATAAAAGTGATTTTTTCCATTCTATTCTTTCCTTTCTCTAAAGAGTAACTTGATGCCGGTTCCTTCAAAATCAAAACTTTCTCTTAGCCTATTTTCAAGATATCTTTCATATGAATAATGTAATAAAACTGGATCATTAACAAAAAATATAAATGTTGGTGGCTTCGTTGATACTTGTGTAGCATAATATATTTTTAATCTTCTTACTCCTCTAATAGGAGGTTCTTGCATCATTAACGCTTGACTTATGACGTCATTTAATATACCAGTTTTAATACGCTTTGAATAATTTTCATAACACTCTTTAGCCATTGATAAAACTTTATTAACCCTTTGTCCTGTAAGCGCTGATATAAATACCATTGGAGCATATGTTAAGAAATTTAATTTAGTTGAAATTTCTTTTTTATATTTTAACATCGTTTTATCGTCTTTTTCAATTAAGTCCCATTTGTTTACTATAACTAATATAGCTTTATTTATTTCATGAGCATAACCAATGATTCTTTCATCTTGTTCAGCAACCCCTTGTTCTGCATCTACCATTAAAATACAAACATCAGCTCTTTCAATAGCCGCCAAAGTCCTTATTGCGCTATATCTCTCTACTTGTTCTTTAACCTTGCTTTTTCTTCTAAGTCCAGCAGTATCAATCAAAGTAAACTTGCCAATATCATTTTCAATAGAACTATCAACAGCATCACGAGTTGTTCCTGGGATGTCACTAACTATATGTTTTTCTTCACCTAGAATTTTATTAATTAAAGATGATTTACCAACATTAGGTCTCCCAATCATTGCGATTTTTATATACTCATCCTCTTCATCGTCATAATTCAAACTTTCAAAAGGTTTTACCACCTCATCTAACATATCACCTAATCCTAAAGCCTGCGTAGATGATACAGGTATAGGTTCCCCAATACCTAAATTATAAAATTCATAAATATTCTCTTCAAGCTGATTTCTATCAATTTTATTTACTACAAGTACAATAGGCTTTTTAGATTTTCTTAACATTTGAGCAACTTCATTATCTGTATCCGTTAACCCTTGTTTTCCATCAACCATAAAAACTATTACATCTGCCATTTCAATAGCAATTTGTGCTTGCCTTCTCATTTGTGTTAATATTATGTCTTGATTATGAGGTTCTATACCACCTGTATCAATCATTGTAAATTTATAATTTAACCATTCAGCCTCAGCATAGATTCTATCTCTTGTTACTCCAGGCTGATCATCAACTATAGCAATTCTTTTTCCTGCTAACTTATTAAACAAAGTTGATTTTCCTACATTAGGTCTCCCAACTATTGCAACTATAGGCTTTGCCATTATATTTCCTCCTCATCAATTCTATTTAAAATATCTATTAAATTTTCACCAGTATACTCACATATCAATACTTTTTTCTTTAACTGCTTCTCAATGTCATTAATTGTAATATCATCAAGTAGAACCATTTCTTCGTTGTTGCTTAATTCATATCCTTTTCTTAAAACATTATCAGGTAAAATTATATAATCAAATTCTTTGTATTTTTGGCCAATCTGTTCTATTATATCTACACCCGTAAGCAAACCTGATACAGTAATAGTGTCTCCAAAATAATTATTGATTATTTTTATTACTTTAATATTTAAATGGGGATTTTTAGAGTTTATTTTTTTTGCAATACTATGAATTTCATTGAAAGCTAAGGTACCAGTCACAAACAGAACATTTGCTTTTATGTCGCCTCTCAAGTCATTTATATTATTAGCTATATTGTTGCGAAGTTTCCTTACAGTTCCTATTCCATCTTCTAATTGATGATATCCATTGTAAAATTCCTCATCTGGAATATCCTCTTCTGCTAATATATAAAATTCATCAGACAACCGTACAAAAACATTACCACTATCTTCAAAATATTTCTTTTGATAAATACGCACCTTATCTAATAATTCTTTAGAAGATTCTTTATTAAATGTTTCTATATTGGGCAACTTTTCCATTCCCCTAAATTTTGTAATACCTATTGGCACAGCTGCTACATTTTCTATACTAGAATGTAGTTTATACAAATCTTCAATCGTTTTAAAAAATTCCTCTCCATCATTATATCCTGGGCATAGGACAATCTGGCAGTTAAGTTTGATCCCATTTTCAGATAACTTTTTTAACCTTTCATAGATATTGCCTGCAAACTTATTATTCATCATCTTACATCTTAAACTTGGGTTTGTAGTATGTACTGAAACATTTATAGGGCTTATTTTATATTTTATAATCCTATCAATATCCTTTTCGCTCATGTTAGTCATAGTAACAAAATTTCCTTGAAGAAAAGATAGCCGTGAGTCGTCATCTTTAAAATAAAGAGTTTCTCTCATTCCTTTAGGTAATTGGTCAATAAAGCAAAAAATACATTTATTATGGCAGCTTCTAGGATTATCTAAAATAGGTTGCTCAAATTCGATTCCTAAATCTTCATCATAATTTTTTTCAACCTCAATTTCCCATATTTCATTTTCTTTTTTCTTAAAAACTTCTAGAATCAAATACTCATCGCAACTAAGATACTTATAATCAATAATATCATCAATCTCTGTATTGTTAATTTTTAACAATGCATCACCTGATTCAACGCCAATTTCTTCTGCTATACTATTTGAAACTACTCTTCTAATTTCTGAAATCATTATTACCTCCAAGAAACAACATTCTCAACCATAAAAATTAGTCATACATTAAGATATATTAACATTAATAGTCATTTTTCGCAAGTAAAGAATTAACTAAAAAAGAACTAAACGACAGCTATCTCTACCGTACAGTTCTTTTTTTATTTTCATGTTATGATTATTCCACAAAAAGTAATTTAGTTGAACTTCGACCACAATATATAGCGTCAGAACATATCAATCTGCGGTAGATATTGTGTTGACTTTAATTCAACTTACTTTTGTGGTTTAACCTTGTTAAGAATAGAATATTCTTTAAATAATCTTCTATTTTATATCAATTGGAATCTCAATTATAAATTCAGACCCAATACCAATATTTGAATTAACTAATATTTTACCACCAAAACTTATTACTATATGTTTTACAATCGCCAGTCCTAATCCTGTTCCGCCTCTATCCCTTGATCTAGCCTTATCAACTCGATAAAATCTCTCAAACAATCTTGGTATATGCTCATTAGGAATTCCAATTCCTGTATCTTTTATTGAAATAACATATGTAAATCCCTCTATTCTGGAGTGAATATAAACAGTACCACCATTTTCTGAGTATTTTATTGCATTATCTACTAAGTTAATAACCATTTGTTTGAAACTATCCGGATTGCCATACAATAGCGGAGAACCCTCAATAGTTTTTACTAATAGGATTTTTTTATTTTTTGCCATAGGCTTTGTTAGAGTATAAACTTCATCAATTACTTTGTTTACTTCAAAGTCTATACTATTTTTCATAGTACCATATTGCTCAATATCAGATAAAGTTAAGATATCATTTATAAGCCTTGTTAATCTATCAGTTTCATCATTTATTATATTTAGAAACTTATCTTTTGTCTCTTTATCATCTACATACTTTAATGTTTCAGAAAATCCTTTTATTGACGTTAAAGGAGTTTTTAATTCATGAGATACATTTGCAACGAATTGAGATCTCATATTTTCTAATCGCCTTATATCAGTAATATCGTAAATAACTGCAACTGTACCTATTTTTAAATTTTCACTAATAATATCTGCTGTTTTTACTTTCAAATTTTTCTCAATTAAATTATCAATCTTTATTTCTTTAACATTACTATCAGGATCAAATATCTGAGACAAAATGCTCTCTTCGATTATATCCTCAATGTTAAGTCCAATAACAATATCATCTATTCCGAATATCTTTCTAGCATATGGGTTTAACATAATAATTTTTTTTTCATTATCTACTGCAATAACTCCGCCATCCATACTCTTCAATATTGCTTCTAATTTATCTCTTTTATCTATAGAATCTCTAATAGTCAATTGTAATCTATCTGCCATTTTATTGAAAGTTATAGCCAAGTGACCTATTTCATCATTAGAAAACTTACTTGCTCTATTGTCAAAATAACCAGCAGCTATTTTAGATGTAGTTGTTTCTAAGTCTTTTATGGGCTTTACTATAACATAAGATAACTTCGATGAAATAATTAAAGACAAGACAAAGACAAAAACTAATATTAATAAATAATATTTTAAATACTGACCTTCCAAGCCAGTAATAACATCCACCGCCATTGAACTTCTAATAATAATACCCTCATCATATTGAGATGTAAAGTATACCATTCTTTTTTTTAATGTTTCACTATATCTTATGGAAGAACCATAGCCTATTTTTCTAGCATCAATAATTTCTTGCCTATTATTATGGTTTTCCATATATTTAGAATTTACTTCAGAATCAACGATTACAAACCCAAACTTATCAATAATGGTTACTCTAATATTTGTCTGTTTATATAACTGACTATAGTCATTATTAAAATCATGCAAACCCAGCTTCAAGTTATTTATAATAATCTGATTATTCATTCTAAGTTCTTTTTTTATATTCTCTTCATTTTTAAAATTTATTAAAGCAACAAATAATAGTGTGACAGTAATTAAACTTATAACCATAGTACTAATTATCGAAATCATTAGTTTTCTTTTCATTCTTACTCTCCTAAGTTAAATCTATATCCTATTCCTCTTATTGTTTCAATAAATTTAGGCTTCTTATCATCTTCTTCTATTTTCTTTCTCAAATGTCTTATATGAACATCTACTGTTCTAGTTTCTCCAATATATTCATATCCCCAAATTTTTTCTAATAAATAGTCTCTAGTCAAAACTCTTCCTTTATTTTTAATAAATTCACTTAATAGTTCAAATTCTTTATGAGTAAGCTCTATTTTCTTGTTATTTTTCATAATTTCATGTTTTTCAAAATTAATGTATAAATTCCCCAAGACATATATATCATCAAATTCTTGAGTTTTTGTTCTTCTAAGAACTGCTTTAACTCTTGCTAATAACTCTTTAACAGAGAACGGTTTCGTAATGTAGTCATCTGCTCCTAACTCTAATCCATGAATTTTATCAAATTCTTCACCTTTTGCAGTAAGCATAATTATAGGAATAGAAGAGATACTATTGTTTTTTCTGATTTGACTGCAAACGTCATAACCATCTATACCTGGTAACATTAAATCTAATAATATTAAATCTGGTTTTTCAGCTTTTACTAGTTTTAAAGCTTCAATACCATCCCCTGCTACTATAACTTCATATCCTTGGTTTATTAAATTGAATTTTATTAGTTCTTGAATATTTAGTTCATCATCAACAATTAAAATTTTAGCCATATTTCTAAGCTCCTTCCAAAAAATCATCTGATTATTACAAATGAAAACATTCTACCATAATTATCACTCTGCTTTCTATATGAATGAAGGGAATACTCTTCATTACAGAAAGTGCACTTATTGATAGAAAAAATATTTTTCTTATGAACCCCAATTGATTCTAATTGAAGTATAATACATTTTTGAAGACTCAAGAATCTACCATTATTTATACTTTTATCAAAAAAGCATTGTTTATCTTTGAACTTTTCTATTAATTCTTCACTAACCTCATAGCAACAATCCATGTTATGAGGTCCTATGTAAAATAAAAGATCACTTATATTACATTGATATTTTTCAATCATATTATGTACAGTTTTAATAATTATATCTTTGTATGTGCCTTTCCAACCGCTATGTACTGCCGCAACTACTTTCTTTCTTTTATCCAATATTATTATCGGTACACAATCTGCTGTGAAAACCCCTATAGCAATATCTTTTTTATCAGTAATTAGTGCATCACCTTCAACAATCTTGTTATCAAATATTATAACATCATTACTATGAATTTGTTTACAATACCCAACATTTTTAACACAAAAATAACTTTTTAAATTATCTATGTTTTCTTGACCTTCTTTTGTGTTTCTATTATAGGAAATATTATTTTTAGCAGTTGAAAAATATACTTCTATATTTTCATGCTTAAAATCAAAAAACTCACAATCAAATTTTTCAAACATAAGGCTCCTCCATTTTTATTAATAATGCATATTACAAGAAAAAGTCCTAATAAAAGGACTTTATTTGTCTGCCATTAAAATTTTAATTTCTTGTATAAATGTATTGATATCTTTAAATTGCCTATACACAGATGCGAATCTTACATAGGAGATTTCATCAATCTCTTTTAAAGCTGCCATAACCATTTCACCAATATATTTGCTATTAACTTCATTCATCATTGAATTGCTTAGTTTTTTTTCAATATCATCGGCTATAGTATCAATTTCTATTCTGGAAACAGGCCTCTTTTGACATGCAATTAATAATCCATTAATTATTTTGTTTTTATCAAAGTATTCTCTACTAGAATCTTTTTTAACAACAAGTAATGGAATTGTATCAACCTTTTCATATGTAGTATATCTTTTATTACATATAGTGCATTCTCTACGTCTTCTTATCGCATTATCTGTTGATCTTGAATCAACAACTTTACTTTCATTATGACCGCAAAATGGACACCTCATAATTTCACGTCCTTTATTTTTATCTTCTAGGGTTTAATTATACACTTATTTATCCTTTTTTTCTAGTTTGAATTTTCAAAATCAATTTCACTTCCCTCTACTAAGATAACATCTATGCCAACTTTATAAATCTTTTCCCATGGAATTTCCAGAACAGAATTTTTATTAAACCACTTATTCCTCTGAATTGGTATAATTATAGATAAAACCTTATAGCTTTCACAATCAATTTTTAAATCACTAATACAGCCTAACCGACAACCCGAGTTAATATCAATAACTTCCATATTTTTCACACTGTTTATTGAATACATACCATCTCCTCCTCCTTATATACTATGTGGAACCTCCTTGTTTTATTAAGATTATATTTTATTTCAATAAAACAGTATGATGTAATGTTTTTCGGTATTGAAATAGATTACGAAATCTTAAAATATAACATAAAAAAAAGAGCCTTTCGGCTCTAAACATATTTACGCATATGTTTTAATGCAGTTTTTTCTAATCTTGAAACTTGAGCTTGAGATATTCCTATTTCATCGGCTACTTCCATTTGAGTTCTGCCTTTGAAAAATCTCATATTAAGTATAAGTTTTTCTCTACTATTTAATTTTTTCATTGCTTCTTTTACAGATATGTTCTTTACCCAACTTTCATCAAGATTTTTTCCGTCACTTATTTGATCCATAACATAGATAGCATCTCCACCATCATGGTAGATTGGTTCAAATAATGATACTGGGTCTTGAATTGCATCTAAAGCAAATACTACATCTTCTCTTGGAATTTCCAACTCCTTTGCAATTTGACTAACTGTTGGCTCCTTATTATTTTTTGATATTAACCTATCTCTTACCTGTAGAGCCCTGTATGCAATGTCTCTCAATGATCTACTTACTCTTATAGAATTATTATCTCTAAGATACCTTCTTATCTCACCAATGATCATTGGAACTGCATAAGTAGAAAATTTAACGTTCTGACTCAAGTCAAAATTGTCTATAGCTTTAATTAAGCCTATACAACCAACTTGAAATAAATCATCAATATTTTCTCCTCGATTATTGAATCTTTGTATTACACTTAAAACTAATCTTAAATTACCTCTAATAAATTTTTCTCTAGCACCTATTTCACCGCTTCTCATCCTGATCATTAAATCTTTCATTTCTTTTTCTTTTAAAACGGGTAACTTAGATGTATTAACTCCACAAATTTCAACTTTGTTAATCATCATACTAAAATCAGCTCCCTTTAAGTAGTACATTTTAAATTATTTCCCGAAAGCTAATTTTTATACCATTTGATTAAATCATTTTACTAATCTCTTTTTTTAATCGTTTAATTATTCTCTTTTCAAGCCTTGATATATATGACTGTGATATACCCAAAATATCTGCTACTTGTTTTTGAGTTTTTTCATCTTTACCATTAAGTCCAAACCTTAACCGTACTATTTCTTTTTCTCGATCACTGAGTTTTTTCATTGCTATTAAAAGCAATTGTTTATCAACTTCATCTTCAATAAGATTATAGACCATATCGTTTTCAGTCCCTAGAATATCAGAAAGTAATAATTCATTACCATCCCAATCAGTATTTAAAGGTTCATAAAATGAAATTTCTGCTTTAATTTTATTATTTCTTCTTAAGTACATTAAAATTTCATTTTCTATACATCTTGATGCATATGTTGCTAATTTAATGTTTTTGCTAGGATCAAATGTATTAACAGCTTTTATAAGCCCAATTGTTCCTACAGAAATTAAATCTTCAACTACTATTCCTGAATTTTCAAACTTTTTCGCAATATAAACTACTAATCTTAAATTTCTTTCAATAAGTATAGTTCTAACGCTCTCGTCACCATCCATTAATCTTTTTACTACATCAATTTCTTCATCTTTTGTTAAAGGTGGCGGCAATGCATCGTTACCACCAATAAAATAAATTTTCCTTTTAAATAGCTTAAATTTTGTTAATATCTTATTTAAAACAATATTTATAACATTCATACCGTCACCTCACCACTATATTAGAGCCCTAGATAACAACGCATTATAATCATCTAAGTCACTTAATTTCGAATCACAAAAAGCTATAATTGCCTTTTTCTTTTCTATCTTCTCATCATAATGAATATTTATATATTCAGGTTGAAAACCTTTCAAACAACCAAATCCTCCATCAACCATTTGATAAGGAATATTAAATGTAAGATTCATACTTTCTAATACATCTTCAAAAACTGCTTTCTCCACAATTATCACAGGTAAGTTTGTAGCAGGCTCTCTTAATTCATTTCCAGTATCAAGAAATGCATTTATACTTTTTTTATTCTTCTTATAAATTATTTCAACATTGTATATTAAGTTTTTAATACTTTTTCTATCATGCAAATAACTTAAAATTCTTTTAAAAACCAAATAAATTATCATTACTGAAAGCAACAGTTTTTTATATGAATAATTTATTAGATATTCACAAAATTCAATATTATCATTGTACTCAACAAACAAACAAAAACCTGCAAGCATCATAGATAAAGCAATATACACAATTGTAGTTTTTATATAAAATAAAAGGTTTCTTTTTCTATAAACAATTAGAATCATTATTATAGCTATAATAATTTTAAAAGGTAAATTATACAAAAACGAAAATTTATTTATCAGGCCGAGCACAGCCGTTAACACACCAAATAAAGAAGCTAGTACTGCATTAAACACTTTATACTTTATTCTTACTACCTGTGATGTTAAATTTAACAAAAATAAATTAACAATGAAATTTTCAAATATCAAAATGTCTAAGAAAACAACCAACTTCCTTCCCCCTTTAAAGATATTATATACCGACCAATTACAAAATTTTGTCATTTCTTATAGAAGGAAAATATTTTTTTTGCTTTAAAAAATCACAATATACATCATACTTTTACTTTCTATAACATTATCTTCAATACCTAGACGGCAACTTATACAGAGATATACTAATTCAACTTCAAGGCTTTGTAATTGACTAGAGCACTGAAATAGATTTAAAAATAAAAAAAAAGTGCTAATTGATAGCACTTTTATTTCCTATACTTTCTAAGAAATGTAGGTATTTCCAAGTCACTTTGATCATACTCTTTATCTACAGCAACTTCTTTTTTACTAGAATTAAATTCTTCATTTTTCTGAGAAATTTTGTTTTTCGATTCAGAAATTATTTCTTTATTCTCAACAAACTTCTCCACATTAGGTAACTTATCTTTATTTTCAAAACCAGTAGCTATAACAGTTATTCTTAGCTCATCCTTAAGGTTTTCATTAACGACAGCACCAAAAATAATATTTGCATCTGGGTCTGCAGCTTCTTGAACAATTGCAGCTGCCTCATTTATTTCAAATAATCCAATGTCATTGCCACCTGTTACGTTCAATAGAACACCAGTAGCACCCACTATTGAAGTTTCTAAAAGAGGGCTTGAAATAGCAGCTTTTGCAGCTTCAGCAGCTCTATTATCCCCTGTTCCAACACCAACACCCATATGTGCTAAACCTCTATTTAGCATTATTGTTCTAACATCAGCAAAGTCCAAATTTACCAAACCAGGAATTGTAATCAAATCTGAGATACCTTGAACACCTTGCCTTAAAACATCATCTGCTAATTTAAACGCCTGTAATAAAGGTGTTTTTTTATCTACCATAGTAAGCAATCTTTCATTAGGTATAGTTACTAAGGTATCAACAACTTCTTTAAGTTGCTGGATTCCAGATTCAGCATTTAACATTCTTTTTCTACCCTCAAATGGAAAAGGTTTCGTTACAACACCAACCGTTAAAATACCCATTGATTTTGCAATTTCAGCAACAACTGGAGCAGCACCAGTACCAGTTCCTCCACCCATACCAGCGGTGATAAATACCATATCAGCACCTTTGATAGCTTGTGATATTTCATCCTTATTCTCTTCAGCAGATTTTTTTCCCATCTCTGGATTACCACCAGCACCTAATCCTTTTGTTAATTTGTCACCTATTTGGATTTTTTGAGAAGCATGTGATATAGTTAAAGCTTGTTTATCAGTATTTATACCAATAAACTCTACGTTTTTTAAACCTTCTTTTATCATTCTATTTACTGCATTATTACCTCCGCCCCCACAACCTATTACTTTTATTTGGGCAAATTGTTGCATATCCACATCAAAATCTAACACAAAATAACCTCCTTGCTAAAAAAAATCAGAAATAAAGTCTTTCAATCTGTCAAGAATATTTTCACTTTTTTCTTCAACAGTTGAATTGATTTTTTTTGTACTATCATTTTTTGAATTTTCCTTACTATTTGATTGCTTAGTCATTTTCAACGTTTCATAAATATCTTTTATAGTTCCAACAACACAAGAATACTTTGGATTAGTTGCTCCAAAATCTGAAGGGTATCCTACCTCTACAGATTTTCCTAAAATATTAGATGCATATTGTGCAATATCTCTAAACAAAGAAACTCCACCACCAATAATAATGATATTAGAAATTTCCTCATAAAAGTTATTTTTGACCATTTTGTCTTTTGTCAAATACAATATTTCTTCTACTCTTGATTCAATAATACTATTCAATATCTCTTTTTTAATATCGCTCCTATTATTGTAACCATCATTAATTGTAATTGTATTTCCATCTTTTTCAGGGCTTAATTTAAGTTGTCCATATTTAATTTTCACTTGTTCTGATGTAGAATGAGGTATTTTTAAACAAATCGAGATATCTTTAGTAATATTATTACCCCCTAATGGAATTACAGATGTAAATATTAGGTTACGTTTCCTATACAAAGATAAATCAGTTGTTTCACCACCAACATCAATCACTAATGTAGATAAATTTTTATCAATATTATCTAATGCAATATTTGACACTGCTTGTGAAGAGAATACTTCTGCAATAATAGAAATATTTGCTCTCTCTAAACTCTTTCTTAAATTATTAAGAACCATAGACTTTGCCACAATAACCTGTGCATCTAGCTCTAAACGTAATCCACTCATACCAACAGGTTCGCTAATATTTTCATATCCATCAACAATATACTGTTGAGGGATAACTCCAACAATTTCTTTATCTTGTTGAAGTGAAATTATTTTAGCGGCATCCAAAACCCTAAAAACATCTTTTTCACGGATTTCCCTATCTTCAGAGGATATAGCTATAACAGCCCTATTAGAAATCAATTCACAAATTACTCCTGGCAACGATAGAAAAACAGCGGGAATTTTTATATCGACTATTCTTTCTAAATTATCTATACATTCTCGAATAGATTTAGCAGTAGTCTCAATATCTACAACTATCCCCTTTTTTACTCCCAAACAATCTACAGCATTTGTTCCTACTATATGTAAGTTACCTTGATTTTCGATTTTACCAACTGCACCATAAACATTAGAAGAACCTATATCAAGGGCTACAATATATTCATGCATTTGGTATACCTCCCTAAACTACTAAATACCAGCTAATACTAATATATTCAACGTAAATATCATTTTTCCTTTTTTATTCTAAAAAAAAATAGGAAAATTGTATAATGATAATTATATTATTATTAACATGAATTAATATCATTGTATCACAAAAAAAGTATTATTACTATATAGAAAATTTAATATTATTCAAATTTACAATAAAAAAAATGTCTATTCAACATGAATATAGGCATTTTTTCTGTTCAAACTATTTTTTTGTTATATAGCTGAAAGACGTTTAAACATTTCAACGTCAACTGCATATGTTAAAGCTTGCTCATATGCTATTACATTGTTCTTATATAATTCAACAATACTAGAATCCATTGTCTTCATACCATATTTTGCTCCTGTTTGAATTGAAGATTGAATTTGATGAGTTTTACCTTCTCTTATCAAATTTTGAATAGCAGTTGTTGAAACCATAGTCTCTATAGCAGCAACTCTTCCTTCACCGTTGCTTTTAGCAATCAATTGTTGAGATACAATTCCTTGAAGAACTGCTGAAAGTTGAACTTTTATTTGCTGTTGTTGGTAAGGTGGAAAAACATCAATAATTCTATCTATTGTTTTTGCTGCCCCAATAGTATGCAATGTAGAAAGAACTAAATGACCAGTCTCAGCTGCAGTAATAGCTATAGAAATTGTTTCAAGGTCTCTCATTTCCCCTACTAGAATAACGTCTGGATCTTCTCTAAGAACAGCTTTTAAAGCATTCTGATAACTTTTTGAATCTCTTCCTATTTCTCTTTGATTTATTATTGACTTATTATGTTTGTGCAAATATTCTATTGGGTCTTCTAAAGTTAATATATGAGCAGCTCGATTTGTATTAATTTCATTAATCATAGCTGCAAGAGTAGTACTTTTACCACTTCCAGTAGGTCCAGTTACTATTATTAGCCCTCTTCTTTTCTCAGTTAAATCTTTAATAACATTTGGCATGTTTAATTTCTCTAGACTAGGAATCTTAAGTCCAACTACTCTTATAGCTATAGCCGCACTATCCCTTTGTTTATATATATTTACTCTGAATCTTCCAATTTTGGGTATAGAATAAGAAGTATCTATTTCTCCTTTTTCTTTATATCTATCGTAATGAATTCCGAGTAATTCTTTTGAAAAAGTTTCAGTATCCTTTGGTGTTAACTTTTTTTCATCTAATTTAACCAATTCACCATTTATTCTGATAATTGGAACTGTACCTACTGTTAAGTGTAAATCTGATGCACCTTTATTTACTGTCAATTCTAAAAGTTCATTTAAAGAAATCAATATATCTCCTCCTAGTTTATTATAATATCATCTGATGTTAGACATATTTTATTGTCATTTTTAACCTATAGTTCATTTTATCAAATATTAACATGCAAGAAAAGAGTTATTAACAAAATTCAATGAAATTTTTAATAAAACTAAAATTATTTTTTATTATTAAACTTTACATTATTAAATTCTTTTAAAAGTTTCTTCAAAGCTTTTTTTTCAATTCTTGACACATAAGATCTTGAAATGCCTAAAAGTTTAGCAATTTCTCTCTGAGTTTTTGGATCCCCATCACAAAGTCCATACCTCATTTGAATGATTATCTTTTCTCTTTCCGCTAAGCAGTTTTTAATGTTTTTGTATAATTTTTTTACTTGAATTCTATTTTCTACCTTTTCTAATACTGAATCTTCATTTGTACTTAAAATATCCATAAGTGATATTTCATTGCCCTCTTTATCTATTCCAATAGGATCTTGAAGAGACATCTCATTTTTAATTTTTTTATTATTTCTTATTAGCATTAAAATCTCGTTTTCAATGCATCTTGCAGCATAAGTAGCTAATCTCGTTCCTTTCGAAGTATCAAACGAATCAATGGCTTTTATTAGTCCTACCGTGCCTATTGATATTAGATCTTCAACATCCTTATATGGGTACGAATACTTTTTAACGATATGAGCTACTAGCCTTAAATTTCTTTCGATTAAAATTGTTTTTGCTTCCGTATCACCATCTTTTAATTTTTTTAAATAATATTTTTCTTCTTCCTCATCAAGTGGTTTCGGAAACGAGTTTCCATTACTTACATAAGCTGTAAAAAATACTATACTACTCAATATTTCAACTAAACCATTAATACTTAACAACTAAGTCTCCTCCAGAGAGTGCTTATTATTATAATATTCAGTTGATTAAAAAATGTTTCCTAATTATATAGTGTTTTTTTCTTATCCTTATGTTTATAGTAATTTAATATTTTATTTGTAATGAAAATTTCTTTTGAATTTAAGTTTTTATAGTAAATTTTGACGAATTCTTGATAAATAAGATAAATATTCATTATTAAATTATATTATAGAATATTATCATATTATGCTAAGAATAAATATTTTCACATATTTCTTTAAAAATCGGCGCACACGTATCTCCACCTGATTTGTCACCAATGTCTTCAATAAATACTATCATGGAATATTTTTTTTCACCCATAGAATAAAACCCAGCAAACCAACCATCATAAATTTCGTTGTTTTTATCTATTCTAGTTGCAGTTCCAGTTTTGCCACCAATATCAATAAATTCGCTGTAAGCTTTACTTCCTGTCCCTAAACTATTTGTTACAACTTGTATCATTTGATTTTTTAAGATTCTAGCTGTATCTTTACTTATCACTCTTTTAGATTCAGCAGGGTATTCTTCTATTTTATTGTTATCGTTATCTACAAAAGCATCTAATATATATGGTTTCACATATATGCCATCATTTATAATAGTATTGGGAATAGCTAATGCTTCTAACATAGTTATTCTATGTTTTTGTCCAAAAGATGCAAGCTGAGTATCTCCAACATCATTAATATCACCCTCATATTTTCCAGATTGCTCCAAATCCATATTCAAGACCTTTTCAAACATTCCATACTCTTCTAGCAAACCATTAATCTCATTAATTCCTACTTCAACACCTATATCTGCAAAAATATTATTAGAAGATGCAATAAAAGCTGTTTCCACATTCATATAATCGTAGTTTATATGATCATTAAACAAATGTTTATTTTTATATATATTATTCAATGAAATTTTATTGCTTTCTAATCCTGCTTCTTCTATTACTGCTTTCATAATCGAACCTGGATAATACCCATTATTAGTGCTTATTCCCAATATAATATTAGGTAATGAATCATCTTTCTGAACTAATGCTTTAATTTTACCAGTATCAGCTTCCATCATTACTACACCTATCTGTTTATAGTCATTATATTTTTCTGAATTAAGTATATCCTTTATTGCTTTTTGTATTTCACTATCGATAGTTAACCTTACATTTTTATTATTTTCCGGAATATAGTAACCTTCATCCTCGAAAGTACCTTCTGTGTTTTTTTTAAATACTTTTTTGATAGGTTCATTTTTTTTTGTTTTGCTATGAATAAAACCTTCTAAACTATCTTTATTCTTCTCAATAATTTCACCATCTGAACTATATTTATTATAATTAGATATTAAATTTTCAATACTGTAAAAATGATTTTCTCTGTCAACTACTTGTTTTCTAGTTACATAATATCCTTTTACTCCATTTATACTTTGGATTTTATTATAGGTAGCTTTATCTATTTTCCATTTTAATATTTGACTTTGAGTTCCAGTATTAATAGTCCTTAGATCATATTTTGTATTATAATTTCTTAGTATAATGTCTAAAGCGTATAAATCATCGATTTTTGTATTATGATTATTCATAGCAAAAGAATAAGGATCAATAACAATATAAAACTCTTCGTTATAGTTTAATAAATTTTTCCCATTACAATCAGCCAGGTTATAATTGAGATCACTTGTCGTCTCCTCAAATGTAAATTGTGAATCTGCAATGGATACTAACTTATCAGCTTCTATATATTGTAATTTAACCATCTTATATACTAAATAAGTAAATAAAAATATTAGTATTGAAAAAAGTATTACTATTCTCTTCTTTATACTAAGTTTATTTTCATAAAACATAAAAACACTCCTTCTTAAGTAAAATACTTACCCAAAAGGAGTTTTTTATTCAATAATTATATTAATTATTTAAAATTTGCTTTATTTTAGCAACAATAATATCTATAGCGACCTTATTATGTCCACCTTCCGGTACTATTATGTCTGCATATCTTTTAGTTGGTTCTCCAAATTGCAGGTGCATAGGCCTAACTACATCTATATATTGATTTATAACTGACTCTAATGTTCTTCCTCTTTCATTAATATCTCTCACTATTCTTCTCAATATCCTGATATCTGCATCCGTATCAACATAAATTTTTATATCAAGTAAATCACGAATTTTTTTTTCTTGCAAAATCAAAATACCTTCAAGAATAATTATATTCCTTGACTTAACTAAAACTTTTTCATTTCCTCTATTGTGTAAAGAAAAATCATAAATAGGCTTTTCTATTGAATTACCTTTAATTAATTCATTTAATTGATGAACTAATAAAGGAGTATCAAATGCATTAGGATGGTCATAATTGGTCTTTGTTCTTTCTTCAAAAGTTAAATCACTTTGATCTTTATAATAAGAATCCTGCTCCAACATAGCAATGCAACTCTCATCAAATGTCCTGTAAATTTCTTTTGCAACTGTGCTCTTACCCGATCCTGTCCCACCGGCAATTCCTATTACAACTGGCCTTTTCATATTATTTTCTCCTCTCAATAAAGAGTAAATCATTTTTCTTTAATGGCAAGTCGACTTTAGCTTTAAAAATCATTTTTGCATTTCTTGCAGCGTCAATTTTCTTCCCTTCTTCATTGGTTAATTCATTAAGTGTTACACTCAATGAATCTCCTTCAGGTCTAAGAATTCCAACTGTTTCTCCGTCAAAAACTCTATTTCTTTGTTCTATTATAACAATAGAATTTTCTTTATCGAATTCCTTAACAATTCCAATGACGTCATAATCTCTTACATAGGATGATGAACCATAAAATTGTTTATTTTCTTCATCAAAGTAGAACCCTGTTGTGTAATTTCTATGACTAGGTTTTAATAAATAATCAAACCATTTCTCATCAAATTTATAATTGTTAGGATCAGAAAAATATGTATCTATCGCTTGCCTATATGCTTTTATAACAGTAGCTACATAAAAAACACTTTTCATTCTTCCTTCAACTTTAAATGAATCTATTCCAGATTGAACTAATTCAGGTATGTGTCTTATCATACATAAATCTTTAGAGTTCATTATATATGTACCTCTTTCATCTTCAAAAACTGGAAAATACTCACCTGGTCTTTTTTCTTCCATTAAATAATATTCATATCTACAAGGTTGAGCACACATTCCTCTATTTGCATCTCTTCCTGTCATATAATTTGATAGAAGACATCTTCCTGAATAAGACATACACATAGAACCATGAATAAATGCTTCTAACCCACATGTTGGAGAAGTCTTTTTTCTTATTGTTTTAATCTCTTCTAAGCTCAACTCTCTAGCTAAAACAATTCTTTTAACTCCTAAATCATGCCAAAAATTTGCAGATTTCCAATTTACATTGTTTGCTTGAGTGCTTAAATGAATTTCCAAGTTAGGTGTAACCTCTTTTGCAGTCATGATAATTCCTGGATCTGAAACAATAATTGCATCTACTCCTAAATTATACAATTCAATTAGGTAATCATCTATTCCTTCCAAGTCTTCATTATGTGGGAATACATTAACTGTTACATATACTTTCTTTCCTCTTTCATGAGCATATTTCAGTCCTAACTCTAAATCATTTACCGAAAAATTGTTAGCAAATGCTCTTAAATTCAACCTATTTCCACCAACATAAACTGCATCAGCACCAAAATCTATTGCTGTTATAAGCTTTTCTAAATTACCAGCCGGTGCTAATAATTCAGGTTTATTCATACTAATTCCTCCTTATGGTAATGGCTACCCCATCCCCGATAGGCAATACAGTGGTAACTAAATCTTCTCTTTTACTTATATCCATTAAATACTTTCTCATTCTTTTGACAATAGTAATTTTTCTTCTGATAACCAAATCATTATTTGCTACCATTCCTCTAAAAAGAACATTATCAGAAATGATAACGCCCTCTTTGTTCAATAAATCTAAACAATAAGGAAAAAATTCATTATAATGACCTTTGCCAGCATCAATAAAAATCATATCAAACTTTTCATTTAGAGTTTTTAAAATTTCCAAACAATCTCCTTCAATTATTTGAATTTTTTTATCTAATTGAGCATCTTGTATGTTTTTCTGTGCTATTTTAACCATATTTTCATTTCTTTCTATAGTTACAATATCTTCGACTGACTCTGACGCATTATTCATTAGAATCGATGAGTACCCAATTGCTGTTCCTAATTCCAATATCCTCTTAGGTTTTTTCATTGCAACCATAAATTTCAAAAGGTTTGCTACTTCTCTTTGAACTATAGGAACATTGTTAACATTAGCATACTCTTCTAGTTTCAATAAATTACTATCTTTTTCTTCAATGAGAGTATTTAAATATTCTGTTATAAAATTTAATGCAACTCCATCCATTTCATTTATTCACTCCTAATTAATTGTTAGCTTTATACCTTTTTTTTGCTGCTAAGAAATCATTGTAATTATTTGTGAAATAATGTTTTCCATCAGCATCATAAACATAGTATAAGAAATCTGTTTCATCAGGGGTTAATGCAGCTTCTATAGAAGCTCTGCCTGGATTGGAAATTGGCCCTGGTGTTAACCCTTTATTTTGATATGTATTATACACCGACTCAATTTTCAAATCAGTATTATACAATCGCTCTTTGTGTTCACCAATAGCATATAGTACTGTAGCATCAATTTGAAGAGGCATTCCTTTTTTAAGTCTATTGTTTATAACTGACGCAACTATACTTCTTTCTTCAGATACTTTTGTTTCCTTTTCTACTATTGAAGCAATTGTAATAGTTTCATTTAAATCTTTAATTTCTATATTTTTTTCGCTTTTAATATCTTTAATTACTGTTTCAAATTTCTTAATCATTTTATCAATAATGTCCTTAGATGATGCTCCTGTTTCAAACTCATAAGTATCAGGGAACAGATACCCTTCTAAATTATATTTTGTATCACTATTTGCATTTATATAATCCGGAAGAGTATAGTTAGAACAAGCCTCAATAAATTCTTCTTTTGTCACAAGTTCTTTTTCCTGAAGTAAAGTACCAATAGATTCAATATCATATCCTTCAGGAATAGTGACTTTATTTAAACCATACATTGATACTCCACTATCTAAAATTGCTAAAAGCTCAGTTAATGAAACGTTATTGTCTACTTCATAATGTCCTACTTTAATATTAGTAGCAATTTTCTTATATTTAACAGCCAATTTTAAGAAATCAGAATTTTCAATAATGCTATCATTTTCTAATTTATTAACCAAACTAAAGAAAGTATCACCTTTTACCACTTCTATTTTGACTTTTTCATTTGATGCACTAATTGGATGCTTAACTATGCTTTCAATTTTAAAATACATAAATGAAAAACCAAAAATTAATATTATTATAACAAACAGAGCGAAGATCTTAACACGTTTCATTATAACACCTCATTGCAATTATTTTTTTCTTGAGTTGACTCTTTTTCTCTCAACGCTATTTAAAAGTCTTTTTCTCATTCTAATATTTTCTGGAGTAATTTCAACTAACTCATCATCTGAAATAAATTCTAAACACTGTTCTAAACTTAATTCAAGTGCTGGTACAAGTTTTAATGCATCATCAGCTCCAGAAGATCTTGTATTAGTTAATTGTTTCTTTTTACATATATTAACCTCAATGTCTTCCGCTCTAGAACATTCTCCAGCAATCATACCTTCGTATACTTTTGTACCAGGTTTTATAAATAATCTTCCTCTATCTTGAGCATTAAATAAACCATAAGGCACAGCTTCTCCTTGTTCAAAAACGACAATCGATCCTCTATTTCTTCCTGGTATTTCACCTTTAAATGGCTCATAAGAATCAAACACATGATTTATAATACCATTTCCTTTAGTATCAGTTAAAAATTCATTTCTATATCCAATTAAGCCTCTAGCAGGTATTTTAAATTCTAATCTAGAATATCCATTAACCGCAGATGTCATATTTAACATCTCAGCTTTTCTTGGTCCTAATTTTTCGATTACTACTCCCATAAATTCTTCAGGCACATCAATAGTTAATAGTTCAATAGGTTCATACTTTTTATTATCAATATTATGGAATATTACATTTGGCTTAGATACTTGAAATTCGTATCCTTCTCTTCTCATTGTTTCAATTAAAATTGATAAATGTAATTCACCTCTACCACTTACTTTGAAACTATCTGCTGATTCAGTTTCTTCTACTTTCAAACTAACATTAGTTTCTAATTCTTTAAATAATCTATCTCTTAAATGTCTTGAAGTTACATAGTCTCCTTCAGTTCCAGCAAATGGAGAATTATTTACAATGAAATTCATATTTAAAGTCGGTTCATCAATTTTCACAAAATCTAAAGCTTCTGGTTCAGCGTTATCTGCAACTGTATCTCCTATATTAATATTTGGGATACCAGTTACAGCTACTATATCACCAAGTTTAGCTTCATTTACTTCAGTTCTTTTTAATCCTTCATACACATATAGATTAGAAACCTTCATATTTGTATCTTTTTTATCTAAATTTAAAACTGTTACCATTTGATTCTTTTTAATAACGCCTCTTTCTATTTTACCAATAGCTATTCTACCAACATACTCATTATAATCTATAGTAGTTACCAACATTTGTAAAGGCATATCAATATGTCCTACTGGAGGAGCAACTTTTTCTACTATAGTCTTAAATATTGGATCCATATCAACTGATTCATCTTCTAATTCTAATTTAGCAAAGCCATTTTTTGCTGAACAATAAACAACACTGAAATCAAGTTGGTCATCATCAGCTCCTAACTCAACAAATAAGTCAAAGATTTCATCAACAACTTCTTCTGCCCTCGCACTAGGTTTGTCTATTTTGTTAACACAAACTATTGGTTTTAATTTTAATTCTAATGCTTTTTTTAATACAAATTTAGTCTGTGGCATAGCTCCTTCATTTGCATCAACTAACAATAATACACTATCAACCATTCTTAATACACGTTCTACTTCACCACCAAAATCTGCATGCCCAGGTGTATCGACTATATTGATTTTTATCCCATTATAATCTATAGAAGTGTTCTTTGAAAGAATTGTTATTCCTCTCTCTTTTTCAAGAGCATTTGAATCCATTACTCTTTCTTCAACAACCTCATTTTCTCTAAATGTATGACTTTGTTTTAATAGTGCATCCACTAATGTAGTCTTCCCGTGGTCTACATGAGCTATAATAGCTATATTCCTTATGTCATTTCTTGTTATATTTTCCATACTAGTCCTCCAATTGATTTTAAAATCATTTTATATAGTTATTCCATAAAAAGTATTTATAGAGTTACTTTCGCAGTTTAACTTTTAACACAAATAAAAATTGGATACATTCTAGCATCCAATTTTATCATTGCCATATTTTATTGTAATGTTTTCGATATAAAAAGTCAAATTATTTATTCTTATTCATATAATCTCTGCTAAACTTCAACAATAATTGGTAATATCATTGGTTTTCGCATTGTTTGTTCAAATAAGAAAACGCGCAGAGATTCTTTTATTTTCGATTTAATAACTGCCCATTCTGTTATATGCTTACTTTCGCAGTCATCTAGCGCTTTTCGTACTATTTTCCTTGCTTCTCCCATTAATTCTTCAGATTCACGTACATAAACAAATCCTCTTGAAATTATGTCAGGTCCTGCTATAACTTTTCCTGAACTTTTTTCTAATGTAACTACAACAGTCAATATACCATCTTGAGATAAGTGTTTTCTATCACGTAACACTATATTACCTACATCTCCTACACCTAAACCATCAACAAATACTTGACCTGAAGGAACGTACCCATTCTTTCTAATAGTTTCTTTAGTAACTTCAATTACATCACCATTACTGGGTATTATAACATTTTTTTCAGGTAAACCTAATTTGATCGCTAAGTCAGCATGCTGTTTTAACATTCTATACTCACCATGAACTGGAATAAAGAATTTCGGCTTCACTAAAGTATGTATAAGCTTTAGTTCTTCTTGTTTTGCGTGTCCAGAAACATGAATATCTTCTAAAGCTTCATAAATAACATCAGCACCTTTTTTAAACAACTGATTAATTACTCTAGAAACAAGTTTCTCATTTCCTGGAATTGGTGTCGCAGAGATAATAACAGTGTCACCTTTCTCTATAAATAATTTTCTGTGATCTGACATTGCCATTCTAGACAAAGCTGCCATCGGCTCCCCTTGGCTTCCTGTAGTTAAAATTACAACTTTATCATTTGGATATTTTTTCATTTCATCTAGTGTTATTAAAACTTTTTTTGCAATTTCTAGATATCCTAATTCTGTTGCAACGCGAACAATATTCTCCATGCTTCTCCCGGAAACAGTCACTTTTCTTTCATGTTTATCTGCCGCTTCCATTATTTGGAGCACTCTATGAACATTTGAAGCAAAAGTAGCTACTATAATTCTTCCTTTTGCCTTCGAGAACAACCTTTCGAAAGCCTCACCAACTACGCTTTCTGACATTGTATAACCGGGTCTCTCAACATTAGTACTATCCGCTAACATCGCAATAACCCCTTTCTGGCCTAGTTCAACAAATCTCCCTAAGTCAGCCACTTGTCCGTCAATTGGAGTATAATCTATTTTGAAATCACCTGTATGCAATATCACACCTACTGGTGTATGAATAGCAATAGCAACCGCATCCGCTATACTATGGCATGTTCTAATAAATTCTATTGACATATTTTCTAATTTAATTACATCTCTTGGTTTCACTCTTATAAGTTCCGTTGTACTAAGTAAACCGTGCTCTTTTAATTTAGTTTCTAGTATACCCAATGTTAATTTTGTACCATAAACAGGAACATTTATTTCTTTTAAAACAAAGGATAGAGCCCCTATATGGTCCTCATGACCATGCGTTAAAAATACTCCTTTTATCTTAGCTTTGTTCTTTATAAGATATGTAATATCCGGTATAACTAAATCTATACCAAACATATCATCATCTGGAAATGCTATTCCACAGTCTATAATAACAATTTCATTTTGGTATTCAAATACCGTTAAGTTCTTTCCAACTTCATTTAATCCACCTAACGGAATAATTTTAATTTTATCTCTTTTTTTTCTCAAATTCTGCCCTCCTTTTACATTGTTGTCACAAATTTTCTAGGAACAATCTTTACATAACCCAAAAAATTTCACTTTGTGATTTTCGATTTTAAACTCATACTCATCTTCAATCGTAGCTTCAATAGAATCAAGCAAATCGCCTTTAACTTCTATCACTTTTCCACAGTTCTTACAAATTAAATGATGATGCTGATGTACCTCGTCTTCATTATTTAATTCATATCTGTTACAACCATCATCTAGCATTAACCTATTTATAATATTTATCTCTTCAAGCATTTGAATTGTTCTATAAACAGTTGCTAATCCTATTTCCGGACATTCAATTTTTACTATGTCATAAATCTCCTCAGCTGTTAAATGTTTACCTTGACTTTTATATATAATTTCAATTATGGCTGTTCTTTGAGGTGTTAGTTTATACCCTTTATCTTTAAGTTTTTTCTTTATTTCAATTGAATCAACAGGCAATTTATCAGACATTATATCTCTCCCATTTTATTATACTAATTATTTTCCAGACAAAGAGTTTCATACGCTTCTGATACTAATTTGAATTCATCATCATCATCAATAGTAACAAGTAACTCTTCACCTTCATCATCTTTAACAATTTTTAATGCTACTGCTTCATCATTATCTATTTCATTTAAAATTACATACTCACCATCTTCAATATCAAATTTCATAATTAATTCAAATTGTTGTTCTACACCATTATCATCTTTTAAAGTAAATATTTCATTTTCCATTTTTATTCCTCCATTTATAAGCTATCTAAGTAACTCTGTAATATAAAAGTAGATGCTACTTTATCAATTACTTTTTTTCTTTTCTTTCTAGACATATTTGCTTCAAGCATAGCTTTTTTTGCTGCTACAGTGGTTAGCCTCTCATCCCACATAATAATTTCCAAGTTAAATTTCTCTTCTAAAATTTCTGAAAACTCTAATGCTTTTTCTCCTTGACTTCCAATAGTTCCGTTCATATTTTTAGGTAAACCACAAACTATTTTCTGAGCTCCGTAGTCTCTAATTATAAACTCTAATTCTTCTAAATCTTTTTCAATCTTTGTTCTTCGGATAGTTTTGATACCTTGAGCAGTTAATCCTAAAGGGTCACTGATAGACACTCCTATAGTTTGATTACCAATATCTAATCCTAATATTCTTGTTATTTCCATAAGTTTCTCTCCTGAACTTTTAATATGGTCAAAATAAAAATGCCCATGGGGCATTTTTATTCTATTAACAAATAAGCTTTAATTACTTCTTCTAAAATATCATCTCTTTCAAGCTTTCTTATTAATGCACGAGCACCATTGTAATTAGTAATATAAGTTGGATCTCCTGAAATCAAATACCCAACAAGTTGATTTATTGGATTATAGCCTTTTTCTTTTAAAGATTCATTTACTTGCATCAAAATTGCTTTTGTTAAATCTTTTTTATTCTTTTCCATATCAAACTGCATTGTATTTTGGTCCATGCAACTCACCCCTTCATATAAGAAGCTTACAATATTAAGATTATAAAATTTATATTGTTAACTTAATTATAAACTAATTTAAAATAATTGTACACTATTTAACTAAATTTTCCATGATATTTTTAACACTATTTAATGCTTCATCCAATTTTTCAGGTTTCTTTCCACCAGCTTGAGCCATATCAGGTCTTCCACCACCGCCACCACCAGCGATTTTAGCTACTTCTTTTATTATTTTACCACAATGCACGCCTTTACTCAAAACATCTTTAGTAGCCATTGCTATAAACATAACTTTATTTTCGTTTTTACCGCCTAAAACAACTACTCCGCTTTTAATTTTATCACGAATTTTATCAGCAAGATTTCTTAATGAATCTCCATCAATGTCATTAAGTGCTTTAACCGCTACCTTAACTCCATTTATTTCTACAACCTCTTTAAGAATTTCATCCTCAGCGCCACCTGCTAATTTAGCTTTTAATTGATTTATTTCTTTATCTTTATCTTTAGTTTCATTTTGTATGCTTTTAATTTTAACCAATATTTCTTTTTCAGAGGATTTTAGAGCAGTGGAAATATTTTTTAACAGAAGTTCCTTGTTAGTGATATACTCTAATGCTTTTTCTGATGTAACAGCTTCAATTCTTCTAATACCAGCAGCAATTCCACTTTCAGAAATTATCTTAAATAAACCAATTTTCCCACAATTGTCAATATGAGTTCCACCGCATAACTCATTACTGAAGTCTCCCATTGAAACAACTCTAACTGTATCTCCATATTTTTCATCAAATAGTGAAGTAGCACCAGATTGTTTTGCTTCTTCAATACTCATGATTTGCGTTTCAATTGAGTGAACATTCATTATTTCCTTATTAACAATATTTTCAACCAATTTGAGTTCTTCATCACTTACCGAAGTAAAATGAGTAAAGTCAAATCTTAATCTGTCTGCGTTCACATAAGATCCTGACTGATGAACATGGTCTCCAAGAACTTTTCTAAGAGCAGCATGTAGCATATGAGTTGCACTATGGTTTTTCTCAGTACTATGTCTAGCCTCTTTATCGACTTCCATAAACACATCTTCACCTATACGTGCTGTACCTTCCTTTATTTCAACAAAATGTATTATTTGACCCCCAATATTTTTCTTGGTGTCAGTTACATCAGCTTTGAAGTTATCGCTATATATAACTCCTTTATCTCCTACTTGACCACCCATTTCTGGATAAAATGGAGTGTTTTCAACAACTATAGCTCCTCTATTACCTTCTTCAAGTGTATCAACTAAGTCATTTTCACCTGCAATCAACTTGATAGAAGATTTTAATCTTAGGTTAGTATACCCGTCAAAGTTTGTTTTTATTTCTTTCGAAATTTTATCAACTACATTTACTTCTGCACCCATGTATGTGCTTTCAGCTCTAGCTGACCTAGCTCTTTCTCTTTGAATTTTCATTTCACTATTAAATCCATCTATATCTATTTTCATATTATTTTCACATAATATTTCTTTAGTTAGTTCTACAGGAAAACCATATGTATCATATAATTTAAATACTTTACTTCCTGACAATGTATCTAATTTATTTTTCATTATTTCATCAATATATTCTTTTAAAATATCCATTCCTGCATCTATAGTTTCACTAAATCTTTTTTCTTCAATTCCTATAATTTTCTTAATATAATCTTTTTTATCAGATAACTCTGGATATGCAATATGAGAGTTTTCAATTACAACATCTACAATTTCACCTAAAAATGTAGACTTAATACCAAGTAATTTCCCATGTCTAGATGCTCTTCTTAATAATCTTCTAAGCACATATCCTCTTCCTTCATTTGAAGGAAGTATTCCATCACTAATCATGAAAGTAACACTTCTAATATGATCTGTTATAATCCTTAAAGAAACATCGTTATCAGCATTATCACCATATTTAGTGTTTGAAATTTCACTAACTTTTCCTAGTATATTTTTCATTGTATCAATTTCAAAAATTGAATTGGCTCCTTGCATAATTGTAGCCATTCTTTCTAGTCCCATTCCTGTATCAATATTCGGAAAATCAAGTTTTGTATAGTTACCTTCTTCATCTTTATCAAATTGTGTGAAAACAAGATTCCAGAATTCAACAGCAATATCATTTTCTGAAGCTTCAATGAATTCATCTGTAGAACTTAATTCTCCTTCACCTTTATAATAATGAATTTCCGAACAAGGTCCGCAAGGTCCTACTCCATGCTCCCAAAAATTATCTTCTTTACCTAATCTAAATATATGATTTGGATTAACATCTGTTTTGTTTTTCCAAATTTCTTCTGCTTCGTCATCATCCAAATAAACAGTAACATATAGTCTATCCTTAGGAATATCCAAAACTTCAGTTACGTATTCCCATGACCATGGAATGATTTCTTCTTTAAAATAATCTCCAAAAGAAAAGTTCCCAAGCATTTCGAAGTATGTAGCATGTCTTGAAGTTACCCCTACATTTTCAATATCGCCTGTTCTAATGCATTTCTGACATGTTGCTATTCTATTACGGGGTGGCTTTTGCAACCCTGTAAAATACGGCTTTAATGGAGCCATTCCAGCATTGATTAATAATAAACTTTTATCATTTTTAGGTACAAGAGAAAAACTATCCATTATTAAATGTTCTTTTTCTTTAAAAAAGTCCAAATATGATTTTCTAATATCATTTAATCCCATGTTTTTCATAATAAAACCTCCTTTGATTATATAAATATATTTATCGTAAAACAAAAAACTTCCAGCCCTTAAAAGGGACGAAAGTTAGATTCCGCGTTACCACCCTAATTATATATAGATATCTATATATCACTCGATAACTCATGACTCCAAGGCAGCTTCAATAAAACTGAAAAAAAGTTTTCACCAACCACTTTCTCTCTAACTAACAGATTTTATTTACTCATCCTTATCAACATCTTATATTTATATTTCATAATTTTGATTATATGAAAAAATACGATTTATGTCAATATTTTAGCAATAAATAGTATCTTTACCTCGATATTTGATTAATAATTTATTATTTTGTTTAACTATTAATATAAATAATAATTTAAATCTTCATAAATCACTTTTATTATTACAGTTAAAGGAATAGCCATTATCATACCTATAAATCCTGCTATTTTCCCACTTATAACCAAAACTAGAATAACTACTATTGGATGTAAATCTACTGAATCACCTGTTATCTTAGGTGCAATAATATTCCCTTCAATAAATTGTATCAAGTACATTGCTATTGTAACATACAAAGCGATTTGAGGAGAGTAAATAAATGTAACCAAGATTACTGGAATAGCACCAAAAATCGGCCCAAAATAAGGAATAATATTGAAAATGCCATTTATAAAAGACAGTAAAATTGGGTATTTTATATCAAACACTATAAGTAATATAAACGTAAAAAATGTAACTATACCACATAAAATAAATTGACTTAAAATATATCTACTCAAAATTTTATCTATATCATAACAGATCTTTCTTATAATTTTTCTTAGTTTTATTGGAAATACATATAAAATCTTATTATTTATATATTTTGAATCACATAAAAGGTAATAAGTTATAACGGGAATAACTAATAATGCTAATAAATTATCACCCATCTCAATAGCATTATCTAAAATATTATTTACTATAATTATTAAAGCATTATACCCTCTTTTATATATATTATTTAATAAGGATAAAAGTATTTTGTTATTATTTAGCACTTTTAAATTAATTGGTAATTGCGCAAAATACTCTTCAATTTCATCTATTGCTCTAGTTAAACTTAAACTTTCTCTAAATGCTAATGGGATAAAATAAATCAATATGAAAAAAATACTAATAAATAAACATAGAATCAAAATAAAAGATGAAAGCTTTCTATTAAACCCTTTATTCAATAACTTTTTCTGTAGAGGTTTAATAACATAATACAGAGAAAAAGAATAAAGAATAATACAAAAAATTTCTCTTAAAAATTCAAATTTGAATACACTAACTAAAATCACTAAAATAATTGTTAAGTATATTAAGTTTTTTTTATTTACATTACTTATGATTCTTATTTTCTTCATCTCCTAAAGTTGTAAAATGAGGCTTTGTATAAAAGTTAAACTCTTTATTAGAATTAAACAAAAATATACTATTATCACCAAGGATTATATCATCTAATAGAAGAATCCTCTTTCCTTCAATAAAATTTTCAATTAATCCTGTAGAAACAAGTATCCCTTTTATTGTTAGTCCTTCTTCCCCAACAAGAATATCTTCTAAAATCCCAATAATATTTCCCTCAATATCAATAACCTCAAACCCTTTTATATTAGATAATTTTAAATATTTTCCTTTATTGAATCCATTAAAAATCAATTTATCTCCAAATGATATTATGTTTTCTTTTAAGATGTATACATCTTTTGAAAACAACTTTTTTGATATCACTGAGAACCCTATAATTTCTCGATTATTTATATTTAATAATACATCATTTATAAAACCTATTCTTTTTCCTGTAATTCCCTCAACATTTTTTAAAATGAAATCTTTACTTTTTAACATAATAACCTTCCTATTTATGTGGATAAATCTATTTTTTCCAATATATTTCATAATATTCTAGTATTACCGAATTAATTTATTAAATATTTTTCAGTGTTATTTGCAATAACTATAAATTGCGAAGCTTGCTTCGTCTTTTATTTCAATTAAGAAATACTTATCAAATATTAACATTGTTTTAAAAAAGTATATAAAAAAATATGCTAAGTTCAACAAGAACTTAGCATATTTCCTCTATAACTCCACCACCAACAAGCATATCACCAGAATAAAATACTACTGATTGCCCTTTAGTAATGGCTCTCTGTTTTTCTTTAAAAGTAATCTTTATTCTATCTTCACCATATGGCTCAACATCAGCAAGTGCTTTTTTAGCAGAATATCTAACTTTTGCTTCTAATGTGATTTTATAGTCAAGATAATCAAATGGGATAAAATTAATATCTTTAGCAATCAATGAATTTTTTAAGATAAACTTTTCTTCTCCTAAAACCACTTGATTTGTTTCTGGTAAAATATCTATAACAAACATAGGTTTTCCAAAAGAAATCCCTAAACCTTTTCTCTGGCCAATAGTGTAATTGATTATCCCTTTATGTTCGCCTAATTTATTACCTGATTTATCAATAAAATCACCGATTTTAACTATATCCACTCTATCTTTAATATATTTACCATGGTTATTATCAGCAATAAAACAAATTTCCATGCTATCTTTTTTGTCATGAACTTTTAGACCGATTTTCTTTGCAATGCTTCTTATTTTTTCTTTTGAATATTTACCACATGGCATTAAAATATGTTTCAAAGCTTCTTGCTTAAGACCATAAAGCATATATGTTTGATCTTTTCTTGAGTCTTCTGCATTTATTATTAAATATCTTCCTTTTTCTTCAATAATACTTGCATAATGACCTGTTGCTAGAAAATCTGCACCCAAAGCCTTAGCTTCTTGGAACAATTTTCCGAACTTAATATACTTATTACATTCTACACAAGGGTTTGGTGTTCTCCCACTGCAATATTCATGTATAAAATTACCAACAACTTTTTCATTAAAAGAATGGGATAAATCAACTTTATAAAATGGAATATCTAGCATATCAGCAACTTCTTTTGCTTCTTTTGAAACATCAACATCTTCACAAACAACCATAGTAATTCCAATAACATTATATCCTTGTTCTTTTAATAAATAAGCCGCTACAGAACTGTCAACTCCACCACTTAAAGCAACAGCAACTGTCTTTTTTTCTCTCAAATCTTATTCATCCTCTCCATGAACAATGTCATGCAAATCATCAGAATGTTCTTCAAAGTCCCAAAGTTCTAAACCTTTGCTTAATCTATAGTCATTTATAGCTTTATGGATTGCTTCTTCTGCAAGAACTGAACAGTGCATCTTAACAGGTGGAAGACCATCTAATGCTTCAGCTACAGCTTTATTTGACAAATCCCAAGCTTCCTTAATTGTTTTTCCTTTTATCATTTCAGTTGCTATACTTGAAGAGGCAATTGCAGAACCACAACCAAATGTTTTAAATTTAACATCTTTTATTATATCGTCTTCTACTTCTAAATATATTTTCATGATATCACCACATTTTGCATTTCCTACTTCTCCAACTCCATTAGCACTTTTTAATTCACCAACATTTCTTGGATTTCGGAAATGATCCATTACTTTTTCGCTATACATTATAGTTCTCCTCTCTCTTTTAAAAATTCTTCCCAAAATGGTGACATTTCTCGTCTTCTTTTAATTATTTTAGGTAATTCGTTTATGACAAATTCTATATCTTTATCCGTAGTTAATTCCCCAAGACTTAATCTTAACGAACCATGAGCAACTCCATGAGATAAGCCTATAGCTAATAAAACATGAGAAGCAGATAAATCCCCAGACGCACATGCACTCCCAGTTGAAGCATTTAATCCTATATCATCTAAGTCTAATAATAATGTTTCACCTTCAACACCTACAAAACTAATATTTACATTACCAGGTAATCTATTTTCACCTGTAGCACCATTTAATTTTGAATAAGGTATTCTATAACTTAACTCGTTAATTAATTTTTCTCTTAAAACAGTTAATCTTTCTTTTTCATTTTCCATGTCATCGTGTGCTAATTGAATAGCCTTACCTAATCCAACAATTCCAGGAACATTTTCTGTGCTTGCTCTTTTTCCTTTTTCTTGTCCACCACCATGAATTAGATTTTCAAGTTTTATGCCTTTTTTAACATAAAGTACTCCAACACCTTTTGGTCCATAAAATTTATGTGCTGCAAGAGATAACATATCTATGTTCATTTCATTTACATCGATTGGAACATGTGTAACTGCTTGAACTGCATCAGTATGGAATAAAACATTTCTTTCTTTACATATAGCTCCTATTTCTTTTATTGGTTGAATTGTTCCTATTTCATTATTTGCAAACATAATACTAACTAAAATAGTTTCTTCTGTTATACTTTCCTTCAACTGTTGCAAATTTATCATACCTATTTCATCTACATCTAAGTAAGTAACTTTAAATCCATTCTTTTCCAAAAATTTGCATGTATTTGTTATAGCATGATGTTCAATTTTTGTTGTAATTATATGATTACCTTTATATTTATTTGAAAATGCTACACCTTTAATAGCCCAGTTATCAGCTTCTGATCCACCACTTGTAAAATAAATTTCTTTTTTATCAGCATTCAAAACATTTGCTACATTTTCACGAGCTTTTTCTATAGCAATTTTGTTTTCATATGCAAAACTATAAAAAGACGATGGATTTCCATAACTTTGCGTAAAATATGGTACCATTTCATCTAAAACTTCTTTTTTTGTATAAGTTGTGGCTGAATAGTCCATGTATATCCTGTTTTTCATAATATCACTCCTTATTTTGTTGCATTGAAAATGCATCATCAAGCATATCTTGAAGAGTAATAGATTTTGTAACATCATCAATACTTTGCTTTATTTTAGACCAAAGTAGTCTTGTAGCACAATAATCAATGTTATTACACTCATCACTATCAAGGCAGTTGGAAATTTCAATAGGGCCTTCAAGTATATTCATGATTTCCCATACAGTGATTTCATTTGGCAGTTTAGCTAATATGTATCCGCCTTGAGCTCCTCTTATGCTTTTAATTAATTTAGCCTTACGTAAACTAGAAAATAATTGTTCTAAATACGATTCTGAAATTTTTTGTCTTTCTGCAATACTTTTAATAGATATCGGGCTGTCATTGGAATTTGAAGCCAAATCCAACATCGCCTTAACACCATATCTTGTCTTTGTAGAAAGTTTCATCACATCACTCCTCAATTCCGAGTGTTTCACTCTACTTTCAATGATATTCTAACAAATCACAGTAATCTTGTCAACTTTATTTTTATATATTTTCAATTAATTATTTCAATATATTTTTGATTCAGGTTTTGTTTTAAGTAGTCGTTGATTTTGTGGGCAATACTTATAAATTGCAAAGAAAAGCGCTTTGCAATTTTAGTGACAAGTTACAAGTGATAAGTGACAAGTTCATGATACCTTTCGTAAACGAAAGCTTTTAATTAAATGAAAGACAAAAAAATTATTTTTGCGTGGCAAAAGTTAATTGTTCCATCATCGAAGATGATAAAGGCTTAGTTAATGATTTTCTGCAAGAGAATTATCCTAAGAGTCGGCTTAAGGATTAGTTCTACTTTTCTTTCAAAAATATGCAGTCTTCAAGAAAGAATTTTTATTACGAAACTTTATTTATACATGTACAAAATCTCAGGTACTTATGAGTTTTGGACTTGTATAAATAATTAGTTGAATTAAAAACTCTATATGTTTTTTAAAAGAATTTAGTAGAGGTTATACTTCAACGATCTCTTTCATTAACTTGTAGCTTATCACTTGTCACTAACTTACTTCGTATTTTATTTCAATTATAAGTCTTTTAATTAATATCAACACTATTTAAAATATAGCCTAAATTTATAATACTTCCATCAGGTATTTCTATTCTTTAGATAATCCATATACTTTTTTATTGATCTTTCATACTTATTATTTCCATGCTTATAATACTCTTTATCCTTCAAGTTATCCGGTAAATATTGCTGTTCAATATAATTATTTTGATAATTGTGTGGATATTTATAACCTATTCCTCGATTAAGTTTCGCTGCTCCACTATAATGTCCATCTTTTAAATAAGAAGGAATTTCTCCAATTTTTTCGTTTTCTAAATCTTTCAAAGCAGCATCTATAGCAACTATAGCAGAATTAGATTTTGGAAGTGTTGCAAGTAACAATGTAGCTTCTGCCAAAGGAATCCTTGCTTCTGGAAAACCTAGTTGAAATGCTGTATCTACACAACTTTTAACAATAGTAATAGCATTAGGATAAGCAAGACCAATATCCTCTGACGCAATCACAAGAAGTCTTCTACAAATAGATTGTAGATCTCCACTTTTTATAAGTCTAGCTAAATAATGAACTGAAGCGTCTGGGTCACTACCTCTTATAGATTTTTGAAAAGCACTTAAGTTATCATAGTGATTATCACCATCTCTATCGTAATTTAAAATTTTCATTTGAGTACATTCTTTAGCAATATCAAGATTTACTATTATTTTCTTGTTTTCATTCACCGGAGTAGAGTAAATACACAATTCCAAAAAATTTAATGCTTTTCTCAAGTCACCATTACTCATATCAGCCAAATATGATAGAGCACTATCTTTTATTTCCAAGAAAATATTTTCATATTCATCAGATACTTTAAGTAATGCCCTTTTCATTGCCTCGATTAAATCTTCTTTCTCCAACATTTTAAATTCAAATACTGAAGACCTGCTAAGTATTGCATTATAGATATAAAAGTATGGGTTTTCCGTTGTACTTGCAATTAATGTTATAGATCCGTTTTCTATAAACTCTAATAAAGATTGCTGCTGTTTTTTATTAAAATTTTGTATTTCGTCTAAATATAGTAAAACTCCATTAACACTCATTATTGTATTTAATTCGTCGATGATTGATTTTACATCTTTAATAGATGCATTTGTAGCATTTAATTTATAAAATCTTTTATTTGTTTTTTTAGCAATTAAATTTGCAACAGTTGTCTTCCCCGTTCCTGGTGGTCCAAAAAATATCATATTGGGTGCTATAGGTGACTCAATTATTCGCCTCAATATTTTACCTTTACCTAATAAATGCTTTTGTCCCACAACTTCATCAAATGAATTAGGTCTCATTCTATCTGCTAGTGGTTTTCTCATTTTATCAATCCTTCTCTTGCTCATTTTTTGAATATTTTATTTCATATCTACACATAAAAACAGCAGCAAAATCGCTGCTGTCTAATATCACATAATATTTATGTCGTTTGGATTAAAATCAATGCATAATATATATTTGTTTCCATCTACACTCTCAAATACTTCCGATATGGTAACACATAAATTACCAGTTGCAAGTGAAATATATGCATCAGTAATGTATTTCTCTAAAGCCATATTTTTTAAATAATAATAATATTTTTTTAAAGAATGATTAGTCATCCTAACAGCTGGTTGGAATATCAAAGCCTTTTGAGATATCATAGATTTATATTGTGTAAATGTATCAGTAACTTGTATTCCATCATAATTCAGAACATATATACATTCAAACTCATCATATTCTGCAGATACTTTTTCAAGAATATCATTGAAATCATCTTCAGAAATACCTGATAGTTTCCCTAGTATCTTCTTTATAATTTTTTCGTATTTTTTATGATTGAGTTTTTCAAAATTTATTTTATCTTCCATGTACATCATATATTTAGAGGCTATATTATCCAAATTTTCTTTAACCTTATTTACTAAATCATTATCTAATCTATCATGATGTCCAAAGTATTCTCCAGTAATCATATCAGCACCTAAATCTATTGTTGTTAATGCTTGTTCGTCTGAAACTATACCATCTGCAATAACTAAGGCACCTATGTTTTTACTTAAATTAACTAAAGATTTAAAGACTTCTTGTTTATAATAATCCTCTTCAATAAACTCAGTTATGTTTTTACTTATTTTAATAATATCAGGTTCAAAGAAAGATATCTTATCAAGATTTGCAAACCCAGATCCAACTTCACTTAAACAAATTAAGAACCCTTTACTTCTATAGGTTACAATAAATTCTTTTAAACATTCAGCGCTTTTAAATTTATCATCTGTAATATTCAAAACAATATTTTGTGGCTTTAACTCATATTTTTGGATTAAATCAAGTATTATTCCTGAACCTATAAATTTATATATAATAGATAAATTTATATCTATAAATAATAATCCTTCTGAACTATTCAAAACTGAAGATGCATATCTTGCCACAGTATCTTCTCTATAAGTTCTATCTATTGAAATAATCTTTTCTTCATCATCAACTGTCTTTGCTATTTCCCTCATAGATATAATTGAATCATTCTGAGATACTCCTAAATTCTTAGATTCAACACCAACAATTTTTCTATTAATAATAGAAACTATTGGTTTATATTTAATCTGTAAATCACTATCTATTTCAACATTATCAATTTCAAACTGCTTTTCTCTCAAAATAGGCACCTACCTTATTTATTAATTCTTCTTATTTTATTTCGTACTATTTTTTATTTTACATATAATAAATAGACTTTTCAAGTAAATTAGCATAAAAGTAGAAATATTCTTTACAAAATATCCTAATATCCTAGTATTAATATTCATTAAAAATATCATATTAAATTCATGAAAATACATGTAATTAAAATTTTCAAGATATATAATTGGAATTTTAATTGTTGACAATAAGTAGTTTTAATCATATACTTTGATTATCAAATATTTTGAAACTCAAAATGATTCAAGTGAAGAAGGAGTAGATTATATGAATTTACCAAAACTAAAAATTGGTGATTTTGTAGCTAAAGTACCAATTATTCAAGGTGGTATGGGAGTAGGTGTATCTAAATCTAAACTTGCAGCTGCAGTAGCCAACACAGGTTGCATTGGAGTTATTTCTGCAGTTCAATTAGGCTATAATGAACCAGATTTTGAAAATAATTTTAAAGATGCAAACCTAAGAAGTTTAAAAAGCGAAATTCAAAAAGCAAGAAAATTAAGTCCAAATGGCATTTTAGGAATAAATGTACTAAATGCTGCAAAAAACTATGAAGAGATAGTAAAAACTGCAGTTGAAGAAAAAATAGATTTGATAATTTCTGGTGCAGGTCTACCTGTAGATTTGCCAAAATTTATAAAAAATACAAAAACAAAAATCATCCCTATAGTATCATCAGGAAAAGCAGCTAAGATTATAACCAAAATGTGGGTTAAAAAATATGATTATATTCCAGATGCAATAATTGTTGAAGGAAAAGAAGCTGGAGGACATTTAGGTTTTGCTCTTAAGGACCTTTTATCAACTTCAACTAATACTTTACAAGGAATTGTAAAGGAAGTATTAGATGTCATTAAAGGCTTCGAGGAGAAATACAAAAAAAACATCCCTGTTATAGCAGCAGGTGGAATATTTACTGGTAAAGATATAGCTGAATATATAAAAATGGGAGCAGCTGGAGTTCAAATGGCAACATCTTTTGTTGCTACAGATGAATGTGACGCACATATTAATTTCAAAAATGCGTACATAAACTCTAAAAAAGAAGATATTAAATTAATAAAATCTCCTGTTGGCATGCCTGGAAGAGCCATCAATAATAATTTTGTAAAAGCTCTTGAAAATGGTAGAATTCCAATAAAAAAATGTTACACTTGTCTAAAGACATGTGATCCCAAAACAACTCCATTTTGCATATCAAAAGCACTTATAAATGCAGTAAACGGTGACGTGGATAATGGCCTTGTTTTTGCCGGAAGTAATGCTTATAGATTAACTGAAATTAAACCTGTTAAAACTCTTGTAGATGAATTAGTTAATGAAGCCGAAAGTTATTTATAGTTTTAAAGCACAGAATATCTGTGCTTTTTTTATTTACATTAATTTCAATCTATAATTTCAAATTTTTCGCTAATAATATTATTGTAAAAGATTAAAAATGGAGGTATCCACGTGATGAATACAGGCGCAAAAGAAATAACTAGTAACAATTTAAAAGTTATAAAAGACCAAATTGGCTATGAAGCATTAATGACAAAAAAATTTGACCAATGCAGCAATACATGCACTGATCAAGAATTAAAAGATTTATGTTGTCAAGCAAGCCAAAAGCATAAAGATAATTTTACATCCTTAAAAAATTATTTAGAATCTCACCAATAATTATTAAATTTTATTAGGAGGATTAAACATGGCAAATATACAATTAAGTGAAAAAGAAATGATGCAAGATTTATTAACTAGTGAAAAACAAATAATTACAGCTTATAGTACAGGAATAACTGAGACTTCATGTAAAAATCTTAGAGACACATTAGTAAGAAATTTCGAATGTGTTCAAGATGTTCAATATCAAGTATTTGATGCCATGAGCAAAAAAGGTTGGTATCCTACAAAAGATGCACCTGAGCAAGAAGTTCAAGAAGCTAAACAACAAGCTGCACAAATGTGGCAAGAACTATAACAGTTATTTAAAGAGAAGCACTTGCTTCTCTTTTTTATTTGAAAATTTTAGTTTTATAAAGTACAATATAAATGCTTAATGAAGAAGTTACATAAAGAACATAAAACACATTTTACAATCATTTTCAAATCATAATTTAAATATATACTATTTAAATTATGACAAAAAAATAAAGTAGGTGCTTAAATGAAAAATATTAAACTAACATTAGAATATGACGGTTCAAGATATAGAGGCTGGCAGAAACTAGGAGATTCCAACAATACTATTCAATACAAATTAGAAAAAACTTTATCTGATATTCTTAAACAAGATATTTCAATTATTGGTTCCGGAAGAACGGATGCAGGTACCCATGCTTTGAAGCAAGTAGCTAATTTTAACTTTCCTAAAAAAATTTCATTATCAAATTTGCAAAATGAATTAAATACACAATTACCATCAGATATTTCTGTAAAAAACATAGAATATGTTCCTAATTCTTTTCATTCAAGACATAGTGCAAAGAAAAAAATCTATACATATCAAATTGATAACTCTATATACCCTTGTGTATTTTCAAAATCATATGCACATCATATTCCCGAAAAATTAGATATTGAAGAAATTGAAAAGGCAACAAGATTTCTCATAGGTAAAAGAGATTTTCAAAGCTTTACAGCTTTAAAAGATGGAAAAAAATCAACAGTTAGAGAATTGAATTCTATAGAAATAAAAACTTCAAATAATCTAATTCAATTCGTTTTCACTGGAAATTCTTTCCTGTATAAAATGGTAAGAATATTGTCAGGAACATTAATAGAAATCGGACTTCATACTATGAAAAAAGAAGATTTGATTTCAATTATGAATTCAAAAAATAGATCATTAGCTGGTCCAACTGCGCCTTCCAAAGGCTTATTTTTAACAGATGTTTTTTACTAATGATTTATTTTTCCAAAACAAATTGTCTGTACACACTTTGGAAAGTAATTTACTATAGTTTATATTAAATTACTTTCCCTGAATCCCTTACATTAACTAAACTTTCTGGAAATGGTGAGAATATTGATTGATTAATAATATACTCGTCATTAAACCTAATTGATAGTTCCTTTAATACTCCTAAAGGACTACTAAAAGGTAAATGACCCATCTTATATTTATTAATACAGTTTTCAATAAATTGATATTCCTCATTTTTAACTCTTTCTTTATACCTGTCATTGAGAAAGGATAAAACATTAAATTTATTATCTTTTCTAGCAGCTCTGTTAAAAACTCTATAAGTATTTTTCAAATACTCTTTTACCAATTCCTCTTTATCCTCAGGATCTTCTTTTAATTTATGTAATAAACTATCCAAAATTTGAAATCTTGATTTATTATACATAGTAAATAGCAAGGTATTTTTATCATGAAATTTTAATAAACTATCATAAGAATAGTTTTCTAAAACATTTTTTAGTTCAAAAGAAACAAATAGTTTTGTTAAAAATAATTCTCTCAATTTATAATCCTTCAGTCTACCATTATCTTCAATAGGATAATATTCATATTTGTCAATAACTTCTCTTGCAAAGAACCCTACCCCTTTTTTGAATGAACATCCTTTTGTATTATCTGCATATACTTTTACATCTTTTACTCCACATGAAGGTGAGCGACTTTTAAGAATCACTCCATCTAATCTAATGGATTCTAACTTTTCTAAAAAGCTTTTATTAAATGAATTCATTTTTTCACTAAAATCATAATTATTCTTGCTTTGAATTACTTTCACTTCACCCTTTACTTCTACTAGTCTAATAGTTTCTCTAGGAATTCCTAATCCTATCTCCACTTCTGGACAGACTGTTATGTATTCTATATAATCTTTTAATAATTCTATAAAATCGTCTTTTGAACCTTGACCATTATATCTACAGTTTGAAAACCCTAAACACTTACTAACTAAAATTATTGGTTTGTCACTCATTATATTCCTCACAGTTTTAATATATTTTACTTAAATATTATTTGTAAAATAAAAAAAACTATACAAATATTGCTATACTTAAACTCATCATACTAGGGCATCCTATAACTGTTATAGTTAAAGAAAATTGAAAGGAGATTCTAATGTCTGAAAAAATGAAAGACACAAAAAATAACAGAAAGAAAGATAAAAAATTCAAAAAAGTTAATATTAAGCACGGTCAATCTGAAAGTGCCCGAGATGTTTTTAAATCCCGTGAAAATCCTGATTACGAAACATAAAGAACAAATGCATATATAGCTACAAAGCCACTCCACTTCACTAAGAAATTCTAATTCATTTTCTTAAATATATACTAAAATGAATAAGAATCTCTAAAGCTTGTTACGATGCCTTTTACGCTATATATGCTTCTTCTACTCACTGAAGGATGGAATTTATAAATTCCTATATAATAAAAAAAGTTAGCATTTAACGAAAGTTAATGCTAACTTTTTTTATTTTACCATCCTATAAACATTTGAGTCCAGTATATTGTTCCGTTTTTATCCTTTGCTGCTCCTACTCCAATTTGAGAGTATTTTGAACTAAGAATATTACTTCTATGTCCTGAAGAGTTCATCCAACTGTTCATAACTGAAGATGCACTGTTTTGCCCATAGGCAATATTTTCTCCTGCAGTTCTATAATTAATTCCAAAATCTTTAATCATTTTAAATGGAGACCCAAAAGTTGGTGATGTGTGTGAGAAATAATTTTTGTTTATCATATCTTGTGACTTATATCTAGCGACTCTAGAAAGCTGCCAATTCGCTTTTAATGGTGCTAAACCTTGTTTACTTCTTTCAACATTAACTAATCTTATAACTTCATTTTCAAGTGCTTTTATAGCAGAATAATCTGGTACTTTGATTAATTGTCCAGGATATATCAAATCCGGATTAGATATCTGTGGATTTATGCTGAGCAATTCTGAACACCCTATTTGGTATTTAACACAAATTTTCCAAAGTGAATCCCCTGATTTAACAGAATAATTAAAACTATCTACAGCAAATACGCTTGGTGCATAAAAGATAATCATAGCCATAAGTATAAAAATAATTTTTGAAAAACCTTTTTTCATTATGTCCTACCTCTTTTCTTATATTTTATTAAATTACATTGTGATCAAATCACATAAGTAACTCTTTCTATAGTAGTATTTCACATATTATAAATTTTATTTTTATTTTTTTTGGGTAAAATAAATATATTGCATGGTTAAACCATGGCAAATTATTTCAAATTTTGGAGGTATTTCTATGAAAGATTTAAAAGGTACAAAAACGGCTGACAACATTGCAGCAGCATTTGCAGGTGAGTCACAAGCGCGAATGAGATATACTTATTATGAAAAAGTTGCAGAAAAAGAAAACCATAAGCACATAGCATCTATTTTTAGAGAAACTGCTGAAAATGAAAGAGCTCATGCAAAAGTTTTCTTTAATTACTTAGTAAATGGATTAGATGATCCACATATTAAGGTTAATGCCGAATACCCTATTGGTTTTGGCACAACAGAAGAAAATCTACAATATGCTGCAGCTGGAGAGAAAGAAGAATGGGGCTCTTTATATCCTAATTTTGCTAAAATTGCTAAAGAAGAAGGTTTCCCAGAAATAGAAGCTTCATTAAATAGCATAATAACCATTGAGCAGGGACATGAAAAAAGATATTTAGATTTATTAGACGAGTTAAAAAATGGCACTTTATATAAAAAACAATCTCAACAATATTGGAAGTGTCGTAACTGTGGTTATATTCACTTTGGAACAGATGCACCTGAAGTTTGTCCAGCTTGTAAACATCCTCAAGGATTCTTTGAAATTATGTATACTGCTCCAATAAAATAAGAACCCTTCATAGGGTTCTCTATTTACTAATCATCTTCTTTTATAGGCTTGATTACTTTATCTATTTCCTTCAATAATGTTTCTTTATTCATTTTTTCAATATTATTTATTGAATTCAATAATTTAATTATTCTATATTTAACATTTTCATCATTAAGGTGAATATTCTCATTTATATAATAACTTTCAGCAACATCCATTATCCTAGCTTTGTACCCCTTATCATCCAACAAATCCTTAAAAGTATTCATAGATGAATCAGATCCATGAACAAGGAAAATCTCTTTTGGTTTTTCCATTAAATGGTCTACCCAATTCAATAAACCCTTCTGATCAGCATGTCCTGATAAACCTTCTAAATTATAAATTTGAGCATTAACTGCTACAAGCTCACCAAAAATCTTTACTTTTTTATTTTTATTAGAAATAGCTCTTCCCAGAGTTCCTTCAGCTTGATAACCTACAAAAACAATTGAACACTCTTTTCTCCATAAATTATGTTTTAAGTGATGCTTCACCCTACCTGCTTCGCACATACCACTTGCAGATATTATAACGGCACCTTTTTGAATCTTATTTATTTTAGCAGAATCTTGAGGTGAATTTGTAAAAGCCAATCCTTTAAATTTCAAAGGATTATCCCCAGTTTTTATCAATTTTTTTGCTTCATCATCAAAATAATCACTCATCTTTTCATAAATAGATGTAGCATTAGATGCTAATGGACTATCAACATATACTGTTAAATCTTCCAATTCATTATTCTCAACATATTTGTTAAGTGCATATAATACTTCTTGAGTTCTACCAACAGAAAAAGAAGGTATTACAACATTACCACCTCGTGCAAAAGTATCTTTAATAATATTAACAAGTTCTTTTAAAGACCAGTCAATATCACCATGAAGCCTGTCTCCATATGTAGTTTCCATAATTAAGTAATCAGCATAATTTATAAACTGTGGGTCTTTAATAATAGGCTTGTTAACATTACCTAAATCTCCTGTATAAACTACTTTAACTTCTTCTTCATAATTCTCTTGAATATACATTTCTATAATAGCTGACCCTAATAAATGTCCCGCATCTCTAAATTTTATTTTGAAACCATCAAAAACTTCTATCATTTCATCATATCTGAAATCTCGAAATAAATATAAAGAAAGTTCTGCAATTTTTGCAGTATATAAAGGCTCGATAGTATCTAACCCTTGTCTAACTCTTTTTCTATTTTTCCACTCTACTTCACTTTCTTGAATGAATCCACTGTCAGGGAGCATTATCTTACATAGCTCTTTTGTAGCTTCAGTACATAAAACCTCTCCCTTGAAACCTTTCTTATACAAAAATGGTATTCTTCCACTATGATCAATATGAGCGTGACTTAATATTACATAATCAATTTTTTTAGGGTCAAAATTGAACTCATTATTTCCTCTATCTTTTTCATCTTTACCTTGATAAAGGCCACAATCTAAAAGAATATTTTTATTATTTATTGTTAATAAATGACAAGAACCTGTGACGCATTTTGCAGCTCCATAAAACTCTAATTTCATAAACCATCACCTATCTTTCATTGTTATAATAAGTATATTTTTTAATATTTAATACATCTAATACATCAATTTTAAACAGGAAAATAAGTTTTATAATAACTCTAAAGTTAACTATTAGTTTCTGGTTTTCTTTTATTCATTTTATTAATCTTTTTTAATTCCAATTCTTCTTGTTTTAATTTCTCATTTACAACACTATTCCAATCAACATAAATTCTAAATAAGCTTACTACATCTTGTTCATTATACAACAAAATTCTATCCTTCTTTTCTTGAGGCATTCTGTTCATATAATCGCTATCCTTCATAACCTTACAAAATGTTTTTGCTAAATTAGAACCACTAATAACATTATCCTCTCTCTCAATATTAAATTTCTTTTCTAAATTTTTCAACCCTATGTTTACACCTATTACCTTTTCATACTCTCGTTGCAAATCTATTTTTTTATAATAACTGTCAATATCATAACCAATATTATTCTTTTCAAATAGATAGTTAATAACGGTAAAATCATTATTACCTGAAAAAGTAACAATATATTTCTTTTTGTTTTTTTCTTGCATTTCTTTAAAATATTCTCTTGCCATTTCCAATATTTCAATAGATTCATTTCGATTTTCAAGCATGTATTGAGTTACTTTTATAACATTATTTTCCTTATCATAATAGGAGCATCCAAAAACTCCAATACAAATAGGTTTTTTATATACATAATGCTCCAAATCAAAAAATACAGAATCTTCAAATAAATCCTTTTTTCCAAATACACTTAATGCATTTTCTAAATCATACTTGCTAACTTCAACTTCATTTTTTCTTATTATCATTTTTCCACTCTTTCTAGATATAAACCAATACATAGATTAATTTAGAATTTAATCTCATACACTTAATATTATCAGTTTTTTATCAGATTTACAAATAATAATAATAATTTATAGATAAATTTTACAATAAAACATTATTTTTAATTAAATTTCACTAACTTCAATAATGTTTTTTCTTAATATTTATTGACAAAATTCAAGTTTGAGAATATAATTTAATTGAGAATGATTTTCATATTTGTTAGTAGAAAGGAGTATCCATATGTGCGTAGTTGATTTGAAACCTGGTCAAAATGGCATTATAAAAGATGTTTTTTGTGATAGTAGACTATCCAGAAGATTACAAGCTTTAGGGTGCATAGAAGGTACCGAAATCGTAGTAAAAAATAAAGCTCCATTCGGGGATCCAATAGTTATAAATATAAGAGGTTTTGATTTAGCAATAAGAAAAAAAGATGCTAAAAATATTTCACTTCAGGAGGAATCTAATGATAACAGCTGCATTAGTGGGTAACCCTAATGTTGGAAAAACAACATTATTTAATTATTTAACAGATTCAAAACAATATGTTGGAAATTGGGCTGGAGTTACTGTTGAAAAAAAAGAAGGTTACATAGACAAAAACATTAAAATAGTAGATTTACCTGGAATTTATGCTATGGATACCTTTTCTAACGAAGAAAAAGTGTCCAAGCATTTTTTAGAAGATAGTGAAACTGATGTAATCATTAACATTATCGATGCTTCAAATTTAGATAGAAATTTATATTTAACTACTCAATTGAAACAATTTAATAAACCAATAATTTTAATATTAAACATGCTTGATATCGCTGAATCAAAAGGTTTAAAAATCGATATTGAACAGCTTTCTATTAAACTTGGTGTAACAATAATTGCAATGTCTAAGGATAAAGAAAAACAAATAGATGAATTAAAAAAAATTCTTTTAAATAAAACTTTTAACCAAACAATAGATGACAGGAATTATAGCTTCAAAAATGAAAAGTCTGCTTATGAATTTATTGAAAATTTAATAAAAGATTCTATTAAAAACACTACTGAACCTCAGAAAAGTTTAACACATTCAATAGATGGTTTAATTCTAAACAGGTTCTTGGCCTATCCAATTTTTTTGATGATAATGTATTTGATTTTCACATTTACATTTTCATGGGTCGGACAGCCTTTAGCTGATGGACTTGGTTATTTAATTGATGATGTATTTACTAACTTTTTAAGTAATTTATTATCCGATAGTAGTTTTTGGTTTAAATCTCTAATTATCGATGGTATAGTAGGCGGTGTTGGTTCAGTAATTTCATTACTACCTTATATTTTAACTTTATTTCTAGGTATCTCAATACTAGAAGACAGTGGATATATGGCACGGGCTGCTTTTATTATGGATAAAATTATGAGAAAAATTGGACTCTCTGGAAAAGCATTTATACCTTTAATAGTTGGTTTTGGATGCTCTGTTCCAGGTATAATGTCAGCAAGAACATTAGAAAGTGAAAAAGATAGAAAACTTACTGCTTTATTAGTTCCTTTAATGTCTTGTAATGCAAGAATACCAGTTTATGCTTTGTTTGCTACAATATTTTTTAAAGGTAAAGAATCCTTTGTAATTTTTTCTTTATATATATTAGGTATTTTAATAGCATTTATAGTTGGTTTCATTTTCAAGAATACTATATTCAAAAAAGATGAAGAACCTTTTATTATTGAATTACCCTCTTATAAATTACCAGAGCCAAAAAATCTATTGCTTCATACATGGGAAAAAGGCAAAGGCTTCCTACAAAAGGCAGGAACAATTATATTCTCTGTTTCAGTTATAGTTTGGTTTTTATCCAACTTTAATTTCACGGGGATGGTTCCAATCGAAGAAAGCCTATTATCACTTTTAGGTAAATATTTATCTGTATTATTTGAACCATTAGGTTTTGCTAATTGGCAGAATTCAGTTGCATTATTAACAGGTTTAATGGCTAAAGAAGTTGTTGTAGCAACTCTTGGCGTTCTTTATGGTAACAATCTCACAGAGATTCTACCTACTATTTTTTCAACTGCATCAGCTTATAGTTATCTAGTATTTATACTTTTATATACACCTTGTGTATCCACTGTTGCTGTAATGAAGAAAGAATACGGAACTAAAATGGCAATCTTTTCAGTCATTTATCAAATAGTACTTGCATGGTTAGGTTCATTTATTATCTATAATATTATTAAAATAATTATATAACGTAATGTTTTAAAATATATAAAAAAGCAAAATAACGGAACTAATTATTCCGTTATTTTGCTTTTTTCAAAATTATATTTACAATATTCTCTACACCATCTTTTGAATCACTTTTGTTCATTGCTTTTACATATGTTGATTTATTGTCATATACATCCTTGACTTTGTTCAAAAGATCTTTTCCATTCAATTCTTCTTCTTGAATTACTACACTATATCCACTTTTTTCAAATGATTTAGCATTTAATATCTGATCTCCCCTACTTGCTTTTGCCGAAAGAGGAATTAAAATATTAGGCTTTTTCAAAGCTAAAATTTCAAATATTACGTTAGCACCAGCTCGTGAAATAAATACATCTGCTGCTTGCATAAAGTGAGAAAGTTCTTCTGAAACATAATCAAATTGCCTATACCCATCCATTTTAGATAAGTTATCATCTATATTCCCTTTGCCACAAATATGAATAATGTTAAAGTGTACTAAAAACTCAAGTAAATTATCTCTCACTGCAGAATTAATGACTTTTGAACCTAAACTTCCGCCAATAATTAAAAGGATTGGCTTTTCTTCCTTGAAGTCGCAAATTTTTTTACCAATCAACTTACTTCCTTCAAATATTTGCTCCCTAATAGGCGTTCCGGTTAATACTGCTTTTTCGTTATCTAAAAATTTTAAGGACTCTGGAAAAGTAACACATACTTTAGTACAGAATGGAGCCGCCAGCTTGTTGGCAAGTCCAGGAGTCATATCTGATTCATGAGCTATCACAGGTATTTTATTTAAATATGCTCCAATAACAACAGGTACTGATACAAAACCTCCCTTGGAGAATACTACGCTTGGATTAACTTTTTTGATAATTTTTTTAGCTTGAAATATTCCTTGTAATACTTTGAATGGATCAGAAAAATTTTTTAAATCAAAATATCTTCTTAGTTTTCCACTAGAAATTTCATGATATTTTATCTTTTCTCCTTCTATTATTCTTTTTTCAATTCCGTCAGATGTTCCAATATACTCTATTGAATAGCCGTGTTCAATCAACTTGGGAATTAAAGCAAGATTAGGTGTAACATGTCCTGCCGAACCTCCACCAGTCATAATTATTTTTCGCTCGTTCAAAAAATCATCTCCTATTTAATATACAAAAGATTAATTATACTAAGGTAATTCCACAAAAAACAATTTAGTTGAACTTCTCCCACAATATATAGCGTCAGAACGCATCAATCTGCGGTAGATATTGAGGTGGGGTTTAGTTCAACTTACTTTTTATGGTTTAACCATACTATACAATTTTCTAATAATTACTTCATTCTGTCAATTGATTTTTAAATTAAAATTAGTTTACTTTGAATTTATTTCAAATATATGTACTTACTACTATAAATATTTGAATTTTCTATACTTTGTACAAACTAGTTTCTATTCCTGTAAGATACTATCATATTAATGGACAATAGAGAAATACTACTAATGAAACAAAATAAAAAGGAGGTAACATAATGGCTCAAAAATTAGTACCAGAAGCAAAACAAGGATTAAATAAATTTAAAAATGAAATAGCTTCAGAAATGGGCGTACCATTTACAGAGTATAATGGAAACCTTACTTCTGCTCAATGCGGTAGTGTTGGTGGAGAAATGGTTAAAAGAATGGTAAATCAATATGAGCAAGGATTAAAATAAAATGTAAAAATAAGTGGTGGATAAAAAATTCACCGCTTTTAATTTTGTTTGAATTTTTTTTTGATTTTAGGGAATTATATAAATGTTATTATTTTATATAAATATTAGTTATAATAATCATATTTACAATATAATATATCATTATCCTTGTTTACCATAAATTTTCACTTATATATATTCTCATTTTGGATAAGCTATTATTAAGAAAGAAACAAGGAGGTGAAAAAAGAATGGCTAAAACATTAATACCAGAAGCTAAACAAGGTTTATATAACTTCAGAACTGAAGTAGCTAATGAATTAGGAGTACCTTTTACAGAATATAATGGTAACCTTACTTCTGCTCAATGTGGTAGTGTTGGTGGAGAAATGGTTAAAAGAATGGTAGCTCAATATGAACAAAATTTAAAATAATATAGTAGAAAGAGTTTAGGGATATGATTTGATCATATCCCTTTTGATTGCTTATTAGGCTGAAAGTCTAAAATCTATAATTTTCAATTGTTTTTTAGTATTTCCTTTAAATTCATTTACGCCTACTGCAAAAACTAAATCTAATTTCAAATTTGTTGGATTGAATAATTGATTACCATAATTTTCTCCATATTTCTTTTCTAATAAATCTTTAAACTCATCTACTCTATTAAAAGAAATGGCATCAATTAAATTCTTTTCATCTACCTTTAGCGTAAGCTTCATAGTATTCTGTTTCTTGCCTAATATCCTTATTGCAGTAACAATTACATTCTTCTCTGCAAAAACAGGATTAGGATTTGCTTTACCATGTGGCTCTAAAATTTCTAGGTTTTTAATTAAGTCAAAGGATACTTCCCTTAAATGAATTCTTTTATCAATTTTAACTTTGTACATTAAATCTTTTTCAGTAAGTGTACAATTTTCTAATAATTTTTTTCTAAGTATATCAATATTTTTTTCTTCTAAAGATAGTCCTGCCGCCATAGGATGACCACCAAATTTAACTAACAAATCTTTACATTTTAACAATTCTTCAAACATATTGTACTCTTCTATAGATCTACCAGAACCCTTTGGCATCTCTTTGCCACCTGTTAATATTATTGTAGGTATATTATATTTTTCTCTTACTTTACCTGCAACAATACCAGCTATACTCTCATGTACATCCTTTTTATAAACCACCAAAACTTTATCATTACTCATTTTATTTTCTTCGATTTGTTCAATAATAGCTTCTACATTTGTTTGAGTCATTTCTTGTCTCTTTTTATTTAAATCAAATAATTTTTTTGCCAGTTCATATGCTTTATCATGGTTGTTAGCCAGTAGAAGTTCTACAGATAAATTTGCCGTATCTAACCTTCCTGTAGCATTGATGCATGGTCCAATCATAAATCCAATATGGTATGATTTAATCCTCTTCTCTTTTAAGCCTAAAACATCGATTAAAGCTAATAGTCCAATATTACTTGTTTTGTTGATATATTCAATACCATTTTTTGCAATAATTCTATTCTCACCTATTAAATCAACAACATCACATATAGTACCAATTCCAGCTATTTCGATAAATTCCTTTAACTCTTGTTCTTCTAACCCAAGTTTATCAAATAATACTTGTACAAATTTCAGAGCAATTCCTGCACCACATAAATAACTAAATGGATAATTGCAATCGTATTGCTTAGGATTAATAATAGCATCTGCTACTGGCTTTATATATTCCCTAGTTCCATCCTCATTTTCTATAAATCTTTGTTCATGATGGTCTGTAACAACAATTGAAATATCAAGTGATTTTGCCAGCTCGATTTCCTCAATAGCACTTATCCCATTGTCACAAGTTAAGATAACTTCAGTGCCATTTTCTTTCAAAGTTTTAATTCTATTACTGCTCATTCCATAACCTTCACTTTCACGATCAGGAATATAATAATCTACGTTAGCATCTAATTTTTTCAAAGCTTTGTAAAGTATTGTAGTACTCGTAATACCATCAGCATCATAATCTCCATAGACAATAATTTTCTTTCCTTCATCTATAGCGTCTAAAATAATATCAGTGCCTAAATCCATATCTTTCATTAAATAGGGGTCATGCATATCATTTAGATTTGCTCTTAAAAATTTCTTAGCTTCATCTACACTAGTAATGCCTCTTGTTGCTAATATTTTAGAAAGAATTTTACTAATGTCTGCACCATCAGCTAATGATTCTACATCTGTACTAGTTACTTTCATTCTCCATTCTCTATTCAATTTATCACCTTCTTCGAATTGATTATAACACATAAATATAACGTTTTGTGTTATAATCCTTTATGGAGGTGCTAAAATTGGATAAATTATTATTTGGAATTTCCGGATTACCAATAGGCAACGAAGGAGATAAATTTAAATATAAAACAGGAATAAGCCATTTAAACGAAATAGGACTTGATGCTATGGAACTTCCTTTTGTTCGTTCAGTAAATGTAACTGATAAGAATTATAAAGAAATTTTAGAAATGAAAAAAAAGAATGATTTTTACATCTCTGCTCATGGTTCCTATTACATAAATCTTAATTCTGATGAATTAGAAAAAATTGAAAAGTCAAAAGAACGTATTATAAAAGGCGCACTTGGGCTTCAAAAAGTAGAAGGCACAAGTTTAGTATTTCATCCCGGTTTTTATTTAAAAGATTCAAAAGAAGAAACTTATGAAACGATAAAAGAAGGTCTTATAGAATTACCTGATTTAGGTATTACATATAGGTTAGAAACAACAGGGAAGCCTTCTCAATTTGGATCTTTGGAAGAAATTGTGCAATTAAGTAAAGAAGTCACTACCTGTGAACCTTGCATCGATTTTTCACATTTACATGCAAGAGAAAACGGAAGTCTAAAGAACTATGATGATTATTCACGGATTTTAGATTACATAGGTTCAGAACTTGGAGAAAATGCATTATACAACATGCATATACATATGTCTGGTATTCACTATACTCCCAAAGGAGAAAGAAATCATCTTCCCTTTGATGAGAGTGATTTTAATTATAAGGCTTGTATAAAAGCTCTATATGATTATAATGTAAAGGGATGTGTTATTTGCGAAAGCCCTATCCTGGAAAATGATTCTTTAAAATTAAAGCAATACTATAATAGTCTGTAGGAGAAAATAAATGAGTAAAAAAATTTTTAAAGGAAGCGTTATGCTAAACCCTGTTCCTGCTGTTTTGATAACATCCTCAAATTCAAAAGGTAAAACTAATGTTTTTACTGTAGCTTGGACAGGAATAGTGTGCACAAAACCTCCGGTTTTATCTATAAGTATAAGACCAGAGAGATTATCATATGAATACATAAAAAGCAACGGTGAGTTTGTAGTTAATCTACCATCAAGCAAAATGGTTAAAATACTAGATTACTGTGGAGTTAGATCTGGTAAAAAAGAAGATAAAATAAAAAAATTTGGCTTAACTTTAAAAGATAGTTCTTGTGTAAAAGTGCCTTATATTGATGAATGTCCAATATCCTTGGAATGCAAAGTTCGCGATATAATTCCACTAGGCACTCATGATATGTTTTTAGCAGATATAGTTTCTTGTAATGTTGAAGAATCTTTAATGGATCAAAAGGGGAAAATTCATTTTGAAAAAGCCAATTTAATAAGTTATTCACATGGAGAGTACTTCAAATTAAATGATAAACCACTAGGATCATTTGGCTATTCCGTTAGAAAGAAGAAAAAATAAGGCATTTAAGTGCCTTATTTTTATATCATTTCACTTCTCTTTCAAATATCAGCTCAAAGAAAGACGCTACCCCATTTCCTAAAATAGGTGGTGCAAAAATTTGTAATAACCTCCATCCTTCTCTTAAGTTTTCTTCAACTATCTTATGATAATCTTCACTTGTCTTAAATTCTGACATTCCGGATATCCCTATCTGAACATCGACTTTTACAAATTTACATTCATGCATAGTTTTTCCTCCTTGGTTTAAAAATTTAACAATAATATTTTACTAATATTGCAATTTTTATGCCAAGTTATGTACACAAAAAACTACTTTATTATCTCCACAATTTTCTTTTATGAGTTAATTATGAATCATATTTAACTCATAAAAGAAAAAAATGAGTCTTTTTAGACTCATTTTCATTGTTACGCATTATCTCTTTTAACTTTCTTATCTTTAAATATTATTGATATTTGCATTTTTGTGTTCTGGTCTAATTTTCCATTAAGCATTAAAGAATTATCTTCAATTACATAATCAGATATTTTATCAATGCTAATATGTACATAGTCTAATGTAGCCATACCATTTGTTGGGTTATATCTGTTCATCATAATAAACGGATCTGAAAAATAAATATCAAAATACTCATAATGAGTTTGTATCAAAACTTCATCATTATTGTTTAATATATTGATTTCACCTTTACATTGATATTCTGTTGTTTTCTCGATAGTTCTTTTTAATTCCTTAAGTTTTTTTAGATCAATTTCATTTATTGCTTTTATATATTCTTTAAAAGATATACTCATATTGTCAACCCCCTATAAATGATAATATATATTATATAGGGATTCCTTTGAAATGTCTATAATTGATTTAAGCTTCTATAGTTGAACTTATACTTTCTAACACATCTAAATATTCCTCTTTTGTTAAAGTAGGAAGATGCGTTGCTAAAATATCCTTTGCTTTTTTAGCATTATCAAACAATAAATCTACAACTGTTGTAGCCATAGCCTTTGCAGGAACAATATAAGCCAGTTCTTTATCACTTACTTTAAAATCCCTAGTATGCAAATCTCCGCTAATTCCACCAATCATAGGATGGAGTGTTGGCATAATATGAGATACATCTCCAAAATCAAAAGAACCTGTAAAGTCACCACCTTCTGAAATAGTTTCTTCTGGAATTATTGATTGCAAATTATTTTTGAACAAGTAATCCAAATCAGTATTTTTAAGTAAAGGCAAGTATCCTGGTATTTCATCTATCTTTACACTTGCACCTATTGCCATAGCACCTGCTAAAAGAGAACGATTTACCTTTTTATTTGCATCTATCATTCCATCTATAGTTCTTGCACGGACATAGGATTCCATACGTACATCAGCAGGAACCACATTTACTATATCCCCACCCTTTGTTATTATTGGATGAACTCTGACTTTGTCAGCTTCAGCAAAAGTTTCTCGTTGTGCATGAATGTTGTTAATAGCTAGCATTGCTGCATTCAGAGCATTTATCCCTTTTTCTGGAGCTCCACCAGCATGGGATTCTTTTCCTATAAACTGAACTTTTTTTCCTATGAATCCGTTTCCTACTGGACCTATTAATGCTTGTTTACCTTCTCTTGATAAATCTAAAGAGTGAATCATCATTGACATATTAACGTCATCAAATTCTCCATTTGCTATCAACTCTTGTTTTCCACCAAAGAACTTTATTTTACCAGCTTCTTTAAGTTTTGAACGATATTCTAGCTCTACGAATTCTTCTGCTGGTACTGCCATAAAATCAATTTTACCATTCAATTGTTCAAATGCTTTAGAACGAATAAGTCCAATAGCAACACCAATCATTGCTGCTGTTTGTATATGATGACCACAAGCATGAACTGCACCTGTTTCTTTGTCAGCATCTTTATGCTCACTGCACATAATAGCATCTATTTCACCTAAAATTGCAATTCTAGGACCGCATTTTTCTTCGTTAATACTGCCACGACATCCAGTAACAGCAATATTACTTTTAACAGACAAACCTAATTCTTTGAATTTATCACATACAACGTTAGTAGCGTAGAATTCTTTATAACCAAGTTCAGGGTGAGAATATATATCTTCCCCTATGGATATAATTTCTTCTCTATGCTGGTCAATAGCTTCACAAATTTTTATTTTTAATTCTGCTTTATTCACAATGCTCGCCTCCGACGATTATATAATTCCTTGTATCTTTAATACGATTTGAGAAATAATAGCTGATCCAAAGAATGTACTTGTAAATACCACTAGAGATATTAATACAATCTTCCAACTCATTGATTTTAATTCCTTAACTTTATTTCCTACAGAAATACCCGCAAATGCTAGAATTGGAGTAGTTGTTGATAGGAAATTTATTTTATTAGTATATTCTAAAAATAATTTTGCTGTAGGCATAAATGGCATACTTAAAACTAAAGCTATCATAGTAGCCCATGCAAATGCAGGGAATTTCAGATTTGGAAGTAATCCTTTTATAATTAATGAAAGCATACAAATTAACACTATAAGTATAATCCCTGGTATTGCTTCAACTACTGAAAATTCTTTATCTAATATCGTAAAACCAATCTTTTGAGCCACTAAAACTAATACACCTACTACTATAAGTAATTTTAATTGATCTAAACTTTTCTTAAGCATCTATATTAGCCCCCTTTTTTGAAAATTTTGGTGCTACTTTATCGTAATACCAATTGGTAAAAGGAAGTGCTAAAAATACTACAGAATACATTCCAGTAACCCCCGTCAACATATTACTAGTAGCTGCATAAGCAAGTATTGTATCTTTCATTTCTGGTGATGATGCAGCAGCTAAAGATGATGATGCAGCTGTCATCATACTACCGCTTCCCATTCCACTAGCCATAGCCAATGCATAAGGATGTAATCCTGAAGCCACAGAAAAAGAACCTAAAAGTCCAAAGAAAATAGTACCGAATACAGTACCTATCATATATGTACCTAATACTCCTGTACCTTCTGGAGAGTTCATTCCATATCTTTCACCAATGATTCCTAAGGTAGGTTCTCTGCATATACTGACAGTTCCTCCAACAGCTTCTCTTTTTAATCCTAAAAGTAAAGCTAACGGTAATGCAATTACTGGAGTAAATAAATTTCCAAGTTCTTGTAATAAAAATGCTGGTCCAGCTTGTACCACTTTTACAATATTAGGTCCAACAAGTGTGCCGTATTTTACTCCAAGAGGTAATAACGCTAACATAACCATTGAACCTGCTAATTCTATTTCATCTTTTGATATTAACTTTCTTAATCCTTTAATAGGTTTTCCTAAAATATCTGGAGTAATTATCAACCCTATAATAACGGCGTATAACATTGGTAATAATACAACGGAACCTGGTCCTAATGAATATTTTTTAATTCCTATTAACTCAGAAATAATTATAATACCTAATACTGTTAAAAAAAGCTTTAAAAAAATACTAGTTCTACCCTTTGTACTTATTATTTGATTTTCAGTTAGTGCTTTCTTTGACATAATTAATTTTGCTCCCTTCTAATTTGGGTTTTTATTTATAATATATGAAAAATTATATATAATCCTCCTTTCATTTTCCAATATTATATATACATTATATTATCTTCTATTATTAATGTAAATTACCAAATATGATTTAAGTGCTAAATATTTTATTTTACTAGAAAATTAGATTGTTTACATTTGATTCAGTTTACATAATTTTTATTATGTTTTATTTGAAGTTCAGTTTTAATTAATTCCTCTGAAGCAATTTATCTACAGTTATTTCGCATTATGCCACCAACATTACCTAAACTTAACAGTATATCAATTTTTTCATAGATTTTAAAATGTGCACTAGCTTTCTTTGATGTTATGGCTGCTACACATTCTGTCCATAGTTGGTACTCTTTTTTATATGAAATTTAACTAAGTTACAAAATTAAAATTTAGACAGGTTAAATAATTAGAAATTTTAAAGATTAAATTATAAAAATCTCTATCAATTATATGTACCTCCCTAAGCCTCTTGCTTATTTTATACATGAATAATCTTTACGGATTGAGAACTAAACTTCTAGTTATAAAAACAAATTATTGCTTTTGTAAAACATGTTCAAATAGGATAAATATGTTATAATTATTAAATTAAGTGAAGAGGTGAAGTATGAAGAAAATAATAGGTATTGTAGTAGTTTTATATTGGTATTTTTTTATGGGGGGTATAACTTCAATATGTATAAGTTCATTAGGATTTTTTCCAGGGATGATACTAAGTATTATAATAGGTATACCAGGCTGTCTAGTACTTAAAAAGATATTTAAACCAAAATAAATATTACTAAATTGCCATAAAACATATACAAAAATTTAATGTTAATATATAATAAAAAACTTGTTAACTTAAAAACCCATTAAAAACTTATAAAAAGTATTCAATGGGTTTTTATTACTTATTTTATTTGAAGAAATCCTCATATTTAAAATATAAGACGTTCCATTGAAGAAGACCAAATTTTCTTACACTGTTTATTCTACTAATCAAAATGAAAAAAATTTTTCATAAAATCTATCAAACCATCAGTCAATGGAACAATAAAAAATAAGATTACAAGTAAAAAAATAGTGCTTGCTGTAAATAAAGACATATACCTAATGAAACAATTCAAATCAATGTATAAATAATCATTGTTCAAAAAGGACTGGGAATTATTAAACCATTTATTACAGATATAAAAGTTTTAATAGAGGAGACTGTAAGTCTTACACAGTAGGTTCTAAGTATATTTTAGACGTACTTTTCTTATATTGTGTAGTAATGTGTATCTGAATAATTCAGCTTAATGTATAATGCAAAGGCAATATATTGGAAGACATAAAGATATTGATGAAGCAAACATTTGTATATATACTATAAATAGCAATATGATAATCGTGATTATTTCATAACATTCATTGGAAGGAGAGGGTAGAAAAATGGTTTATGCTGATGTAGTAAAAAGCTGTGATGAAACTAACGCGCAAAATGAATGTACTAAAGAAAAGCAGGAAGCATTGGCTCAGGCTCTTTGTAAGTATTGGGATGAGCTTTCTGTAGATGCAACGGAGGGTAATGAATGCTTAGCGGAACTTACAGAGCGAATATCGTGGGCAAAGAGCGTGATTCGCAGAGGAATCCCTTTCTTTTCTACAGAAAAATGTAATAGTTGGAGTCTAATTTTCTTCAATTCACATTTTACCAATAACATCACTTCCTTAAAATTAGTATATTTACTTATTCTATATAATGTCATAAATTTCCTTTTAATAAATAAAAGACTACTCATTTTTAAGTAGTCTTTCTAAGTAATATACTAATTTTATTTTGATGATACTAATTGATTAGATGCATTATAAAGTTGTGCTGCATCTCCATCGTTGTTCCAAATATAAGAGCCGGTCCATTTTAAACTTCCTGTAGATTTTCCGCTAGCTATAGTTATAGTAGCTCCAGCTTTTAATACATAGTTACTAGGAAAATTATAAGTTTGATTTCCTTCTACACTAACAAGTTTCCATCCAGACATATTTACATCTGAGGCACTGTCATTTTTAATAGTAACTATCTCTTGACTTAAATCAACACTAGCTATTTTAACATTTGCGTTGTTTGTAGCAGTTGCCATTGCTCCATCTGTGCCTAGGTAATATTTGCCTATCCATGTATTGCATAACATTAAACCATTTGCATCAAAGTAATACCATTTTTTACTTGCAGAATCTTGAGCCCATCCATTCGCTACCATAGCTCCGTTAGAACCTAAGTAATACCATGTTGAACCACTTTGAACCCATTTATTTGACTCCATAACTCCATCAGTGGTAAATAAGTACCAAGCTGAGCCTGATTTAGCCCATCCAGTAGTCATAGTACCATCATTACCCATGAAGTAGCATCTTCCAGCTGAATCTTTAACCCAATTGTTTTTAACTATTTGATTATTAGTGTAATAGTTCCATGACTGTCCATTAGATACCCAACCATTTGCTGCTAGTGCCTGTGTTGTAGGTAATAGTGTACCAAACATAACAACTAGCATTATTATTGCACTAATAAATAGTTTTTTAGTTTTTTTCATTATTTTCATCCTCTCTATAATTCACTTTTACAGAACTGTTTTATTATACTATATTTTATATTTTTAGTGTTGTATGTAATTATTTTTACCAATTATATTTTTTTAGGATGAATTGATTTTTTATTGTATTTTTATAGCATGTTTAGGAGTTAAATAGTTTGACTTTATAGGTAGTTACACAGGATTATTGACAGATATATAACAGAAAAACCTTCATTAATAATAGAAAAAATAAATTCAAAAGCCTATTATCCTGTTTTAAGGTCATCTAATACTAAAAGCCCTTAAGTGCATCTTCTACATTCAAGGGCTTAAAATTTGAAAAAACATTATAATATTTTTTCACCGCATTTATTGCAAAATCCTGAATCATCAGGTAATTTATTACCACATTTCCTACAATAGATAAATTCTCCTACTGTATTATAGTCTTCTACCGGTTTCGTATTGTTAGCATTTTCTTTCATAATCGCCAATGTTGACAAGATTTCTTGAGTTTCCTTATATATTGATTTATAAATAAAAGAGCTTGTCTTCATTTTAGTTTTTACCATATCAAAATATATAGTAGGCTTACTAATATTATTAACAGTAATTTTGATTTTCAAACTATTTACTACTTTCTTTTGTTTTCTTTTTCCGGTAATTCCTCCTAAAATAGCACCTACTCCACCACAAAGAAAAGCTCCAACAGCCGCTCCACCTAAGCCACCTTTAATAATACTTTCACCATCTTCAATTAATTCAAAAGAAATTATATCCTCATAATTAAAGATTATAGGATTTTTCATTCTACCGCTTATTACCTCATAAATTAACCATTGTTTATTATCTTCATCAATTTCTATATAAGTACCTATTTTTTTAGTTGCATTAAAACTAAGCAATTTTTCCTTCTGAATCTTTTCAATTTCCATACGCTTTCTAACATCAGATAGTGATAGCTTTTTCAATTCTAATACTATCCTTGGATTACACATTTTCAAACAATCTGAACATATCCATCCATCTATAATCTTATATTTTTTTGAAGAAATTTCTTTTTCGCAATGCGAGCATACCACTTTGTTTCCAAATAATCCCATAATAATCCTCCTTAATTATTTTAACATCAAAATTTACTCTAATCTTTTAACAAATTAGTCTAAACTTTCTTTATAAACTTCCATTTTTTCTAGCATTTATTCATCAAAATAATGATGTCTAAAAAAATCTGATGCAAGGTTACCTAAATTAGACGTCGAGAAATTTTCCCAATTAATCTTCTTTAATTCATCTGTAGAAAACGATACCCATTGTGCAATACCATCACTTTTATTACCATATACATCGACGAATGTTGTTTCATGTGCAATTTTAAACTCAGATAGTTCATAGAATTTATCAATTTTGCATAATTCCTCAATCATTTGTTCTATATCATACCCCATCTGTTTCTTAATCATTCCCTTAGTTAAACTATCTAACATTTTTATATTTAATTGTAATTTTGTTTTAGCTTCGTCTTCATAAGTTAAATCCATAAATCTATCTTCAAAAAGCTCTTTTGAAATATCAGAAACTCGCTCTTCTATAGTAGCATTTTCTAGTAATTCTTGTTCAGCTTCCTTTTCTTTAATTTTTCCCTGATTTTTTGCATCCATTTTATCGGGCAATTCATTAATTTTAGCATTAATAGCTACTTCAGGCTTTCCTGAAAGTTGTGCCCCAAATGACTGGAACATCATTAAAGACATTCCTCCAAATATAACTGTCAAAATAATTCTCGGTACTAATTTGCATCGTTTATTCTTCCACATTAAGAATAGTCCTATTGGTGGAATAGTAAATAATGTTAGCCACATAAACCAAGTGTGATTGTAAAATTTCTGTTTGTTTTTCATGTAAATTCTTCCTTACGTATAATGCTCCACAAAGAGGATTATACCATTATTGATATTTATTTCAATATTTTCAACAATAATATATATAATATTACATTGTTTTCAATTCTTCCAAAATAACATAAATTAAATTTAAAGTATATAAGAATTTTTTTAGTCTATACTTTAAATAACTTCACATTATACTTTAGCAAAGAGTGCCGGCTTTATGCTGGTGCTTTTTCTATCTATGTAAACATAAATTTGAGGAGGTTATTATTTTGTACTATATATTAAAGAATTTAAGTATATGAGAAATAAAGTGTTACGATGAAAACTTTGAAACGTTTGGTATTACTAGCTTTGCAAAGTGATGGCTTTCTATTGTTAATGATGTAGGTCACTCTAATTAACACTTTAAAAGCATCAGTCTTGATACGTATATATCATGTATTCATGTAGCCTTATTTTTTTAATTCACATTTTACCAAAAACATCACCTCACTACATTAGTATATATATTTAATTTTACAAATATTATTATTTTCCTTTTTGAAAGCAAAAGACTTCTTTTTCTTATGAAAAATTTATATAGTTCTATTAACGTTATTATTTATCTTATTAATTTACATATTATTCATTCATATACAATTTAAATTACATATACCATTTCATTTCAATATATGTTACAATTAACGAGATTTGTATTTATATCAACTAAAATTACAGAAAAAGTAATCTTATAGGAGGAAAACGAAATGAGTAAATTATTGCAATGTAAAGCATGTGGTAAAGAAGTTGCAAAAGGAGCAAGATGTCCTAGCTGTGGAAAGGATAGTAGAAGTTTCTTTGCTAAACACAAAATACTAACTGGAATAATTGTACTAGCAGTTATTGGTGCATTTGCTAGTATGGGCCAAAATAGCGATAAATCAAATATGGCAAATAGTAATAATACAAATGCTACATCAGATAAATCTGAATCTAAAGATACAACTGTGAAATATAAAACTGGTAAATATTTAGTTGGTGAAGATATTGAAAGTGGATTATATAGAGCAACTATAACTGACCCTATTATGAAAATGGGTTATATAGAAAGAGCAAAAGATGTTAGCATGGGAATAGATAGTATTATTGCTAATATCGTTATTACTGGTAATGGATATGTAGAAATATTAGATACTGACGTTGCTGTTAAACTTCAAGGTGTAGAAATTGAACCTATAAATCTTGAAAAATTATCTCCAAATTTAAAAGAAGAATTAACAGATGGAATATATTTAGTAGGATACGATTTAACACCAGGAACATATAAAGTCGAAGTAACTGATACAACTACAGGTATAGGGTATGTTGAAAGAAGTAAAAGTGTTGCTATGGGAGTGAACGATATTATTGCTAATGAAGCACTTCAAGGACCAGGATATGTTGAAATTAAAGAGGGTGACTTTGCAGTAAGATTACAAGGTGTAAAACTAACTCTAAAAAAATAATTAATTTAATGTATACTCACAAAGTAAACTATCAAGAATCTAAATAACTTCACATATACTTTAGCAAAGAGTGCCGGCATTATGCTGGTGCTTTTTCTATCTATTTAAAAATAAATTAAATTGAAGGAAGTATATTGTTATAAGTTGTATATAAAAATACTTTTCTATACTTTTAATTTCAATGCTATTAGTATCTTCAGTTTTTACCTTTTGGGGAACTAAAATATTTGGAACTGCTGGAGGATATATAGGATCATTGATAGGAATATTGCTAGTTTCTATTTGTGCTTTAAAAGTTTTATTTAGAAGAGATAATTGAATAAAAAATACATACCTTTGCTGCTAAGTATAGGGAATTTTTGTTGTTAACTTAAAATCTCTGAAAGGATTGATATTGCTTGTATTCGACTTGATAAATAGAGTAAAAAACTCGTTAATGGTATATATCACCCAGATTAACAGCTTTTTTATTGCTCGAAATGATTAAAACTGCTTATACACATATTTATACCCATATTTATACCCATATTTATAGGGGTTATATGCACATATATATACGCATATTTTACGAATCGTTAATTAACTCTAAAAGCCAAATATTATAATATATACTATTTATAGAAATATTATCATGATGAAATATGAGATATGTGTTATAATTTCCATATGAGTTAAGTCGAAATAGTACAATAAAATTTATTTCTTAAATTGTGAATGGAAGCAATGAAACGTAACTTATAAATAATGTTGAAGTAATGATAATAAACTATTTATGTTACTTAGCGGAGGGGATACTAATAAAAAATCGAATGAACGTTATAAAAATTTGGTTATTATTTGCAGTATTTATTTTGCTTTTTCTTGTTAATTTCAAGTTGAAAACAACTATCGGATTAACTGCATTAATGTGGCTAATATCAGATATATGTGTACTTATAATGTCACTGTTAATGCTTATAAAAAATAAACTCCCAAATAAAAAACAAATATTAATTTCATTACTATTTGGGGTTTTAATTTTTATTGCATATAAAGGAATAACAATTTCATCAGTTAAAGTATTTTTAGTTATGTTTTTATCTTCATTAGCTTGCTTTAGTATATTTAATAGATATAAAAATAACGCATTAATATTTTTAAAAAAGGATAATTTAAAATCGGTATTATTGAGTATCATTATTGGACTTATTACTGGTATTGTATTAGGAATAGTTAATCTTTTTCTAAACAATGGTACACCTAATTTAAGAATTACTCTTACATGTTTTTTAACAGCGTTGAGTCCAGCAATATATGAAGAAATTGCATTTAGAACATTTATGTTCGCTTTATGCATTTACTTTTTAAAAGGTGATTTAAATACAAAAATTGAAAAATTCACTTGTTATTTTATGATGATAATCCCACATGTTATGATTCATACACCAGAGCAATTCGTTAAATACGGTTTGATTTCAGGTATTATAAGTATATTTATATTAGCATTATTATTTGGATTACCGTTTGCTTTCTTGCAAAAAAAGCATGATATAACTTCAGCTATGATTGCTCATGGAGTAGTTGATATAATTCGATTCTGCTTTTTGGGATTGCCATTTTAATGATCTAATAAAACAAATCCTATAGGCAGAGAAATACGTGATTTTATTATATTGTATAGTAATGTGTATCTGAATAATTCAGCTTAATGTATAATGCAAAGGCAATATATTGAAGACATAAAGATATTGATGAAGCAAACATTTGTATATATACTATAAATAGCAATATGATAATCGTGATTATTTCATAACATTCATTGGAAGGAGAGGATAAAAAAATGGTTTATGCTGATGTAGTAAAAAGCTGTGATGAAACTAACGTGCAAAATGGAAGCGAGGTTCAGAGCCTTGGCAGATTAGAAAGTCTGGAGAATACTTCATACATACTCCTAACCATCCACATGCAATGGAAACCATGGACGAGCCTTTATTCGCCTTATGGGCATGGACCGGTGATTTGGAGAAGTGGGCGCAGTGGGTAGACAGTAAAGACGACAATTAATTAAACTCGCTCACAAAGAACCCTGGGTGGAATTTTTTTTCTACCCAGGGTTCTTTGGCTATCAAATTAGTTTTTCTGCCAAAACTCCATTTAAATTTACTTTACTAACCCTCTTCTCTATTTCATCTTTATCAATGGTATATAAATTCTTTTCTTTCATTCTCTTAAAATATTCAGCTCCTGCAAATGTATATCTATTTCTTCTTCCTTCTGGAGACATCAATCTGTAATTTGCATAGGCAATAATATCTCCAATAGCAATGGTCTTAGGTAATATAAGCATTGGAATTCCCATTCCGTATCTCACAGCATTATGTCCTGCTAAGGATCCTGTACATATAGCTTCTGTGTGCCCTACGAATAATCCTGCTTTTTCACCTGCACAGAATAGATTTTCAACTCCTTTGACCCTCATATCATTTGTTCTTGGTGCTACTGATAAATATCTTATAGAGTTTCCTTTTCCACCTGCGTAAGGATCAATGTATTTAGCCCTCTCAAATCCTTTAATTTTTCTCAATTTTGCTAAAGGATAATAAGTTGTCATTAATTTTACATGGCCTGTATCTAATAAAACTAAATTCTCTGCAAATTCTTTAAGAGCATACTGTTGACATACCTTTACTTTTAATTTATCTAAATTTATATCTTCTGCTGGAACTTTTGCAATATAAACTCCTTTTTCTTCAATCTCTTTTATTATTTCAGGATCTAGACTATCTTTTGATAATTTACAACTTCCACTCATTGCTCCGAATACATCAACATCTCTTTCAGCCTGGAGATCTTCCACTCCAGCTCTTGCACTTAAGCTTACTCTTGGTCCAAATGCAGGACATCTTAGTACACACATTGAGCATCCGTTCCCATATCTCAAACAATTTCCCATAGGCCCTGTTGAACCTGTTGTTTCAATAAAGACATCACCTTCTACATATTCTCCATTAGCAAAAAATATACCTTTTATTTTTCCATCTTCTACTTTTACATCAATGGCTCTTTTAATTAAATTGATCTCTATTCCCATAGATTTTATATAATTTTGAACTTCAGCTTCAATTATATTAACATCGTATAACCATGCGTTTTTATGTCCAGGGAAAGATATATCTTTGTGTCTGGAATTTGTATCTGTAATGTTTATTAAATCCCCTCCACCAAGCTCAATTAATTCCTCTGAGGCCGTAAATCTACCGTTGTTTCTCATTATGCCACCAACATTACCCAAACCTAACAGCATATCGGTTTTTTCATAGATTTCAACATCTGCACCAGCTTTTTTTGCAGTTATGGCTGCTGCACAACCAGCCCAACCTCCACCAATTATAATAACCTTCATATAAATCTTCTCCCTTCAAATATAAATTCAGGATCAGTTTGAAGCTTACAGAGTCTTTTTACTCTATGTCCTTTAAATCTTGCTGTACAAGCTCCACATATTCCTTCACCACAACACATCTTTGCATTATTACAACAGCTAATTGCAACTTTGCCTTTTACAAACTCTATTACTTTATAAATCAATATATCTGCCGCTGAGACATGAATTAAATTTACATCCTCATTTTCTAATTTATCTGTAATTATAGTTTTCAAATCAGTTGTAATTTCTCCATTTTCAAAGGTATTGCACAATATTACTTCCGCATTACATAACTGAAGATAATCATCAATAAAATTATTATTAAAGTTAGCTTTGTCTAGAACAACTATTATTTTATTCCCATGAGCATAAAGCTTCTTCATTACTGGTACCATAGGCGCTTGCCCTATTCCTCTTGCGATAATTATAGAAGTAGCGTCTTTCGAATCATGAACATGCTTTAGTCCAAAAACTCCATTCCAAAATGGCGCTTTAACTAAAATATCTTCACCAATATCTATTTCATCAATTCTTTTAGTCTTTATTCCTTTTATCTCAATTGCTACTGTTATCAAATTTTTTATAGCATCTGCTTCCATTATAGATATAGGTGAATTATACATTTCATCACAATTTGGATTTCTAAGAAAAACAAAACTTCCTGGTCCCAACAAGCTCTGTACTATATTATGAGGTAACAATATTTTTAATAAAATAACGTCTTTGAATAAATATTTTTTATCAATGATTTTACATCTATATGTCTTTCTTCCCTCCTTAGCTTTATTACCATTCCAAACATATTCTTGATATATACATGTTCCTTTCCAATTAACACAATCGCAAAAACATTTGCCTGATAGCTGTGAACATAGGAGACAATCTCCTGTTTCTGCTAAATGACAAGGGCAATCTTGTGTTATGAAAGTGCGATAAAATTAAGATAGCTAGCTTGATATACTTTATAAAGGTTATCTTATTAATTAATATTTTAGTTAAAGTACATCATAAAAATACCGTAAAATTGCGCTACGGTATTTTTAATCGTTTCTTTCTGACTTCTGCAACAATAAAAATCATAATTGGAAAAACTACTTGAAATAAAATAGCATAAGATTCCCAAATCTTATCAGAATATTCCCAATAATCAATGACTCCTACGAATAAAAAGAGGGATAAAGTTAGCATGAATAATGCAGTGGGAATTACTAAGAATTTATAATCCTCAAAGTTAAATGTCTTAGCAATTCCTTTAGAAATAGCTAACAAATATACGCTTACTTTAATAAACGCACCTAATACATAGACAATAGATATAATGAGTTCTATTCTCTCTATACTAGCACTAATGCCTATTCTTGCCATAGTAGAATATGTAGGGTAACCATATATTGAAGCCATGTTTATACCTAATACTAAAACGTTAGTAATCGAAATGCCTAATAGTATTATTCCTCCTAGGAAACCCAACCTATAAATTTTATAAGGAGATTTTTTACTTTTAAAATTAGAAAAAGCCGCATAAATGGTTACTATCTCTCCAAAAGGAAAAACAAAAGTAGCAAAAGTACCTTTAATAATTGGATTGATACCGTTATTAAAAATAGGTCGTAAATTATTTAAATCCATATTAGGAATGGACAATAATATTGAAATAGCAATAAAAGCAATAAACCCTAAAGACATATATTCGGCCCATCTTCCTATTAATTGAATTCCAAGTTTTACTGCCCAAGCACATAAAATCATAATAATTATCTTTATTACTATTAGAGGAGTCTTATCTAAACTGCTTAAACTAATAAAATAGCTAACATTCATTAAAACCATTGTTCCTGACTCTAAAAAATAGTACGTATAAAATATCACCATTATCTTACCTATAAACTTTCCGAAACAGATTTCAAGAATATCAAATAGATCTTTATTCGGTAAGATATAGCACAGCCTACTATACATAATCGCAATAGGCATTATGAGAATTAGTGCTAAAATCATAGATATCCAGAAATCTTGTTCTGCTTCAATCCCCCGTACATCTAGAGCTGCAGTTCCAACTAAAAACATTATTATTATAACTATTCCTTGTTTATCAGAAATAACTTCTGTATTCATAAAAATTTATTCCTTCCAAGTTAGAATAAAATGACTTTTATATTTTATATTTATCTTTCCCTAATTAAACTAACTTATGAAGAAGAGTTAACTACCTATATTATATTTTTCCAATTTAGAACCTCATACAACTTAGGAATAGATAGGGCTGCTCCTGCACTTCTAACAGCAATGTCACTTACCTTAGTAGCTAATTCCAGTGCTCTCTCTAACAATAAGTTCAGGAGTTAACATGATTTCTTTCAAATTATTTTCATCACACTTCTTTTTATTAATAATCAAATCAGCAGCTATTGTTCCAACTTTGTAAATTGGCTGTTTGACTGTTGTTAAAGGAACATCCAACAACTCTGAGAAAAAAATATCGTCATATCCTACTAGCGAAATATCCTCTGGTATTGAATAATTATATTTTTTTAGTTGAGTATATACACCATAAGCTGACATATCATTAAAAGCAAACACCGCGGAAATACATTTTTCTGAAAGTACGTCAATTGCCTCTTTCCCACTATCAAAGGTATAGTCACCTTCATATATTATCGAACTATCATAAGAAATACCTTCCTCATTTAAAGCCTTTTTATATCCCTCTAAACGGTATTCAGAGTCATTAAGATATAAAGGTCCAGTGACACATGCAATTCTTTTGTGTCCTAGTTCTATTAAATGCTTCGTTGCTAAATATCCACCTTTAAAATGATCTGTTGCAACGAAATTACAACTTTTTTCTTTTACTGTTCTGTCAATCATTATATATGGTATTTTTATGCTATCCATCAATGATAAGCTTTCAGATGCATTTTCAAAATTACTATCCGCTGACATTGCATATAGTATACCATCTACTCCTTTATCAGCTAGTACCTTTATATATTCCATATCTCTTTCATGAAGGTCATTAGTATTGCATAATATTAAATTCCAGCCGTTCTTTCTACATTCATCTTCTACTCCTTTTGCCAAATTCGAGAAAAAAACATTTCGAATATCCGATATTACAAGACCAATAGTTTTAGTTCGTTTTTTTACTAATCCAACGGCTAACTGGTTAGGTCTATAGTCTAGTTCCTTTACCGCCTTAAAGATTACTTTCTTTGTTTTATCCGATATTCTTTTTCCCTTACCATTTAAAACAAGAGAAACTGTTGTAGCAGAAAATCCAGTATGCTTGGCAATATCTTTAATCGTAACTCTCATTATTTTTGCCTCTTTCTATCTCCTTATTTTGAACTTGTAAAGAAATATCATCTTTAGCATACAAATTCTTCATAACCTCAATAGCCATTTTATATTTACTTATTTCTACATATTCATTCGGTTTATGTGCCATACTTGGGCAACCGGGACCAAATAAGATTACCGGAGAATCTTTATTTTTCTCAGTAAAAATTGATGCATCAGTAAAATAATTTATTCCCATCATCTTTGCATTAAATCCCTGATTATTGACTAAATCTTTTAATTGTCTTACCCATTGATTACATTCATTAGTATAAACAGAGGATCTATGATTTAATACTTCATAACGAATTTCAAGTAATTGTCTATTCATCTTTGCATATTTTTCACAAATTTCGTCTAACTTATTAAGTACTTTAGCTAAATTAAGTTCTGGAGTCATTCTGATATCCATGATAATTTCACAAGAATCTGGAATCATGTTAGGTGAAATTCCTCCATTGATAGATGTAATTTCAGCTGTAGCTTCTTTTAACACGGGATGAAAAAATTGTTGAATAAAGCTTCTCAACTCACTGCATATCTCAAAACCATATTGCACAGCATTTATCCCCTCTTGAGGGTAAGCACCATGACTTGTTTTTCCCTCAATAAATATCTTCAGCCATAAGCAACCTTTTTGAGCAATGCCTATGTTACAATCAGTGGGCTCTGCAATAATCATGACTGACGGTAATCCTAGAAGCTCATGTTCAATAATTTTCCTTGCTCCAGTTCCTCCACTTTCTTCATCGCAGGTAGCTATAAATCTAATATTACAATAAGGTACTATTCCTGATTCTTTCATAAAACAAAGTGAATGCACCATAGCAGCAAGTCCACTTTTCATATCACTTGCTCCCCTAGCATAAACTTTATTATCTATAATAACTGGTTTTGCAGGGTCACTTTCCCACCCATCAAGATTTCCATAGGGAACAGTATCAAGATGTCCATTCCAAAGCATCAATACATCAGAATTTAATCCAGATATATCTACAATTAAATTACTACGATTTTCATCAACAGTCTGTACTTTCGAATCAATACCATAACTTCGAAAATATTCTTGTAAAGACTTAGCTAATAAAGCTTCATTTGATACCCCATTGACTGTTGGAATTTCTAAAATGTTTTTAAGTAACTTAATTGCTTCCTTCTGTTCTTTTTCTGTCATAGATTTCACCACCTATTTATTTCTTTACAACCCAGTTAACAATTCCTTGCCACATTTTATTATAGTATGTCCAATTAACAAACTCTGGAGGTGCCCAATGTGGTGCACAATCAGATGTAAATACTGCACTTTTCCCCTTTCCAAAAGTTCCAAATGCAATTAATGGGTCTTCCTCTATCATTACAGGTACAATTGCATTATCCTTTGGTATAGTTTTATTGTAACCTAGTATATTTGGCCATTCTTTAGGAATTCCCTCTAATGCTTCATGAGCACTCTCAACTCTTGGCAATACTCCTTCACAATGTTCCATCCTATCATCTACATTAAGCACTTCTACAGGTAATACATCCTGAACAGCCGTATCATGCCATTTACCTTTAGCATCCACACCTGAAAATGTCAAGTATCCACCAACCATAATCAGTGCTCCACCATCCAAAACATATTCTTTTATAAGATTACAACGATTTGGTTTTTTTATACTTTGTGTAAAAGTTTCAACTGGTAGCAATAAGGTATTTGCACCAATATCAGATAGTATAATGCAATCATACTTTTTTAATTCTTCTAAAGTATATGGAAACTGCTCATTAGCTAAATGGTTTGGAAGAAAGTCAACAGTATATCCATCTTCCTCTAAAGCAGCCTTTAGCCATTTTTCACCAGTTTCATAAACTGATGTGTAAAAACTGTCAAATCCTTTTACATGAGTTGTATAACTCATCCATGATTCTCCTGCTAATAAAATCTTCTTACTCATTGTCATTATCTCCCATCCATAATATTTAAATTATTTTAATAACTCATTACTCTTTGCCCCATTTTAAAATTAAATAAGCGTAAACAAGTATTGCTTCCAAATAAGCATCTATAGACAAATACTCATCTACTGCATGACATTGCTCTAAGTTCCCTGGTCCAAACTGCAAAGTAGGACATTCAGCAATATTATTCCATATTCTGGAATCGCTTCCTGCAGGAGATCCACCTATTTTTACTTTCTTGCCTAATGCATTTTCATATGAATCAATAAAGGTACATACAAAGGAGTGCTCTTTATCCATCTCAAATGCTCCTCCTGCTTGGTATATTGTAATTTTTGGAGGATGCTCATTTAACCATTCGTCCCCATTACTCCTACGTTGAATAGTTTCTGTAAACTCTTTTTCTATAATACTTTTATTCATTAATTTGGGAAGATAATGGACACATACTTTAAAAGAACATTTTCCTGCTACTGTGGAACCTGCAGTACCACCATTAATAGTACCTACATTTAGACTAGGGGAAGGTAACAAGGGATGCTTATAAGTCATCAACCATTTATGTTCTAACTCACTTAATGCATCAACCAATTTAAAAGCCTTTTCAATTGCACTAACACCAAGTCGTTTTAACCCTGATTGAATTGCTTTACCTTCCACTTCGACTTTAAAGAAAACAAATCCCATATGTGCTAATATCAATTCATCTCCTGTTGGCTCACAAACTACAACACCATCAGATTTCTGTCCATTAATAGCAGCTAAAATTGAACCATTTCCACCACCTTCTTCATCAACAACCGAAGTAATCTTTACATCGCCAGGAAGATCAATGCCAGTATCTTGTAAAAGTTTAATAGCCATTGTTGCAGCCATCAAACCACCTTTCATATCACACACTCCTAGCCCATACATTTTTTTATCATGAATAGTAGATTTATGTGGATGTACGCTCCACAGTTCCTCATTTCCTGCAGGCATAGTATCTATATGTCCGTTGAACATAAGACTCTTTCCACCTTTGCCTTTGAATGTTGCATACACATTATATCTGTTATCATAATTGTGTCCTGGATTTCCTTCGTCATGATGTTCAATACTTTTTTGAATAACCTCTTCTTTCATTGAATCTATCAATATCTCATCTGCATCCATTTCTTTAAATAATGATTGCATATATTTCTGACCATTTATTTCAAAGCCACCATCTATCCCATGCCCCAAATCATGTGTATCTATTGCAACTAAATTAGATAAATGTTGAATATAAATGTTCTTATTTTTTTCTAAGGTTTCTCTTAAGTTGATCATCTACATTCACCTCCTTCAGATATCATGTTTAACTATATTTACAAATTTGCTTCTCTACTATATTCCAGAATTTTTCTACATCTATTTCTACTGCAATTTCTGCATTGGGTTCTTTTTCACAAAAACCAAAGAAATCACAATTTGTTCTACCATAGCTTTGCGTACTGCGAATATCAACTTCTGTATACATAGATTTAGTAACTAATACAGATTGATCTATTAAGTATGCAATAGTAACTGGATCGTGAAGAGGTCCTCCATCCCATCCAAATACTTTCCTCTGAGTTTTATTGAAAAACATCATTAAATCTTCAAATAATTTTGAAGCATTATTTTCTATTTTCTTCATCCGTTCTATAATATTGGGATAGCATAGTACTTTTCTTGTTACATCTAGTCCAACCATTACTACTTTCCTTCCACAAGAAAATATCACGTGTGCTGCTTCTCCATCTGCTAATATATTAAATTCTGCTGCAGGAGTAACATTTCCTAATTGAAATGAACCTCCCATAATAACAATTTGTTTTATCTTTTCAATAATTTTAGGATTCATCCTCATAGCCATAGCAAGATTTGTAAGAGGGCCTGTTGCAACTAATGTTATATCACCATCGGATGCCATTAATGTATCTATAATAAATTGTACTCCGTGTTTTTCCTCTACTCTCCTTTTTAAAATGCCAAAGTTTGGACCATCAAGGCCGGTCTCTCCATGAATTTCTGGCGAAACAACTTGTTTATCACGTACCATAGGTTGACCACATCCTGAATAAACAGGAACATCTAAATCAAGATATTCACAAACTCTTAGCGCGTTTTTTGATGTTTTATCCAATGTTTGATTCCCTGCAACAACTGTTACTCCTAATAAATCAATCTCATCTGCTTTTCCAGCCAACATTATAGCAATTGCATCATCATGTCCTGGATCACAATCTAATATAATTTTAAACTTATCCATTTTAAACACCACCTTCTTCAATTGTAGACAATGAACTCTTGTTCTTATTATCTCTAGCCATTTTTGTAGCCATTGAAATTGCTAATACAGTTACTGTTACAATGTACGGCATCATCAATACAAATTGAGAAGGAACACCATAAGCTTGTAATCTAGAACCAATTGAATCAGTGAATCCAAACACCAAACATCCAATAGCTGTCAACACTGGATGTGCACCACCGAAGAACATTGCAGCCACACCCATAAAGCCCCGTCCATTTGTCATATTTTCTGTGAACATTCTACTGTACCCAAGTGACAAATGTGCACCTGCAAGACCTCCAATAATGCCAGAAATTGCAATTGCTTGATATTTCATTTTATTCACATTAATACCTGCAGTTTTTGCTGCTAAAGGAAATTTACCAACTGCTCTTAAACGAAGGCCCCAAACTGTCTTATATAAAAAGAAGGTCATAGCAACAATTAAAACTATAACAAACCATTCTGTAACCGACCAATCATTAAAAATATCTTTGATCAAAGGAATATTTTCTATAAAAGGAATGTGAATTTTTGGGATTCCGACAATCTCAGGTTCTGAGAAGGAACCTGTTTTTCCTAACAAGCTATTTAACAAATACTTAGTTATTGCTAATGCAAACATATTTATTCCAATACCAATTGCAGTAATTTCAGCTTTATACTTAATATGGCCGATAGCTATAATCATAGCCATAATTAGTCCTGCAAGCATTGCCACTACTATACCTAATATCCAACTTCCAGTAAAATAACTAACTGTAACAGCTGCAAATGCTCCTGTAAGCATAATGCCCTCAGTTCCAATATTTAAAATATCAGCTTGTTGTGTAATTGAAGCACATAAAGCTGCATATATAATTGGTGTTGCAGAACGAATGGTAGCATAAACGAGAGATATACTAAATATTTTTTCAAAATCCATCTGTACTTCTCCTATCCTGTCCTACATCTAAGGACTTTTTATTATTATTTTTCTTCTTAACAAATCGGAATAGACTTTCCATTGTTGCAACAATAATAAAAGTTGCTGTTATAGTATCAACTATAGATTTTGGTACACCAGTAGTTTGCTGTAAACCTAACGCTCCTGACTTTAATGCACCAAAGAAAAATGACATAAATGGCGCCAATATAACGTTATTCTTAACAATTAATGATGTAAGCATCCCATTGAAACCAAGTCCATATGCAAAATTATTTAGAAAATACCCATGCACACCCAGAATTTCAATACAACCTGCAATCCCACCTAATGCACCACTAAGCATCATAATCTTAATAAAAGTTACTTTAGGATTAATACCTACATACTCTGCATGGTCAGGATTTGTCCCTACTGTACGAATCTCATAACCAAATGTAGACTTTCGAAGCATCCATATTACAGCTATTGTTACGATAAAAGCTATAATTATTCCCGTGTTAGCACTGCTGGGCTTCATAAATTGAAATAATCTAACCTGATCTTCAACTGGAGGTGATTGAGCATTAGCTACTCCAGCACTCATTGGTCCACTTACCAGATAAGATGTAATATAAAATGCAACATAATTTAATAAAATAGTGCTACAAACTTCACTGACTCCATAATACGCTTTCAAAACTCCAGGTATAAGTGCCCATAAAGCTGCTACAATAATAGCTCCTGCAAAGCAAGCTAAAAGATGAATTGGCATTGGTAAAAATCCCCAATGTATACCAATATACGCTGCAACTATTCCACCTAAAAAAACTTCTCCTTCTACACCTACATTAAAAGCTCCACCCTTTGCACCTACCGCAAAAGCTATTGATGTTAAGAGTAAAGGAGTGAAATTAGCTATAGTTTTTCCTAAATTTAATTTACCAACAAATGCGCCTTTTAGAAGTGCAATGTATGCGACAATCGGATTCTCTCCTATAATAATAATAAAAATTGCGCCAATCGTTAAAGAAAGTAACGTAATTAATAAGAATCTTCTAATCCCTTTTAATGCTGCAATCAACCGCCTACACCTCCAATTCTTTAATAGTTCCACCCATCATAAGCATTCCTAACTTACCCTCATCAGCGTCATCTATGCTAATTTCCCCAGTAATCTTGCCCTCATACATAACAATAATCCTGTCTGATAAAGATAAAATTTCTTCCAAATCTGCAGACACCAATAAAACACCGGTACCTTCCTTCTTAACATCATCTAAAATATTACGAATTGATTCTATAGCTCCTATATCTACACCCCTAGTGGGCTGTGCAGCAATTAGAAGTTTTTCTCCAATCGATACTTCTCTAGCAACAACAACCTTTTGAGCATTTCCACCTGACAAAGATTGTGTAATCATACTCGGATCTCGAGGCCGAATATCAAATTTCTCAGATTGTTCCTCAGCATATTTCATTGAAGCTTTCTTGTCTATTATATGATGGTGAGAGAACCCTTCATTATCAAATTGAACTGCTATTATATTTTCCATAATAGATAAGTCACGGTTCAATCCTCGTTTATTTCGATCTTCAGGAATATGTGATATACCAGCTCTTCTAATTTTCTTTACACCTATATTGGTAATATTTTTGCCATCAAGTAGAACCTTTCCTTTTTCTACTTTTCTAAGACCAGTAATTGCTTCAATTAATTCACTTTGTCCGTTACCATCAACTCCTGCAATTCCAACTATTTCCCCAGACTTTACTTCAAAAGAAATACCTCTAATTTTTGAGATTTCTTTTTCGCCAGATGTCCATAAATTTTCTACCTTTAATATATCTTCTCCTGAATTGGATTCTGATTTTTCTACATTCATTAGTATTTCCCTACCTATCATCATTTTTGCTAATTCAGTAGGATTTGTGTCTTCCTTATTTACTATCCCAATATATTCTCCCTGTCTCATAACAGTTATACGATCAGAAATTTCCATAACCTCATTAAGTTTATGTGAAATGAAAATAATTGATTTTCCATCTCTTTTTAGATTCTCTAATATTTTAAATAAACGTGTTGTTTCCTGCGGCGTTAAAACTGCAGTAGGCTCATCTAAAATAATTGTATCTGCCCCTCGTGTGAGTATTTTTATAATCTCTACTCTTTGAGCTTCTCCAACAGAAATCTGATTAATTCTTTTACTAATTTGAATGTTCATACCATATTGATCTATAAAATGCTGAACTTCTTCTTTAGCTTTATTAAAATCAATAACTAATCCTTTCCTTGGTTCAAACCCTAATATAATATTTTCTAATACAGTTAGTTCATTAACAAGCATAAATTCCTGATGAACCATACCAATTCCTTTTTCAATTGCTTGTTTAGGAGTAATATGGGATATAAATTCATCTTTTACTTTAACCTCACCTTCATCAAAATCATACATTCCATAGAGCAGCTTCATCATTGTAGATTTTCCTGCACCATTCTCGCCAATTAATGAATGAATTTCACCAGATTTTAGATCAAAGTTTCCATTTTTAATAGCTTGTACAGAACCAAATGTTTTTACCATATTTTTCATTTCAACAACATATTCGCTCATCTCAATTCCACCCTTACTATATTTGGAATAGTCCGCACATTATTGTAAATCTATTTTTCTGATTACTTATAGATATCTCAGCTCAATAATTAAGTGCTATATATTATTAATTAAACAGGTAGGATTAATAATAATCTTACCTGTTTAGTTACTATGTTATGATTATTATTTCTCTGGTCCAAAACCTTCATAGTTTTCAACAACAATCTCACCAGAAATAATTTTTTCTTGAAGCTCATTAACTTTTGTCAAAATATCTTCTGGGAACTTATCACCAAGTGCTTCTTTTATAACGCTCATATCAGTTAAACTTACACCTTTATCAGCAACTGTTAAATACTGTTTAGTGCCTCCCTCAAATGTATCTTCTACAACAGCTTTAATTAACAAATAACATGCTGAATCTACTCTTTTTAACATTGAAGTCAACACTGACCCTGGTTTGTCATTATCTTGATTCAAATCAACACCTATTGCATATTTACCAGCTTCACCTGCTGCTTCAAGGATACCAGTACCAGTACCAGATGCAACGTTCATTACGATATCAGCACCTTGTTGATATTGAGCAAGAGTTAACTCTTTACCTTTCAAAGGATCATTCCATGTGCCTGCAAAAGATTGAAGGATTGTTATTTCAGGATCTATATACTTAGCACCTTGTTCGTACCCAATATAGAAATCATGTAAAACAGGTATATCCATACCTCCTACCCACCCGATAACGTTTTCATCATTAACTCCTTCTATATCTGATTTCATTGTAAACATTGCTGCTGCTGCACCTGCAAGAAAAGAACCTTGATTTTGAGCAAAACTTACAGAAACTATATTGTCACCTTCAACAGTAGTGTCTATAATTGCAAACTTTGTTTCTGGATAACTTGAACAATACTCTTTCATATATTCTTGGAAGTTTGATGAAGAACAAATGATTAGGTCATACCCTTCTTCTGCAACAGCTAAGAAATTAGCTTTCCATTCAGAAGCCTCTGTACCTTCAAGAGTCTTCAATTCAACATCAAATTCATCTACAGCCTTCATAGCACCTGCATAACAAGAATCATTGTATGATTTATCTCCTAAATTACCAGAAAAAACAAGTGCAATTCTTGATTTAGAGTCATCTGATTTACTATCTTCTGTAGAATCTGTTTTGTTAGTTTCCTTTGAATTTGGTTGTCCAGAAGTTTCTTTTGAGTTGCCACATGCAGTAAAACTTAAAATCATAGCTAGTACTAAAACAACACTTAATAATTTTTTAATCACAATGGAATCCCCCTTTAGATTTTATTCATCTGGTAAATCGTTTTACCAAAATAAGAAAATATCATAACCAGAAACATTTTACTATTTAGCTAGTTATGATTTAATATTAATTCCATTTTTTTCCATTGTCAATTATTTTCGTTCGTTGATTTTCTACGATATCAATCTATTTAAGACAAGTAAACTTCTTTTGTCTCATTTTAATCTATATAATTCATTAATTCTATAAACATTCTGAATCAGTAAATTTTTTACTACCTGCTCATAATTCCTATTTATCATCATCAACAAATTCAAATAATTTAATTCCGCCTAATAAAATTAAATAAAAAAATCGTATAAGCAAAAAAAATCACTTAAGTAGCATGTTTCTATCTACTCAAGTGATTTTCAGTAATAGGGAACTTCTTATGAATAGAGCTATTTCTCCATTAATTCCCTACTAAATGAATCAATTTTCTTTTGGCTTATACCTAACGCTTTTAAAAATGCTACATGTTTTTCAGGCTAATTTAAGAGGAAGGGTTTTTGGTATTGTATCAATGTTAGCTAATATATCAATACCAATAGCTTATGCCTGAATAGGTCTATTGACCACTAAACAAACCTGCTCCTTCTACTATTTCCTGATCTATAAATAATCTTGAAACAGCTGCTTCGTAATCTCTTAATTTTTGCGACTTCTTTATTTTTTTAAGATATTTTTTGTTATTGGAAAATATGTGACTCATATATCCCCATAATTCTTTCATTTTAAATAATGCATTTCTGTCTTCATTAAACAATTCTCTATAGTTATGAAGAATTTCATCATGAAAATCCTTCAATACTTCTTTGTCTATATTAATATTGTTCTTAATCTCATTTATCAACGATGGATTAGCTACTATACCTCTTCCTAGCATTACTTTATCTATTTCAGGAAAGGCTTGTACTATTTTATTATAATCATCAACAGTAAAAATATCACCATTATAACATATTGGATTAGTACTTAAAGATAATGCATCTTTGAATACCTCCAGATTAGGTTTATTTCCATAAAAATCTTTTTGTGTTCTAGGATGGATAATTAATTCTTCTAAGGGATATTTATTATAAATTTTTATTAGCTCATAAAATTCTTCTGAACTTTCTTTTCCAATTCTAGTTTTTATAGAAATTTTAACATCATCTATTTTAAATATCTCATCTAAAAAACAGTCTAATTCATCTCTTTTAGCTAGAAATCCTGAGCCTTTACCTTTTGCAACAACCGTTCCAAATGGACAGCCTAAATTTAAATTAACCTCATCATAACCTAAGCTTTGTAATTTTCTAGAAAGAATAATAAACCCTTCTGAATCATTAGTAAGTATTTGTGGCACAATATTCAAACCTTTATTATTCTGGGGGAAAACATCCCTTAACTCTTTAGTTTTTAGTTTTCTACTTTTATTTGTAACAATAAAAGGTGTAAAATATTTATCAATATTACTGTAATATTTATCAAATGAATTTCTATATATATACCCTGTAATTCCTTCCATTGGTGCTAGATAATATTTCATTTAACGACTCCTTATAATGTAATTACTACTATTATATCTAAAAATCCTCTATTGTTAAACCGATTAAATGTAAATTATCTATTTGTTTCGACTCGCATTAAAGATAAACATCTATATCTTTATATATGTCCTTTAGCTTATCTGCATTAGATTTTTTTCTACACTTCTCACATATAGCCTCTGAACTAACCCCGCCAGCATATTCGTATTCCTCTTTTGATGAAAAGTAACTTCCACAAACTGAGCATTGAAGTAAATCAAATGATTTTCCCCAAATCTTTCTTACCCCATCTTTCTCTATTAATTCAATAGCTCCTGTTGGACAAACTCTCGCACATGAACCACAACCTATACAATCTACTGAAGCTTTATCATATGGAGTTGATACTTTCTTTTCAATTCCTCGATTTACAGTTGAAATAGCCCCTGTGCCTAGCTTGTCACATGCTTTAACGCATAAACCGCATAATATGCATTTATCTTCTAAATCGTCATCGCTACCTACATTGTTTTCAACTTTAGGAATTCCGTATTCTTCTCTTAGTTTATTAATTTCTTCGCTGGTTGGAGTTCTTTCATATAATAACTTTATAATATTGCTCCTAAGTCTTTTAATCTTTTCGCTATGCGTTAGTATTTCTATTTCCCGAGTTATTGGGAACACACATGAAGTAACAACTTTAGACCAGTTGTTTTGAATAACTTCTACTATACACAATCTACAACTTCCTAATCCCTGCAAAGCATCGCTATGACATAATGTGGGGATGTTTATTCTATTTCTTTTGCATAATTGTAAAATAGTTTCACCCTTCTCAGCTTCATAGTCTTTACCATTTATATTAACTCTGATTCTCAAAATATCACCCCCTATTTCACCTTAACAGCACCAAATTTACAGATATTTATGCAATTGCCGCACTTAGTACACTTATCTTCATCAATCATATGAACTTTTTTAGTTTCACCTGATATAGCACTGGTTGGACAATTTCTCTTACATAGTCCACACCCTATACACTTATCTTCATCAATATAAAACTGGGTTAATTCCTTACAAACTCCCGCTTTACACCTTTTATTTTCAATATGCTCAATAAACTCATCCTTAAAATATCTAATAGTTGAGATTACAGGATTAGGAGCACTTTTGCCCAAACCACAAAGAGAAGCTAATGCAACAGTTTCTGAAATTTCAAGAAGCTCATCTATGTCATCAAGTTTACCCTTTCCTTCACAAATTCCATCTATAATACTGAGCATTTTTTTTATTCCTTCTCTACATGGAACACATTTACCACAAGATTCTTGAGATAAAAAGTTTAAATAATACCTGGTTACATCAACCATACAAGTTCTTTCATCCATAACTATTAAACCACCAGAACCCATCATTGAATCGGCTTCACTAAGTGTCTCATAATCTACTGGTAAATCTAGAAGTTGTTCTGGAAGGCACCCTCCTGAAGGACCGCCAATTTGAACAGCTTTAAACTTTTTGTTATCTATTATCCCGCCACCAATATCGTAAATAATTTCTCTTAAAGTTGTTCCCATTGGAACTTCCACTAAACCTGTATTTTTCACTTTACCAACTAATGAAAATACTTTTGTTCCTTTACTATTCTCTGTACCAAAAGAACTATACCATTCTCCACCTTTGTTAATAATAATAGGGATATTTGACCATGTTTCTACATTATTTAGAACAGTAGGTTGTCCCCATAAACCTTTTTCAACAGAGTGAATATATTTAGGTCTTGGCTCCCCAACTTTTCCTTCAATTGACTCCATCAATGCAGTTGACTCACCACAAACAAATGCTCCTCCACCTCTAACAACTTCCAAATCAAAATCAAAGCCACTGTTTAGAATATTTTTTCCTAAATACCCTCTTTCCTTTGCTTGTTCTATTGCATTTTTCATATTTTCTACTGCCAAAGCGTACTCATCTCTTATATAACAAAAACCATTATGTGCACCAATTGCATAAGCGCAAATTATCATACCCTCTATTACACTGTTTGGATCACCTTCCATTATACTTCTATCCATAAAGGCACCTGGGTCACCTTCATCTCCGTTGCACAACACATACTTAGGAAAGCTTTCAAACCCTGCACATGTGTTCCATTTTCGTCCAGTAGAAAATCCTGCGCCCCCTCTACCTCTTAGCTTAGATTTCGAAATTTCGGGAATTATGTCTTCTTTGTTCATATGAAATAGTACTTTTTCAACTGCTTTATATCCGTCTCTTTCAATATAATCATCTATACTAGAGGGATCTACTTCTCCTATATTTCTAAGTGAAATTTTATATTGTCTCTTGTAAAACTCACTATCTTTATGAGACTTTAGTCTCTTTTTAGTAGAAGCTTCAAAATACAATAGTTTATCAATTACTTTTCCTTCTATTAAAGTCTTTTGAACTATATCCTCAATATCTGAAACTTTAACTTTGAAATAAGAAATATCATCAGGTTCTATTTTTATAACTGGTCCCTTTTCACAGATTCCATTACATCCAGTTGGTTTGATAGTTGTTTCAACGTGAATATCAAGGCTCTTATCGTCAACACACTTTTTTAATTCCTCATATACTTCCATACTTCCATTTGCAAGACATCCTGTACCACAACACACGTATATAATTCTTTTGCCGTCAACATTATTTTCCACCTTTATCACCTCTGTATTCTTCAATAATTTCCTTTATCTTTTTAGGTGTCATTTTGCCATAGTATTTACCATTAATCATCATTACAGGTGCTAGTGCGCAGGCACCCAAACAACCAACTGTTTCAAGAGTAAACATTCCATCCTCAGTTGTTTCTTCTACTTTTATTTTCAAAACTTTTTCTAATTCACAAATTATTGAAAAAGACCCTCTAACATGACATGCCGTTCCATCACAAACAGTAATAATATTTTTACCTTTTGGATTTAAACTTAAAGCCTTATAAAAAGTAGCCATCCCATAAAGCTTACTTAAAGGCATGTCCAGGTATTCCGAAATAAGATTTAAAGCCTCTTCTGGAATATAGTTATACTCTTTTTGAAAATCCTGAAGAATTGCTAATGAATGTCTCTTCTCATTCGGGTATCTTTCAACAATTTTTTTCATATTAGCTAAAGTCATATTTTTATCACATTCAGACATTTTGAATTCACCCCTTATTTTGCAGTTTACAGTTGACAGGTTTAAAAAAGAAATCATCTCAGTGTAGGCTTAAGAATTAGCTCTACTTTTCTTTCAAAGAATGATTCCTTATTCTTTAAAAAAATTAGTAGAGCTAATTTTTGATTATTTCTTTAACTCACACCTTATACCTTCAACTTTTATAGGAAATCCATAGTGAAACTTAGTTTAATTTAGTAATTTATTGATAATTCTTCTAACTTCTCTTTAGTTGGGATACTATCTTCTCCCCAGCCTCTTCCTTTATAATATTCTGAAAGCATTATATCTAATTGATTAACCATGCCTTTTGCTGGTCCTTCTGGTAATGGTTCATTTAATAATCTAGGAGGTAATGTATCATCAGCTTTTGTAAATCCTGCTTTTAGATTCCACATTTTTTCTAGATTCCATATTCTCTCACCAATTTTCAAAATCTCTTCATCACTGCAATCCCAACCTAAACCTGCTTTTATCTGTGCTGCCACTTCTGGCAAACCAAGAGCAAAAGTTGTAAATAAACACATTCCTGAAGAATCTACAACAGCAGTTAAATCTTGGAATATTTTCAACCATGTAGCCTTATCATCAGTAACATGAGGATCTAACTTTTGAGGTAGACCAAGTATTTCAGGTGAAATTAAGTATCCTCTAACATGACATCCACCACGGTTAGATGTAGCATAGTTTAAACCTATACCTTGAATTGCTCTTGCATCATAAGCAGGCATCTCTTGTTTTTTAACAGTCATTGATAAGTCAGCACGTCCATATAACTCTCCCAATCTATAAGAACCTAGAGCAATTTTATCTCCAAAACCTTCTCTAAGTGCAGTCATCTTAGTAATCTCTGCTAAAACATCTGCATTACCAAACTTTAAGTCTACGCCTGCCTCTTCTTTAGTTATAATTCCTTTATCAAATAATTCCATAGCACAGGCAATAGTAGATCCTAAAGTAATTGGGTCCATACCATATTCATTACACATAAAATTGGCATTACAAACTGCATCTATTTTTCCAATACCACAATCAGCACCTAATGACCACGCTGCTTCATACTCAGGCCCTTCACCCATACCTTTATATTTTCCATCAGGTATTTTTGTAATTCTTCCGCAACCTATAGAGCAAGCAAAACATCCTTTTGGCTTAACTTCTAGCTGTTCATTCATGCCCTCTCCGCTAATAGCCTCAGCTTCTTCAAATATTCCTCCATCTCTCCAGTTTCTTGTTGGTAGAGCACCATTTTCATTTAATATATTAACAAGTATTTGAGTTCCATAAGTTCTTAGTCCTTGTCCTGTAACAGGATGTGCTTTTAACTTAGCTCTAGCATCTTCAAATTTATCCATAAATGCCTTTGGATTTGATACTTTTATAGAGCCTGAACCTTTTACAACAAATGCTTTAAGATTTTTGCTTCCCATTACAGCACCTAGTCCAGATCTACCAGCTGCTCTATGTTTATCATTCATAACAGTTGCATATAATACCAATTTTTCACCAGCTGGTCCAATACAAGCAACTTTTGCATTCATATCAGTCTCTTCTAATAATTCATCTGTTGTTTCATAAACAGTTTTTCCCCATAAATGCTCAGCACTCCTAATCTCTATCTCGGAATCCTTTACATACAGATATACAGGTTTTTCAGCTTTTCCTTCAAATATTACTCCATCATATCCTGCAAACTTTAATTCTGGTCCAAAATATCCACCAGAGTTTGAAGCACCAATAGTTCCTGTTAAAGGTGCTTTGGTAATAACTTCATATCTTCCTCCAGAAGAAGCCAAAGTTCCAGTCAATGGGCCTGTCAAGAAAATAAGTTTATTTTCTGCTGAGAAAGCATCTACTTTCGGATCTACCTCATCACACATCATCTTAGTACCTAATCCTCTAGCTCCAAGATAAAGGTTGGCATCTTCCATGTTCAATGGTTCAGTTGTTATATTTCCATTACTTAAATTAACGCGAATAAGTTTTCCAATCCATCCATACATTATTTTCCCGCCTCCTCAAATAAAGCTTTAAATTTATCGGCCACAATTTTTTTCTTATCAAGCTCTGAAGGAGTTGGTTCTTTAAATTCTAATGCTCCGGCAGGACATAATTTAACACAATAAGGATTTCCTCCGCAAAGATCACATTTTACAACTTTTTGTTGTTCAAAATTATAACTCATATTTCCAAAAGGACAAGCGCTTATACACATCTTACATCCGATACATTTTTTCTCATCAACAAGAACAATTCCATCTTCATTTTTGTAAATTGCACCTGTAGTACATACTTTCATACATGCTGGGTCGTCGCATTGCAAACAAGTAATAGGTACTGAAACTGCTGCTTTTTCATACTGGAATACAGTAATTGCTGCATTTTGAGGATTAAATGCTTCTGTTTTAGAAAAAGAACAAGCTATTTCACAAGTTCTACAACTAATACATTTTTCTGGTGAAATCATTAATACTTTAGCCATTTTCCGCTAATCACCTTTATATAGAGATTCCTGTTCAACTAGCTATTTCTACATGTACAGAATTCCTTGATACGTGAGAATTTTGGCCATGTACGAACAAAGTTTCACAACATATTCTCTTTAAGGTGTCAGCTAACACCTCCCTTTATTTGGTTTTCGAACAACTCCTTTGCACAATGGCAGGCATAAAAATTACTCTTTATACCCTAACGTCTCTTGAGCCTTTTTAAGGTTCTAAGAGATCGGAGTTATTTGGCTAAAATATTTTTCCGATTATATTCTATTACCATTATAACATATTTTATCCATTTTTACTTATTGATTGGTTATACCATAAAAAGTAATTTAGTTGAACTTCAATCGCAATATGAATTGTCAGAATTTTTCAATCTGCAATATATAGCATCAGAACGAATCAATTTACATAGTATTATCTATATGATTTTTAATAGATAATTATTAATTTTTTATTCTAATTATATATCTCTTATTCAAATAAAAACTACACACCCTGTATGTAGTTTTTAACCGCCCCCAACTGGTGGGAACATAGATATAACGTCTCCATCCTCGAGTTTCCTTTCAACACTTCCATCTCGTCCATTAATTAATAGAATAGCTACTTCATCTTTTCCAATATCTAATTTTTTCAAAACATCCTCAACGGTAGTATTCTCTTCAAAGTCTAAGAATTGCTTTTTCTCTCGTCCCTGTCTAAATGTTGCAAACAACCTTATTTCGATTTTCAATATTTCACCCCCTATTCTAATTAATAGGAATTAAGAATTCACGATTATGGAAACCTTTCGCAAGGAAATCCGACTTAATTTTGAATTATTCATTATCGATAATTCTCTTATTTTTTATAGATTATTTTAAATCAATAATTTGCTGCTCCATATCTAAAAAATCTATCACTAGAAGCTTATTTCTAAGAGTAACACCTTTATTTAAAATTACCTTTACTGCTTCTGACGCTTCTATAGATGCAATATTTGCTGCAACAAAAGATAAGTTCCCTAATGTCACCTCCATACCTTTATCTATTCCTTCTTTATAAATCTTACGTAATGTTCCATCTCCAGGGTATATTGTTGCTACTTGACCATACCAGCCACCAATACTTCCATGTACAAGAGGAATATTGGCTTTTTCACATAATTTATCTAAAAGCAACCTAGTTTTAATACTGTCTAATGCATCAATTACAACATCATGATTATTTATTATATCCATACCATTGGTTTCAGTTAGCATTTCTGGAATAGCAATAACTTTTATCTCTGAATTAACCTTACTCATTCTATTTTTCGCTATTAAAGCTTTGTTAAATCCTATAGATTCTTCATCTGATAAAAGTTGCCTGTTTAAATTCGATATATCAAATGTATCACCATCAACAACAGTAATTAGACCAATGCCTATCCTAGCCAAAGTTTCAATAATGTAACCACCTAAACCTCCACAACCTATGATACAAACACTACTGTTTTTTAATACAATATTCTCTTCTCTTGTAATAGAATTCTGATTTCTTGAATATCTCTCTATAGCAACCACCACTTCTTTCTTTTACTTCTTCTCTCTTGGATTTTCTCCAACTCATCTTTTATATTTTGATTTAATTCTTTATGTTTTAACTTTTTTTCTTTCGTTAAATACTGAATCACTTTTTCTATCACAGAGTTTTTGAAATTGGTAAAACAAGGGTCATATGTTAGATAGAAAGCAATAATCTCAGCTATATCCTCTCTTTTTCTGTCTTTTGTTATGTCTTCAAAATCAATTCCATAAATCTCTCCATCTTTAATTATAAAATTTCTAAAATTAATATCATTTAAATAGAATTTCTCTTTTTTCACAAAATCCAATTTATAAAAATCCTCAATCCATTTATATAAAGCTATAATTAAGTTAGCTGAGTCCATTTCAGCTTTTTTATTATTTTTTTCTTCTAATAATTCTAATTCTTCCAATAAAGTTGTTCCCTCAACATATTGAAGAAATATAGTTTTACTACCATCTTTATAAGATATTAAACGTGGTACATTTATAAAGTTATTTTTATTTTCTTGTAATTTAAGATAAAAATTCTTTTCTAGATTAAAAGAATTTTCTTTAGAGTGAACTTTATAAATATACTTCTCCTTCTTAATTTTAACTAAACTAACCTTGTTTCTTTTAGAGTGAAAATCTTTAATTTTCACCATAACCTAGCTCAATCTCTATCTTAGAATTTTCCTTATAACCTTCTAACTCGCCTACAACAGCTAAAACGGAGTTTCTTACAAGTTTTTCCACAAAAGGAACCATAGTGATTTCTTTGCCGTCTATTTTTACGGAAACTCTGTCATTGCTTAGTTTGCAGTCAGTTCTGTGCTTTTCTCCTTTAATAATCATTTCGCACATCTTTCTGCAATTATATCCACATTCATTGCAACACTTTTCATCAAAATCAGGCAATAACTCAAAAGTATTCTCTTCAATGAAATCCACTAATTTTTCTATATCATCCATAGCACTTAGAGCTTTTATCTCTTTATATTCCTGAATTCTGTCAGCAATTTTACCGGATATAAGAAAAGTACTGTAATCTAGCCTATCTTCAATATCTTGCTCTTTTACAGCAGTTATGATTTTTGGAGCATTTATATCTCTAACACCCTCTAATACTACATAATCATAATCATAGTATTTTAATATATCATAGATATTTAATTTTTCTTGAAATAAAATATCTGTCTCGTAAAACCCTCTTGCTGTTACTAGCTGAGAACCTGCCACCTTATGTCTATGTGTATTTGAAGCATCAGTATCAATTTCAAACTTTTCATAATGAATATCCTTTACACTTCCTACAGTGTAATTTCTCTTTCTCAGTTCTTTTATTATTTTTTCAATGGTAGTAGTTTTTCCTGATTGTGTATACCCTATAACTGAAAAAACCTTCATAATAACATCACCAACCTTCTTCTAAATCACGATTTATAGTGTTAGCACTACCGCGCAGTGTCTCATATATCTATCATCTATAAAAACTAACTGCTATTCCTAAACTTATTAAAATACTAATAAACATAAATATATAATCTTTATTTTTTAATTTCAATGTTAATATGCTAGTTCTTGTATTATAAGCTCTAAATGCTCTTGCCTCTATAGACATTGAAAGTTTTTGTGCTTTTGTAAAAGTACCAACCACCACTGGGGTAAATATATAAGAATATAGCTGCACTTTTTCTCTCAATTTTAAAGCTTTTATATCTATACCCCTTAGATTTATTGCAGTCATGGCATCCTTCATTTCTTCTATAAAAATAGGCAAAAATTTTATACCAATGGATACCATAAAAGCTAAATCATAAGGAAGCTTCCATTGAACTAGTCCTTGTATGATTTCTCTAGAGTTTGATGTGGCAAGTATACTTCCAGAAAGAATTATTATAAAAATTCTCATAAAAAACTCTATACCTTTTATAAGCCCTACATCAGTTATTATTTTAAAATTATATATACCAATAAGAACATTACCATCATTGATAAAAAGGCTTTGCATAATAACAATACCTACTAGTATATAAATCATCTTTCTGAGTTTCTTAATCACAAAAAAAATATTACTTTTGAAAATTTGACCAGCCAAAATCGAAAGTAAGAGAATTGCAGTTAAATAGTACATATCTTGTATCAAAACGGCTAATGTTGAAATACAGATAACAATTACAATCTTTGTTCTAGGATCCACATCTCTCATCTTTAAAAATTCTCCCATCTCTTAATTCAATAATTCTTTTTGAATGTTTATCTACAAAATCAATATCGTGACTTATCATTAAAACTCCTATGCCTTTGGCATTTATATCTTGTAGAGTTTGGCTGAGTTGCTCTTTTCTTTTTTTATCTAATCCAGTTGTAGGTTCGTCCAAGATCAAATATTTAGGATCATTTAGAAAAATCGTTCCTAATGCTAGTCTCTGCCTTTCCCCTTGACTTAAAGTATGACACTTAGATTCTTTTAAGTGTTCCAAATCAAACTCTTTTAAGATTTTTTCAGTTTTTCTCTGTATAGTGTCTTTATCCACTTTGTTAAATCTCATTGCAAATTGAAGTTCATCATAAACATTGGCTGCGAATATTTGCATAGATGGATTTTGAAACAAGTAACCGATTTTCTTTCCTATATAGGCTAATGTCAATTCTTTAATATTTCTATCATCTACAAAAATTTTACCCTTGTTAAATTCTAAAATACCTGTTATAAGCTTTCCTAAAGTTGTTTTCCCGCTTCCGTTAGGCCCAATCAAAGAAACAAATTCCTCTTTTTTTAGCCCTAAGGTTATATCCTCTATTACATTTTTTTTTCTGTATTTAAAGTGGAGATTCTCTACTCTTATAAACTCTTTTTCTGGATTTTTCCCATAATTATGCACTAAATATCCCCTTTAACTCTAGATAGAACTCCTCTTTCTAGTTTATAAACCTTATCTACTATATCTAAGTTTTCTTCCTCATGTTCTACCATTATTATAGTTTTACCTTGTTCTTTTAACTTTGAAATTGCTCTCTTCATGAGTTTTTTACCCTTTTCATCAACTTGAGACATGCATTCATCTAAAATCAGAATATTTATACCCAAAATCAATACAGAGGCCGCTACTATTAATTGCTTTTCTCCACCAGATAAATCTCTGGGATTTCTCCCTCTAAGGCGTTGTATATCTAATAGCTCAGTTATATCATCCATTCTTTTTAATATTTCACTTTTTTCCACACACAAATTCTCAGAACTAAAGGCTATCTCATCCTCTACATTTGAAAAAACTATTTGTGTATCAGGATCTTGAAAAACCGTTCCTATCATAGTAGCAACCTGTTCAACCTCTAATTCACTAATATTTTTTCCATCTATCAAAACTTCTCCAGAAAAATCTCCATTGTATCTTTTGGGAATTATTCCGTTTATACAATACATAAGGCTAGTTTTACCACAACCACTTAACCCTGTAATTGCGATAACCTCACCTTTACCTATCTTAAGATTGATTCCATTTAATATGTAATCTTTGCTGCTTTTATATTTAAATTTCAAATTATTAATTTTCACTGGATAGTTTTCATTCATAGAAATCTCCTATTTAGCGTCAGCAGATAATGCATACTTACACCAATACTGACTAAATTGATCTTTGCTGATTATTATTTGGTAAGGACCTTTTCCACCTTCTTCTTTAGTACCAATTGCTTCTCCTTCTTTCATGAATGCTACATACACATTATCATCTTCAAGGACCTTTTTTATCTCAACTGATGTAGCATAACCATCAGCCGCTGTCATAACAACTGCCTCTTTTCCATCTAAAGAAACACCTGCATCTTGGAATAAATTCTTTAGCAATACACCAGTGTATTCATATTCAATTGGATCCTTACCATTTTTCTTTAGATTTGCTTTAAATTTTGTCTCACCTAACCCTCTTACCTCTTCCATATTATATTTTTTAATCTCTTCTCCATTATTCATGACTATAAATATTGAATCATTATTTAATGTCTTTTTTTCTTCAACAGCATCCTTATTTAGAAAGGCAAACACTGCAATTATAACTACCAATGCACCTACAATTGAAGCTAAAATAGTCTTATTCTTACTCATCTTCATTTACTTCCCCTCCATCCATTATTAAATAAGGTATATACATATCTTCAGTTCTAAACTCTCCATGGCTCCCTCCATCATCCGTTGAATGCATTCCATGGTCTGCGGTAATAATAACTTTTCCCTTCCACTTGCTAACCAAATCTCCAATATACGTATCAATAATCTTATATCTTTCAATGGTTTTCTCTCCATTAGGACCATAGTCATGTCCAGCATCATCCAACCCATGAAAATGTACAAGTAAAAAGTTATTTTCTTTTTCAATTTCTTCTAAAGCTGTTTTATAAACTTCATCATCAGTGTATTCATTCTTATTGGAATCCAAATTAAGCATTGGCTCAATTTCTGTATTTAATATTTTTATGTCTCCTTCAATTAGAGCACCCTTTTTATTTAAATTCTCAACTTCATGAAAAATAGTATCTACAGCTAATTCTCTAAAGTCTCTATTTAAAACTCCATTTTCCTTAGGAGATTTTCCAGAAATCATAGCCGCAAAACCTGAGTTTGTGACTGGTTTATAAATTGTATTTGCTTTCATGGCATCTTTATAATTGGTGATATTTAATTCACCATATTCAGATTTATATTTTTCATATTGATAATAAGAAAAACCATCTATAAAAAGTACCATTACATCTGTATCCTTTTCTAAATAATATAATGAGTCATAATAGGTATCCATAACGCTAACAGCTGGAGGATTCACCAAAATCCCCTTTATATCTGTAAATACAGTATGTTCTTCAGGAATTATATAATTTAAAGTATTTTCTCTTAGCTCTATATATCCTTTGGGACTTGAAAAATACTCATATTTTCCACTGCTATCCATAATTATAAAGCTTTCAAGCTGCTCCTCTACTAACTCTTCAAGATTAAAAACCTTTTTTTCCTTTAAGACTTCAACGGTATATTCTTCACCATTGTAATCTTTATTTGATACCCCATCAGAAAAAGGAATTATTGAATAGTTTTTATTATAAAGTTCTCCAATGGTATAGTTGTATGTTTTATCACCAGCTATAATATTTAAACCAAAATCATAATTTTTTTCTCTGCTATTTCCAATAATTCTTATTTCATCTATGTTCTTGATACCACTATTTACCGGATGCTTTTTTGAAACATATACCCAACCATCATCATTTGAATAAGCCAAATATGTTTCTTCCAAGCCCTTCTTATCCATATTAATCAAAAAGCCATCATCAGCTCTTAAGTTTACAGAATAGTTATCATATACTGGCTCAAAGCCTGAAATGAACTTAGCAAAATCTACACCTTCGATTTTTCCATCCTTATATTCAATAGTAGTTTTTTCTGATTTTTCCCACACTTCACTAAAAGTGTCAACAGCATATGCATCTCCCATTACTCTTAAATTTGATAAACTCTGTTTTTCTGCAGAGCAAGCTACCATTATAAATAATATTAAAATCAACCACAGTATTTTTATCTTTTTATTCAATTCCTTCAATTCCTTCAATCCCCATATTTTTTATTCTTTTTGCTAGTACGTATGCAATAATTCCTCCAAGACCTCCTGATAGCGTTCCGGTAGCCAAGCTTAACACCAAAGGAATAAGCGGTAATTTGAAGAAAACTAAATTTGATAAATAGGTTCCACTCAAATTGGCAATAACACCTGCTAAAAAGAAATCTATGGATGAAGTAATTCTCCTTCTTATCAAAACAAAAATAACATCAACCATTAATCCAGGCAATGTGTAGGTAATAATGCTTATAATACCGTGAGTACCAAATGTACCAGTGACTGCAACGATAATAGCTTGAGTAAGGGCAATCAATGTAACTGTCCCTCTTTTTGGAATTAATCCTGCCCCTAAAACTATCCAGAGCATATAAAAACCACCTGCTACAGCTCCACCAGGTATAAAAAGGGGACCTGTAATCACATGTACCAAAGGTACAATTATTGGTTTAGTGGCTAATCCTACAGCTGCCATTAATGCTATAACAATAATTTCAAATATACTAAATTTTGATAATAAACTCTTTTTTCTTTTCATAAAAACCCCTTTATCAGTTGACAGTTTACAGATTACAGTTGACAATTTTAGGTGTTTCACTGTCAACTGAGCACTGTAAACTGTCAATTGTAACTTATTGTACTACTATAATTTTACTAACTCCTTTTACCCATTTGTTACTAGGTAAGCCTTTAGAAACAAATTGTACTAAATTTGTATCATCGCTTAACTTTTCTCCGTCAACAGAAACTCCTAAAATTGAATCATCATCTATTTCATCTTTAGTTAATTCCATTTCATATCCATCAGAAGCAACCACTTTTAAAGCTTTAAAATCTTCAACATGTAAAAATTTCAATACATCTAAAACTTTATATCCATCCCAAGCTTGTACAAATTCTTCACCACTTTTAGATTTTTTAGTAGCTTTAATAGAAACTAAAGTAAGTTTACTTTCAGCTTTTTCATTTCCTAGAACAAACGAGCCATCACTTAACCCTTCAAATGTTATTTCCCATGTTTTTGATGCTGTTTCATTATTCTTATCGCCTTCAACTGCTTTTTCTCCTTTAGATACTTCAATACTAATTATATCCTTAATATTAGTTGACTTTGGTAAATCCTCTGAAAACTTAACAGCATATAATCCATCATTATTTTTATATAATATACCTTTAGATAAATCTTCACTAGTTATTTCAACATTATATCCATCAGCAGCAGTAATTAAATATGAATCAGCTTTTAAATTCCCAACTTTAGCAACTTCTTCTAAAGCTGCTCCTTTAGCTCCTTGTACTTCTTTGGAAGTTAAAGTTTCAATTGAATGTGCAGCTGAAACAAAACTTGTGTCTGCACAACTCAATGCAAGAATGTTTTTAACTTGCATTCCTTTTGGAAGGTCTGGTGATAAAAATAGAGGAACATCTTCCCCTGAATTTTTTATGTAACCTTGTAATAATACATCTATTTTTTCACTTTTTTCAAATCCATCTGCAGCAACGAAATTCACATCTGAAGATGCAGTTGGGATATATGCTTTAAATAAATCATCAACTTTTACAGCTTTATCTGTCTTTTCATAATAAGTATAATCATGCTCTTCTAAACTTTTCATCGCAGTTTCTAAGAAAATAACCTTATTACTTCCACTACTAGCTTCTGCTCCTGAATTTCCTTTCTTAGAGAAATTAATTTCCTTTAAATTTGAAACCCAATACATTGTACGAACATCGTTAATTGCAGCCCTCATAGGTTTAGCTTTATCTTCTAAGGGTTTTCCATCAAATTCAAAAGCTAAAACAATATCCTTTTGGGATATAATGTCTGCTGGTACATCAATAGAGTATCCATCCCCAGCTATTAATCTAATAACTTCAAAATCCTTTTGACTAATATTCTTTGAGGCTAAAATATCATCCAGCTTAACACCTGTAACATCAACTTCCTTTAACTCTCCAGCTGAAGTTAAGTTTTTCATATGCTCTGTTACAGTTTCCATAGCATAAATATCATTATAGGCAACTTCAAATTCCTCATCCAATCCTGTGAGTTTCAAACTTCCTTCGTAGGTATACTCACTACCACTACTAACGCTAGAAGTACTTTTGCTATTTTTACCACATGCTGATAGCATAAAAACAGATAAAACAACCATTACCATTGCTAATACTTTCAATTTATTTTTTCTCATTTTTTATCCCCCTATAATTTTCTATACATAGGTTTAAACCTTTAACAGCTGCTCTAGTTGTTATAGTAGCACCTGTTATAGCCACAACCTGGTTTTCTTTTTCTTTAGCCATCTTCACTACTTGTACCTTTTCTTTTATTGGTACATATAATCTTTTCAAGAACCACTCTTCCCTTACATATCCTCCGTAATTCTCTGTTTCATTTTCATTTAATAAAATCACGTTGTTTACTTCTTCTCCATTGATTTCAAAAATCAATTCCATACTTTCCTCATAACCTTGAATTCTAACTAGTTGAATAATCTTGCCATCTTCTACTTCATATACCCTGAAAATGTTTTCAGTTTCATATTCTTTAAGTCTATTAAATTCATCATAATTATTACTAGTCATTACATCTGAGTAACTATCTCTCGCACAACCATTGAACAAAAACAAAAGTAATGCAGTAATAAACAATAAAATAAATAAAGATTTCCCCTTCATCATACCTCCATATAAGGATTTCATTGTGAAACTTATTTTATACTTGTACTGAAATCCCCCATAAAAAAAACTTTCCTAAAATTAAAAGGAAAGACCCAAAATTAAGCTTCTCCTTTCCAAAACGGGAGGCATTCTAATTTCTCAAAATACCCATCGGCTGTTAACTCATAGACTTATCCTTAGACCAAAACAGCTCAGAGATTGCAAATTATTTTATGTATTTTTATCTATTTAATATCACCACTCCCTAATATGTAAATATATACAATATTATACGCCCTATTTTTTGTTAAATCAATAAATTTTTTGTAGGATTCCCATGTATTAAGTTGTTTTTTTGAGATATTGTGCAAGCTATAGCAAGTATATAGCAGATTCGTCACCTTCACTTTCTAATAACGTCTCCTAGATATAAATTTCTTTTATTGATAATTTGTTAATATATATTCATGGCCCTCTGGGTATTTATGATCCCTTTAGATTGAGCTTGCTAATAGCAAAAATATTTTTTTCATGTAGAGTAACGGACTGGTAATTCTATTGCTGTAAAACCTTTGTACTTGTTATCATACATCTTTGAAAGAAATAGATTACATGGTAGTCTGTGTTAATGAATTTGCAGATAGATTTTTTTAAAATTATAAAGATGCTTTCAATTATTTACACAAATATAATGCAATAAAATTTCTTAATGAGAATTACGAAATAGAACATACATTAAGTATAGATGAAGCAATAGATGACATTATGATAATTGCAGAGAAAAATGGAGGATATTTAATATGAAGTTATACCATGGCTCAAATACAATCATAACAACAATCGATTTAGAAAAATGTAGACCATACAAAGATTTCGGGAAAGGATTTTATTGTACCGGCATAAAAGAGTAAGCTTATTTAATGGCTAAGAGAGTTGCTAGAATTTATAGTGGAAATCCATATATAAATGAGTTTGATTTTAATGAGAGTAGTTACAAATCTAATGATTTAAATGTAAAGATATTTGAAAGTCCTACAAAAGAATGGCAACTTTTGTATTAAATAACAGAGATAGAAATTTCTCAAATACTAGTACTTTAAATTGTAATAATGATAATAAATATGATTTAGTTGTTGGCCCTGTTGCTGATGATGATTTAGCTTTATTATTTAGAACATTCAAAAGAGGATTAATCTATATTGATATATTAGTTAAAGAAATGAAATATAAAAAAGTTTCAAATCAATACTCATTCCACACTAAAGAATCATTGAAATATCTTAAATTAGTTGGAGGTAAATAATATGGATGTAAAAAAAGAACTAATTGAAGGTGTAACCCAAGAATTAATAAAATTTCTATATGAAGATAACGACTACGATATAGAAAAAGCAATGGATATCGTATACAATTCTCAAATATTTGTTAAGCAATCAGATGTTGAAACTGGATTATATATTGAAAGTCCAAGTTATGTATATGAATTGTTGAAGGATGAATTAATCGATGGTGTTATCCTTCAAAAAGAACAATAGCTATAGACAATCAAAAATACCTGGATTGTCTATAGGGATAGGTGCAAAAATGAATCTTACGGTATTTTAATAAATTATTCGTTTTTATAGTTGAGACGTTAAATAAAAATAATGTGTGGTTATGCCCTCTTTTTTATGACAAAATATCTTTATAGAATCCTTAAAAATATTCCACTTTATCTAACAATACTCTCTCTTTATGTTTCTCAAGGACAATTATTTGAAATAAAGGTGGCTATTAATACCATAAGATATTTTAATGCTTTTACTCTAAATAGAAGTATACCTATAAATCCAATTATTAAGTACAGGATACCATGATATGAATATTTTTCTCTCTTAATTTTGTTTAATTGTGCTTTAATATTCCTTAGTAAATCTCCGCGTAACTTTCTTTTCTTAATCATTCCTAAATCAATTAATGTACCTTCAGAGTAATATTCTATATTAATCTCCCCGATATATCTGTTTAATAAAATAACTCTATTATCTTCTTTTATTGTGTTTACTCTTTTAAGTTTTAAATAATTTTGAATTATTTCAATAATACGTTCAGTTCCAATATTGCAAATAATAAATTTGTTTTTTTCAGATTCAACCGCATATAAAATAACAATAAAACTTGCAATTATTAATATAACAATACCTATAGGTCCATCTGAAATACTCGTGGTTATAACACTTGTCCATGCCCATAATACCCAGTATAAACGCTCTATAGCCCTTGGAATTATAAACTTTTTACCTAGAAAAATTAGAATTCCATATACTATTATAATTAATGACAATATCACTAAAATTAAAGCTGCCATATTTTTTTCCTTTCGAAAATTTACTTCTTCTCCATTGTTGGCAAAAAACTTTTCGCATCACCCTTTAATTCAAAGAATAATCTAATTATTCCTAATGAAGCCATAAAAAGTCCTAATCTAAGGTTTACCTTGAAAATATTTGCCATTTCAGGATCTTTAAATAGTCTTACAAAACTTTCATATTCCACAGGGATCTTGTACTTAATAAATATAATTGCCATAACTCCAAATTGTGCAAGTACAACTGAAAATAAAGTAGAAAATGCAACAATCCATTTAGTAGCTCGTCCCAATTCTCCTTTAAACAAATAGTAAGCTTTTAAAGAACCTAGACTAATAAGTATAGCAAAAACTACAGCCATACTTTCAAAATATACTTGAGATATTACCCAAGGTATCGAACTTACAATACCACCTAGTAACGCACCAATAATTCCACTACCATAATTCTTGTCTTCTTCATCATATTCCTTTGCTGCTTCATCCATTGCAGCAACTTCTCTTGAATAACATTCATCATGAGCTGAGAACATTAAATTATCTATATAAACTGTTTGTTCTGCATTATCAATACCACAGAAAATACAGCAACCCTTCCCATTTACACCCTTACTTTTAAGAAAATTGGTTAACTCACTTACTAAGTTATTCATAACTTCAACTGAAGCACTTTTAAATGATTCTTTAAGTTTTACAGCTAATACATCATCATCAAATAAAAATTCGTGGATTTGCAATTCTTTCTTATTTTCATTTAAATAATCCAATATTTCATTTTTTATTTCCTCAGTAACTGATGGAAGTGGTGTAAGAAACATTTTAAAACCTGGTCCATCTATAAGCGTAAAAAGGTATCCATTCTCTTCACCATAAGCAATGCCTTTTTCAATTCTCCACCCCATTTTAGAGGCAAATTGTTTTAGTCGTGGAAATGCCATTTAAATCTCTCCTTTAAATAATGTATTATAACTTATAACTACATACAGATATATTTAAATCTCAGTTCTTACTATTTCTTTTATAATAGGTTCTGACACAGAAACGATATCAATTATATGATTAAAACATATAATTCCATAATGTTTAAATGGACCTGGATAATCTTTTGTAGCAATAGTTCCACTCTTTATGAAATCTAAATATCTTGACTTACTATAAATCCTAAACCATTTACCTTCAAATATCTCATAATCATCTTGCCCTGTATAACTCTCATTCAAAATTGAATATCCAATATACGATTCAAAATCTATTTGTATGATAGGTAATCTATAATCAATATCAATAGAATACACATTATTAATTACATTTCCACCAATATCTATTGATTCAGGAACTGTATTTGTTTTGCTCCTATTGAAAGTAAGACAAAGATGATTATCGTTAGGTTCACTTATACTATCTAAATAAACATTTTCTAAATTGATTAAATTTGAAAAATTCATCAAATCACTTCCTTAGCCATCTTTACTTTACCTGGTAACTTTAAAAGGACATCTATTACTCCATTGTTTTAATTTTAAGTCTGTTAGCCCCAATTGCCACACCAAAACAAAAATAAATAAAGGATATCATTATAGCCCTATTAATTGAATTTACGTAACCTAACATAGTTGTAGTATTTAAAATCATACCTATGATACCCAAAATAATAAAAAACTTACTTCCATTATTTATATATTTCTTTGAAAAAAACTTTGTCTTGAGATGAATCCCTAAAATAATATATATATCCGCAATACCTAATAAAAAAACTAAAACTGGTAATAAAAAAGCACAAGCCAAGCGCTGAATTAAAGGAAGAGAACTGAAAAATAATTGATTAATAACTGGTATAACTAATAAAACTACTATTAAATACTTTATATATTTTACTAATTTCTTATTATTCTCAATATATTTGAATATGTCCATGCTTACCTCCTAGATACTATTTACTATACTTAACCAAAGTTTTTCGATAAACGAAATAATTTAAATTCTTTCTTTGATAAGAAATGGATTCAAAATTTCTATTTTTAAATAATTTAATTAATCTTATAATTCAGCTTTTATTCCCCACTTAGTATTAGGTAAGTAATACAGTTTTTTTGCTGCATATCCTACTTTTGTTTTACTTACATGAAATGTAATTTTGATAATTTCACCTGATGTTTCTTCTTTAAAATGAACATATTGAATAGGTTCAAACCATTTCCTCGTTGATCCATAATTTGATTTTATATATTTAACTGAACCATTTATCTCTTCATATCTTCCAGTAACAACTCTAGGTAAGTCCATTGTCATTGGAATGAAAAAACTCTTTAAAATAAAAACCAAAATTATTAAAAAGAATACTCCTCCACCCCAATCAAACAATGAATTTTTATAGTCTTTCTTGTCCCAAATTTTATTATCTATTATATTATTACAAAGTCCAGAAATAAGAAATACAATAGCAACAATATTGATAGAATACATAATAATAAAGTACAATTCTACTGGTATTGTGATATTAGCCATAAAAGCGACATTCATTACAATTGCTAATATACTTGATAAAGCTAAAATTCTAAAAGATTTATTCACGCACCTTTGACAGAAAGTTCTTTTTTTACTCTCTTCATGCCTTCTTCTAGTTTTAACTCTTTTTTTCTTTTTTTTATTTCTTTTCCCCAAGACATCATCCCCTTTTTCCTAAGTTAAACTTAATTTGCTCTAACTATTGCATAACAGCTGATAAATTCCCAATAATAAATTAATTTATTTCTTATAGATTAATGGCAAATCTTATTAAACCTGAAATTGAAAATATCATAATTTCAATTACGCTATATTTAATTATTCAAATTATTTGCTACTTTTTTCAAATCTACTAATGCCTTAAATAATATTGCAAGACCTAAAAATTGCTTGACGAAAGTAATGTTTGTCCATATATTAAACATCCTTTCAATATTCTTAATAATAAATAATCTTCGGCACCAGATATCTTCTTTACAATTACCCCTTATCTAAAAAAAGATCCTCTTTTAACAACTTTCCTCACCTTCAAAAATGGATTAATAAGAGCAAGGTAATTGTATAAGGATACTTGGAAAGGTTCTTTCTTTCCATTTTCACTCATAAAGTAAGGTTGTATCTTTACTACTTTTTTACCTTTGTAAAAAGTATGAACTTCTATGGTTGTTTTCATTATTTTAGAAACAAGTGAAATAACGTCTTCAATTCTTTCATTATCATCTTCATATTCTTGAAAATGGAAATGAGCTTGTGCTATTTCAATAATACACTCTATTTCATCAAATTCTATTGATATGTCTAATATTGATTTAGTTTTATGTGGTATGTACACTCTGGTATATTCACCATAAATGGCGTTTAGTACCTTATTTCTAGACATTAGCTATCCTTAGTTTAAAATCTCCATCACAATAAAAATAATATTAGTAACACCCACTATCTGAGCTGAAAAACTTGAAATGACCCCTCTTATTCTTCCTCTGTTCTGAAGGATGTCAAATATAATCAAAAATATAAAACTAGTTAATCCAAAGACTAAAGCAACAAACCCAATACTATCAATAGTTAACCAAATACCTGTGTTCAGACCATACTTTATAAATCTATAAATACTCATGGGGTAAAAGGCTATGCATGAATACCAAAACAATTTATATCCTAAGTACTTTAAACTCATATAAAGTAAATAAACTGAAACTATAATTCCTAAAATAACCACAAATAGAAGTAAAAAATATTTATAGGGAAAACTAATATTTTTAGTTATTTCCGTATTATTTATATCAATATATTTTGTAAAAATTGCTCTTTTTGTATTGGGAAGATATTTAATCTTATAAAGATTAAGGTTATCTAATTCAGAAGTAAACAAGTATTTAACTTCTTTTTCATTTATATATACGTACTCAAATAGAGTTTTATCTTCTGATTCAATATTTCCAGGTATTCCAATTGTCTGTTTAAAATTACCTGTAACTAACAAGGGTAAATCTTTTAAGTAAGGAAGTGTAAAATAAAATAGAAAAACTATGGATATGGCTATTGCTAAAATTCTTTCTAAAATGTCAGAACCCCTAGTTCTAATATTCTTGTCAAGCCCAAAACTCTCTAGCCTTCCTGTAAATAAGTTTGGTGTTAGTGCTATTCCTATACTAAGCCAAATTAAGAATATTGCTTCTAATATAAATGAAATTAATTGAAATGTATTCATCTGTATATCTCCTATTAAATTAAATAATTCATAAATAATATTACCAATAAAGGGTGTCCTTTTTAGCAAGCAACAACTTCCAGTTATTGCCACGACCCCAGGGGTACTACCAAAAACTTGAAATGAAGTGGATAGTTTTTGGCTTCTAACTAGCACCGGTACTTTTTCATAGCCTTTATATATGTTTCACAGTATTTTTACATATTTACATAAGCTACTAATAATCTTCATGAAATAACTTTACTTCCTCATCTTTACACTCTGTTAATTCAAATTTTAAACCAATCTTTCTTAATTTTTCTACTTCTTTAAAATCAGATAAAAACATTGTGGCATAACCTTCATGTGAAACAGTACAAAACCAACAATATCCATTTAGAAAAAAACATAAGTCATCAGGTAAGTTAGGGTATTTCCAATTAAATAATCCTTTTCCCTGTAATATATAACTCTTTACTTCACTACAAATTCTATAAGTACATATATCTACACCGTCATCTGGATGATCAAAAGTTATCATACAACTTGGCCATTCAGTTGGATGATTTCTAATTTTTATCAAATAAGGTCTCATCTTTTCCAAAAACTGTTCTGTACTATTTTTAAATATACGATGATATTCATACGCCTCTTTCTTCATTCTCTCATAAATCTTTAAAAATCTTAAGTATTCCTCTTCACTATCATATATACTCTTATCTTTTATAGTATATCTTGATTCAATATCTTCACTAAACCTATATGTTACTGACATAATGGCATCTGACTTTTCAAAGGCAAAATCAATTAACTTTTTATAAACATCAAATTCCAATTCTTCATTAATACTAATTCTATACACTCTACTTCAACTCCATTCAAAAATTCAATTATTGTTCATATCCCCTTGGGAACTTTATCTATCTATAGATCTTGACTTTGTTCATTATTCTCGAAATATATCTAATCTACATTTACTCTGCATACAATGGAACCACTTCTATCAATCAATGCTACTTCTTTGTTAGAAAGCCATTTTAAGTTGCCGAAATATTTTGCAAACATCCATTCAGAAGGTTTTTCTTTAACAACAAGTTTTCTCTTTATTACCTGTTCTTTTTTATCTGTTATTATGATGCTTATATCGCAAGAATATATATCATGCTCAAGAAGAACTTTTGCAAGATATTTTCTTCCTGGGTTATTCTTTGGTTTCTTCCATACCCATTTATTAACATAGTTTTCTTTGATTACTCTATTGTATGCGTTCTCAAATATTGCTTCATCCCAATTTTCTTTTTTTACTACTTCTGATACTGCTGTATTGATAAGTTCTAAAGTTTTCCTTTTCTTCTCTAAGTCATCAAGCTTAAAGAAATCATTTATATCAAATGAAACTTGTACATGATATATACCTAATACAGCCATAGGTTCTCTATTGACATTAGGTACACACTCGATAAGTATCTTCCAGCATTTATCGTTCTTATATGATTTAAAACACCTCTCATAAAAAGAAGCAATGCATCTTGTTTGATATCTAAACTCAACATTTCTTTGTTTATAATTTTTGTTATAGTCTTCTACAGTAATTTTATTTCTCTCTTCTTCACTTTTACCAACTAGTAAAGCTGCAACTTCTTCACTTGGTATATAACGTACATCAAATCCAATTTCTTTTAAAGTAGGCATACTGACCCTTACCTTTCTATAAAGTTATGTGTTTTAATACCAATACCCCTGAAAGGCAAGCTCATTCAGCTGCGCCTACGTCGCTAAATGCCCCGGACCTAATTAAATATTTGTTAATTACCAACAGTTCGTTAACTAGGTCTGGAGTATTTTGTGAGGAGGCTTTGCCGACGAGCTAGGCATATATTCATTTAATCGCTGACTTTCTTTCCTACGCGCCCTTTAATAACTCCCATACCAAAACATATAATGGCACATATTAATACAAATATCTGTTCAAAAGGGTTATCTAATAAATATTTTAAATACTCTATAGTTACTTCCATTATATTATTAATTGTAAACTCCAATTTTGCTGTCAACATAATATGCTCAACAAAGGCTATAAATGGTTGTATTAAGCAAATAATTCCTAGTAATAACCTTATACCTAAGCTAAACTTATTTTCCATATAATATTTATTAAATACTGCAATAATAAATAATGACGCAAAAATCGGGATTGCAATATAGTTTGTTTCAAATTTATATATAGTATATCCGTAGATAAGACTAAGGAAAATAGAAAGTAAGAATGCGCCTGTAATTGCTTTAAATATATTATTTTCAACTTGTACTTCATCATTAATCATATCGTCTATTGAATTATCATAATTCATGTTAGTCTGATTTACTTGATGTTGAATGGTTAATAACAATTTATCAACATCTAGATCTTTAAATAATGATAGTGATACTTGAAAAGAAGACGGTGGATATCCATAAAGTGAATTAAGTGAATTGGAAACCGTTCTTTTTGTTTTTTTAGCTATATCCTTCTTAAGTAAGATTCCCATCATAGTATTACTATTAAATTTATAAACATTTATATCAGATATTTCATTCCAATAAGCTATATAATCTTTAAATTGTGTAGAAATTTTTATATATTCCGTAGTTATTTCGATAAAACCTTTTCTAACTATTTTTGGAAGCATAATCGCATAAACAAAAAAGCCACTTAATACTAACATAAATAAGCCATATAGTAGACCAAATACTGGATCATCCTTTCTCACAATAATTAGAAAAAAAACTGCACCAATTCCAAAAATGATTGCACAAAACGAAAAAAGAATACTAAGTCCCTTAGATAATTTCATCTTCTGATAATATGGCAGATTATATAACTCCGTAGATTTCATATATATTTCCTCCTCTTCATAAGTAAACATTTCCAACTGACAAAAATTATGAATTTATTTTCAATTTTTTGCTCTCTATAAAAACCTCAGTTACTTATTTAATCTCACGTATTTCCAATATTAAACCACTTCTTTTTGTATTAACGAACTCATATTTTTTACCTTTTTCTATTAAATCTTCAAAGTCATTAGGAAGTTCATAGCTATTGAAATCAATAGAAATCCCTCTTGTTACAAAACCTCTATTGCGGTTACTTTCTATTGCAGTTACTACACCTTCTCCCTCTTCAAAATCACGATAAATATAATCCTTGTAGATATCAATATTTAAATAACAAATACCTACAATACATAAAAGAATAAATAACCTTTTTAATATTAATATATTCTTCTTTAATTTATCATAATTTAATTTCTTCTTTTTAAAAATCTTTTTTAATGTAGCTTTGCTAACAGATTTCTTCCAATCTTTTAATAATACAAATGCTGCAATTAAACTAATAATTATAGTTTTTACGAAATATAAAGTTAGTATATTCATTTACTCACTCCTCAAAAAATTCTATAGTTCTTAGCAAGCAATAACTTCCAGTTATTGTCACAACTTCAGGAGTACTACCAAAAACTGAAAATGAAACTCGCTTATAAAACTTCATTAATATCAACTAAATAACCACTACTCATTGTTCCAATTAACAGTAGCTTCCCGTCTGGAGAAAACTCTGAATAAAATCCAAAAGAAACCTTAAACTCTTTAACACATTGCATATCACTAACTCTTATAAGTTTTACTGATTTCAAGAATACTAATACTATATGTTTACCATCAAGAGACCATTTTAAGATATTAAAATATCCTATTCTTCTATCAGGTACAACATATCTCTTCAATTCTTTGTTTAGTGTTTCATCAGTTATCACTAATGCTTTATTACGTGAATCATAAAGTGCATATTGACTAACATAATGGTTATAACTTATATCTGACCATGTTAATAATATATCTGTTTCGATTTTTATTGGCTCATTTACTTCAAAAGGATATTTCCATTTTAAGATATATGTTTTAGAATATTCTTCTCCATTAATTATGTATCCTCTTCTCTGAAATATATAAAATAGATATGAATTATCACTTATACAGTACTCAATTTTTTTAATAATGCTATCATCAACTATCTTTATATCTTCAATTTTTGAAGATTCTAAATCTAGTACAGATATTTTACTATTATTAAATTCATAAATTCCACAGATTATTTTTTTATTATCTGGTGAAAAATAGATATTACAATCTTGCGGTTCATCTAATTTTGTTATTCTATATGTGCTAATCACTGACATATCCTCTAGATTAAAAACGGCTAGTTTTTTCATGGTACTTCCTGACGCTATCATATCTATGTCACCAAAAGAAAATGTAACTTGACCAGGGTATTTTATTGTTTTAAAAATATGAACCTTGTCAAGAGTTTTAGCATCTGTAACAATAATCTGATTCCCCGAAATATTTAATATATAATTTTGTTTTGGTGAATACTGAATAAACCCAGATTTTTTAAATTTTTTTATATATTTAAAATTATTCATAAGGTTTTAAATGTATTTTCTTTATGCTTTTTAAGCCAATATAACACAGCCCCTAAAGGGAAGTTAAGGGTCATAATATAAGGTCCATTAAAACTTGTTTTTCTAATAGTAGCAGATGGTATTTGAAATGATATTAAATTAAATCCAAATTCTGCAGTAGTCCAATTAAAGGCTACTGTAGCAATTCCAAATAAAATAAATATGCACCATAATACTTTTCTTTTCGCTGTACTACTAAAACATATTGCCGCAGTAATAAAATTAAATAGTAATAGTCCTATCACAAGAAATAGAATTACATAATGAATAACACCCTTATCTTTAAAATTGAATCCGTTTAGTGTACTTAATGATTCTTCAATTTCATTAAAATCCGTTCTAAAAAGTTTATATGTATTGTCTTCTTTAGTAATTTGAACTATGTATAACAAATACCCTGAATCAACCTTCAGTTCATATGTTATTGAGTGAAATTCTCTACTATTTCTACTATTTCTACTATTATTTAAAGACTTATTATATCCAACAATATTTACTTCATCTACTTTACCTTTTGACTTTACATATTTAGTTATTTCATTTAACTTTATTCGAGCATCTTGAAAGTTTTTTACCTCATCAACAAAATTGTTATATATCTCTTCAATAGATTCTTTTTCATAATTAACCAGTGTATCTTTAGCAAGTTTTTCAACGTCTCCAGGTATGCTTTCATAAAACTTTAACTCGTTTTTTCTTAGAGAACTGATACTATAAATACCACTCCCAATAAAAAACGTTACTAGAATGACTAAAAACAAAACCCCTTTTCTATTCATCCATATCCCTCCATATAGTTATACTGTATTGATTCAACATATTTTATATCTGTTATAATTGTTTTTATTACACCTAAATTATACAGAGATTTTATCGAATTTTATACACAGATTTGATAATTACCAATAATTACACATGCTGTCTTTACTCGCAATTATTTATTAGATATTATATAATTATAGCTGTAAGTTTTTATAATGTAGCTTTTTATACGGCCCAATTAACCAAACGAGGCATTATCATTAATCATACTAGTATTATTACGTTATAAAATGAAAGGAGATAGAATGACAAAATTATACTTAGTCCGTCATGGACAAACACTTTGGAATTTAGAAGGACGTTTACAAGGATGGAAGGATTCAGGTCTAACTGACCATGGCATTAATCAAGCTAAAAAAGCTAAGAAAGCATTAGAAAAAATTCCATTTGATGCAATTTACTCTAGTGACAGAGGTAGAACTCTTCAAACAGCAACTATCATTGCAGGTGATGAAAAAAAGATTCAGAAATCGTCAGGTCTAAGAGAAATGTCCTTTGGTGAATGGGAAGGTCAATTGATTGAAGATGTTAAAGGTAAATATTCTGAAAATTATTGGGCTCTCTTTAATGCAGCAGATAAGTATACATCTATTGGTGGAGAAGACTACGAGGGTTTGAAAAATAGAGTTGTACCAGAAGTTAATAAAATTATTGAACAAAATTCAGGAGATAACATTTTGATTGTATCTCATGCATTAACTATTAAAACCATTCTTTCACATTTTGAGAACCGTTCCTTCACAACTTTTTGGGATGCGCCATTCGTAGAAGGTGGTAGTATAAGTGTTGTAGAAATAACTGATGAAGCAAGGATTAAGTTATATGCTGATGCTTCTCATCTTAATGAGTCAGAGGATGTTAAGCTTGTAGTTTAAATATGTTGTGTGATTTAGATTATAATTTTTTATGAAATTAGGAAGGGATTATCAAAATATCGATAATCCCTTTAAATGAGTGACCCAGCAAACTTTTTAGGTTGAAACTTAACCCCAACGTGGATAAGGATAATCACCTAGATAATCATAGTCATCCCAATCGCTTAGTTCGTCCTGTTCCTGTGTGCTTTCTTCTTTTCCTTTTTCTAATACTTCTTCATTTTCTATTAGAACTTCTGACTTATCTTTTTTATCTGAAGAAGATTTTAAATTCAACATTTAAATACCTCCATTTGTTTATTTATCAATACAAAGGTCCATCAATATTTCATCATCATAATTTCCATCCACATTAAAATAATTCTTATGAACCCCAACCTTTTCAAATCCAAATTTCTCATATAATTTGATAGCATTCACATTACTTGCCTTTACTCCAAGGCTCATATTTTTTATTATACCATTATTTTTAGCAAACTTAATTAATTCCTCCATAACAGCACTACCTATACCATTTCTCCAATAATCTTTTTTAACTGAAATAGAAATTTCACTATTATGAGCTATTCTTTTTCTATGTAGGTTATTAATTTGAGATATACTAATAACCTTCCCATCCACAACTCCTATTACCATTAAAGTATTCTCATCATTATTAACTTTTTTAATGTGTTCTATTTCTTGTTCTAAAGTTAAATGAAAATCACCTACTCCAAATAACAAGTTATCACTTTCTCCCCCAACCACATTAAGATACTCAATCATTTCTTTTGCATCCTCAACTCTAGGTCTTCTTAAAATTACACACTGTCCATTTTTTAATTTGATTTCCTTTAGATTTTCATATGATAAATTACTATTCACAAGTAGCACCCCCTTATAGTTCTTATATTTGTATATTTTCAAATATAATAATATCAGGAATAATGATTTCTTTCTATTTTTCCACTCTCCAACTTTGTTATTTTAATATTTTTTAGATATACTGACGCAATCTATTCCGAAATAATTATAACATGATTCCCATATAATTATAAAAAGCTCATTTACAGACACCATTAACCATCTAGTATTGATATAATAAGTTAAGTGGTAGTAAATTGTAATCCCGAAACTTCTTTAGAAAATGTTAATAGTTCTTTAAAGGCTTCTTCTCCATAAACAACTTCTTTTTTGGGTTGTTTTTCATTTTTCTTATTATAGAATTTCCCATAAACATCTTTGCTTTTTGTTTCCATTATGTGTTCCTTTATGAGTCTTCCAGCTTCTTCTGGTTCGATCATACCCATTATTTTTGAAAGAAATCTTACAATAATATTTTGATTCTTAACTGTATTGGTATTTACTATACCTGGCTCAACAAACTCGTATGGAACATCGGTGAGACCATTTTTATTGGCATGATAAGTTAGAAGATTATTTGCCATAAATCCCATAGCTGTGGATTTTAAAAGTTTATATTTTGGTGTTCTTAAATTAGTATATTGAATTTGTGAAACCATAGTTGCTCCACCTATATGAACAACCCTTGGAGTATTACTTTTCCTCAATAATTCATCAAGTTTTACACTAAACATGTATCTGGACATGTACCCTATTATAAATGCTAAATCTATTCCGTCCTTACCTGTCTTAACTTTTTTGAACATTGCATTTGCATTTAAAACTAACAAATCTAAATGCTCATGATTTCTAATATACTCATCTAAGAAATTATTATTGTTTTCCACAGTAGAAAGATCTACAATATACAATTTATGTTCACCCTTAGGATGAATTTTATTTAAAGACTTTATAACTTCCTCACCTTTATCTTTATTTCTCCCCAATACATGTATGCTATATCTTTCCTCTGCTAAAGAAAGAGCAAGAGCTTTACCAATACCATCTGTTGATCCTGTAATTAAAGCAGTTTTTTTCATAATTATAATCTCCTTATAAATAGATAGCTATCTTTATTCTTTATAACAAAATTGTATATTATAATATCCTCACTCTCAATATACAGTGTTCTAAATGTGTATATATTAAGTATTCAATTGTTTTATAAACGAATTGAATTCATATACTAATGCCTTTCTAGACATAATACCCATTTCATATTGGGTAAAGAGGGATATAAGTAAATTTAGAATCAATCTCTCTTCTATAGGTTTATCATTTATTGTATTATAAAGCTTCTTTAACCCATACTTAGATGCAACCATTCTTAAATAATAAGCCTCAAACTCTAAAAATGTCTCCATATCTAACTGACTATCCTTGATACCACTGACGATATTTTGATCATTAAAAATTCTACTACATTCTGAGGATTGATTATTATAAATATAGTTATATATATCATCTAGTGAGTCAAAGTAAGAATAAAATGTAATCCGTGGTATACTTGCTAGTTCACATATTCTAACTACTGCGGCTTTTTCGAAACCTTTTGAATTAAATTCTTCCTTTGCACTCTCTATTATTCTATTCTTCTTTTCTTCTGATAGTCTAAAAAACACTTCACTAGGCATATCTTTCACCTCACTTAATGTAAAATTAAAACTTATTTTTTGCATAGGAAGTAGAAAGAACCTCCTACGAGTGTGTACAAAATTATAACATTAATATTTTATTTTTGAAATAATATTATTTACAATTCTTAAGTTTTTGCACAAAGGCTCTGTAATTTTTGCTCCGTAAGATTACTTTTTCTATATTATTTAACTTAATAGCAAAAAACAAAGAGTGGGTTATAATTAGGACCGGTGCTAATAGTGGATTTTAATTCCTCACGAATAACTGAATTACTACGTGTCCTATTTACTAAAAAAGTTCGTCACCTGTGTCTCCTCAAAAAAAGTAACGTAAAAAAAGAAATACTGTTTTAAGATATATTTCATTTGAGGTAGTTATAAATATCTGATATGATATAAATACTAAAAAAATAACAATTATTTACGTATGTCATAAATATACTAGGAGGTGGTTACATGGAAAGCGATATTAGCGATATTTCTAATATTATTAATAATACAATAATTACAAATTGGAGGAAATTATTATGGGTAACCACCAAAACAAGAAAGTTTCTAGGGAACTTTACAAGAATGAGTATGCATTAAGAGATGGAAAAAAGCTCATTATACGAAATGCACAATTAGGTGATGAACAGGGATTGATAGATCAAATGAAGATTGTTGATAGTGAAACAAAATTCTTAGCGCGAGAGCCAGGTGAATTTAATTTCTCACTAGAACAAGAAAGAGAATTTATTAAGAATACTGCAAAGGATGAGAATAGCCTATTCCTGATTGGGGAAATAGATAGTAGAATCATTGCTAATTGTTCAGTTGGAGTAATTTCAAATAACAAGAGATATCTTCATAGAGCCGCAATGGGTATTGCTGTATGTAAGGATTATTGGAGAAATGGTATTGGTAAAAAGATGATGCAGGAATGTATAAAATGGTGCAAAGAAAAAGGTATTGAACAACTTGAGCTAGAAGTTGTTACTGAAAATAATCGTGCTGTTTCAATGTATAAAAGTTTAGGTTTTCAGATTTATGGTACAAAGAAACATGCATTAAAATATGGTAATGGAACTTATGCTGATGAATACTATATGATTTTATTCTTGCACAATATAAATCCTGCGTAAAGTTTTTTACATACAATTATGTACAAAGCTATGGTAGTTGGATTAAAACTACCATAGCTTTATATAGTTTCGTCGAAAAGGTCTCCTCATTAAAAGTAACGGTGCTCTTTGTGAGGAGGCTCTGATGACAAACTTGCTTACCTTTGATTTTTATTATGCCAATCTATCGCTTATTAAAATCCTTTGCTATTTTCACTTTTCTCATTAAATTCTTTCCAGCAAGACAATAGTAACTACATATTCCACAAGAAATACATTGTTCAGGGTTATATTTAATAGTCTTTTCTAATTGTCCATTATCCACATAACTTGCAATTTTATAGACCTCCAATGCACTTGGACATCTTTTTACACAAATTCCGCATTTTAAGCAATAGGATTCCTTATAACGTGGAAATTGACTAACTGCAATAAAGTTTGTTGACTTTTCAATTAGCTCATTCTCGTTAATTTGTCTTCAATTGAGGAATGTGGTCTTATCAAAATAAAAGGCAGCGAAAGTAGCATTGCAATAAATATTATAGGATTATTTGAAAACAAAATGCTCTCTGTTGGGAAAATAAAATTAAGTAATACAACTCCTCCCATAGCAGGATTTAATATATTTTTACCAGTTCCTCCAAATAGATGTTTTCCAAATACTAACGCTACCACAACACCTAATAATCCACCCTCACTTTCATTAATTTTTCTAATTAATCGGTATTGCCTTCTAGAAATGTAACCCTAACTGTATAAAATAAATTAGAATTTAACATCAACCGAAAGGTTGATATTGCAAAAATAAATTTTATTTAGGTTGTTCCATTAATCTGTTATAATTCTTTTATGAATTAATTCAAATCATTAAAATAATGCGTCTTATTTTCAAAATTGGGGGGGAAGTAAAAAATGATTAGTGTAACTGAACAAAAACTATATGACATTCTCAATTTATTAGGAATTAAATTTACTAGATATGAACATAGCCCAGTATATACTATTGAAGAAGCAAACAAATTAGATGTATGTATTTCAGGGCAACAATGCAAAAATCTATTTCTCCGAAATAGAAAAGGAAACGTTCATTACCTTATAATTTTAGCCGAATCAAAACAGGTAGATTTAAAATCTTTATCTAAACAAATAGGAAGTACAAATTTATCATTTGCTTCAAAAGAAAGATTATATAAATACCTAGGACTTAAACCAGGTTCTGTTAGTCCTTTTGGTATAATAAACGATATTGAAAGAGAGGTAATAGTTCTAATAGATAGAGATTTAATTAGTACAAGTATTATAAATTTCCATCCAAATGTAAATACAGCAACAATAAGTGTTTCTTACATAGATTTTCAAAAGTTTATTGAGTGGCATAAAAATAAGTTTTATTATATAGATATAAATTAACAAATATGTTGGGTAATTTAGATTATGGTTAAACCACAAAAAGTAAGTTGAACTAAAATCGACTACAATATCTACCGCAGATTGATGCATTCTGACGCTATATATTGTGGTCGAAGTTCAACTAAATTACTTTTTGTGGAATAACCAGATTATAATTTTTTTATGAAATTAAGAAGGGATTATCAAAATATCGATAATCCCTTTTAGGTTATAGTTTTAAGTTGAAAATCCTACTATGTATAGAAATACCATTATGTTAATATATCTTATTTATGATATATTTTATAATACTACTTATTATTAAATTTCAATATGGATATTTTGTAATATTTTTCGTGATCTGGTTTAAGTATTGATACTTCTTTCCACTTATCATTTTCTTTTATATATTCATGTACTAAAACATCATCACCATTTGTCAATCGTATAAAATCAAATTTATATTCGTTATCTTGATTGCTTGCATATACTTTTATATAGTTATTTACTATCTCTGTATTATCAATTTTCAAATTCATACCATACCAATTATTATATATAACACCTATAATCCAATCATAATAATAATCCCATCCATGTAAAGGGTGACATAAATAGATTTCAGGTAAATAATCAACTGATTTTATTTTCCATCCTTCTTTCTTATCATATTCAGTTGTAACTATCCCATAATAGTATTCAAAATAATTGGGTTGTCTTTTAAATCCTTTGCCTTCTTTTTTATATTTATGACCTTTTAATACTTCCACTTCTACAAAATAATACTTAATATTATCAGGAGTATTAGGAGGCTGATAAGCAGGTTCAAGATGTAATAAATTCATTGCCCCTGTTCCTTTAAATGAATCTTTAAATTCTTCTAGTGTAATGTTCGCTTTCATATCATCACTAAGTAATCTATATGCATATGGATATGGTATATCATTCCATAATATTGTGCCGCATCCTCCACCATACCCTATCATATTTGCAGCATTTTTAAGGATGGCGTAATACCCATGAATAACATTTTCTGGTGATTGATATATTGTTGGAAATCCTTCAGCAATATATGGTGGAACTTCATCTTTATCCTTTGGTCTTATAAAATTATATTTTAACTTTACTGCTGATAGTTTAGAGGGTCTTTGAAATCGTTCATCTAGCTCATAAGATTTATCATTACTAAATCCAGCTAAATCATTCTCATAGCCACTCTCTTTTTCAACATGTATAAATGCGCCAGTACTAATTTGACTCTCATTAAAATAAGTTAATTTTAAAATAAGTATTATAACAAGTATTATGCATCCTAATAAAACCCCTACTAACTTCTTTCTGATATTTATGATATGAATAATCATCTTACTACCTCCCTTTTATAGATTATGTTAGGTAGTAAATTAATAGTCTTTACCATATTAACTTTTTTTCACATATTTATATTTTATGTATAAACGATATTTGTAATGTCTATACTTTAAATAACTTCACATATACTTTAGCAAAGAGTACCGGCTAATTATAGCTGGTGCTTTTTCTTATTCATAATTCTAAATTTGAAATTCAGTACCAATGATGTTTTCAAGATATCCATATTCTACAAGGAATATAACCTTAATAAGTTGTTGTTATTACTTTACTATCAAATTTGTTACATTATAGTATTTTTTAAGGCTATCAATAATAATGGTATATACATACTTGCTAACAGCAATCGTTGCCACATTCCACTAAAACCTATTATAGACTTCTGAAAGTCTTCTTTTTCAGACATAACAAATAATACAAAAAGAACTATACTAAGTATAAAGAATACTATTGAAATTATGCCTATTATGCTGTTACCCTCTTTAAGGGATATTAAACCTACAACTAAAGGAATAAAAGTTAAACCTAGAAAACCTAAACCTGCTCCAATCCCATGAATTTTGGATGCTTTTGTTTCAATCTCTTTACCTTCATTAACACTAAATATCCCTGATATGATTCCTGCACCAATTCCAAAGATAAATAATATTATTGTTCCTGCACTTGCATAACCTTTTGATACCCCAGAATAAACCATATAGAAATTTACTGCTGAAATACATATTAATATTCCTAGGATAATTAGCCAGAGATTATAAATAAAAGCTACTGGACTTTTGGGGTTTCCAAGAACGCTCATAACTTGTTTCATATGACTATAACTAGGATAAAAAAAAGCCAAAACATATGCAACAACGTAATCTCCAATTATAGCTATTATTAATAACATCCAACTCAATTTTGACCACCATAAGCTCAAAAAAATCACCTCTTCTTATTGATTAACTAAGAATCCTTCCAAATTCAGATTCATTTTCACCTTTGTAAATATAATCAACAATTTTCCTACTTGAATAAAATATGAATACTAATATTATTACTCCTAATAAAACAACTAAATTTTTGTGTTTTATATAGCAATTGTTATATTAATAAGAAAATTAGGTAATTAGTAAACTATGGAACATATTATATATCATTTGGTAAGATTATACAATATAAATCATTTAAGCATAATCAGAGTTATTTTAAATAATTACTTGTTTTTGGATTATTTTCTTTTTCTTTTATTCTATTAACTATTTTTACAATGAAAACCTATTAAATTAATTCTATTTTGCAAAACAAAAATTTAAAACAAGTTTTGAATTTTTTTTTACGTACCCTAGAGGATATAAACAAATTATTCACATGTTCAAAATCGATGACATTGGTCTACCAGGGGTCTTATCATAACTCGGGAGCAAAGTGGATAATTCTTTAAAAGATAAATTATTTACAATTTATCAATTAGGTTATAACAAAAATTTGAATAAGTTATAACTCTTTAATCCATACTTATAATAAATATTATGAAAGTAGGAATATACTGTGTATGAAATTAATTCTTCTAATAAAATATGTCCGTTATGTAATGGTTTAAAGGCTTATGATGTTGTTTGTAAAAATTGTAATGGTAAAATGGTCGACAGAGGGAAAGTTTCAGATTATTATGATAATTATAGCCCTTATTTGCCTGAAACTGTTCTAGCTGAGGTTAACGAAGAAAATCAAATGGAATGTACACATTTATTTTATTGTACCAAATGTGATTATTGTAAAAGGATTACCATTAAAAAGGAAGAAATTTAAAAAAATAATGAGTAGAACTTAATCTACTCGTTATCATTTTTCAATTTTTTATATACTTTAATTTAATTACTCTTTAAATTGAAACTCATGGTAAGGACCGTATTGAATAGTTTGTGTTTTCATAGGTCAATGTTTGACTTACTGATACTGATGAATATACTGCCTTCCGGAAAATGGAATCCTTATTTTCTTTTTCCCTTATTCTATTAACTATTTTTACAAACAAAACCTATTAAATTCTTCAAATTTATTTTGTTTACATTTGATTTAGTTAACATAATATTTATTACGTTGCCTAACCGGAATTTTAACTTGATTTTTACATTTATTTAATTAATTACCATATTATAATTTCCTAAAAAAATAGTTTAGAAAAATCATTTCTGATTTTTCTAAACTATTTATTAATTTCACACACTTATTACCATAACAATACTTAATTCATTTTATCAATAAAATCCTTCAAAGTTTCAGCTCTTGCAGATAATTTCACCCATTTCTTTAGAGTTTCAATATCTTCCTCTGAATTTATTCTATTTACTAAATCCTCATTGAGTGTAGCTATTTCAATAAGCTTATCTTTATCCATTCTGTTTATGTCGAATAATAAATATTTAAAATCTACAATATTCTCTTCAAACAATTCATAATTATTCAAAACTTCCTTGAAACTTCTCACTGCAGTCCAATTGTTCTTGCCATTATACAGAACTATAGGTACTATTGCTGGTAGTTTAAAACTCTTGCTTTTTCTAATATTTTCTTCAGTATTTCTTAGTTCGTCTCTCCATACTTCGGTCATATACATTAATAGTCTAATTGGCATTTGAAAATCTACTTTTGACTGAAGTTCTAATAAAATATAGAAAATAACTTCACTATTATTTATCTTTACCTTATATATAATGTCTGCTTCTTCTTCCTTAAAATCTTCAAGTATAAACTCTTTATCTACTAAAACTAAATCTTCTTCTTTAATATATTTTGCCCAATCTTTCTTTACAAAATCTCTTAAGAATTCTAGAAATGTTTCTTTATGTGAAAAAACTTTCTTGTAACCTAAATCATGTTCATTATTTTTTCTATGGCTCATTAATACACCATCTTTCTATATTAATTATACAATAGTTTTAAAATAAAAGTAAATTTAATATATCATTATTTACACACTATAGCATTTATATTATTAACCAAAACCACATTTTTATACGAACATATTTTCTGTATTAATTATACTTATTTCTATATAAAACTAAAACCGTGAAATCTGGTGTTTAGAATTTTCGGTGAACATCTTCTGGTATTTCGGTGAAAAGCGAGAAGTTCCTTGGATTATAGTATTCTACACAAACAACCTCCCCCAAATAATCGTCCCAACAACCCCATCAACACCGCAAGCCCCAATATCATACCCAAGCTCTATTAATCGCTGCTGAATCTTTTCGATATTTTTATCATATTTGCTACTATCTTTTTTTATTAAATATCCTGAATATTGAGCTGTATATGCTGAATCATTTGACACATCAAATACTTCATTAATTATTTTTCGAAATGGAAATTTATTTCCTGGACAAAAGGTCTTAACAAACTTTTTATGACAATAAATATTTTTTATAGAATACTTTCCTACTAACTGTTGACACAGCTCAACAACCGGCCCACCCCTTTTTTAGGTGCCAATAATGAATATCTTTAATACTACAGCAAGAACTAGCTGCATGATGCATACCTCCTCATATAATAAAAAACACCCACTAATTTAAGTGAGCGCATTATGCTAATTAAATATTTATGTTTTCCAATCATTTTAGCAACAGAAAGAATATATTACCTTTCTATAGTTCGTTATCAAACAAGTCTGTTTCAGTTGTTTCAACAATACTCGCTGCATCCTTAGCAGATAAAACATCTGGACCAAATGCGAAAATATCCTTTGCAATTATAGTATCCATAAGAGCCTCTGCATCAGCCTTAGTGATACCATCCTTAACATCCGTAACAGTCATAGATTTTGACTCCCCAGCAGCGTCCTTAAATTTCATAACTAATTTTTTACTCATTTTATATACCCCCAATAATTTTAGTTTAATATGTATTGCACTTTTAACAACCGTAGTGACAAGTTTCAAGTGATAAGTGACAAGTTATAGACACCTTTCACAAGTGAAAGCTTTTAATTAACCAACGATAAAAAACCTTTTGCCATATCAAAAGTTCATTACACCAGTTAGTCAAGCTAGCAGAGGCTTAGTCAAAGATTTTCTGTAAGAAAACCATCATTAACTTGTCACTTGCAACTTATCACTTGTCACTGAAATAATTAAATTCCCTCTTCAAGTAATTCAGCATCTACTCTTCTGATCTCGAAGACTGGATGTGCAAGAACTTCTTTGATAGCATTTGCAACATCAAAAACGTCTTGATCTATTGCATCAGTCTTTACCTTTGAAAAACTTTTAGTTCTTAAAACATCTTCGCCTTCTTCAGTTTGTCCAGTGATTACTCTGAAAACTAAATCAGATTTCAATTTTGTTGCTTGAACCGCCATAGTATATCCCCCTCTCTCAGAGTCGGCTTATCAATTAGTCCTACTTTTCTTTCAAAAATATGAGGCAATTATCATTTTTTGAAAGAATCTAGTAGGAATTATTGATAAACGATCTCTTTCATTATTGCCTTTCATTATATACATACAAGTTATAAAGTTTTTTTTACAAAAGTTATTAAAACATTTCTGGTAATAAGTTATTTTTTATAGGTAAAGATAAAAGTAAGAATTATACATAAATAAAGAAAGGATAATCTTATGAAAATAAAATTAACAGCTTTATCTTTAATAGTATTTGCATCTATCTCAGCAACAGTATTAAGTAACCAAGAATTGAGTGAATCTAACTTATTGGTAAAAGAGGTATTATCATCAAACTATGATAATGAAATTCTAAATAACGAAACTTTAAATTATAAAAAAGCTATAAAAAATGGAAACATAGTGATGATATCTTTTCTTGATAAACCTTCAATTAAAACTAATAACGATCATGAAATATATAATATTAAAAATCTTGATAGATTTATGGAAAATGTTAATCAAGGGAAAAAAGATAAAATTCGAATTGTTAAATATGTAAGAAAAGATGAAAAAACATGGGTTAATAAGCTATATGACCTAGAATATGATGGTCACAAAATATTTAATACAGCCTATGATACCTACTCAGATCCAAATGCTTTTATTCCATCATCTGATCCATATGGTTCAGATTATATAGAGAAAAGAGACTATCCAAATGATTTATGGTATGGTGGTATCACTGAAAATAAAGAAGGCAAAAAAGGTTATTCAATTATTAGTTTTAAGAAAAGTAGTATTATTAATTAATCTTAAAGTTACTATCTACAGTTACTAAAGGTTTTTTGATAAATGAATTATTGATATTAGCAGATCAAAAAAAGATGAGAGCCTCTCATCTTTTCTGGTTATCCATAACTGTTGTTATAACTCTTGTAAGATCTTGAATAGATTTATTGAGAACTTCAATCTTCTTTTCAAATCGAACTAATAGGTATATACAGACACCAATTGGAAAGCCAAGGTTTGAGATAAGTTTTGTTATTTCATCATACATTCTTATCAACCTCCAATAGGTCGGCTTAAGAATTAGTGAGTATTATTCTTAAACGACCTCTGCAATACTAATTATATAAATAGCTCAGCTCTATAAGTTATGAATTATTATAACCTCTCACTATATACATACAAGTCAAAGCCTTCTTTTTACTTTTTTAATTGCATTTTCTTTTATATAGTATACTTGTCTATATGTTTTCTCTAACTCTAAAGCAATAGTATTTAATTGTTTTTTATTTATAAAAAAATCAATTATTACCTTCCTATCCTCATATTCTAAATCTATTATTGCTTTATTCAAATTTTCAACCATTTCATAAGCTATAACTTCATCTTCTATAGTAAATGAATAATTCTTTAGTCCATTGTCTAATAGTTCATCATTTTGAATTTCACGATTATGTTTTATTTTACTTAAGAGTAAATTAACATTATTGTTTTTCACAACTTTTGATACAAATGAACTAAAAGAAGTTTGTCCAATTTTATATAATTTAATTGCTTTTATAATACTAAGAAAACAGTGTTGTACAATATCATCGTACTCATATCCGGGTATATGATATTTTGATGCCTCACTTAAAACCAAGGGCATGTATTTATTTATAATACTTTCAACTGCTTTACTATCGCCTTCCTTAGCTTTTCTAATTAAATTTTTCAAGTTATCACCACCATTTTATATTTTGTGTAGGCTCCCTACACCGATTGATATTATTCAGTTTTCAAAGAACAAATTATTTATTTAAACAATAAATTCGTCAAATCTTCATTCTCTTTCTGTGCTATCTGTGATCTGATACTTTCATCAGGTAAGTAAATTGGTACAGCCATTCTTTCTATACGATTTTTTATTCTTTCATCATGTTTTAACTCGTCTATCTTCACGTTTGATGTAAAGATAGTTACTTTTTTCTTTGTCATTCTATGATCAATTAGCGAATAAAATATTTCTTTTACCCATTCACTCTGCTTCTCAACTCCAATATCATCTAAAATCAAACACTGAACATTTGTAATGGCTTCTATAATTTGTGATTGAGTATAAGTAGTTTCTTTGTCATAGCTCTTTTTTATTTCATGGAGCAAATCTAATGTAGTTGTGAATTTCACCGCTGCTTTTTTTGTTGCTATAAGAGCATTACCTATGGAAACTGCTAATCTTGTTTTCCCTGAGCCTTTAACATAGCTATAAAAATATAATCCTTTTCCTTTTTTTTCAAAGGTTTCATAGTTAACAACAAAATTTACTGCAGCTTTCTTTGCTATTGCTGCTCTCCCTCTAGATATTTCGTTGCTATACCAATCTATCCTGAAAGACTTAAGTGTCTGTCCTTTAAATTCATAGGGTATATTTGCAAATTTAATTCGCCTCTCTTGAATCATCCTTTCTCTACACCTGCAGTATTTACCAAAAGTATCTCCTGTTTCTCCATTTGTGACTAAGCTAATTCCAGAACCGTCACATTCACCATATGGACATTTAGAAGTCGCATTCAATATCCTGAATTTCACCTGGTGGGATAAGTCCTTTTTCTTTTGCAAGTTCTTCAAGTCTAAGGGTTTCTTTATCGGGTCCTTTTGTATAGCCTTCCCCATTATTTGACTTATTGCTTCCAGTTTTCTTACCTCCTCTATTATTTCTATCCTTCAGGTATCTCTCTATTTCTTCTTCAGTTTTTACCCCATGCTCCAACCAATCCATTAAAATCTTTTCGATATATTTTAAATTTCTAGCTTCTTTTTTAACTGCTATTTTCATTGCCAGAATAATAGGTGCTGGATTTTCATTAAAGTCATTATATAAATTAGTCAAAACTTCTATTGTATAACCTTTTAAAGAAGGGCTAATATTTTCTTCATAGAATCTTATTACTTTGCTGAAATCTTCTTTATTATTTAAAGGATTATGTTTAGTAGAAGGATTAATATGTTCAGGATTTAAATCCGTACCCCCTACGGATGCATGTCCGACCCCTTCGGATTTTAATCCAACTCCCTTACTATCTCCAGGTGATGAAATAAGATCAATATATTCCTCTCCTAAAGTAAAGTATGAATAAGTTCCATATTGATTTTTTATAGTTTCGTGTTTTAAAATATTTTTCTTAGACATTTTTTTATATCTTCTATAGACAGTATCCTTTTTAAACTTCAATGTTGGATACTCTTTAATTACATTCTCGTATTTGAGCCAATAATAATAATCTTCATCTATGAATTGCTTTATCATTCTACCGCTGTCTTTAAAATCAACGAAGTATCTTAATAACAGCGCATCTACAACATCCATACCTAATGATTCCATTACTAATTGACTAAATCCATGTATTGTATATTTCATAATTCACCTTCTCTTGCAGTGCTTCATAGTTATCTTTAACCTCTTCTAATTCATTCTCAAGTCTCATGCATTTACTCTCTAGCTCTTCATATGTCCATTCATCATATAGCTCCTTAAATAAAATCTCAGCTAGTTCAAACTTTTCTTTTTCATTAACATTGATAAAAGCAACAATTACATCTTCACTGTCTAGATAATACTGTCCAAGGACAATTCCTTTTTTGTAGCGGCTCCATCCCTTCTCTGTATTAATTTCTATATCAGCATTATTATTTTCATCTTCTTCAAAGGTCTGCTCATATGTAGTAACGGCCCTAGCATATACTACAGTATCTTCAATTTTTAGCATTTTTATCACCAACTTTTATTTATTAGTTATCAATTCAAAGCCTTCGCACTAGCGAAAGGTGTCCTTTACTGTAAACAGTCAACTATCCCCTGTCATTTTGTAATATTCTTAAATCTAATGCATATAAATATAATGAGAGAGTATATGCTCCACATAGAAATAAAATTTTTTATAAAAGGCTTTTCAGCCTATTTATCAGATGTTGTACTCTTTTTTAATCCTTCTAAAATCTTTTTGCACTTCTCTGCTCCATGTTCTGCAAGTAGAGCTCTAGCTAACTGCCTAGCATAGGCTCTTTTTAGTTCCTCTGTCATTTCTCCAACAACTTCTCCGGCAATAACTGCATTTCTGCATCTAGGCACTTTGGCACTTTGGCCTCCATCATAATTGGTCTACTACATATATATGAGTTTAATTTCTATTTATTTCTGTTTTGAATGTTTCCATAACTTGTCCCTTGTCACTAATAGATAAACCAAATTCTTTTAAAAATTTATTGACAAAATATAATTGTCCTTTACCAGTTACTTTTGGTGTATTAGATATACTTATATGCCCATCTGAATGAGTTATTGATGTTTCTTTAACTTCAAATAATTTTAAATCCATACTGTATTGTGTTGGCATGTTATAATCTGTTCCTTTTCTTTTAATTAAGTACCCGTTATTTCTCATCCATACAAATAATCTTTTAGCACCTACATCTACTCCATTTTGTTTAATTAATTTTACTAAATCTCCTACTAAAATTGATGTATTTGAGACTGAAACAGCTTCTGCAAATAAAACTTTAGGTCTGTTTTTTTCGTTTTCCTTCTCTACTTCAATTCTTTTTCTTCTTTCTTTTTTAATCTGTGTGGCAACTTTTATTAATAAATCAGGATTATTAAGTAACTCTTCTGTTGCATAAATTCCATGTTCTCGGATAGAAGGTAGAACTTCATCAGTTACCCAATCTTGAAATCTTTCTGCTCTTTTGGATCTGCTCTTGAAAATAAGTTTGTAAACTCCTCTTTCTGTAAGAAAATTTTCGCCTGCATTATTTAGTTTTCGGATGTCAATACTTTTGACATCTGAATTAGTTAATTTAATTACTTGTCTATTGTTCATATTCTTCATTGCCATTCTTATAGTGCTTCCACCTAATTCTAAACATTCTCCTACGTGATAAGGATTAAATAAAACCTCTTTTTTAAACTCAAAAACTTCTACTTCTCTTTTTTCAAAAATCATCAATTTGTTTTCTATTTCCTTTACCTCCTCTTGTTCCCTAGTTTTTAATCTTTAAAATCGTAAAAACTAGTTTTACATTGCAATATGTACACCTCGTATTACACATTATTCAAAAAAAATTTGTTCTGCAGGTATGCCAAAATAATTTGCAATCTTAATGATTGTTTTTCCGCCTGGGATAACTTTACCTGTCTCAATTTCAGATAAGGCAGGCCTTGATATTCCTATAGCTATAGCTAAATCTTCTTGAGTCAATTCATTCTTAGCTCTCAAGATTTTAATAGTGTTCTTCACGCATTACATCTCCTTTCCATACTATTGTATTGCTTGTATTACGTTTTGTCAATCATGTTGTACGTTTTTTTTGAAAATAATATTCCATTTTTGTAATCTATGCATTACAATTGTTTTATGGAGGTTTTTAAATGGATAATATTCGAGATATTCTAATTAATAAAAGAAAAGAACTAGGATTGAGTTTACGTGATGCTGGAAAGTTGATAGGAATAAGTCATTCATATTTAAGTACTTTGGAAAAAGGAAAAGATCCTAGAACTGATTCCCCTATTAGTCCTACGCCAGAAACATTAAAACTTATTAGCAATGCTTATGGTATTTCTTATAATTACTTAATGAGAATTTCAGGTTACTTAGATGATATGGATGAACCTCTTTCAATAAATGAACCTATGAAGTTAACCAAAAGAGATAAAAGAGATATTGCAAAAGATTTAGAAAAAATGATGGCTGAAATTGAAAATGAAGATTCAGACACAGACTCAGAGTCAGGCATTACATTTTATGGTGAACCTCTTGATGATCTTGACAAGCAATTACTTAAAAATGCGCTAAAGCATGCGTTAGAAAATGTAAAGATTAAAAATAAGGAGAAATATACTCCAAAAAAATATAAATAAACTTAGAGGTAATATTTACCCTACCCTATAGGTTATAGTCGTTCTGATAAACTGGGGGTGTCATTTGAGTATGAGAGAAAAAATTATAAAAAAAGTTAAACAATTAATGAAAAAGTATGGTACAAATAATCCATTTGAACTTGCAGATGAATTAGGTATGGAAGTATTCACTCACCCTTTAGGAAATATAAAGGGTGTTTATAAGCTAATAAATCGTTCAAAAGTAATTATATTAAATTCTGACTTGGATGATTACGAAAGAGTCTTTGTGTGTGCTCATGAGTTAGGACATGCTATATTTCATCCCAAACTTAATAAGTATTTCATTGAACGATATACTTTATATTCAAAGGATAAGTATGAAAATCAAGCTAATTTATTCACAGCAGAGCTTCTACTAGCTGATGTAAACGAAGAGACATGTTATGGATTAACTATGGATGCGATAGCTGCTACATATAATATTGATAAAAAGTTTGTTGAACTCAAGTTCAGGAATGGATTTGAGTAAATTTTATGCTCTTTCAAGAAAATATTTACATTTTATGAATTTGTTGTGTTTTGTCGAAATATTAAAGAACGACTATTGAGCGCCCTTGAGTGCCAACCTTTATGTTTTATTTCCATTAATAATAATTAAAACCGAGATTAAATTAACACTGAGGTGATAAAATGAAGGCAGCTATTTATTCTAGAAAAAGCTTATTTACAGGAAAAGGCGAGTCAATTGAGAATCAAATTGAGCTATGCAGAAACTATGGAGATAGACTAAATATAGACGAGTATTTTATATATGAAGATGAAGGTTTTAGTGGTGGTAACACTAAAAGACCCCAGTTCCAGCAATTATTAAAAGATGCAAAGGCCAATAAATTTGATTACTTAATTTGCTATAGACTTGATAGGATCAGCAGAAATGTAGCTGATTTCTCCTCTACTCTTGAACTTTTGCAGGAGAATAACATAAGCTTTGTGTCCATTAGAGAACAGTTTGATACTAGCACACCAATGGGTAGAGCTATGGTTTACATTGCAAGTGTATTCGCTCAGCTTGAAAGAGAAACTATTGCTGAACGTGTTAAAGATAATATGCTGCAGCTTGCTAAAACTGGTCGTTGGCTTGGAGGTCAAGAACCCTTCGGCTTCAAAGCTGAAAGAATTACCTATATTGATGAAGAGTTAAAAGAAAGATCATTAATGAAGTTAACTCCTGTTAAAGATGAGCTTAAAGTTGTAAGACTTATATTTTCTAAATATCTGGAATTACAATCATTATCTCAGGTAGTTAAATATTTAAACTTAGCTAATATCAAAGGTAAAAATGGTGGAGACTGGGCTACTATACAGGTTAAAAGGTTATTATCAAATCCCCTGTATGTCAAATCAAGTCCTGATGTAGAAAATCACCTTAGAAATGCAGGTATTAACGTATTTGGAACACCTAATGGAAATGGCTATTTAACTTATAATAAAACTAAAAAAATCACTATTGAAAGAGATAAATCTGAATGGGTAGCAGCTGTAGCTAAGCACAAAGGTGTTATTTCAGCTAAAGATTGGTTAGAAATACAATTTACCCAAGATAAGAATAAATCTAAAAAACAGCCTCGTTTAGGTACAGGAAAAACAACTGCTCTTCTTACTGGGATACTTAAGTGTCAAAAATGTAGTGCTAATATGAAAATTAAGCTTGGCCATAAATCTAGAACTCATGAAGGCGTAAGATACAATTACTATGTATGCTCTGCAAAAGATACTAGTTATAAGAAAAAATGTGATAATAACAATGTCAGAGTGGATAGATTAGACAGCCTTGTAATTAGTGAACTTAAGGCTTATAGCAAAGAACTTTTGATTGATGAATTAGCATCTGCACTTACAAAAGAATCTTCAAATGCTGCTCAATCTAGCGCAATTAAAAAATTAAAAGAGAATATAGCCCAAAAGGAAATAGCTATTAATAATTTAGTAAAACAACTTTCTCTTAATAATAATAAACAAGTTGCAAAATATATTTTTTGTGAGATGGAAAACCTTAATAATGAAATAGAAGAATTGAAAAATAAACTTACTGTTGCTGAAAAAGGCAATTCTGAACATAATGAAAAGATTGATAATACTGAAATTCTTATAGAAGCTTTAAAGAAGTTCAACAATGAATATGATACCTTCACTGATATAAAACAAAAAAGAAAGCTTATTGGAACAATAGTAGAGAAGATCACCTGGAATGGTGATAATAATACATTTAAGATACACCTTTTCACAGGGGATAAAAAAAATAGTCCCCTCATAAAGATATAAAATAAAACCTAGACATAATTTATTTCACATATGTCTAGGTCTATAATTGTAATCTCAATACTTACCAAATCGACTTATTTCCTTTAGTACCTCTTTAACTAAATTTGTGATTTGTTCATATTCTGGTTTATCAATCAATCTAAAGTACAAACTTTTCAAGAAAGCATTTACATTGAATTCAATAACTAAGTCTTCTTGAAGTATAGCTGTTTTTTTTATTTTCTTGAAGCTTTCAATCCAATCTTTAATTTCCTCTGCGGGTATAATTTTTCTTTCTAATACAGCTTTAACAGCTGTAATCATACGTTCATCCTCAAAGTGAATATATCCATAATGATTTATATTCACCTTCTTGTAAATTGCATCTAATATTATTTTTAATCCCTCATACCCAATTTCTTTGCATCTAGCAAATTCATCAAGGGCATCAGCACCATGGGCAGTCCCATGTGCCCAGCCCTTATCTTCTACATAACCTCTAACATCTTTATCTTCATTATAAAATTTCAAAACAGTATTAAAAGCTTTTTGAATATCACTTTCAGATATAAATTTTTCCTTTCTGTGTCTATGAATAACACTTGCTACTATTTCAATGGAGAATGTTCTACTGAAAACTGAATCATTGATGCTACCTAATCCCTTAAGTATATGTTCTTCATCTAAAGCTATCATTAACAAATTATAAACCTCATTTGTTGATAAAACTCCATCATTTATCCACGTAAATAGATTAGAAAGTATCAATTCATCACGCAATTCACTATCAATATCCCCTATATTATTCATCATCTCTAAAGATAATTGGTATGGATTTACACCTTGAGGTACTGTATAGTCATTCTCTTTTATGCTTTTTAACAATTCTTTTAATGCTTGTTTTTCCAAATTATATCCCCTGCCTTTTTGAATCTCTGTATATTGAGGTTCTTCCGAATTTCAATAAACTAAGTAATCCTTCCAATGTTAATATCCCTATCCATTCTTTTTTTGCTATTTCCCAATGTTCTTGGTAAGTTCCCCATTGCCAAGTAGGTAATAGTTTACCCTTTTCTTCTAATTTATTTATTATATAATCTAAGTTTTGATTTATGTATTCTTCTTTTATTTCAAAATAATTTTGTGAATCAAAATTTATAAATCTTAGTGGAGTTGGCACATAATTTTTCCATTCAGGTTCATTAATATTAATTAATTGACTTACAGCTGTTTTTATGGGTTGCTCAAGCTTACTCTTGAATTCTTTATCAAGAATATTATATAAGTGGATATAACAAAATAATTCGTGTTCTGATTTAAATTCTATTCTTTCATTTAAAGACTTTATTGCAAAATTTAATAGAGAATCTATATCTAGCTTATTTATATATTGTCTATACTTATATAAATAACCTATTATTTCGGCAGTAGGGTTTCCCCAAGAGTAATCTATAACTGTCATATTTATATCATCTTTAAATTCCCACCAGGGTGCATGCGGATAATCATTCACCTCTCTTGGAACACTAAACCAACCATTTCTATCTCTATCAAATGTATTCTCCAAGTATTCAATGGCTTTAGCTATCATCACATGTGCTCTTTCATTACCATCTAATAAATTTAAGTGTCTCAAACCTATTGATGTAGCCATTGGAGATGATTCTACAAGTTTAAAATCTGGTTCTATACCACAACCAAATCCGCCATCCTTGTTCTGAAATTCTTCTAAAGTGTCTAATATCTCTTTTCCCTGTGAATTATTAAAATAGAAGTTAAATAGAGCTTTTTCCAGTGGTCTTGTTTCTTCATTCATATATTCACTTATTTTATCAAAAAGCGATTTAGTTAATACCTTCATTACCCTTCCTCCAATACAGTTCTATTATTCTATAATACAATGTTCTAAAAAGATTCTTTGAAAATACTATAATTGTATCTTCATAATCAAATGAGGAAGATAATGCTCAAGATTAAGCATATCTTCCTCATTATAAAAAATTTAAAATACAAATATTAATTTTTCTTCAAAAGTTCTAGTTTATTATACCATATAAACCTATCCCTTCATTTCTGATTATTAATATTTTTTCTTATAGCTAATTATCTTCTTTCAATTCTGGTCAATGATTAAGTATTGTATAAAAAATTACGCAGTAACATTTTCTTCAGAATCAGTATTCTTATTTGTTATATTAAATAACCATGTACCACTTGTTTCACATAAATATCCTAAAATCGCACCCAAAATTAGTGATGGTATTATAACTTTCCAATCTCCCCCAGAAGCAAAAGTTGAGAATGATCCTATAAATGTTCCTGGAATAAACTCAAATATTTTGATTTTAGCCTGTATACACATTATAAATGTTATTATAGCAGTACTAATAGCACCAATATGTGCAAACTCCACATGGTTACATGTTTGTATAATTATCATAGCTCCTAAAACACCACTTAAATTTGTAATAATAGCATTCTTAAAACCTTTCACCTTACCTCCTGCTGCAAAAAAAGCTGTGCATCCAGCAAATCCGGCCCATCCAAGCAATCCTAAAGAAGGGCTTACCGCTACCCAAATACCACACAAAATTGCAGTAGTTAAAGAAAGTGCAAATAAATTCTTCATTTTTTCACCCCTATTTTATTAGATTATACACAATCTTAGAAATCAATTTTTTTCTAACAGCTTTTGTATGTTTTTTAAATTAAAAGACACAGAATAATAAACAACTGTGCCTTTTAATTGTATTAATAGTAGTTTATATATTTTTTTGTGCGATTAAGTGAATTTAAATTTTCTATTTTGCATCTACCTTAAGTACTGTATTTAGCATTACACTTGCACCATTTGTACACTGCTCAACTGATGTGAATTCTGGCTCACAGTGGCTATGACCATCTTTTGAAGGAACGAAAACCATAGTAGTAGGCATCATTTCACATACGAACTGAGCATCATGTCCTGCTCCACTGTTAATGTACTGGTTAGAAATACCTGCTTCATCAGCACTTTCCTTAACAAACTCTACTAATTCTTTATCAAAGTATACCGTATCACGAGCCCAAGCTTTCTCATAATCAACTTTGCACTTAGCAACTTCCTTAGGCATGTTCTTAATAACATCAAGAACCTGTTCAATTACCTTAGGATCTTCATGTCTTGCATCAATTGAGAAGTCAACGAAATCAGGAATTACTGTATGCACACAAGGATGACATTTAATTTCACCAGTTGTGTAAACAAGTTCCGGATCAAGTTTATCTAATTCATTATGCAAATAAGTAAGAACCTGAGCAGCTGCATAAAGAGCATCTCGTCTATATCTCATAGGAGTAGTACCAGCATGATCTGCTTGCCCATAAGTTCTTATTCTGTAGTTAATCATACCAAGTACACAAGTAACAACACCAATATCCTTTCTTTCAGCTTCAAGGATTGGACCCTGTTCAATATGAAGTTCAAGCATGCATTTATAATCATTAGGATTTAATCTATTTTCTACTGCTCCAGCATAACGACTTGCTGCTAAAGCTTGTCCGAAAGTAGTTTCTCCATCTAATACACTCTTTGATGCAATCATTGTAGCCTTATCAAATTTTTCACATATTACACCTGATGACATCATTGCTGGTGGATATAATGAACCTTCCTCATTTGTCCAAATCATGGCTGTAACTGGATGTTTATGAGGGATTTTCTGATCTACAATAGTTTCTAAAACTTCCATAGCTGTCATAACACCTAAGATTCCATCATAGTTACCCCCATTTTTTACTGAATCAGTGTGAGATGCCATAACAATTCTTTTTGCTTTAGGATCTGAACCTGGAATAGTAGCATACATATTTGCCATATCATCAACAGTTATTTCGGCACCAATAGCTTCCATTCTCTTTCTGAATTCTTCTCTAGCCTGAACATCCTCTGGTGACAATGAGTATCGAGTAATTCCACCATGTCCTGCATCACCATAAGTTGCAAACGTTTTGATTTTATCTTCCATTCTTTTTACATCACAAAATTTCATATTCATTATTAAGTACCCCCTGTAATTTTTATATTTAATCATATTGATTTTATTATCATAACATTGTGAATATTGCGAATATTAGAACTATTAAATTATCATCTCTGATAACCAAATATAATAATTCCACATATTCTTATATATTTTACTTATATTATCATTGGAGTCCCTCTTTTAATAAACTTACCACAGCCTTTTTCTCCAATAAATTGACCATTTTCTACAATTACTTTTCCTCTAGAAATTGTAACTTCTGGATATCCTTTTAGTTTCATTCCCTCATAAGGAGTATAATCTACATTTTCATGAAGCATTTCTTTTGTTACTGTTTTTTCTATATCAGGATTAAAAATAACGATATCAGCATCGCTACCTACAGCAATAGTGCCTTTTTTAGGATACATTCCAAATATTTTAGCCGCATTAGTTGATGTAATCTGCACAAATCTTTGTAAGTCAAATCTATTTTCTACTACTCCATAAGTATGCATCAATGCCATTCTTAATTCTACACCAGGAGCTCCATTTGGAATTTTTGCAAAGAATTCTTTTCCTAATTCCTTTTGTTCCATAAAGAATGGACAATGATCAGTTGCTACTAATTGAACAGTATCCTTTGCTAATGATTTCCACATATATGGCCAATTACTTTTATCTCTTAAAGGTGGTGACATAACATATTTAGCACCATCAAATCCTGGTTCTTCATAATTATCAAGTGATAATAGTAAATATTGAGGGCATGTTTCTCCCATTATTGGATATCCTTCTTCTCTTGCACGTTGTATTTCTGAAGCAGATTCTTCACAACTATTGTGCACTATATAAAGAGGAGTCTCACATAATTTAGCTAATTTTATAGCTCTACCAACAGCTTCACCTTCCACCATAGCTGGACGAGATGCTGCATGATATTTTGGTTCTACTTTTCCTTCTGATTTTAATTTTTCTGTGAAATAATTTATAGCGTGGTAATTTTCAGCATGAACAGATATTAATCCACCATTTTCAGAAACCTTCTTTAATGTCTTCATAAGAGAATAATCTGTAACTCTTAAACCATCATAAGTCATAAATAGTTTAAAAGTAGAGTAACCTGCTTTAATTATACTAGGTATCTCTTCTAAAATATCATCATTCATATCAGTTATAGCTAAATGAAAACCATAATCTATTACAGCCTTTCCATCAGCTTTTTTTCTCCAAATCTCAGCAGCTTCCTTTAATGTTTTTCCTTTAGGCTGTACTGAAAAATCTACTATTGTTGTTGTTCCTCCACAAGCTGCTGCAATAGTTCCAGTATTAAAATCATCACTAGCCTGTGTTCCACCAAATGGCATATCCATGTGAGTATGAGGATCTATCCCTCCTGGCATCACATATTTACCCTTTGCATCAATAATTTTAGCTTCCTTATCTTCTAAATCCAATCCTATTTGTACAATTGTTTCATCTTTTATTCCTATATCGGCTTTAAATGTATCAGCTGCTGTTATGATTCTTCCTCCTTTAATAATACTGTCAAATTGTTTCACTATAAACTCTCCTTCTATAATATATTTAGGTTAGTAAAGGCAACCTATAATCCTTTATTAGCTGAAAATTTTTCTTTAAAACTTTTATACTATTATGTATGAAACTTAAAATGCATTAAGCATTGCTATTGATGATAAGTATTGCATTTACCAGTTTATAAAGCAATATGCATGCCAAATTGTAATCATTTTCATAAAAATATGGAAAAACATTTATAAATGCCCATATTTCAAGGCTTATATATTTTTTATTTTTAATATGAATTTCTAATACTTGTACAATCAGAAAAAAAAATCACTTAATGATGTGTAAATGCATCATTAAGTAATAAAAAAGTGATTGAAATATACATCAGATTAATTCAGCGTATACTCTTTTAATTTTCTCACAATAGTTGATTGGTCAATTTCAAGCGCTATAGCCATTTTTCTAGTTGTTTTATATTTTTTTTTAGCTATTAATAATAGTTGTTTTTCTAATCTTTTAACTGCTTTTTTTAGTGGTATAACATCATTTACTTCTAAATATATTTTTTCTATATCATTTTCAGGTGTAATGATATCTGCTACTTCATCTTTAGTTATAATATTTTCATTACTTGTAATTACTAATCTTTCAATTGTATTTTCAAGTTCTCGTATATTTCCAGGCCAATTATATGCTAGTAACATATTAAATGCATGCTGTGATAGTTTTTTATTACTATTATATTTATCATTATATCTTTTTAAAAAGCAATTGCTAAGCATATCAATATCTTCAATACGTTCTCTTAATGGTGGAATGTAGATAGGTAGAACATTTAATCTATAATAAAGGTCTTCACGAAAATTACCCATTTTTATTTCTTTTTTCAAATCTTTATTGGTTGCTGCGACTATCTTTGCTTTTATTTCATATGTACTTAAACCACCGATTCTACAGGCTCTCATATCTTGTAAGACATTTAATAATTTCACTTGAAGTTTCATAGGCATTTCTCCAATTTCATCAAAAAATATAATTCCATCTTCGGCTATTTCGAGCAAACCTTGCTTACCTTTTTTACTTGCGCCTGTAAAAGCACCTTCAACATATCCAAATAATTCAGATTCAAGTAGATTTTCAGGAATTGCTCCACAATTAATTGTTACAAAAGGTTTATTCTTTCGATTACCCATTTGATGAATAATATTAGCGAAAAAACTTTTTCCTGTACCAGTTTCACCTAAAAAGAGTGTTGTATTATCTAAACTAGCAGTTCTTTTTATCAAATCAAGATTTTTTTTAATTTTACCATTTACGCTAACAATGTCTTTTTTTTCTATTCTCTTTATTTGTAATGCTTCTTTTTCACTCCCTACCAATTTATCGAATTTATCAATATTAGTGATATCTTTTGAAATATTTATAATTTTAATTATTTCTTTTTTCTGGTTAAATATAGGGAAACCTGTTGCCATTAATGTCTTATTACTAGAGGTATGCTGTATCAAGATAACCTTTTTTCTTTGTTTAAGTACTTCTAATGTAATAGATTTATCAAAAACACCTTTTTGTTCTAAATTACTAGCATACTGACCTATCATTTCTTCTTCTGGTATTCCAAAACTTTCTTTACATGTTTTTCCTACTAACACAACTTTTTCATTTCTATCAATAACAGTAATTTGATCAAATGTCAATTTTTCCATTTCCTCTATTTCACTATATAAATCTTCATATTGTGTCAGTTCTTTTTTTATCATCTCATAATTATCCATATTCTCAAATTTCACCTCTTTAAAGAAATAATTTATATATATCAAGTGATCTTGGACCATAAGCTCGCTTACAAGGAACCCTATGTGTGTGTTTTTCTACTGAGCGTTCCTTGACGAACAATTGGTTCGCCTTATTGTGAGTTAAATGTGCTAATTTTATCTCATTACTTTTTGTAAATACTATCATCATTTTACTATTTTATAATCAATTGCTTATATTTTACTATAATCTATTATACTATTTTTTTTGTTTTTTTGAAATAATTCAAAACCTTTGATTTGATTATATAACTCCATTTTATTATCATCTTCAAATTTATTCTTCGACTCAAATGATAATTTTGCATACAAAAAATGATTATCGGAAATCCGACAATCATTTTTTAATTTACTTACCAAAATTCTTTTTAGCTTCATCTAATTCTTTTCTTGCTTGATCTCTAGCATCATCTAGTGCTTCCTTACTAGTTTTCACACCTTCTAAAACCTCTCCTAAAGCTTTTTGCATATTACTATGGATTGCATATCCATTTAAAACTTTTGGATCTCTAAATCCATATTCAAAACTTCTTACAGCTATCTCTTTGGTTGGCTTTTCTACCATTACTTTCTTGAAGTCTTCTGAATCAAGAGCTGAATATCTAACAGGAAGATAACCTGAATTCATTCCCCACTTAATAGTAGCTTCTTTACTCATAAAATACTTCATAAATTTCCATGCAGCTAATTTTTCTTCATCAGAATTTGTACTAAACATAGCCATATCTGTACCTGTAAATAACACAGCTTTATTTTTGTATGATGGAAGTTCTGCAGCATTCCAGTTTAACTCTGAATCTCCTATAGCAACTTCTAAATCAGGAACCTTTGACGTAGATGTAATTATCATAGCAGCTTCTTTTCTTGCGAAAGGTGCATATGCATATTTATCCTCACTAACAATCTTTAGAAAACCATCCTTAGCCATTCCTGTTACAAAATCAAATGCTTCAACACCTGCTTCTGAGTTAAATAATAATGTTGTTTCATCTTCACTTAAAAGATGTCCACCAGCTTGTTCAACCCAAAAACTAAAATCAATACCAGCTGATCTGTTTAATGCAAGACCAACAACTTCATTATTTCCATCATTATCAGCATCTACAGATAATTTTTCTGCCGCGTCTCTTAATTCATCCCAAGTAGTTGGAACTTCTACATTCTTAGCTTTTAACATATCTTCATTGTAAAATAATTCATATGCACTCTTATTACATGGGAGAGTATAGTACTTTTCATCCCAAATTCCCTTCATAAATACAGGTGGAATATCTTCCAAATCTTCTTTAGTAAAACCAATTTCAGGATCATTAATATATCCAGTAAGATCTTGTCCAAAACCATTCATTATGTACGCAGTCATTCTATTAGGGTATATCATAGTTAATTCTGGCAACTGACCAGCTTGAGCTGCACCATCTAGCTTTTGAAATAATTCTTTGTAATGACCTTGATATACTAATTTTACATTTATATCTTCATTCTCTGAATTAAAATCATCTGCTATTTCCTGAAGAGCTTCTTCATTTCCCCCTGTCATAGCATGCCAAAATTCAATTTCTAGTGGTTTTACTTCCTGAGTATTATCCTCAGATGTTGATGTTGCTTTTGTATTTGCATTACCTGAACATGCTGACATAAAAACCATCATGCAAAGTACAGCAAAAAGTGCAACAAACTTCTTTGTGCTTTTCATTTTTTTTGCCTCCGTTTTATAAAATTTATCCTTTAATCCCGCTTCTTACTGCACCGTTTATAATATGTTTACTGAGTCCAAAATACAGAATCAATATAGGTAAAATTATCATAGAAGATGCAGCCATAAGAAGATGATATAAAGTACCTGCTTCAGTAGAAAACACAGCCAGTCCTACAGGAAGTGTTCTCATTTCTGGTGTATTTGTTACCAATAAGGGCCATAAGAATTCATTCCAACTATATATCATTTTTAGAAGCACTATAGTTAAAATCGCTGGCTTGGCCAATGGAACCATAATTCTCCATAAATAATTAAAATCACTGCAACCATCAATTTTCGCAGAGTAGTAATAAGATTCAGGAATACCTAAAAAATATTGTCTCATAAGAAACACCGCGAACACACTTACCATCCAAGGAGCTATTAAAGCCAATCTTGTATTTATCCATCCAAGTTTTGCTAAGGTAACATAATTGGGTATCACAAGAACTTCACCTGGTATCATCATAGTTGCTAAAAATACTGAAAATATAATATCTCTTCCAAAAAACTTTATTCTTGAAAAAGCGAATGCTGCTAAAATAGACGTAATCAAAGTTCCAAAAGTAACAGAAATAGATACGAAAACACTGTTGCTAAAATATTTTTCAAATGGAACTCTCCTTAGAACTTCAAAGTAATTTGATATTTGGGGAGAAGATACCATTAGCTTAGGTGGCATTTCGTAAACCTGTTGACCTGTTTTTAATGAAGTACTTATCATCCAAACAAATGGAAATAAAGTAATAATCCCCCCAATTATTAAAATTATCTTTGCAAAAATACTATTTTTATAACTTGATTTAATGTATCCCTTCATATATTTGCTCCTATTCAAAACTTAATAATGTACTTTTTTCTTTCCAATATACATTTGGAAAAGGGTAATAATTAATACAATAATAAATAATACATACACAGCAGCTGCTGCAATTCCATACATATATTTATTTGCAAATTTATCATATATATAATAAACCATTGTCATACAAGAATTTAAAGGTCCTGGCATCTTATCAAATAGTATGTATACCTCATCAAAAACTTTAAAAGAACTAATCATGGTCATTATTGACACAAAAAAAATCGAGGGGGATAAAAGGGGAATAGTAATATATATAAATCTATTCCACCAACCAGCTCCATCAACAAGTGCAGAATTATTAAATTGTTGATCAATGTTCTTAAGACCACCCAATAAAATTACAATATTATAACCTAATCCCTTCCAAACACATAATATAATCAAACTTATAAGAGACCACCTTGGATCAGTCAACCACTTCACCTTGTTTACACCTAATATCCCTATGAAATAATTTAAAATCCCGAATTCTGAATGAAAAATCCATCTCCATACTGCAGATATAGCAACTGTTGAAGTAACAAAAGGAATAAAGTAAATACTTCTAAGAACCTTATTCATCAAATTGTTTTTGCTTAATAACACAGCTATTATTAAGGATAGTCCCAATGATACAGGTACTACACCTAATACAAATAACAAAGTATTTTTCAAAGCAATCCAAAACTCTTCATCATTAAAAAGATACAAATAGTTATCAAATCCTCGTTCAAATACTATATTCTTAAAATAGTTATATTTAGTATAAAAACTCATATCTAAAGTTTTCACAACCGGGTAGATATGAAAAACCATCAACACTATTGATGCAGGCAAAAGATAAAGTAAAGCTCTAATTAAATCTTTTACTCTCCCATTACTATTCACTTATTCTCACCTGCAATCCAGTTTCTTTTTCAAATAGAATTATTTTTGAATTATCAAATCCTAGTCCTACAACCATTCCAGTATTAATCTTACCTTTGCCATTGTAATAACATCTTATGAGAGTACCATCTATATATACCTGTAGTAAAAAATCTCGTCCTCTTCTTTCAATCCCAGAAACAATTCCTTTAATACCCAAGTCATTATCAATAGAAACATTTATATCTTCTGGTCTTAAACCAGCTATATACTTACCATCATCTATTCCATTAGTATTTCTATATTTAAGCATACTGAAATCATTAAAACATATTACTTCTCCTGAAATATTTACATCAAACAAATTTATCTTAGGATTTCCTAAAAATTTAGCAACAAAAATATTTGATGGATTGGCATACATCTCTTCAACCGTTCCGTACTGCTGAAGCCTCCCACTTTTCATTAAAACAATCTTATCTGATATACTTACAGCCTCTTCTTGATCATGGGTAACAAACAAAGTTGTAATACCTAAAGTTTTTTGAATTCTTCTTATCTCATGTCTTAAATCGACCCTTAGATTTGCATCTAAGTTTGATAAAGGTTCATCAAGTAATAAAATATCAGGCTCCTTTACTAAAGCTCTTGCAATTGCAACTCTCTGCTTTTGACCCCCAGAAAGTTGATTAGGTTTTCTATCCAATAAATCATCTACTTTGACTAATTTTGCTATAGCCATAACTTTCTCATCAATAATATTTTTCTTCATTTTTCTCATTTTCAAAGGAAATCCAATGTTTTTCTTTACAGTCATATGGGGGTATAAACCATAATCTTGAAATACCATTCCTATTCCCCTCTTATCAGCAGAAATTCCATTTACAACTTTTCCACGAAATAATACTTTTCCACTACTAACTCTATACAATCCAGCTATGGCAAATAATGTAGTACTCTTCCCACAACCACTAGGTCCAAGAATACTAACAAGCTCGCCCTCAGGGATACTCAAGTTCAAATTATCTACAGCCTTTACTTCCTTGAAATCAACAGAAAGATTAATAAGCTCTATATGCATATTATTCATCCTTCCCATTTAGTAAATTGAAGATTTCATCCTCAAACTTCTTAAGCTCACTTCTATCATATTCAATCATAGGAATATCAATATTATTCTTTTTAAAAATCGCTTCAATAACATCAATAAAAACGCCCTTACCAGGAACTCTATCAACATCAGAAATCGTCTTAATTATATCTTTCTTATTCCCTAACTCTCCACCCCAAAGTTTACTACTGCATGTGTTATTAACACCACAAGAAGGACTTCCAGATATGCCTACCAAACATACTACTTCATCTCCAACCATAATATGGTTTTTTATCATATTAAGTGTTACATCAAAAATCTTTTCACAGGTATCTCGGTAATAGGGATTATCGAATTGTTCTACAGTATGTCCCCAACGTTTTAACCCATAACAATATGTTTCTGGACAAGGAAGCTGTATAATACCTACCTTTTCTTCCATAAATCTATAAATTAAATTTCCCACACTATCATATTCCTTAGAAATATCAGATCTAACCTTTGACAATTCATTAAAAACACAGTGAGATAATACGATTATCCTATTATTCTTCATAATTTTCCACCTAAAATATATATTTTTTCCTTATAAACAAATTATTATAAGTATAATTAATTTGTAGTAATATTACCAATAGTTTTTTTTTATAACTATACTTTCACTTATAAAAAAAAATTATAAGTAACTTCAATAGTACCCGGGAAACTGCTTAGAAAATAAGCAATTAGATTTATTTACTCAGATGATGTATGAAAATTGTATTGATCCAGATGCTAGAGTTGCACACAAGACTAGAGGAAATCAGAAAAAAGGGTATAAAAATCATATTATAGTAGATGAAGAAAGTGAAATAATTCTTGCTTCAACTCAAACACCTTTTAACGTAGATGATGAAAAAGAACTTAGTAATGTAGTGGAAAAAATTGAAGAAAATTTTGATTTAAAGCCTGATGAAATATCAGCAGATAAAGTATATGGAACTATAGAAAATAGAGCATACTTAATAGATGTATAACTAATGACTTTGTTCCATCAATGGACTATATCCATCTTGCTGGACACATAAAAAGGTATGTATAATATAACTGAAAGGAAGTGTTCAGCAATGGCAAATAGGAGAATTTTCACTGCAGATTATAAGAAAGAAATAATAAGATTAATTACTGAACAAGGTAAAAGAGTTTCAGATGTAGCAAAAGATATAGGAGTAACCGATGTAACTATAAGACGATGGATAAAGCAGTATTGAGAGCATGGTGAGGATGCTTTCCCACCCAAAAGAAAATTAAGACCTGAAGATGAAGAACTGCGAAAGTTAAGAAAGCAGTTCGCTGATATTCAGGTGGAAAATGAAATCTAAAAAAAAGCTATGGCCATCTTCACAAGACCCGAGAAATAAGATATAAATTTATAAAGAAACACAGCTCCGATTTTCGCGTGGAGAAGATGTGCAATATTTTAGAAGTTTCAAGGAGCGCATATTATAAGTGAATAAAAAATCCTATTACTGAAAAGAAAAAGCAAGATGAGCTTCTTCTTATAGAAATAAAAAGAGTCCATAAAGAATCTCGTGAACCCTATGGAGTTAGGCGTATTACAGCCCAGCTAAATAGAGATGGAATAGAATGTGGAAGAAATAGAGTTCAACGATTAATGCAAGAAAATAGTATTTATTGTCATTCTAAAAGAAAATTTAAAGCAACAACTTATTCCAATCACAAATATCCAGTAGCTCCTAATCTATTAGAACAGAATTTTGTAGCCACAAAACCACATCAAATTGGGTTTGGAGATATAACTTATATTCCTACGGATGAAGGGTAGCTATACTTGGCTGCCATAGAAGATTTATATACTAGAAAAATAGTTGGATGGTCTCTTGGAACATCGTTATCTCGACATTTGGTTATTGATGCACTAAACCAAGCTGTAAACAAAGAAAACTATGGTGATGGATTGATTTTTCATTCAGACCGTGGAGTGCAATATGCTTCATATAATTTTAGAGATAGATTAAAAGAGTAACGTTTCTATGTGTCTAATCAGGCTAGAACAGTCCACTTCAATCTGTTTTGTTTTTGTGGACATCTTCTTTTCCATTATACCGTCCTTTCAAATAGTAATTACAATACTGTCTATCTATTATTGTGAATATTTTATCCTCTTAATGTTGGAATCATTCTACTTGGTTTCAATATCAAATCAAAAGCATCTTCAATTTTGTTACATACAATGTCTGCTTTCATTAAAGATTTTGCAGAACATCCTTCTACTCCGATTACTATAATTGATATGCTGCAAGCTTCAAACATTTGTCCATCATTAAACCCATTTCCAATACATATGCAATTTTCTACTCCAAGTTTTTCTACAATTTCTCTTTTATTTTTTGCAGCATTTGAGTTATCAAATATCTGTATTTTAATAGGCATATTAGCACATTGATTTCTTGCAGTACCATTGGTATCAGCAGTTACTAAATGTACTCTTATTCCTTTTCTATTAATAGCCTCTATTTTCTCTTTTACAGAAGGGATAACTTTACCATCACAAGCTATAGTTCCATTATAGTCTAATAAAAGATTTTTAATTTTTATGATTCCTCTTCCTGGTATATTAATTTCCATTATAAATATCTCCTTTTCTCTAGTCTATACATCCATGCCATTAGTCATAGGCGTTTCTTTGGTATGCATTTGTTCACTTTTACACTCGTATCGATTTCCATCTAATTTTTCAATTATAGATTCAAGAATTATACTAGGTATCCAATTAGGCTTTTCCTCATGCAACCCACATCAGAGTTACCTCCGATTCAGTTTCGGATGGGAATATCTCTACTACTATGGCATTAGAATAAAGTCCGCACTAACATTTCAAGATGAAGCCGCTTCTTGTCGCACGTATATTATTAGCCTAATGGGTATATGGATAATGGGCAGTTAATAAATATAGATATTTATCTATATCCAGCATACAAATAATGTCACAATTTTAGAAAAATATGTATTAAACCATATCATTAACAATATCAAGTGGTAGAGTAGTTTTATTTTTTAAGTCACTAATTATCTTTCTTATTAATGTATGGGTTCTTAATTTACTATCACTTAATTCAGCAATTTCATCAATTGATAACCATTTTACATTAATTATCTCATTATTATCATATTTTAAGCTTCCACCAACAACTTCTCCGGTATAACAAAACATTATAACTTGGTCATTATTAACACTTATGAAATTATATACTCCTAATAAGCCAGATACTGAAATTTTATATCCTGTTTCTTCTTCAACTTCTCTGATTGCAGCATTAAGTAATTTTTCATTGTTTTCCAATCTCCCTGATGGAAAGTTCCATAATTCTTTTATTACACCTTTACCTTGTTGAACCATTAGAATTCTATTATAATTATCTAAAACCACACAACCTGCTATTATAGTCAACTCTATCCCTCCATTAAATATTTTATGTTTCAAGACTATACATTTTTAACATGAGATAATTCGTTATATATTACATTGACGACACTTTTTAATAAAGTCTTTATATACTTTAACTTTTTATTATTAGCCAAAGGTGAATGTCCGATTATTAGCCAAATGGGTATATGTATAATTAGAAGTTATTTATTAGATTTTCTAATACACAAAAATGATGTAGCTTCTGTTTTTATTGGTACATTTACCCAGGGTCAGGTACCATAATGAACGAAGGCTTGCTTTCTATAATTCCTTTATTTTGTAATTTATGTATTTTGAATCTATGTTATATTTAAATATTTCAGGTAAACAAATAAAATTATGTGAAACTGATGCTTTTATAAAAAATATATATTCTTTATCATTTGGTTTTAAAATTATCTCACCTTCATTTACATCATCAGCTTTGTATCTTAATCTGATTTTTTTTTCCTCTTCAAAACATAAATCTAAATCAACTTTAATATATGGTAATTCTAACGTATTCTTTTCTTCATAATATTCATTTTGTATACTATAACTTGAAAAGACCTTATGTAAAATAATATTTTGAGTTGCATTTACAAATAGTTCTGCTATTTCAATAGCCTCTCTTGTATTTTATACATTAAATATCTTCCATTTTAGCATTAAAAATTCTTCCACTAGACAAGCTAATTTATGCGTTCTAACCATTCTTTTGTTTCTTTCATTCTATAAGAAGTTCCATTCATATTTATCATATAAGATTTATAAGTCAACCTATCGGTTATTGCAGCAGTCATTATTGGATCTATGAATACCTCCCCCCGTCTGTCGAAAGACAAATTAGTAGTTACTATTGTAGATTTTCTTCCAGTTCTGAGTGAGAGATTTGTGAATAACAATTCTGCACCTTCCTTATCGGAAGAAATATAGCCAAGCTCATCTAAAATAACCAAATCATATTTCTCAAATTTATTTTCATATGCCCTAAGGGTACGAGATGATCTACATTCTTTAAGTTGATTTATAAACAATGGAACAGTAGTATATAAAACTTTATACCCCTCAAGGCAAGCGTTGATGCCTAAGCCTATTGCTATATGTGTTTTACCTGTTCCTGGATTCCCAGCTAATATTACATTTTGACCATCTTCTATAAACTGTAGTGTGGATAACATTTTAATCTTCTTTTGGGCATCATCTGGTAAATCACTAACAACTAAATCATCAAGATATTTCTTATATGGAAATTTGGCAATTCTTATCCTGTTCTTTTTACCATTTTCCACTCTTCTATCATACTCACTTTGGAGTAAATTCAATAAAAATGATTCATAACTTAATTCACATGTATTAGCTTCATTTATTGCATCTTCAATTTTGCTTTTTAATCCTGATAATTTTAAGAAGTTAGCATATTCTTCTATAGTTTTCATGTTATCTTTTTCAACACCTAACTTCATTTGAGCTGATGCCTCCTTTAGAGTTAATAAGCAATTCTGAATAAGACTTTAAAATATTTTGAGAATATATAACTATCTCCGAATTATCATCAATCTTTGCTACTATATCAGGCTCCTCTCGGTTACATATAAATTTTATTTTTTCTAAAGTTATATCATTAGGATTTATTGACAATAATATATCTATAGCATCTTCTACTTCTTTTAGGGATTTATTTTTAACAAGATGTATTAGATCAATAAACTCCTTAGGCTTATTACTAAAATACTTCATATAAATTTCATACAAAGTAGAGTTCATTTGCATGACAGCTACGCTGTTTGCAAGAGCTCCTGGTTTTCTTGATAAAGTTTTTAAATAATGTTCTATATTGAAACTCCATTCATTATAACCATGTTTTTTTGTATGTACTGCAATTCTCTCATTATTGTAGTAGCATATAATTTTATTTGAATATATTTTAGTTCTTATAAGACAACTGACATAAGAGTCTGGTACTGAATAATGACAAGAATCAACTATAATGGTTGAATACTTATCAACTCTTAAGTCTCTTGTTTCTGCTGTCTCAAATTTAGGCATTTGCGGCAGCAGATATTCTTTTTCTTCTTCAAGAAGTTGTGCTGCTGTTATACCTTTGTTTGAATATTTTAAAGCTGTATTTAACTCTTCACAAATCATTTCAAGATAAGCGTTAGCTTCTTCTAAACTTTCAAATTGATCTTTATGAGAAAAAGCTTTTCTTCTAACTACGTCAACACTTTTCTCAACATGACCTTTTTCATTACCAGAACGAATATTACAGAACCTAAATTTAAACTTATAATAAAGCGATAGCTTTAATAAACCTTCAGTAGGCTCTTTCACATTTCTACCCACAAATCGCTTGATAGCTACTCTCATATTGTCATAAACTAATGTCTGATAAACTCCATTTATTTTGTCAAAGAATAATGCATGAGCTTCTTGAAAGCTATTAGTGTTTTGTTTAGGAAATAATATTGCATATCTATAATTGCCGTAGGCAGAGGTGAAAACAGCCATTTGAAATGTTTTTAAACTTCCACTGATATACAATTTAACGGTTCCCCAATCAAACTCACATACATCACCTTTGTTGTATACTTGCTTTATATAAGCCTCTCGGCCTTTTCTACTAAGTGAATTTATTGTTCTTTGCACTGTCGAATAAGAAATACTATATCCTTCACTTATCAATGCATCATATATGTCAATTTTTCTTTTCTGCTGTTTTCTCATCCCCTTAGCAATTTTCTCTTTGTTTTCATCTAAAAAATATTCAATTCTATCTTTAATTTCATCAGTCAAAACTCTCTTTTTTCTTCCACTTGATGTGTATTTTGGTGCTTCAACTATATCGGTTATAAGATCTACTTTCTTTATATTATCTTCATCTTTTAACACTGATAGTTCTTTTAATTTCTGCTCATATAACCTTGTGTACCTTCGTATTGTTTCTCTAGCTATTCCAGTTTCTCTAAATATTTCTCTTTGTGACTTTCCTTCTCTATAAAACTTTAAAATAATTTGTTGTTTTTGATTCAAGGTAATCATCTCCATCAACTCCTTCAATGTAACTTTCCCATTGAAGGTTAATTTTTATTCTTGGTGGAAGACTTTTTAATGATTCCCTTGGTATAGTTTTAGTTTATGAAAAACACTCTCTTGCTTCATCCTCTTTGGGTACTATATATTCATGCTCTAATTTATTTCTTAAATTTCTTATCTTAGATATTAAAAATGTTGGTGCTATTTCTAATGCCTGTATAAACCGCAATTTAAAAGAAAGATTCTTCTTGTTATTTAACCCTTCTTCAAATTTATTAATTAATTCCTTTATATTCGGATAATTTGATTCATTAAAGTTCAAATAATCAAATCCTAAATATGATATCATCCAATCTACTTGACAATCAATAGCACGTTTTGAATTGCTTAATACTCCTACTAATCCTCTATTATCTAAATTATTATAGTCTTCCTTAGCAAACATCAAAAAATCTTCTGGAGTTAAATCAAACTCTACATCATCATTATAGAAAAATGCATCCTTACATATATAAAAATTACTCCAGTTAATTTTAATTTTCAATTCATCTAATCTCATAATTCTTCTCCCTATTTTAATATATTCTTATTATAAGATAATAAATATATTTATAGTACGGTTCACCATATCCTATTCTAAATCTTCATAAATTTGTTCAATAATTAACTACTTTACACTCTACATTCAACTTCCTGGTATTAATATTTCATTCCATATAATCAGCTTCATATTATTAGCCTAATGGGTATAGACATTCGCTGTGATTATTATATTTCCTTTACGGCACAATACATTTATTTATTGTAATACTGAATATAATGTTAATTATTAACGGATATTTTATCAAAACAGGATAGAGCATATAAATAACTTTTTCATGATTAACCATTTTTATTTCTTAAATTATTTAATAATCAAATATTCTACAAATATATAAAAATTACTTTGAATTCTACATTTTAGAATAAAAACCACCTATCTGTCAAAAATTTAGTTGAGATGGTTAGATGAAATTTTATTTACATTGTATGGATAATGGGTAGTAATTAAATTCTTGCCTTGTAGGTTAAGCATTGAACCAGTTGCTCAAAAGACTGAGAAACTAACCCGTCTCTTAATCATAACATCCTATTTAACATTAAATTTAACTAATTCTTCAAATTGTGGCATATCATCTGATAAGTTATTCTCCCACCATTCCTTTTGTAAAGTTCCCCCTATACCGATACCATAATAAAATGTAGGATCTAAAAATATCTTTTGTCCAGAAATTAGGTTTATTTGTACAGCATCACATATAATATCATTATCACAAATTGAAGAGATATTATACAATAACATTTCTTTAATTCTATTATCAGCCAAAGTGTCTACAAGTATTACTTCATTAATAGATGCTTTTGATGGTATCATATCTTCATCAATTTCAAATTCATGCCTCACAGAATCAGTTATGATTATCTTCATTTTAGAAAACTGTTCTACCGACTGAAACTCTATATATACATCCCCTAATGAGAAATATAAATATCTCATATTAGGATAAAACTCTGCTACACCATCTTCAATATCTACAAAACCAGATAAATAAATGTCTTCAAGTGTATTTAAATTCACTAGTTTTCTGAGCTTTTCTCTCATTTCACAAATAAACCTCCTTTTGGCAGTTTTATCTTCTATAATTAATAGTTAGAATTCACTGGACGCGTAACGTCCCAGTTATTTTTGTAATGTTTATTTATGGGTTTTAAATTTTTTCAAATAACTTTCAATTATATCGAATAATATCAGTAATAATATTACCATAAATGAATATTTAAAAGATTCAACTATATTGGAGCTAACTATAATATAATACACAATAAATAATAAAAAAAATTGTTTTAGAAATAATAATAATCTATCTAAATTAATCACTTTTTAAAACTCCTTTATAATAAAATTTTATAAGGAACTATAGGATACAGAAATCATTGTATTACTTATCTAAAGCTAGCAAGTTCGTAACCTTCGCTTCCTCACTAGTCCCACAGGGGTAAATAACATTTTATTAATAATTTGCAAATATATGCTCATAACTCCTAGGGGCCTAGCAGAACTTGGGAGCAAAGCGCAGAAGAGCTACTTGCTATCATTTTGCTACTGCCCATTATTAGCCTAATATGTATATAAATAATTGGAAATTGCTTTCACATATTGGATAGCCTATAAACTGGAACTTTCCTAGACTAAGTCTATCTTCAGATATTTCTTCAAGTTTTCTCTAATTATTATGAGATCGCTCAACTTTGATATACTTATATAATCCTCCGTCCTGCTTTCTAAGTATGAATATAACTTCAATTCACTTTTATTTCCCCATCCTTTAGTATCTCTACATTGATTTAATAATTCATGAATATCTTCAATAACTACTTGTCTATGTTTTGCTAAGTCTTTATGAGTATAATTAATTTTTTTCATAAATACTTGGTTTAAATTCTCCAAATAAATACTATTCGCATTAACATATCGTTCTGCATACTCCTCTTCATCCATATAGTTACTTATTTTATTCAATTCATCTATTTCTCTGCAGTCTATACTTTCTCTATCTATATACTCATATCCATAATTTACATATTTCATTAGATTTTTAAAACTATTAACACATTTGGCATTCTTAAAGTCAGTTTCAAATATAGGATGTAATTTATAGAATCCTCCATCAACTTTCTTACCTTTTGAAAAATCCTTGATATCATTAGTACAAATTATTAATTCTTTACTCTCACTTTCTTCTAATAACTTTAAACAACTAATCAAACTTTCAATATTATAAGCGTCCTGACTACTATTATCATTTACTCTTACTAATCTTCCTGAAATTTTTCGTTTTTCGCCACTACACATTATTATAGGTGTGAATTCTATATAATTAACATACTCTGAAGTTAGATACTCCACTAAAGCATTATAATTTCTATCCCACATTTCTTCCTTGTTTTTTCTCTCCTCTGTAATTAAGGTATTTATTTTACTTTCTATCTCTCTAACTTCTGACCATAATGTTTTAGAAGTCTCTTTAATATTTACTTGTAACCTACTTAACTCATTTTGAAAATTATGTTTAGCAGTTTTATTTTGTTTAGCCAATTCTAATATAACTATTTCAGTAACTAATAATTTTACCACTTTATCTTTTACTAGTACCTTTAATTCATCAAAATATCTACTTTCATCTGGATTAGTTAATAATTTTATATAAATATTGGTATCGATAAAAATATTTATCATACATGATCAAACCTTCCTCTGATATTTCAAATACTACTATTAATGATAAAAACTAAGCTACATTGCTGATTACTGTAGCAAATATAACAAACTTCTTGTCACACTAAGGTACCAAAAATTTCTGAGCAAGTTCGTAACCAGGACTTCCTCAGAAAATACACCAGTGCTAGTTAATAAAATGTAACTATTGTTAATTGTAGTTAATTAGCATCGCTACTCCTAGTGAGGAATACAACTGCCGAACTTGCTATTAGAATTGTTTAGAAGCTTGTAAGGATAGAAATTGCTTTATATTAAATCTAATATTTTCTATTAATATAATCCTTTGCTACACTATCCATATCACAATAAATAGTTGCTTTATTAATATTAAGTCTATTTAATTGATCTATTATATTTACCTTGCAATGAGAAGGTATTATTATATGTTTCATCTGATATTCTAAGTTCTTAAAACTAAACTCAGCAGATATTTCCTTACGTCTTTGGATTCCAAATAATGCAAATAAACCACTTTGACTAATCATTCTATCAAAATCTTTTTTCGCTTTAACTGCTACTATGTAATTATCTAAATGTTGGGGCTCAATAATAGATCTGAAAAAAGGTTTTTCACTTTTGATTTTATGAACCAGCTTACTAACACAATCAATATCATTAAATTCTATCAAAACCTTTTTATGCTCCTCCTTGTCTATTATTTGACCATATCGGTTGTATGCATAAGAATCGCTTAAATCAAAGCATGAGTAATATTCATTGTAATTAAAGTTTGAAACATCAAAGTCACTCGACATATAAGACAAGTTTGATAATAAAGTTACTGTATCACTATCATAATACTTGTAATATTTTTTATTAATGTTCAATTCAATAACATCAGCATGGTTATTACTTTTGTTTTCACAAGCAAAATATAGTGCTACCAAAGGGTTTTCAGTTATATCTAATAATCTTGTAGGAAATCCATGATGTTGTAACATAGCTAAATAATCCAACGCAGTTTTACATTCTGAAAAGAATTGTGGATAAGAGGATATAAATTCACGTATATATTCATCTTCATGTTCAAGGATTTCATTATGATTAGATCGATAGATACTTGGACTAACTTATATGTCCAATCACTATGTCCTCTATAAAAACTCTTAAATCTTTTATCCCTTTTACTTTTACAAATTATATTAATAAAATCAGTAACACTTGTAACTATTTCTACATCTAAATTTATATCGTGAACAGATGAATCAACGTACAGAATAGTATATAGTTCTTCATTAAATTCTCTAAAATATTTTTCTTTTAAGGTACATCTAGAGTTTATTAAGTCTTCTTTAATTTCTTCTTTTATATCTTCAACTAAATCGTATGGTAAATCTGAATCTATGATACAAATATTATCGTTAAGTAAATCATCTATATATTGCTTTGTATTCATTCTTCTTTCATAATCTTCTCCCAGTTCTATATAATATTGCTCTTCGCTTTTATTCATAATTCTTACTCCCTTCTATACTTAAATATATGTTATTGAGCAGAAGTGCTCCCATCTCCCCCTTTGGTTATATACATTACTTTACAAATAGAGTCTTTGTTTTAGAAGTTGCATACCTTAAAAAAATATCATTATACTAATCAATTGCTTTTTAAGTTACTAGCAAAGATATCAGGCAAAGCTACTCCAACTAAGTAAATCGTAAACAAACTTCTAATTTTTATTTGTATATCCTAAGGGATGTAAGCAAATTCGTCCATTGCATGTCCTAAAACCTTTCCTAGGAGTAAAGAAGCTTTTGAGAATTTTATGTAAATGTCTAGTAAAAATAAAATATTTACCTTCACATTATAAACATTTCCGGTCAGTTCAAACCTAAACACAAACCCTTTATAATAATATCTATAAAACTAATTTATTACCAATTTATCTATATAATTACTAATTTCATGTTGTTCACCATTATATCACAAATAATGGCTTGTTTCATAATATATAACATTATTAAATTTAGACATGAATTAAAATAACTAGCGAGAAATATAAAACCTCACTAGTTATTTTACTATATCTTGCAAAGTGCCTGACCCTTTTCTGGGGCGCATATCGACTCAATTGCTTTTATGTAATTTTCTTAATTGTATCCTCATTTTTATAAATTGCTTTAAATTTAGTCTTACGAGTTTTTTTATTAAAATTAACAACAAGTTTTTCTAACTGTTCTAACAAATCTTCTCTTGAAGTTATTTCTTTATATGACCGTGCTAATTGCTTATCTAATTCTAATTCAATTTTCTCCAAACTTACATTAGGGTTATTACATGCCTTTATACCATTAATTCTTTTATTTGAACAGTTATAGAATACTTCTCCTTTATGGGAATTTCTATGATAAACTGCTCCACAATTCCCACATATGATTTTATCCGAGAAAGTATCTATCCTGTGTTTTTTTCCTTTTGGCGTTTGTACTGACACTTTGGAATTTCGAATTTTTTGACACTTTTCATATAATTCTTTACTTATTATCAAGGGAATTTTTTCTGACACTTCACTATCCATGTTAAGTTTTTTATTTAATCCACAATATTTTTCTTCCTCTAATATTCTACTTACAATAACTTTTGAGAAGTCTTTCTCTATCCTAGTTTTGATTTCTTTATCTCTTAATTCCTTTAGAATTTTCCTTATTCCATAATTTTTAGAATATAAACTAAAAATTAATTTAACAACTTTAGCTTCTTTTTCATTGATCTCAAGTTTATTTTCTGATTTTATATAATTATAACCATATAATCTAGAATTTTTATGTACTTTTTTACCCGACCTCACACTTTTAAGCGATTCATGATTCTGATTTTTATTATTATTCATTTTAACCAATAATCTCCTTAACTCTCCCAACAATTCCACTTTCAAGCATAACTTTAATACCATGATGGTGCTGAGGAGACTTTGTAAGAATTCTCTTCACTATACCTTCAGTAAGTTTACCACTTCTTTGATCTTGTTTTTGCACAACCATTACAGTTGCTCCAATTTTGATATTATTTCTTATTGTTCCATCCATTATTCTACCCTCTCAAATCTTTTAAATGTTTTACCATCTCTAATAATCATTTCATTCCACATACTAGCTGTTCTTACCCATATACCATAATCTCCGTACAAAGTGAGAATCCATTGTAAGATTTAATTAACATGTTCCAAAATCTCTGGCATCAGCGAGTTATGTATTATTTTAGTTAAAGTTGTTTTTCAGAACAAAATTAATAGTTAACTAGAATCTCTTCTGCTTAATTCTACCATAGAGACAAACAAATTCAATCATTAATTATCAATTTGTTGAGTTTGTAATAAATCTAAAAACCATGATCAATAATTTCAATTGATTCCTTGTTGTTATACAACTCATAAACAGTATCTTCCCAATACCATTGAGAATCAAATAAACTTTCTACTGATTCATCACTATCTACAGATAACACTATGTGTTCTGAAATAATTTGTTTACTGCGATTTCCATAAGTTTTATATAAGTTATCTAATACATAAAACTCTTTACCTGTACATTTACTTAGCGATTCTGGTAATTGAACCCTAATTTTAAATTCATTTTCACTTCTACTATAATCAATTACTTCTATATTAAAATACATAGTCAATTCTTTATTATGTCTACCAAGGGTAATCTCCGAGTCAACTATACCCATAGAATTTAATCCATCCCTCATTAACCAATGATAATTAGTTCTTGTCACATCTATTAACAAATTCATTGCTGGGACTAGAATATTAACAATTACTATAAAATTTAATATTTTGCTTTTAAAGGTGAATCTCTCCAATCTAAGAATACCTCTTATCCCAATTATGAATAGTACTATTGGGATAATTCGACTAATAGTTATCACACAATTATTACGTTTTATTGGTATTATAATGTATTGAACTATTGAACATGAATCATGAGGAAGCTTGTATGATATCAATACAGCTATAAATATAATTCCTATATATTTAAATAACTTTTTACTTTCTGTACTCATTATAGTCTCTTTCTCCTATCTTTTACTTAAATCCTTTAAATGTCTTTTTAGTCATAAGAAACTCCGGGTAGAATAAATTCCCAGATATAAATGAAAGCACCGTACAATCCACTACTGAATAATACGGTATTCCAAAAAATTATTAAGAATTTTTATCTTATTATGTACTTATATTACAAATAGATTTTAGGTTCCTTTATACCTTTATTTTTCATTGTTAATACTTTTGAAACTAGAAATCTAGGTTTATAAATAATTTTCCTAGCATTGTTAGGACAACTTTTAACACAACAGAAGCAACGTAGACATTGCTCTTCATCTATTTCTAAAGTTTCCTTGTCTATAACACTCATAGGACATAGTTCTACACATACATTGCAGTGACTACATTTACTCATATCTACAAAAGGTGTTTTTGTAATTAATTTAGCACTGTTTTTAGGTGCTATTTTTGCCATTAATGATAGTTTCTCTTGAGAGATTTTAAGTGAAATATCCTTTAGATTATTTACATTTTGTATTTTTTTCATTATGCTTTTCCCAAATTCTACGGCTTTATTTAAATCATCATTGTTAGGACGATTTTTGGCAATAGGCACTTCATCTGTGGAAAATGAATGTTCCCCTATAAATGAGCCCGCTGCTACCAACTTAAAACCTAACATTTGAGTTATATAATCAAGTTCATTTAAAACAATACCATCACTAATATTTCCATAAACACCAACAAGTACAACTGGCTTTTCATTAACTTTTAAGTTGGTTAAAAACGGATATACTACTTCAGGAATTTTTTCCTCATAAACAGGCACTCCAATTAAGACTATGTCTCCATCAATTAAAGATGCACTAGTCTCTCTTACTTTAGGTAAGGTTAAATCAATTATTTTATTGTTAACTATTCCCATTCCTTTTACAATTGAATTAATAATCTTTTTAGTTGTACCTGTTGGCGAAAAATATATTGTTGTTACTGAACTAATTAACATAGTTATTCTCCCTCACATTTATCAAATATAATTCCCATATATTATTTTACAATTTCAACTTAACTCATATGGAAATTATAACAGATTTCTCATATTTCTACATCACTATATTTCTACAATAGTAATTTTCATTTTTTAATACCTTATTATTCAGTTGCCCTTTTGTTCATGCCATTGCTTTCTCAAAATTTTTCCATAAGGATGTGATACATCCTGATTCTCAACAATAATCAGTTTGTTCTCTTCAATCATCTTATCTATACGCAAAGCATACCAACTATCACTAACACCCAAATCGTAATTTGCCATAATCTCGCCAATTAAACGAGCCATAAGAAAATCATTGTCAGGAATATTTTTAGTAATAATGTAATCATAATAATCTTCGGGAACAGAAATCAACTTTCCGTTTACAACAGCTCTTAATGGGGCGTTTTCCCTTACCAAGTCACACCAACGGTTACTAAACATTCGTTTTTCAGATTGAGTTAATTGTCTTTCTAAAGGCAAGAATTGATAAAATTTCCCTGGCTCCATTTGCCCCCAGTTGCTATAAGTAACAATTTCATTCTCAGATACTTGGTTATACTCCGGTAATGAAACAACGCTTATTTCACAATCAACATTTCTTAATACATTGCAAATGAAGTAAAATCCGCAAGTCGAATATGGAGTGTTGCTCTTCCAAATTCGTATTGGAGTGCCGTTGATTGTAGCAGACAAAAGTTTTTCCATATCCTTGCGCTGATTATGAAAAAATTGTTCCTGTTCATTATCGTAAAAATTAAATCTTCCACATATTTTCTGAAAAACATTTTGACGCTCAATGCCATCAAATTCACCGGATATATCCCCAATATCCAATGCAAATCCTATATAAACTACATCTTGTGAATCTCCGCCAACAGCCTGACCTTCAAAGTGTTTCTTTAATTCAGCTTTAGATGGCTTTTTTCCAATATATCCGATAGCTCCACAAAGCATACATTTTTCATCATAATTTTTTGCTATTTTCATAGAACCTTTTGTGCTATCACTAAATACAACTTCAAGCATTGTTTTACCCCCTAATATGTAAATAACCTTTGTTACGTAATATTTTACAGTTTAGACTAAATCTTATTGAAATTATAACATATTATTATATTTCTACATTCAGCTTACCATAAATATAAAATAAAACTTAGATCAGTAAAGTATTGAAAAAAAAACTAATACCCATTATAATATAATTGATAATATCAACTATATTATAATGGATGTGATAAGATGAATGAAACTAAACGAATAAGAAAAGAACTTCGTATAATAGTTAGAGAGTTAGGACTATTAAATTACAATAGTCTTAATTCGGGGATGACATTGGTACAAGCTCATATATTAAATTATCTAGTTAAAAATGGAGAAACATCCCTAAATGAACTTCTAATACAATTAGGGTGTGATAAAGCATCATTAAGTAGAACAATACATACTTTAGAATCAAAAAACTACATTATAACTGAAAAAATGGAATCTGATAAGAGAATGAAGAAAGTCAGCTTAACTCCATTTGGAAAAAAAGCAATTGAAAATGGGGAGCGTAATGCAGATAGTTATATAGATAGTATTTTAAGTTCGGATACTGGGGATTTAGATAAAATTATTGATGCACTAGAATCCTTTCGTATACTTATTACAAAAAAAAGTATTATGAATGATGACAGAAAAATAATATTCGAAAAATTATCTTCAAATTATTATGAATCAGCAATGAATTTAGTTATGGATATTTTTAATAAAGAACAAAATATACCTAAAGAACTTATCCCTATTTCACAAAAATATTTGCCTATGTGGTGGTGTATAAGAATAGGAGAAGATATTATCGGAGTAGTGGCATGTTGGATTGAAAATGATATGTACCATCTTGGGAGAATTGCCATAGATAAGAAATTCCGAAAACTTGGAATTGGAAAGAAAATAATAATTAATTCAGTGGAAGCAATTTTTAGACTAGGTGGAGAAGAAATATATCTTGAAGCAAGAGATATAACTGTAAAAATTCTTCAGAAAATTGGGGGTGAAATTGTAGCCGATTCAGTTGATTTTTATGGGGAACCTGTGACGCCAGTTATATTAAAAAAATCACATTATATTAATAAAGTATGAATTACCTACCGCTTATGACGGTAGGTATTCTCTCACAATATTAACACATACCGTACATCTCATTTAACTCATATAACCTTCTTGAAAAATTGTTACACATTGATACAAACCTTAATACATTATTATCATACAGCTACTTTGCGAAAAACATATTACAATATAAATTTTTCTCTACAAAGTATCTAAAATAATATTAAAGAAGGTAAAAATGAGTACTCTAAATCCAGAAAAACTTTCAGTAGATTTTCAAGGCGTTACTCCTACAACCCCTATTATACCTAGACGATATACCCTTACCCATTCGGATATAACCGCTGAGCTTTTTCTAACCATAGGATTAAAATATGCCTATGATAAAATTAACCAAATGAGAGATGAAGTTCTTGGTGAGTGGGTTAGAATAGGTGAAAACTACTTTTACTATGTAAACTTATATGTAGATGGTCACTTAGGTCCTACTGTAACAGCTATACGAAATGCAATATTTATAAGAGAACTACCCCTTGCTCTTCAAGCTATAAGATATGGCGATGATAAATTCTTTAGTGTTTATCCTGAATTAGATAATGCTCCAATATTAGTTAACTTTAATTCAATAAATCCTTATTTCAACAGAATAGAAAATTGGGGAACTTTTTCAGATTATAATATAAATAAATCAACCACCTAAAAATATAACTTTAATTTCTAATAACTCAATATGAGCTCTTAGAAATTAAAGTTATATTTTAGTGCTAGATGGTAAACCGCAAGTATTTCCTGTCAGCATGCTATCTATATATCCTCTTTTTTTATCTAATTCTACATGAGCTATTCCTTCTGAAAAACCAAACGCTTTATCGAATTTTCACAAGGAACAGTTGAGTCAATACACAGTAATTGTGATTAGTTCCCTTTGTCATATTTATTTAATATTTTTTCTGGAATATGACAATAATCATTTGGACATCTAGCCAACCTATTTTGATGTTCTTCTGCACTTCTGATGTAATTTGTAAGAGGTAATACTTCAACAACTATATTATCACTATCACTTCTCTTACTTATAAACGCCTTCGCATCTTCCAAATGTTTAGAATCTTCACTATACACTCCTGTTCTGTATTTCTTACCAACATCCTGTCCTTGTTTGTTCAAACTATATGGATCAATTATTTCAAAGAAATATTCCATTAATTGCTCAATAGTTACAACCCTTGGATCAAATTTTGTTTTTACACATTCAGCATAGCCATCATAGTCACTCTCAAGTGAATTATTTGTTCCATTCGCTCTTCCCGCTTCTGTAAACTTAACACCAGGTAAAGTTTTTATAAAAGCTTGTACTCCCCATAGACATCCACCAGCAAAATATACTACTTCCATATTGTTCCTCCTATTTGGTAAAAATATAGCTAAATTAATAATACCTTAATTCTAAGGCAATTTAAAGTAGAAAAACCGCTATTATTTATGATACGTTTGACCATATTCTATTCTAAATCTTCATAAATTTATTCAATAATTAACTACTTCATTCTCTACATTCAACTTCTTGGTATTACTTCATGCAAAAATCCAGTATTGAGTTAAACCTTCAATACTGGATTTCTTAATACTTCTATTCACTTTTAACTTTAAAGAGTTGTTAATTTTTTTTATTATTTGATAACTGCTAGAACTTCAATTTCAACAAGTGCATCTTTAGGTAATCTTGCAACCTGTACAGCACTTCTAGCTGGATAATTTTCAGTAAAGAACTCTTTGTATACATCATTCATAGCTACAAAGTTATTCATATCACTTAAGAATACAGTAGTCTTCACAACATTTCCCATGCTTGTTCCTGCTTCTTCAAGAATCGCTTTTACATTTTGAAGGGATGTTTTAGTTTGCATATCAATTGTTTCTGGCATTACACCATTCTCATCCATTGGAAGTTGTCCTGAAGTATATATCATATTATTTATTATTATTCCTTGAGAATATGGTCCGATTGCTGCTGGTGCTTTTTCTGTATTAACTATTTTTTTCATATTAAATTCCTCCACTCTTCATACTTCACACTATCATTAAAATTCTCTCTTAAAGTTTATATTTCCTTTTTTATAAACTGCACTACTATATACAAATGCAGCAATAATATATACAGCAGACATAACATATACACTAACTGATTGATCTACTAATAAGAAGTAACCTTGAACAAATTGAAGTATAACTCCTCCTGCTACTAGTACTTTTATTAATGTTTTTGGCAATTTGAAAGGCGATTTTTTATAAGCTTCTGGATATTTATATGCTAGCATTGCTGCTGCAATTAATGGTAAAATATTTGCAAGTTGTATAGCGGCATTACCTAAAGATGAAATAAATTCTAGTGATAAACCTGTAACAATAGGAATTAACCCTACAACATAGAAAAATGTAAGTATCCAGTGAGGAGTTCCATATTTTTTATTAACTGCTCCAAATTTTTCTGGTAACCATCCATCATGACATGCAATTAAAAGACCCTTTGTAACCCATGAAAATGTTGCGTTTAGAGTAGTTGCTAAAGCTGCCATTGCTCCAAAAACTATAAAACAAATGAAAAGACTATTTGGTAGTATTTCTTTAGCTACATTTGTAAGAGGTTGAAAAGCAGTTTGTTCTAATGGTAAAATACCAACTGCTACCATTGAAACTAGAGCATACAATACTCCAACCACTGCTGTAGAAACCAATATCGCTACAGGTATATCTCTTCCTGGATTTTTTAATTCTCCTCCAAGTTCAGAAACAACAATTGCACCATTTGTAGCAAAAGTAAGCAATGCAGTTGCTTGTAAGAATCCTTTCAAGCCATGTGTAAACAACACAGTTTTACCAGCTGTAAATAAAGAATAATCAACTTTTGGTAATCCCTTTACTATAAAAATCCCTAGAGATAATACTAATAACACCATCAAAACTTTCTGCAATTTAGCTGCTTTTTGAACTCCTACTATATTAGATAAGTATAATAACGTTAAAATTATGCCTGCCACTAACTTTATTGGAACACCTGGCATAACACCCTGTAAATACTCAGCGAAAGATAACGCATACATTGCAATTGTTATCTGTCCAAGAGTAAACAGTGCCAAATAAAAGAAACCAATCTTTGGTGATATTATTCTACTTGTATATCTATAGTTTCCTCCAGTAGTAGGGATTGTTGCACCATTAAATGCTAATGGCATTGCAACTACAATAGTGATTAATGCGGCTAAAACAAATGCAAATACTACACTTGGACCAGTTAGGCCAATTCCTATACCTGTTAATGCCATAATTCCAGCACCTATAATTTGCCCTGTAGATATACTTATAGCACCACCAAGTCCGATTGTCTTCTTAAGATTATCTTCTGGATTTATATAATTAGCTTGATTATTCGACATATTAAATTCCCCCTATTAATTTATTAATTAATAATCTTATTGCAGTATTGCATCTTTCATTCTATTCATGCATTCTTCAAGAACTTGTCTTGGACAAGCAACATTAATTCTTTCAAATCCTCTGCCTTGCTCTCCAAAAATATATCCTTCATCTAAAATAAGTTTTGCTTTATTTACCATGAAATCCTCTAACTCTTCAGCACTAAACCCATATTCTCTTAAATCAATCCATGCAAAATATGTTCCCTCTGGGATTGTATATTTAGCTTTAGGTAAATGCTCATTAAGAAATTCTTTTATAAATTGTAGATTTCCATCCATGTATTCATTAGCATGCTCTAACCACTCTTCTCCAAGATTATAAGCAGCTTTTGTACCTTCAAGGCCAAATACTCCTGCTCCAAATAAATGATTTCTATCCACTAAATCAGCAGACCATTTTCGTCTCAACTCTTCAGTCTTAAATAATATACTAGACATTTGCAGCCCTGCCAAATTGAAGGTCTTACTAGCAGCAAGAGCTACAATAATTTTCTCATCGGATGATAAAGTTCCAACTGGGGTATGTTTAACGCCTTTTCTCACAATGTCACAATGGATTTCATCTGATACAAGATAAACATCATTTTCTACACAGATATCAATAACTTTTTGCAACTCTTCTTTTTTCCATACTCTTCCCACTGGATTGTGTGGACTACAGAATAAAAATAGTTTAGTATTTGGATCTTTAGCTTTTTCTTCTAAGTCTTCAAAATCCATTTTGTAATATCCATTATCGTTGATCAATTCATTAACAAGAAGCTTTCTTCCATTGTTTACTATTGCACGACTGAAAGGATAGTATACTGGATTTTGTATTATAACACCTTCCCCTTCATTAGTAACCATACGAACAATTGCCGCAAGTGCTGGAACTATACCAGGTGAAGTTACTATTTCTTCTGGATTTATTTCGTAATCAAATCTTCTTTTAAACCAAGATGTAACAGCATCAAAATAGCTTTTATCAGCTAAAGAGTACCCAAATATTTGTTTATCAACTCTTTCTTTTAAGGCATCAAGTATAGGTTGTGCACATGCAAAATCCATGTCTGCAATTGATAAAGGAAGTATTTTATCCTTATCATCTTCATTAGCATTAATAAAATCCCATTTTACACAACTCGTGTTTCTTCTTTCTACTAACTCATCAAAATTATATTTCATAATACCCTCCTATATTTTTTCACTTAAGTTACTTAAGTGATAAACCAAAAAAATAGTCCTTTATAAATCCTCTACTTTAGATTCCTTAATAAATACTACTTTATTGACTTTATCTTTTCAGAAGAACTTCTTAACATCATATTAGCAGCTTAATTGATAATTGTCAAGGTTTTCATTTAGTTTTTTATCAAAAATTCTACAATCTATTTCTCTATTGCTAGAATACTTATAAAATAGTTAAGTTTATAACAATCTATAATAGCTTTACTTGCATATGCTTAAACTATTCGTATTTATCTGCTATAATAAAAGAGTTCGCTAAAGTTTACACAGGAGGGATTATTTTGAATGATATAAGCCAATTTATAAAATTCATAGATAAATTATATGATTTTTCAAGAGTATTTCAGGAATATGAATCTATACCAAGAAACTATGGCACTGATGTTAAATTATATATGAATGAAGTGCATACACTATCTATTGTTTTTAATAACGACGGAATTACTGTAAGTGAAATTGCAGAAGTTGAAAATAAAACACAAAGTGCTATTTCTCAAAAAATTAACAAGTTAGAAAAAAAAGGATTGATACGCAAAGAAAGAAATCCTATCGAATACAAGAAGATTAATTTGTTTGCAACAGATATTGGTAAAAACATATGTAAGTTCCATTCGAAATTAGACGATACTACCTATAGACATCTTATAAGTAAAATGAAAGATTACGACGAAAAAGACTATGAAAAATTCACAAAAATATTAACTATAGTAACAACTGACATGCAAGGAAATATAGAACTCTCCAAAAAATAGGAGAGTTCTATATTTGGTAAGTTAATTCCATTGCTTTAGCGCTATCATTGTTCAATTTATATATACAACAAAAAATAGTTTAGAGAAACCAAAATTGGGTTTTCTAAACTATTTGCTTTATTAATTAGTAAATCCTCTACTGAATGCCTCCAGTAATTTTTGTAGCTTTATTCATAATTTCTTCTGAAAATTCAATATTTAATTTTTCAAGAGCATCAGTATTTATATGTATTGAACTTTCTTTTTGAGTAGTTACTGGAATATCTTTTGGCATTTTACCCTCTAAAACTTCTACAGCTTTCATTCCAGCTTCATGACCTAATTGAAAATAATCTATACCTATTGCTATAATAGCTCCATTAGCAACGTGAGAAGATTCTGAACCAATTATAGGTTTATTGTTTTCAAAACATATTTTAGATACTATGGGCATTGAAGATACTATCATATTATCAGTTTGAACATATAAAGCATCAATTTTATCAAGTATTGAATTTAAAGTTTGAGGTATATCATTAACACTAGTTATCCCTTGCTGAATAATTTCTATACCTAGCTCTTTTGATAATTCTATAGCTCTTTTAACTTGAACTTCTGAATTACTTTCACTTGTGTTATACATTATCCCTATAGTCTTAATATTTGGCAACTCATCTTTAATAAATTGAAATTGCTTGTCCATAGGTGATGCACCTGATTTTCCTGTTACATTACCGCCAGGACTCTCAAGAGACTCTACAAGCCCTGCTCCTACTGGATCTGTTACTGCAGTTATTACTATTGGAATTTCCTTTGTTGCGTTAAACGCCGCTTGAGCTGAAGGTGTTGAAATTGCATAAATCATGTCCACTTTGTCATCAACGAATTTTTTTGCAATAGTTTGTGTTGTTGGCATGTCTCCTTGAGCATTTTGAAAATCATACTCCACATTTTTACCCTCTTCATATCCATTCTCTTTAAGGGCTGCCACAAACCCTTCTCTAGAAGCATCTAAAGCTGGATGTTCAACAATCTGAGTTACTCCAATTTCAATAACCTCTTTTTCTTCAGATCCTCCTGAAGGTTCATTTGTGGTTCCTGAACATCCAATAAGACTTGTTACAAGTAAAGAACTACATAATAATGCTAAAACTTTCTTTCCTACCATACTACCATCCTCCTAATTTTCTACAATTCTAAATAAAGTAAAAAACCCCCACATTGGAGAGTTTCAATACATTATCCTACTTAATAAGTTTAGCTTGTTTTTAAAATCATGTCAATATCGCATTACCATAACAAAAGGACAGTATTCTGTACCAGCATCTATGCAGTCAATCATTTCATAATTCATTATGAACCTCCTAAAGTGCTCTAATAATAAAGTATTTTATTACTAGTTGTCCTGTTACACAAAAATAAACTAAAGTAAAATAGATTATTTTACTTTAGTTTATTTGCATCATAAGATATTGAACAGATAATCTATAGTTTATAAGTCATATACCTTACAATATCATCTCAATTGATGCTAGCTCTTCCATTTTAATATCCTTTCCTCTTACAGTAAATTTACCGCCAACACTTTCTTTTTTTGAATTTGCTACTTTTAATAATTTTAAATAGTTAATTTTTTTTATAAATGTTTTAGTTTCATCTTTAGTAAGAACAATTCTTTTTGAATTTTTAAAATTAAAAGCTAATCTCATATATACCCTCATAAATTGCTTTATATATTATATTCCTATTAAAGTAATTTTATAATCTAAATTGAGAATTTTCAAATAAAATGATATAATCTATAAAAAGAATAAAGTAGGTGATGTAATGCAATATTATTTAGTAGCTTTATTTGACGAAAAGTCCTATAAAAAAGTTGAATATTTACAAAAACAAATTGCAGATAAATATAATTTATATGAAAAACTTCCTACACTTCATATGACCTTGGAAGTTATTGACGAAGCAGAAAAGGACAAACTAATTCCTCTTCTAGACAAAATTTTAAAAAAGTACTCAAAATTTACTTTAAAAATTAATAGAGGTATTTGCTTTGATCCACCATATAAATCAGTGAATTTAAAAGTTGAAAAAGACTTAGATACACAAAGTCTTATTTATGATATAAATAGTTCTTTAAAAGCTAATAATTTTAAAGTAAGAGAAAATATCGAAGATTGGGATCTTCATATTTCCTTAGCAAATATTTATTTCTCCAAAAGAGAATGGGAAACAAATGAATTTAATAACGCCTGTGAGTATATAATGGATATGGAATTTGACATAAACCCAACAGTATCTGAAATACAACTATGGAAGCCTGTTAATAATACAAGTGAAATGGTTTTATATAGAAAAATATTATAGGGTTTCCTCTTGTTGTACAAGAAACCCTATAATTAGATCCAAATCCTTATTTTAGTTTTTCAATAATTTTTGTAAATATATTTTGTTCTTCTAAAGCAAAATCTTTTTCTGCTTCCAAAGGCATACTCAAAAGTATTTCCTCATCTTGTAAAATTTGTACCTTTCCAAGATTTTCTCCCTTAAGTATTTTATTTGGAGCTTCTACCGGTATTTTAACTTCATACTTAACTTGTGACTCATTTTTCACCGGAATAATTATATCATCTTTCGATAATAAATCCATTTTATTCTTTTCATTTATTTGGATTTCACCTAATTTATCACCTTTTTTTGCTAAAGTTTTATATTTATAATTTTCTTTGCAGTAATCATATATTTTTTTTGTTTCTTTCCATCTACCTGGACAATTAATAACTACAATAATTATGTCAGATTCTTTACCCTTTACTGAGGTTACTAAGCATTTTCCCGCACCACCAGTATATCCGGTTTTCACCCCATTAGCATTTGGTATTTGGTAAAGTATTTTATTTATATTGTGATAACTTCTAGTAAATCCACCCTGTTTAGCACCAATATCTCTTGTATTTACTATTTTACTAAATAGCTCATCTTCTTTTGCTTTACTTGTTATTAATGCTAAATCATAAGCTGTGGTATAATGATTTTGACTATCTAAACCATGTGGTGTTTCAAAATGAGAGTTACATGCTCCAATTTCTTCAGCATACTCATTCATAAGTTTCAAAAACTCTTCTACACTTCCGCTGACTCCTTCTGCAATGGCAATTGCAGCATCATTTCCTGACTTTAACATTAAACCATACAATAATTCTCTTAAAGTCAGTTCTTCCCCAGCTCTGTATTTCACTTTATTTCCACTAACACTTGCTGCTTTTTTTGATATTTCAATTTTCTTGTCTAAATCTCCATATTTTATTGCTACAAGTGCTGTCATGATTTTAGTAGTACTTGCCATAGGCGTTATATTATTTGCTTTTTGCTCAAATAAAACTATACCCGTTTTACTATCCATTGCTATTGCACATCTGGCATTTATATAGATAGGTGCTGCTCCTACTTTTATATTAAAAACATTAAAAATCATTATACTACATATAAAAAGTAGAATTAAATTTTTTCTCTTTTTCATTTTTACTCCTCCTAACTATAAAAACTGTTACATAAAATGAAATTTATACCTGTCCAAAGTCCTTACAGATATTGAATTATAATCATATATTAATAGCTAATCTAAAATCCCAATAATCTTATTTTTAACTTTATAAATATTATTAGTCATGTAATTTTTGGAGTGGTTAATTTACTTATAATTACTTTTTATGGATTAATATGATATAAAATTATTTTTTGGTTATACTATTAATGTTATTGGAGGTATATTCCTTGAAAGTATTAATAATAGTTTTGTTGATTCTAATTATTCCATTACCACTTATTTTTGATTTAACTTATAATTATAATTCAAACTTTATTTTAAAGATTAATGGATTTAATATAAAATCTTTTGGATTTGTAAATAAAAAATCAAAGAAACAGAAGAAAAGGATAGTTATTAAACCAAGTAATAACGTTGAGAGATTGAAATTAGTAAGAAAACTTCTTTTTACATCTCAATTTTCATATTATAAGCCTATTGTTTTTATAAAACTAAATAATGAATATGGTTTTGGAGACCCAGCTATTACCGGGATTTCTTATGGAGCTATAAATTATATAGTATCTCAACTTTTAGTTTTATTTAATAATTTTTTTCATTTGAAAATTTCAAAAATTAATATAGTGCCCATTTGGAATAAAAAAAAGATTGAAGTAAAATTAAATCTATTTTTTATCTGCAATATATTAAATATCATAATCTTTATACTTATATTGTTGAATTATGTAATAAAGTATAAAAGAGAAAATAAAAAAAAGGAAGGATAGTTCATGGAAAATAAAAGCGGAAACATTGATTCAATAATCAATATTACTATGGAAAACTTGAGAAAAATAATTGATGTGAATACCATTATTGGAGATCCAATAGAAACAGAAAACACCATTATTATCCCCATTTCCAAGGTTTGTTTGGGTTTTGCCTCTGGTGGCTCCAATGTAAATCTTGAAAATAATTCATCTGAGAATTTACCATTTGCAGGTGGTTCTGGTTCAGGTGTATCAATAAAGCCTATAGCTTTCCTAGTAATAAGAGAAAACACTGTTAGATTACTTCCTATGGATCAAAAAAATACATATGATAAGTTAGTTGATCAAATTCCAAATGCTATTGATATGATTACAAAATTTTTCGATAAAGAGAATAAAGATAAGGAAGAAGATTTAACTGAAGAGTAAAACACAAGAATCAAATATAAAACTAGATTTATATTTGCATAAATCTAGTTTTATATTCAATTCTATGAATTATATTTAATTTTCTTTGTCTAATGCAATTTCATCCATATCATCATCTAAATCTTCTATTTCTTCTATAAAACTTTCTATTGACGGCATTTCATTTAGATTTTTTATACCAAAATAACTTAAAAATTCTTCTGTAGTTGCGTAAAGTAGTGGTCTTCCTGGAACTTCTTTTCTTCCAGATTTTCTTATGAGATTTTTATCTATCAATGTTTGTATTGCTCTATCACTTTTCACACCACGTATTTCATCTATTTCAATACGAGTTATCGGTTGCTTGTACACAATTATTGCCAAAGTCTCAAGGGCTGCTCTCGATAGTGATTGTCTAACATTAGTTTTTAATAATTTCTGCACATACTCACTATTTTCTGATTTTGTTGCAAGTAAATATTTATTGTTAAGATTTACCAAGACTAATCCTCTATCATTTGCTTCATATTTCAATTTCATTTCCGCTAATAGTTCACTAGTATAACTTTCTTCACAATCGATTATAGAGGCTATTTCCTTTAATATAATTGCCTCTCCACTTATAAACAATAATGTTTCGATAATAGAAAAAAATCTTTCCTTATCTCTTATTTCTTGTGTTTCTAATTGATTTATATTAATATCATTCATTAATAATAGCCCCTTCTATATAAATATCTTCATAGTTATTTTCTTGAAAAACTTTTATTTTTCTTGTTTTCATTAATTCAAGCATTGCCATGAAAGTTACAACAATTTCAATTTTATACTCACATTCCTTAAGCATTTTAGAAAAATTTATACTCCTTTTTTCTTTAATTAAATTATCTAATTGGAGCATTTTATCTTCAATTTTATATTTATCTAAAGGAATTTCTTTTTGAATCACATTATTTTTATTAATTTTTTCGTTATAATTTGATATCAATTCATTATATAATAAAAATAAATCTAAAATTGATATATTTTCTAAAAAATCCTCAATATTACTATCCTCTTTAGTCTCAATTACTTCAGCTTTTTTATAATACCTAATTCCCACTGCTTCTTCTCTTAATGATAAAAAATTTGCTACATTTTTAAATTTATTATATTCAATCAACCGATTTATAAGCTCTGTTTTAGGGTCTAATTCATCCTCATTTTCCTCTTCAACGCTTTTAGGTAATAACATATTGGATTTAATCTGAAGTAGTGTAGCTGCGATTACAATGAACTCTGAAGTGACTTCCAGATCCATCTCTTTCATTGAATCAATATATTTTAAATACTGATTTGTTATATCATGAATCTTAACATCATATATATCCATTTTGTTCTTCTTGATTAAATGTAAGAGTAAGTCAAAAGGTCCTTCAAAATTTTCTATTTTTATTTTTAATGGCATTATGGCTCTCCTAAAAAATTCTTTTTTGGTATGTTTTTTCTATTTCAATTAATGTATTTAGTTTTAATTCTACTATTTTTTTCATCATCTTACCTAATTTTTTTTTGTTTTCAATTGTTTTTACTTTATCATCTAAAAGCTTCGTATTTAGTTTCATACTACTTAAATTATTCTTGTAATTGGTTATAATATATTTATATTTATGCTCATAATTAATCAATAGCATTTCAATTGGATTAAGATTTTTAAAAATAGTATATATACTAAAATTATCTGCTCCTTTATTCATCATATCTTCTAATCTTTGCAATATCAAATTATGATTTCTAAAAGCTATTCTAATTTCTTTAGATAAAACTGAATTTGAAATAAAAATTTTCTTATCTTCTTCATCTGATAAAGCATAAAATATTGAAGCAATTTTATGTTCAATTTTATTATTATCATACAAAGAGTTTTCTAAAAAAAGTTTCTTCATATCTAACTTAATAATATTAAACATGGATACAGTATATAAATTTTTTACACATTCTTTTTCAGTGCAAAGCGAAATTATTTCCTTCATAATTCTATCATGAGATATCATGTTTTGTATACCTTTATTAACTACACTTTGAATTTCAGCTCTGTCCATTATGCTAAAATCATATCTATTTGAATATTTTATTGCTCTAAAAATCCTTGTAGGATCTTCAAAATATGAGTTTGCATGAATTTTAGTAATTTCTTTCCTATAAATAGAACTTACTCCATTGTAAATATCTATTATCCTATTATCAATTAAATCATAAGCTAATGCATTTATAGTAAAATCCCTTCTAAACAAATCCTCTTCAATAGTGGATTTAATGACAGAAGGTAATGATCCATTCTCTATATATTCTTCTTTTCTAGTACAAATTAAGTCTATTTCAACTCCATTTTTGAATTGTATAGTACTCGTACGAAAATTTTCATAATAATTGTATTTATTTATAAACCCTTTACCTTGCATTTCTTCTATCACAATTATTGGGTCCGATTCTATACATATATCTATATCTTTAAACCTTCTTCCGAGTAAATAGTCTCTTACTACTCCTCCAACTAAATATGCTTTTATAGAAAGTTCCTTACATATCTCGCATACATAATTTACTACTATTAATTCCTCAGAAGATAAATAATTTTTTATTCCCATGGTAATTACCTCTTAGTTTTTGATGTATTTTGTGTATTGCATGTTTTATAGTCTAACCTTATTATAGCAAAAATAAAAGCTCTACAGTGTTTTTTGTAGAACTTTTATTCTCCTAAATGTTTTACAGATATTTGCATCTATTGTTCAAAACATCAAATATTTAACTATGTCTTTATATTGCTTTATCAAAAAGTGATTCTAAGTTTTCTTTTAAATGATCAAGTATTCCCCTAGTTTTTATATCTCTATCACTATAAATATCTACTTCTCCAATCTTATCGCCATCAATAACAATTTCACAGACTCCTATTTTTTCTCCTTGCTTAAATTCTTTAGAAGAAAAATCAATTTTTAAATTTTTCTCTATTTTATTTTCTTTACCTCTTTCTAAAATAGCTGTATAATTTTCGCTAGCTTTGGCAATAAGAAATTTGTCTCCTTTTTTATTCAAAAGTACCTTTTCTATTTCTGCATCTTTTTCCAATATGTTAGTTGATTCAAATTGTGAAAATCCATAATTCATTAACATACTAGCATCTCTATTCCGAACTTTATAAGTAGGTGCCCCCATTATTATTGTAAGCATTCTAACATTATCTCTTATTGCAGTTGCTGATATGCAATATTTAGCTTCGTTTGTAAATCCAGTTTTAAGACCATCACAACCTTTATAAAATCTAACCAATTTATTATGATTTACAAGGCCTATAGGATTTAACCTGCCTTCAGTAATTGTCTCCATATATGTTCCAGTATATTTTAAGATAGAGTCATGTTTTAATAGTTCTCTTGACATTAATGAAATATCATAAGCTGTGGTTAAATGTCCTTCAGCAGAAAGTCCATGACAATTTTTAAAAGTAGTATCATCCATCTTTAATTGCTTTGCTCTATCGTTCATTGCTTTCACAAAAGCTGCTTCGCTACCACCCAAATATTCAGCTAATGCTACAGCAGCATCATTACCTGATGCTATAGCTACACCTTTTATTAACTCCTCAACGGTTCTAACTTCTCCAGTATCTAATAACATACTGCTACTACCGCCTTTTCCAGCTTTCATTGCATTTTCGCTTACAACTACTTCATCTTTCATTTTTATCTTCCCACTATCAATTGATTCCATTGTTAATAATAATGTCATAATTTTTGTAACTGATGCAGGTGCAAATTTTTCATGTGAATTCTTTTCATAAATTATTTTTCCTGTACTTGGCTCAATTAATATTGCTGATTTTGCCTCTACTTCTAATTCTGGTGAAGCAGCAAATACTACAATATTTAAAGTATTGGATATCATAAGTATTGAAATAATGAACATAGCTAAGAATTTTTTATATTTTTTCATGTGTATCTCCTTCCTTTTTTCCTTTATGCTTTTATTTTTACCAAATTCCAATAGATTATCACTAAATATGACTAGCTATAATTACCAACAAAAAAATCTCATCCTAAGCTCTAGGATGAGATTTTTTATATACGTCCATTATTTTCGATTTTTTTGCAATAGATGAATAAATCTGAGTGCTAGAAATTGCTGCATGTCCTAATAATTCTTGAATAGATTTTAAATCTGCACCATTTTCAATCAAATGAACAGCAAAAGAATGTCTCAAAACATTTGAATCAACTTTCTTATCTGTATTTAACTCAGCTGCATATTCCTTAATTATCTTCCAAAAGCCTTGTCTACTCATTTTATTTCCTCTTAAATTAAAAAACAAATATTCTTCATTATATTTATTAAATTCTTTTCTAACTCCAAGATAATTCTCCAAACATTTTATAGCATATGAACCTATAGGAATTATTCTTTCAAATTTATTATTTTTACATCTTATATATGATAATTTTAAATTTATATCACTTATTTTTAAATTAATAAGTTCAGTTATTTTCATTCCGGTTGCGTACATCAACTCCAACATTGCTTTATCTCTTTTTCCTTTTATTGTATTACTTTCTGGCATATTAAGTAAACTATCTACTTCTTCTACAGATAAAATAAACGGAATATTTCTCTTTGATTTTGGAGATTTAAAATAGAATAAAGGACTTTCTTGAACTAAATTTTTATTAAATAAATATTTATAAAAAACTCTTAAAGTTACAATACTTCTTACAATTGATGAATTAGCTCTTTTTTTAATTCTCATAAATTGTATGTATGACATAATAGTAACAGAATCAGACGAAATTATATCTTCATTTCTTTCATTTAAAAACTTCTCGAATTGTTTTAGATCTCTTTTATAAGAATCTAAAGTATTTTTGCTTAGTTTTCTTTTTTCTCCATCTTTTATAAACTCATTGATATAAGATACCATAATTCTCCTCATCTAAAATTATAACGTTAAGAAACATTTAAATACATAAACATAATATTTAAAAATGTTATAATTCACCTTATAAATTCTAAAGACATATGTTACATTATCATATTTTCTGGACTTTAAAAATAAAGTGGATACTAAAAAGTCAAAAACAACAGGAAGTATAACAGAAAAAAAATATAATATAACAACACACTTCATTACTAATATGATAAAGCTTATTATTGAATTTTTCAATAAATTTATCCTCCTAATTATATTAATTATACAATTAACTTTACAACATTAGGAATTATAAATGCTTCAATGAAAAATCCAATAAACATTACTATTATTATTAATATGTACATACTTGAGTAGGAGACAATTGTTACAAAAATACTTTCTTTAACATTCTTATATGAATCTTTATTTAATAAATTCAAAGAAAATTCCATAGCAAATACTGATGAAAGAATAATTAATGGTATGTATATAATATTCTGAGGTATTATACTTAACAATGTTATCCCAATACCTTTTCCTCCTAGCTCTTTCATTAAAAAACTAATAGAGAATCCTAAACTAAATCCTTTAAAAGTATCAATAATCAAGATTATTGGCATTCCAACCATAGTCAATCCTAGAAACCAAATAGCTATAATCACTGGCAAATTATTCTTTATAGCTTGAACTAGCACCTCGATATTATTAACCTTAGTCTTGTCCACTGAAACCAAAAAATTATTCAAATAATTCAATAGTTCAGTTTTTTCGTATTTCCCCATATACTTGACTGCATATATTCCTAAAACAATTCCAGTACATATACATAATAGAGTTATAATATACAATAACAAGCTCTCTTTTATTCTCTTGTTTAAATTAATGTTCAATAGATAGTTTTTCATATTTCTCCTCCTTAAGTTATTAATTAATAATAAATATGTTTAACCTAAGGAATTTATTCAATTAATATTATAGTTAAGCCACAAAAGTTATTTACATAACCTTTGTGGCTCAGTTGTTTTATAAATACATCAAGGCGCAAATAGTTTTTGCGTCTATAATTTTTCCTGATTTGACCATTTCTTTAACTACATTAAGATCTATTTCCAGTAAATTGATAAATTCATCATCATCCCCACCAACATTCCCTTTAAATAGGTTCTCCGCTTTATATAAGTATATATACTCATCGGTATATCCTGGAGATGGTACAATCTTTCCAAGGTATGTAAAAGTTTCAGCTTTATATCCTGTTTCTTCTTCCAATTCTCTTCTACCACATAGTTCAATATCTTCGTCTTTTTCAAGTTTTCCAGCTGGTATTTCTAGTAAAACTTTCTCAATAGGACTTCTAAATTGTTCTATCATAAGAAGAGTATTTTCATCTTTAAATGCTATTACAGCAACACCACCAGGATGATTAACAATTTCTCTATAAGCCGTTTTTCCATTTGGCAATTCTACTTCCTTAACTGATAAATTTATAATTTTACCTTCAAATTTCACTTCAGATTTTAGTGTATTTTCTATTACATCCATTTTTAAATTTCCTCCATTATTTTAAGCTTTAAATGAACATGAAAATTTAAAATTCTTAACTAACTTTATTTTTTAATCTAAGTTTATCAGCAACCATTGCTATAAATTCAGAATTTGTAGGCTTTCCTTTACCATTAGATACAGTATATCCAAAAATTCTATTAATTGTATCAACTTGCCCTCTTGACCAAGCTACTTCTATTGCATGCCTTATAGCTCTTTCAACTCTACTTGCAGTTGTATTGTATTTTTTTGCAATTGAAGGATATAATTCTTTTGTTACTGCAGAAAGTAATTCCATATTGTTTACAACCATGTTAATAGCTTCTCTAAGATACATATATCCTTTTATATGTGCAGGAACACCTATTTCGTGTATTATGTTTGTAATTTCTTGTTCTAAGTTCATAGGTTCATTTCTTGAAATATGTATACTTACATTTTCGCCAATTGTAGAACTCTTCTTTATTGATGAGTTGTCGCCAGAAATTGTATCATTAAACATTTGTCTTATTCTTTTTGTAAACACTTCCATATCAAAAGGCTTTACAACATAATAGTCTGCACCCAATGTAAGAGCACGCTGTGTTATTTTATCTTGTCCAACTGCTGATAAAACTATAACTCTTGGAATTGGGTCAATATTCAATGTGCTTAATTTTTCTAAAACACCTAACCCGTCAAGATGTGGCATAATTATATCTAAAATTATTAAATCTGGTTTTTTTTCTTGAATCAAATCCAATGCTTCTAAACCATCTTTTGCAATCCCTGTAACCATTATATCTCTTTGATTTAGTAGATAATCATTTAGTATGTTACAAAATTCCTTGTTATCATCTGCAATTATTACATTAATTTTGGAACTATCCATTTAAAATCTACTCCTATATTTTACCATATTGTTATATAATATGTATTCGACATTTCTTTGATAAATCCTCTAATAAAATAAATTTTTTAGAAAAATTTAGTAAAATAGAGGATAAAGTTTTATTATCTTCTATTTTACTACCAAATTGAAATAATTTCTAGTAATATTATAATATTCCTGCATCTTTCAACATCCATTCTATATAAATTCCATAACCTACATCAGGTCTACTAATCAAAACATGTGTTACAGCTCCGATAATTTTTCCATTTTGAATTATTGGGCTACCACTCATACCTTGAACAATCCCACCTGTTTCTTCCAATAATCTAGCATCAGTAACTCTTATTACCATTGATTTAGATCCAGGTACCTCTTGATTCAATAGTTTTTCTATTTCAATATCATATAATTCAGGTTCATTTCCATCTATAGTTGTTAATATTTTTGCAGGTCCAATTTTAATTTCATTTCTCAAAGCAACTTTCATTGGTTTTGAATAGCGATGTTTTGATAATAAATTTGTACCTTTACCATAAATCCCGCATTTAGTATTTTTTTTCACTGTTCCAATGCAATTATCTTCATCAATAAATAATCCCCTTAACTCTCCAGGTGTTCCTTTTTCTCCTTTTCTGTAAGATATTATTGAAGAGTTTACAATTTCACCGGTATCTATCCTTAATATTGTGCCAGTGTCAACATCTGTTATAGGATGTCCTAATGCACCAAAAATCCTTGAATCCTTATGATAAAAAGTCAATGTTCCCACACCTGATGTATAGTCTCTAACCCACAATCCAATTTTATAATTATCCTTACCAGAATTCAATGGTATTATTTTCTTAGAATATTCTTTTCCATCCCTATCAAATAAAACAGTTATTTCTTTTCCATTTGAAGATTTTATTTCATAAACAAGTTTCTCTGCAGTATCTATTTTCTTATTATTAACTTTAGTGATTATATCGCCAACTTGAATACCTGCAAGGGCTGCAGGACTAGTGATTTTCTCACCCTTAGTTTCCACATCACATAAAGCAACTACCAATACACCTTTGGTATTTAGTTTAACACCTATCGGTTGACCACCAGGATAAAGACTAATGTCTGGTACAGGTTCAACTGAAACAGATTTGACTGGAAACAATCCTAGTAAATTTATACTTATAGCATCATTATTATTTTTTTCATTTATAGCTATATTCTTAGTTAAAAAAATGTTAGTGTCAATAATATTATTGGATTCTATCTCCTGTCCTTCATGCACAAAAATTGTATTTGGTATTGAAGAAATATTTTTAAATATACCACAGCACAAAATAAGGAAAGGAATAATAATCCAGCATATTATGCGACTAAGTCTTTTTTTCATAACATTACCTCCTGCATAACATACTAACTTCAATTTTAACTTTCCCCAACTGTAATATATTATTCTAAGATATTTATACAGAAAATACTCACTTTTTCTTTAAAAAAAAGATAAAACCATATAAATTAATAAATGGTTTTAGAAAATAACTCTTTTTTAGTTTCATTTGCAAACTTTATCATTTCTTTTGAATTTTCAATTGTTAATTTTGTAATTTTACTTCCGCCTATCATTCTAGCAATTTCTTCTTCTTTTTCATTTATTTTCAAATTAACTATATTAGTTACAGTGGTCTCATCAACTGTTTCTTTAAAAACTTTCAAATGAAAATCTGACATACTAGCTATCTGCGGTAAGTGTGTTACACAAAATACTTGATGTTTTTTTGAAATAATAAACATCTTTTCAGCAACTCTTTGAGCAGTTCTACCACTAATACCTGTATCGATCTCATCAAAAATTAATGTAGGAATATCATCTTTATCAGCAAAAATAGTTTTTAAACATAACATTATTCTAGATAATTCTCCTCCAGAAACTATTGATTCCATTGTATGTAATGGTTGACCAGGGTTTGTAGAAATCAAAAATCTAATTATATCACTTCCATTATGATAAAAGTCTTCTCCATGTGTAATTTCGATATTAAAAACTGCTTTTTCTAATCCAACATAATTAAGCTCAGATTTTATCTTTTCTTCTAAATCTTTTTTTACAATTAATCTTTTTTCATATAAAATTGCTGCACTATGTTTTAATTTTTGGAGTATGTCTTCCTTCTCTTTGTGTAATTGATTTATTATTTTATCACTGTTTTCGATATTATCAATTTTTTCTCTTAAAGATTCTTTAAATTCTAAAATTTCGCCAACAGATTCACCATATTTCCTCTTCATAGCATCAATTAGAAATATTCTGCTATTTATGTAATCAAGTTCATCAGCATTGTAATATACGTTTTCTTTAAATTTCCTTACTTCTTCAATAACTTGTTCTATGTTAAAAAATGACTCTTCTAATAAATTTATAGAAGGAACTATATCTTTTAAATTGTTTTCTATAGTTCTTAAACTATTTATAAGTTTACCAATTTGATAGTATACAGAATAATATGAGTCAGAATTTTCATTTAAAACTTCATATGCTTCATTTAAAACAGAGCTGATTTTCTCTGCATTTGATAACATATTATATTGTTCTTCTAAATCTTTATCTTCATTTTTCTTTAGATTTGCTTTTTCAATATCCTTTAATTGAAAAGATAAATAGTCTTTTAATTTTTCGTCTTCATCTCTATTCTTTTCAATTTTTTCAATTTTATTCTTAATATATGAATATTTTTCATAATATTCATTATATTTTGCTAGAACTTCTTTCAAATCAACTTCACCATATTTATCTAAATACTCAATATGTTTAGATGAATCTAGCAAATCTTGATTCTGATGCTGTCCATGAATATTTAATAGAGTTTTTGAGATTTCTTTCATTTGAGAAATTAATAAAGACTTACCATTTATTTTCACTAAGCTTTTACCTGATTTTGAAGTTTCTCTACTTACAATAATTATATCATCAAACTCTATATTAAAATCTCTAAGAATTTCACATGTCTTTGGATTATTTATTTCGAAAACTGCTTCTACAAATGTTTTGTTTTCACCTTGTTTTAATAAATTTTTATTAATTTTTTCGCCTAAAACATAACTAATGGCATCTATTAATATTGATTTTCCAGCTCCTGTTTCACCAGTTAAAATATTTAATCCCTTTTCAAAATTTACATTTAAATTCTCTATTAAAGCAAAATTCTTTACGCTTACCTGAAGTAGCATTTTACCACCTCTTTAATTTATCATTTTTTTCATTTTTTTTACGATTTCTTTAGCTTTTTCTTCATTTATGGCCATTATAAATATTGTATTATCTCCGGCTATTGTTCCAACAAGACCTTCTAAATTCATAGAATCTATAGCCTCACATGCACTACCTGCTGATCCAGTCATTGTTTTTATACAAACAAAATTACCCACATTTTGTACTGAATTAACTGTTTGTGAAAAAATATTAACTAATTTATTTGACATAACATTATCTTTAGGAACTATAGTAGCATACTTATAAGTACCTTTTTCTGTTAATACTTTTATTAGTTTTAGTTCTTTTATATCTCTTGAAACTGTCGCTTGAGTTATATCCATACCTTCTTTTTTTAGTTCTTCAGCTAACTCCTCTTGTGTCTCAATGTCTTTAGTACTTATAATTTCCAATAATTTTGCTTGACGTTCAATTTTCATATTATTCTCCTTTTAAGAGTTGGCTTAAGAATTAGTAGAAATCATTCCTAAACAATCTCTTTCGTTTAATTATTTTAAAATTTTTAATCTTTAAATATTAAGTAAAATCTTATTTCTTAAAATATTAAAGTAGTCGTCTCCTTCAAGTTTAATTATCTTACATTTTTTTTCAGAACTCTTAATATTTATTATATCTGAATTAGCTATATGACAATGTGACTGTCCGTCAATAGATAATAAAGTTTTGCTTTTATTTTTATTGACATATACATTAATTTCAGATTTTTCATCTATAATAAGACTTCTTGAATGTAATGAATGAGGACATACTGGAGTTATTGAAATAACATCTAAAGTAGGGTACATTATTGGACCCCCCGCTGATAAAGAATATGCTGTAGATCCTGTAGGTGTTGAAATTATCACGCCGTCAGAATTAAAAGTAGTATAATACTTGTCATCAACATTAACTGTAAATTTGTTTATCCCCACTATCTCACCTTTCGAAATAACAACCTCATTTAAAGCTTTAAATTTCAACTCAGAATTAGATTTTATTACAGTACAATCAAGCATCATTCTATCTTCTGTTTGGAAATCACCTAGAGATAATTTTTTTATGCCTTGGTCCAACTCCGACATTTCTATAGAAGTTAGAAAACCTAAGTTACCCAAATTTATCCCTAAAATAGGTATATCATAATTACACATTTGCCTAGCAGTACCCAGTATAGTTCCATCACCTCCCAAAACAATAATTACATCAAAATAACAATTATGTTCTTTATCCAAACCTATTGAATCTTTAAATAACATAATTTCTATACCATTATTGTATTTTTTTAAAGTGGAGATGACTCTCTTAATTGAATTTAAACTATTACCAATAAATTTACTACTATTAATATTGACAGCTATCTTTTTCATTATATCACCTACTTTGTTTCCGTATGTGAGCAATTTACAATTTTTTCTACATCAACTTGAGAAAAATTAGATTCTTTATTCATATCTTTCGTAAAATATATTAAGTATTCAATGTTCCCTTCCGGTCCTTTTATTGGAGAAAAATCAATCCCTAAGATATTCAAGCTACTTTCCTCTAAAAAGTCCGTAATTTTCTTTATAACCTCTTTATGAATTTCCGGTTCTCTAACAACACCTTTTTTACCAACTTTTCCTTTTCCCGCTTCAAATTGTGGTTTTATAAGTGCAACTATACTACCTTTATCATTTAATAAATTACATGCAGCAGGTATTATTTTAGTAAGTGAAATAAATGATACATCAATACTTGCAAAATCACATGCATCCTCAATATCACTTTTTGTCAAATATCTAGCATTTGTTCTTTCCATGCAGACTACTCTAGGATCAGTTCTTAATTTCCATGCAAACTGTCCGTAACCAACATCAATTGCATATACTTTAGATGCTCCATTTTGCAGCATACAATCTGTAAATCCTCCTGTTGAAGCTCCTATATCCATACACTTATTATCATTTAAAACAATATCAAAGGATTTCATAGCTTTTTCAAGCTTATACCCACCCCTACTTACATAAGGCATATTTTTCCCTTTAAATTCGATTTGTGCATTTATATCAACTTTCTGCCCACATTTATCAACACGTTCTCCATCAACAAAGATTTCCCCCGCCATTATCCTAACTTTAGCTTTTTCTCTAGAATCAAAGTATTTTAAATTTACTAAAAGTACGTCTAACCTTTCTTTCTTTGAACCCATCATCATTCTCCTTTGTATCTATAAAAAATTTAATATACTTTTAAATATCCCTTCTTCATCCAAACCGTATAATTTATATAATGTATCAACACTCCCATGAGTAATGAATTCATCTTTAAATCCTAAATTAAGTACTTTAACATTTTGCTTTTTTACATTTAGATAATTAAGAACGAATAAACCGAATCCGCCAATAATATAGTTATCTTCTAAAGTGATTATTTTATAATCATCCTCTACTAAATTGTCTAATAACTCAGTATCTAAAGGCTTGATGAAACAAGCATTAACTATCAAAGGATTTATTCCGACCTTTAACAATTCTTCTTTCACAGCTACTGCTTTGCTAACCATCTTACCAACTGCTAATATGGCTACTTTATCCCCTTCACTTACAACTTCCCATTTATTTGAAATTATATTTTTATATAGCTTTAATTCATTATTTTGTTTATCCCCACCTCTTGGGTATCTAATAGCTATAGGCTTATTTTCTTTTATAGCCCATTCCAACAGATATGGTAAATCATCTACGCATTTAGGACTAACAATTGTAATGTTTGGAATATGGGTCAAAAAAGACATATCAAAAACACCTTGATGTGTTTCTCCATCCTCTCCTACAATTCCTGCTCTATCAATCGCAAGAATTACAGGTAGCTTTTGCAAACATATGTCATGTATAATTTGATCATAAGCCCTTTGAAGAAAAGTTGAATAAACTGCAAAAACAGGTATCAATCCCTCACTAGCCATTCCTGCCGCTAATGTTGTAGCATGTTGTTCAGAAATACCCACGTCAAAAAACCTATCGGGATATTTTTCGCTGAATTCTGACAATCCTGTTCCAGTTGGCATTGCTGCACTAATTGCTACTAGGTTTTTATGTTCTTCTGCAAGTTTTACCATTGCTTTACCAAAAGCTTTTGAATATGTATTTTTTCCACTAGATTTTGTCTTGCCACTCTCAAGATTAAATGGTCCAATGCCATGAAAAGTATCTGGATTCTGTTCTGCGTAATCATACCCTTTACCTTTGACTGTTACTACATGTATCAATACTGGACCCTTTATGTGTTTAGATAATTCTAAAGAATTTGAAATTTGCTCAATATTATGTCCATCAATAGGTCCAACATATTTTATTCCTAATTCTTCAAAAAACATTCCAGGCACAACCATTTGTTTGATTCCACCCTTAATTCTTTTTAATGACGATGCAATCTCTTTTCCTAAATAAATTTTATTTAATTTATTAGTAAAGTCTTCTTTAAATTTATTATATTTAGGGTCGATTCTCATTTGGCTCAAATATGCAGAGACTCCACCAACATTTTTAGAAATTGACATTTGATTATCATTTAGAATTATTGTCATATTTGTTTTATTATATCCAATATCATTTAAAGCTTCTAAAGCCATTCCCCCCGTAAGGGCACCATCACCAATAACTGCAATAATATTAGAATTTTTCTTAGCTAAATCTCTAGCTCTAGCCATTCCAATTGCAGCTGAAATCGATGTACTGCTGTGTCCTGTTTGAAAATGATCTAATACGCTCTCTGATTTCTTAGGAAATCCACTCATTCCACCAAATTGTCTTAATGTATCAAAGCAATCTTTTCTTCCGGTTAATAATTTATAAACATAAGTCTGATGTCCTACATCCCAAATTATTCTATCATTATAAAGATCAAAAGTTTTTACAAGGCTTAATGTCAATTCCACTACTCCAAGATTTGAGGCTAAATGACCTCCTGTCTTTGATACTTTATCTATAAGAAATTCTCTTATTTCACTAGCAAAAACATTTAATTCGTCTAATGATAACTTTTTCACTCCATTTTCCATAGAGTAATTATCTAAATATTTATACATTTTATCATCTATCCCTTTTCATTAGATTTAGAACTTTTGCAACTGCAAAAACTATATCATTACTTTTGTTAATAGCAATATTCTTCCCTATAGCTTTTCCACCTACTGTCAATGAAGCAATCACAGCCCCAATTAATGATCCAATAATTATATCTATTTTTTGATTATAATAACTTATATTGGTTAATATTTTTGCTAATATCAAAGTTCCTATAGCTCCACTGATTACACCACAAATGTCACCAATAACATCATTACAAAAATTAGAAACTTTATCAGCATTTCTTATTAAATTGACAGCAACCTTAGCTCCTTCTACACGTCTTGAAGCCATAGAATGAAAGGGAGTTTCATTAGCAGCTGTTACAGCTACTCCTATTAAATCAAAAATTATACCAACAAATATAATAAACACTAATATAATTAATGCAATAACAATGTTTACATATTGCAATACTATATTAGCGAAAAGAGAAATTGCTGCTGATATAAATAATGTCCAAATCACAATGATAATTATCCATCTTGTATAGTCATTCTTTTTTTTATTCTTTTTTTCTTTTTTATTCAAATTTCCCTCCAAATATATAGATAGTGGTGGTATGTTAAATAAATCTTGTGGCTTAGGTCCAGTAGGATTTCCCATAGAAAAACCATCCGTCGCCGGTATGGCAGTTTCCTTTTAATTTTCTACCTATAGTGTCTCCAGATATAGAACTGAATTACCACTTAGTCCACACTGCAATCTTTAACATACCTCAAATACAGTCTAGGAGTTTTCCTCAGCAGTTAGGTGTTTTTCTAGCCTCTTTTGCAACATAGGTTTCCTTGAGCCATATTTTGCTCACCTCTACCTATCTCACTCAAGGCAGGCTACTCTGTACATAGCTATTCACCACAATACAGGTTTAATCCATTGTCGTAGAATAGGTATCTCACCTAAACCACAAGCAATGGTCTCCACGGAGGGTAGGGTCGAGTACGCATGCCTTTGCGGTCGCCCCATCCCCCTTACTCCCAGCACAAGCCCACCACTGGGCGTAGCAAGCCAGCACCAGAAGCTTCATCGATGTGCCCTTTGACGGATTTTTAGCCCCGCCTTCAAAAAACACTTACCTGACTAGAATACTGCACCACTATTTCTAATAGGGATTATATCATAAACAGTAAAATAATTCAAAAACAATATATCAATTATTCTACTCATCAATTATTTTACCTATCAATTATATTACTAATTAGTATTGTCGGTTTAATAAAAAACTTGTTATTCCTCTTAAATTAGTTACATCACTGTTAATACTATCTAATATAGCATAACAATCGTTAGTTAAGTTTTCACACATACTTATACATTCATCTAACCCAAACTCGCTAATAAAAGTAGTTTTATTTTTATTATCATCACTATGTGTTTTCTTGCCTAATTTTTTTGCGTCACCTGTAATATCTAATATATCATCTTTTATCTGAAATGCTAGCCCTAACTTTTCACCAAATATGGTAAGTTTATCTATATCATCTTCTATTGCCTCACCTAAAATTGCTCCTGCCTTTATAGATGCCTTTATCAAAGAACCTGTTTTTTTACTATGCATATACTTTAATTTTTCAATAGAAATTTTTTTGTTTTCACTTTCAATATCTACTATTTGGCCACCAATCATACCTTCTGGCCCTGCAGCATTAGAAATTTCCGCACATGCTTTTAAGTGATTTAATGATTTAAATGAGTTATCAAACATTATATTCATAGCCTCATTTAAAAGCCCATCTCCAGCTAAAACAGCTATTGCTTCTCCGTAAACTTTATGATTTGTTGGCTTTCCTCTCCTCAGATCATCATTATCCATACATGGTAAATCATCATGTATTAGTGAATAAGTGTGAATCATCTCAAAAGCAGCCGCTATAGGTAATACATTTTCATAATCAGATTTGTACATAGAATACGTTGTTAACAATAATATAGGTCTAATTCTTTTACCACCATTTTTAATACTATATCCCATTGCTTCATACAAGGTTTTATTGTAATCATTTTTTCCACTGAAATATTGTTCAAACCACAAGTTGATCTCATTTTTGAGTTTATTCATTTTCATCATCCTCGAAAAATAATATTTCTTCACTATCTTTAATTATCTTAATTTTGCCTTCAGCTTCATTCAAAATTTTATATAATTTATTTGTAAGCTTAATTCCTTTTTCATAGGCTTTCATGGATTCGTCCAAGGACATTGTCTCCCCATCCATTTTATTAACTATTTCTTCTAATTGAAGGAACATTTCTTCATAATTTTCTTTTTTCTTCGGCATATTACCACCACCTAGATTCAAATTACATTACACATTACTTGACACAAATACATATCTCTTTTAATAAATTTAGCTATCTAGAATATGGAATTCTTTAATCTTTGCAGATCCATTAGAAAAAACAATTTCTACTTCTTCTTGTTCTTTAAAATTCTCCACAGTCTTAATAACTTTCTCATCTTTATCTCTAACTAGGGAATATCCTTTTTTTAATATATTCAAAGGATTTTTTTCTTCAATTAATTCATATAAATGAGCTAAAGATTTACTTTCTTTCTCTATTTTTCTATATATACTATTATCAATTTTATCCTTAAGTGCATCAATTTTAAAATATTGATTTGAAATAAAATTAATAGGATTATTATTTTTAATTTTCTCTGAATATAACATCAATCTATTCTTCTCAGAATCAATCTTATTTAATCCATTTTTCTTAATCATCTTTTTTAAATAGTCGAGTTTTTCAACATATTCATTAATATTAAAAACAGCTATTTCTGCAGCTGCGGATGGTGTTGGTGCACGCAGGTCACTTACGAAATCAGAAATAGTAAAATCTGTCTCATGGCCTACTGCTGAAATTATAATTTTTTTACTTTTATATATTTCTCTTGCTAAAAGTTCCTCATTAAAACTCCAAAGTTCCTCTATAGAACCTCCACCTCTAGAAATAATTATCAGCTCTACATCATCTCTTTTATTAAAATATTTTATCCCTCTTATAATATTTTCACTTGCTGCCTCACCTTGAACAAGAGATGGATACAATATCAAATCTATTTTATCATTTCTTCTTTTAGCAACATTTATAATATCTCTAAATGCTGCTCCTGTAGGTGATGTAATTATCCCTATTTTTTTAGAATATTTAGGAATCTGTTTTTTATATATATTATCAAATAATCCTTCACTTTGAAGTTTATTCTTTAGTTTTTCAAATTCTATATGTAATTTACCAACACCATTTAGTTCAATAGATTCACAGTAAAACTGAACGGCACCTTCTTTGGAATACAACGTCACTCTACCAGTAGCAATCACTGATAAGCCATTATCAGTTTCAAAGTCTATGTTTGATGCATAATCTCTAAACATAATACAATTTATTTTGGACTCATCATCTTTCAATGAAAAATAGATATGCCCACTACTATGCCTTTTCCAATTTGAAATCTCACCTTTCAAACTTACATTTTTTAAGATGAAATCATTATCCATAGTTTTCTTTATATAATTATTCAATTGCGACACTGATAGAGTTTTTATATACATTAAATATTTCCCTCACAAAGATTTGCCAATAACATAGCTGTTGTCATAGGTCCAACCCCTCCTGGAACAGGAGTAACATATGATGCTACTGGTAGAACTTCATTATAGTTAACATCTCCAACTAATTTTCCATCTACTACAGATGTTCCAACATCTATAACTACTGCATCTTGCTTTATATACTCTTTACCTATATAATTAGGCCTTCCTACTGCTACTACTAGTATATCGGCTCTTTGACAAACCTCTTTTAAATCAGCAGTTTTAGAATGACATATTGTAACAGTAGCATTTTCTTGTAAGAGAAGTTGTGCTACAGGTTTTCCTACAATATTACTTCTTCCTAAAACAACAGCTTCTTTACCTTCTATTTGTATTCCTGTTTCCTTAATGAGACGAATTATACCTTTTGGTGTACAAGGTATGAAGCATTTTTCACCTTTAAACAATTTTCCTGTACTCAAACTATTTAATCCATCAACATCTTTTTGTATTGCTATTGCTGATGTTACTTTATTCTCATTAAGATGTTTAGGTAATGGCAACTGCAATATTATTCCAGTTACACTTTCATCATTATTCAATTCCCTTATAGTATTTAATAAAGTCTCTTCATCTATATCCTCATTTAATTCAATACTTTTTGTATTTATACCAACCTTGTTACACACCTTATTTTGAGTATTCAAATAATACTTTGAACCTCCATCATTACCCACTAATATATTCGCTAAACAGGGAATTTTATTTTCAGATTTATCAATATATTCTTTTATGTCTAGTTTAATCTTGTTTGCAATCTCTTTACCATCTAATTTTGTCCCCACAAAATCAACCCCTAACTTTACATAATTTTCATTATAAAATTATAGTTCAACTAATAATCTATAAAGAGATTCTAGCTCAACTAATAATTTATACGTGTCTAAAACTCGTTGAAACGTCGAGATTTTGAGACATGTATAAATTAAATTTCACTATGAAACTCTATACCATATTACCTATAACTCCATTTATAAATGATGGTGCATTATCTGATGAATATTTCTTAGCAAGCTCAATAGCTTCATTAATTGCTACCCTTTTTGGAATATCTTTCTCAAATAACAGCTCATACGTACATATTCGCAAAATAGCCAAGTCAATTTTAGAAAGTCTATCAATCTTCCAATTTTTTAAATTCATCTGAATTTTATTATCTATTGTTTCAATATTTTCTTGAATTCCATTAATTTCTAATTCTATAAATTCAAAATCATATCCATCTAATTTATTTTCTTTGTCATCTTTAAAATTTTGTACTACTTCTTTATAAGTTAATTTATTTATAGAAATTTCGAACAAAAATTTCATTAGTAATTCTCTTGATTTTCTTCTATTCATAATGTTTCCTCCTAGGTATGTAAGTATTTCTATTAATAACATTATATATTTTTCATCTAAATGTCAAATACTTTCTCAAAAAATAGCAAAAAAACATCCTCTTTTAACGAGGATGTCTAGTTATTCATCGATATTCTTATCTTCTTTAGGAAGAACCATGTTTTGTATATACACATTTACCGCTGAAACTTTCAAGCCAGTCATAGATTCTACAGATTTTTGTACATTTTCTTGAACTTGTTTCGCTACATTCATAATTCTAGTTCCATATGTAACTACAACAAATATATCTATAGTAGCGCTGTCTTCACCAACTGAAACCTTAACTCCTTTTGTTACACTTTTCTTAGAAGTTAAAATCTTAGTGATTCCACCAACTAGTTTAGTGCTCATTCCTACAATTCCATCTATTTCAGAAGCTGCTAATCCTGCAATCACTTCTACTACTTCATCAGATATTTTAACTATTCCGATATCGTTTAAATTCTTTATATTATCTTCCATTATTGTCCCTCCCTGTTTGGATAAGCCAAATCAAATTATCTTATGTACATTATAACAAATAGCATTTATTTTTACAAATGATTATTCTTTTTGTGAAATATCTACATCCATAATTTTAGTAACATCAACAACAACATCTTGAATTTGCTTTAATTGTTGGTCAGTCAATTTTTCTGGAGATTTTATTATGATTCTTACTTTATTTTCCTCTACAAAACATAAAGCTTCTGCATAACCCTTTGCTTTAAGCAATGTTTCAATTTCAGATTCACTATTAGATGCCATTGTCAATTCAGTATACTTACTTGAAGTTTTTTGTCTTTCTTCTTCTGAAATGTTTTCATCATCAATTAAAGTTTTAAGATTTTGTAAAATTTGATTCTCCTTGTTATCCCTTATAATCTTTTGCTCAGCAAAGAAGTTTGATGAAGTAGTTGTTTCTGTTTGACTAGTAGAAATACTTGATACATCATTATTCAAATCTTTCCCAACGTAAAGTGAATCATTGTTCAACTTTGTTGCTAATATCCCAGCACTGATAATTAACGCTAGTAAAACTACGATAATAGCTCCCTGTTTCTTACTCATAAAAATTCCTCCTCTATTATTAGTATTAATTTCATTTTCAATATAATCTATATGCTTAAATTCCTTATTTATGTTATTTTTTCATTGGATAAACTGTTACTTTATTTTCTGGTATGCCAAATAATGTTATAACAGCTTTCTGAATATTTAATTTCATCAAATCATTAGAAGCTCCTTCTGCTACTACACATACACCTTCAACACTTGGACTAATCTTTTTCAAAATTAATGGTTCATTTCCCCCATCACCGTTCATCATCACAACCGTTTTCCCATCATTATTTTGAGTAGTCTTTCTTGTACCACCCTCTCCATCATTCTCTTCTGTTAAACTAGTTGAATCATTAGTGTTTATTGCAGGTACTTGCTCCTCACCTCCTTCAAAATTTATCATTACAACAACTTTTCCTACACCGTCTATGTGTTCCAAAATTGATTTTAATTCTTCTTCAACTTGAGTCTGATAATCTTGACTCACTTGTATAATTGTATTTGTATCTTCTACTTTTGGGGTATCTTTATTTGAAAATATGGGTTTACTACTGCCAAAATTTTCACTGACTATGATCAGCAGAATTGCAATTAGAATTAATATTATTATATTCGGGCTTAATTTTTTACTTAATTTGTTACTCAACTTTTTCTCACTATTTTTTAAGTTATTATGTAAAAACTCATTTATTTTCATTGTATTCCCTTCTCCTTTTCTATAGTTTATAAACTTTAATTTTTTCAGTTGATATATTCAAAAGTTGGGATAAGCTTTTTTTAATTTTATTTGAAATTTCACTGTTAACCTGCCCCATATTATTAACTTCTTTTGAATCATTGATTTCAACTTTTTTGATTTTCTTTATTTTTGAATCAGAAACCCCTATTTTAGCCCAATTAATCACAAATTCTGATAGTTCCTTCGAATAATCAACATTTATTTCTATATCAAATTCACAATTTGGGATAATTCTCTTCAATTCCTTGTTACAAACATTTGATAGTTTGTCTGCAAATACACCTATGGAATTTTCTATAGATTTTTCTCTATATTCTACAAATTCTGTTTTTTCTTCATTGCTATTTAAATAATGAGAAGCTTCTCTCGAATAAACTTCAAGGTCATATTCCCTATCAAACAACTTAATTATTGGATTTAAAATTACTGTGACTAAAATTAATCCTAATGTCAATTTGGCATATTTCTTTATAGAATTTTTAGGTAAAATCATTTCCACAGCTGTTATAAAAAAAACTGCAGTACAAATGCTAATAATCCAACTTTCTAAATAATCCATTTAATCACCTTACCATTAACCATTTAAAATTATTTTTCCAGCAGATGCAACTATTGCTATCATAATAAAAAACATTACTGACACGCTTATTAAACAAGATGTTATTAATATAAGAGAATCCCCTGCAGCGCCAACACATCTAACAAGTCTTTTATCACTAATAGGTTCAATAAGTGCCGCTGATAGTTTATATATCAAAGCAATTACTAATAATTTTATAATTGGTATCAAAACTATAGCAATTAGGACAATAAGACCCAAACTACTTAATGCATTCTTTATTAATAAAGAATAACCTGCAACTGTAGTTATAGCATCTGAAAGTGCACCACCTACTATTGGAATAAAATTATCTACAGCAAATTTAACTGTTTTTTCAGCAACTGCATCTATAGTATTCGCAGATATACCTCTTATTGTGATAACCCCAATGAAAATTGTCATAATAATTCCTTGAATCCAAAGAACTATTTGTTTCATCAATTTTGTCAAATTCTCAATTTTATTATCTTCCGTAATATTATTGACAAAAACCAAAACAAATGAAAATCCAATGATAGGCAATAAAATATCTACAAATAATTTGACACTAATATTTGCTGTCCCAATTATTATTGGATCTAAAACAGCTGCTTCTGTTATACTCCCCACTCCCGCTAACAACATTAATAAAACTGGAATTAATGCTGCCATAAAATCACTCATACTAACTATAGTTTCTCTAGCTAATGTAACTCCAATATAAAAGCTTTTCGATAGAATAATAATCAACACTGAATAACATGCAAAATAAGCAATATTGGTCAAATTTTCATTACTAAAGGCGGATTCAAGATTTTTTATAAGAGCACATATAATTGAAATAATTATTATAGTAGACATTATTTTTAGTGTTGCTGAAATTTCTCGTAATCCATATTTTATAAAAATATTCAGTAAGCCCTTTACAGAAAGTCCACCAGCTCCAGATTTTAAGTATGTATCTACGTATTCTTTAAAACTTATGTCGTTTAGTAATTCATATTCACTTTGAATTTCTGTCATATAATCGTATAATTGTTGTATTTTTATATCATTTTCAGCATCTTCTATGGTAAATGTTTCATTATTGATTTCATTACTAGGAGTATTGGTTTGTCCATAAGCTACATCTACAATACAAAAATTTAATAAAATAAAAATAATAAAACAATAAGTTATTCTTTTCAAATTTATCACCTGTGTCTTACATTATTTTTAATATTGATTGCAGGACTGCCATAAGTATAGGAATAGCTAGAACAAGTATTAGTATTTTTCCTGCAAATTCAACTTTTGATGCTAAATTTCCTTCCCCTGCATCTCTACATATCTCACTACAAAAGGAAGCTAAATAGGATATACCCAGTATTTTAAAAACTACATCTAAATAAACAAAATCTATATTTGCTTTCAAAGCAAGTTCTTGAAGCAACTGTAAAACAGAAGAGATTTTACTTATCATATATAAGAAAATAATAACCCCTGAAACAATACTTATTTGAATGGCTAGATCTTGTCTTTCTTTTCGCACTGTAACGATTATCGCAAGTGCTATAAATGCAAAAGAAACAACCTTAATAATATCCATAGGCCACCTCAGAAACTAAACATTGTTTTAATTGTATTAAATAGTTTATTTATAAGGTCCATTACCATCATAAGTATTATTACAAGGCCTGCAATATTTATTACAACCGCATATTCTTTTTTTCCACTAGAGTCAATTATCTTATCTAGTACGATAATTAATATGCTTACTCCTGCTAATTTAAAGATCAAACTTGTATCTAACATAATTTTCCTCCTAAATGATAAGAATAACTATTGTAGCTCCAATAGAAAACCCTAAATATCGGTATACTTTCAGGTTTTTCTCTAATTCTGTTTCTGCACTTTTAATTTGTTTTTTTAGTTTCATATCTATTAAATTCAAAACATTGCTTTGCCCTTCAACATCTGTATCTCCTAAAGATTTAGCCAAATCTAGTAATATTTCTGTATCGTCATTCTTTAAATGTAATTCGTGATTTTCTTTTGATAGTTCCTCTATAAAAGCCTCATGAATAGAATCTACTGCATTTAAAAATAATTTTTCAGATATATTATTAAATATTGTGGCTAAAGGTTCAGAACTTTTTTTTGCGATATCATTTAATATTTCCGGAATCGGTGTAAAAGTATATTGAATATGAACCTTCATTTGATTTACTGCTTGTAAAAGAGAATTTAACTCTTCAACCCTTTTACGTAAATTTTCTCCATACTTAATTCCTAATAGGGTGCATGATATGATAATAATTAAAGAACAAATTAGTTTAATTATCATTAACATTTCCTCCTATTTTCATTTTTTTTGTGAAGTCATAAATATACTCTATAGTTCCTACTTTATTTCTATTGCTAAGGATTACAGCACGCTTAAAAACCTTATTTTTTATAATCTCTCTAAAAACATCTCTATTATTTAAATCTTCTATGCCAAAACCATGAATAGTAGTTATTAATTTTATACCTGAACTCAATGCTGCTATGATACTTTTTATATCATCATAAGTTCCAATTTCATCACAAATAATTACATCAGGAGACATAGACCTTATAGCCATCATTATTCCACTACTTTTCATACAGTTATCCATAATATCCGTCCTATTACCTACATCAAGCTGCGGGGTTCCATTGTAGCACCCTCCAATTTCACTCCTCTCATCAATAATGCAAACTTTCATACCTCTTATTTTAGTATTATTGAGAGTGAAGCCATTTGATAAATTTCTTGAAATATCTCTTATAAGTGTAGTTTTACCACACTTTGGGGGTGAAATAATTATTGTATTCATTAAATTAGAATTTTTCATTAAATATGGCAATAATTTTTTCGAACAATTAATTATTTGTCTTGAAATTCTAATATTTAAAGATGATATATTCTTGATAGTCTTAACCTCACCTTTATTAATAACACAACTTCCACAAATCCCAACTCTGTGCCCACCTTTAATTGTTATATACCCTTGTTTTAACTCTTCATCAAATGCATACATAGAATAATTACTCATACGCTGTATAATCTTACTTAAATCGTTCGGTTTAATTATGTAATTCAGTATTTTTTCATTTTCATCAATATAAATAGCTATAGGTTTATTGCTTCTTAATCTAATTTCATTTACTCTTTCAAGATTCTTAACATCTTCAATAACTTTACTTATGTGATCTGGTAAAATATAAAATACATCTCTTGTGCTCATAGTTTTCCTCCTTTCTTAATTAATTTTATTGCTTGTACACTAAAATTATTCCTAAATAAAGATAAAAAAAAGCCGTAATGCAATTTAATGCATTACAGCTTTTTTAAAATTTAATTATATTATGACAATTTGGACATTCAAAAGAACTTTTAGAGTCTATCAAAGATCTTTCTACAGCTATCTGTTCAAAACATTTTTCACATTGAACATCAGTATATTCAAAATCTTCAAATTCACTTTCTTCTTCTTCGAAACCATAAAGTTCTTCTTCAATATTCCCTAAATTTTCATCTAATACAGTAACATAGTCATTGATTTCATCAAAATTTGAATTCAATTCTAATACATTATTCGCCAATTCACTAATAACAAAAAACATATCAGATATGATTTCATTGTATTGTTCGTTTTGATTATCGATTTTATCTATCTTACTTTTTATTGTTTCAATTTTTTTAACTAGTGAGTGCAAAATATCACTTCCTAAGATTTAAACTCTTTCCATGTAATCGCCAGTTCTTGTATCTATTCTAATAGTATCTCCTTCGTTTACAAATAAAGGTACTGGAACTACTGCTCCTGTTTCAACTGTTGCAGGCTTCATTACGTTTGTAGTAGTATTTCCTTTTACTCCTGGCTCACATTCTGTTATAAGTAATTCAACAAAGTTTGGAGCTTCTACTGAAAACGCGCTTCCTTTAAAGAATTTTATTATTGCAAACATATTCTCTTTTAAGAATTTGATAGCATTTTCAACTTGCTCAAAACTTAAAGGAATTTGCTCATAAGTTTCTTGGTCCATAAAATAGTATAATTGACCATCTGAGTACAAATATTGCATTTCTTTTCTTTCAATTACCGCTTCTTGTAATTTTGTAGTTGGGTTAAAAGTTTTTTCAACCACTGAACCACTTATCACGTTTCTTATTTTTGTTCTTACAAATGCAGCACCTTTTCCTGGTTTAACGTGTAAAAATTCAATTACTGTAAATACTTGTCCATCCGTTTCAAAAGTCGTTCCTTTTCTTATATCTCCTGCTGAAATCATTGTGTATCCCTCCACTAAAAAATATATATTATAAAAATATTTTTAACATAAATAATAATTTATATACAAATAAGCTCTTTTGAAGACTTTGATAAAACTTTGCAACCATCTTCTGTAACTAAAATTAAATCTTCAATTCTAACTCCACCAAATTCTGGAATATAAATACCTGGCTCATCAGTTATTACCATTCCACATTTAAGCATTGTTTTGCTTTTAGGACTTACTCTAGGTTCTTCATGAATTTCAGATCCTACACCATGACCGAGTCCATGCCCAAAATAACTTCCATAACCTTTTGATTTAATATAATCTCTGGCAACTTTATCAATGTCTGAGCACATTTTACCAGGAGCAATTTCTTCCAAGGCTTTTTCTTGAGCAAACTTTACAGTTTCATAAATTTCAATCATTTTTTCATTTGGCTTTCCAATAACAACTGTTCTTGTCATGTCAGAACAATAACCATTGTAAACACATCCAAAATCAAGGGTTAGAAAATCACCATCATTGATAACCTTACTTGTAGCTGTACCATGTGGCAACGAAGATCGAACTCCTGATGCAACAATTGAAGTAAAAGATAATGCTGAAGCTCCTAATTTTTTCATAAAAAATTCTAATTCTAGAGCTACTTCACTTTCCTTCATTCCTACCTTTATAAAATTTGTAATATGGCTAAATGCCTTATCAGCTATTTCAGCTGCCTTTGATATGCATTCGATTTCATAATCATCTTTTACTATACGTAATTCCTCAACCATACCTTCTTGGGGTACAAGTTCACATTCAAAACCATTTTTGAACTTATCATATTGTGAAAAAGATATCTTTTCATCTTCAAAGGCTAACTTTTCTATTTTCAAATCTCTTATCAAATTTGAAATACAACTAACTAAGTCTCCTTTATAATCAACAACTTCAAAAAGCTTAGCTTCTAACTTAGCTTGTTGAATATATCTAGAATCAGTTATGAAAAATGCTCTTTCTTTTGTAATAAGCGCATAACTCTCATCACCAGTAAATCCAGTTATGTAATTTCTATTAGCATCACTATTGAGTAATATACCCGATAAATGCTTCTCTTGCAGTTTATCTCTAAGATTAATCAATCTAGCAGTATACATTGTTGCCTCCCTTCTACTAAACAATGATATTTTATCAAAACTTAAGTATATTTGCAAATAGAATTTAATTTTTTCATTAATAGTTTTTATTCTCTAATATATCAAAAGTCACTTCAAGCTCTCCTTCTTTATCTTTAAATGACTTTAGTTTTAGTATTTCTAAAGAAGTATTTAAATCAAGAATTCTACTGATTTCATCAATTTTCTCGTAACCTTTTAGTTTTATTTTGTAACAAACAGAATTTTCTTCATTAATTATACTTTCAATCTTAATATCCTTTATATTGTGGAAGTAATTAAGAGAATTTAAACTTCCATTCTCATAATTTTCTATAGAAGAATTACTAAAAGTCTCTTTACTAACTAGCCTTGTATATAGCAATATGTTTTTTTGATTTATTAAGAAAATACATACTATCAAAACAACTAAACTATATTTGTATACTTTTTCTTTCATTTTAACTCCATTTCTATACTGATTTTATATATATTTTCGCTGTTTATTATACTGTAATTTAAAATAGAAAATTGTTTGTTTATATTCCCTAATATATTTTTGCAGTAACTATAATCCTCATTTTCTATTGTCAAATTCATTTTATTATTTAATAATTCTATTTCTACAGTTTTATCATCCATTAAAACAAGCATTAAATTTTTAAAGTTATTAACAAATTTTTTATTTGTTATTTGAGTTTGTTTGGTACTGTTAAAAGCTTGAATTTTGTCATTAATCAAACTAGTGTTTTCTTTTTTATTTAAGTCAATTTTTTTGCGAATCAATTCTTGTGCTACAACAGAACTAATCAAGAAAAAAAATAATATTATAAATGTAAGAAATCTTTTCTTAAACTTTTTATTTTTTTTCTCAATAATATACCATTCAGGCAAAAAATTATATTTATTCATCATTTTCATTCCATTTCTAAATATAAGATTTTTTCATTAACATTATCTAATTTAACAATATCATACTTATATTTTGAGGGTAAATCCTTTTCATCTATATCAAAGTTAGATCTATATATTGCTATACTATCACAATTATCCTCATAATTTTCTATAGCAGTGTTTTTGATAAAATCAAATAATAATCGATTATTTTCTTCTAATTCATTAAATGCAAAATTAACTAAAATATTTTTATTTTTTACAAACATTATATAAAAAATTTCATTGAATTTAAAAGCAAATACAAACCTATTATGAATAAAAGATGCATCGTAGTACTTTAAGAAATAATATTGAATCAAACTAACACTGGATACAATATTATTATTAAAGATAATCTCTTTATTCTTTTCTAAATTACTTGAATTAATACAGTATACTATTGTACTCAACTGAGCATCCTCTTCATCTATAACTGAATAAGAAAATAATATATTATCAACGTTACTTCCATACAAACTAATTAGCTTATTCTTAATTACTTCTCTTAAATTACTTTTACAGTAAGAGGGAAAAGTAAAATATTTAATGAAAATCTCTTCTCCTTCTAGAATAATCGAAACATTTCTTTTTTTCATTCTCAATTTAAACTTTGATTTGCCTTCAATACTTTTGAAGGCTTCAATTTTATTTTTATCAATCTTTAATAAGTTTACCTCGTCGTCAGAAATTCTTATAATATATTTTCTTTTTTTCATAGAATCACCTGCTTTATATAGGTTTAATAAAAATATTATTATCCAAATTAATTATCTCATACTTTTCTACAATTAATAAATAACTTTCATCCATTAAATACAATTTTATGCTATTTTTTTCGTTTTCGTAAATAATATATGAGTTATCTATTTTCATATCATCATAATCTATGCTTTGTAATAGTTCCTCAATGTTTCCATTGTATAAATCTATATTTTCATAACAATATGCGTTTAGTTCTGCTAATAATATTTCTCTGTAGTATGAGCATTTATCTTCCTTCAATAAATATTCTTCTCTTTCCTGTAACAGCTCCTGAATCAATAAAACTTCTTTTACTATATAAATACTTATTAAAGATACTATTGATATCATTATTAATAACTCTATTACAGCCCAGCCTTTTTCACTTTTTTGTTTCCTATGCATTTATAAAATTTCTCTCCATTATAAGTAGTTAGTTCTAAAAATAGAAGTTTCCCTTTTTGATTGAACTTATAGTCCAAGATGTTTTCCATAATCGTGTTTCTAGTAACGGAAGTATATCCATTTTTCTTTTTATAATAAGATATTCTTAATTTTTTATCTCCTCCACTCCCATATACATCTATATAACTATAGTCTTCATCATACCTCAAAAGATAAATCCTGTTGCTTTTTAGATATATAGTTTCATTCTCAGATGATATAACCTCTTTTTCAATAAAGTTAAAAGAATCAGCAGCATAAATTGAATACCTACTCCTATTTGCCATAATTTTATGGTCCTTTAACAAATTAGTAACTAAACTTATTGCAACACTAGAAACTATTGCCAATATAGTGATACTTATAATGACTTCAATCAAAGTATACCCTTTCTTCAATTGGTGAAATATTCTCCTTTATAAATATTTTTTTCTAGAGAACTTAAGTCATTATTATTTTTAATATCAGATTTCACATTTATTGTTATCATATTATTGACTTCATCTCTATTAATAGTTAATTTTAATATGCTTTTATTATCTTCATTACTTAATAAACTAATTAAACTTTTTTCACGAAGAATTTCCCTATGAAAATTCTCCCTGGGTAGATATAATAAATTATTCTCCATTAAATAAAGTATATCTTGAAAATTACAATTATACTCTAAGTCTTTACATACAATTTCAAAGCTATCAAAAATCTCTGCTTTATTCTTTATTCTAATATTGGTTTTCTTACAGGATACTTTGAAAGATACAATATAAAACAGCAAGATACTGAGAAGTGAAATAGCAACAACTGTTTCAATTAAAGTAAATCCTCTACTAGTATTTGACTTTAACATAATTTGTGGCAACACGTATTGTTATACAATGTTTTACCTTCCTCTCATCATAAAAGTATATTGAACAAGCTTTTCCGATTTCACCTTCACCATTAATAATTATCCTTTTAGGATATGGATATAGCTGAAAGTCATTTGGTAACCCATAGTATCTAACTTTATCATCACATTTAAAAACTATTTTATCGTCATCTTGTAGCCGTAACTCTCCATAATCTTTATTTAATTTACAATAGAATTTACCATAATCAACTATTTTTACAATTTCATTGCTACAAATATCTATGTCCATGTTATTTCTAATATTTTTCATAAAACTATAGTAATTAAATACACAAAAATTTGTAAATATCATTATAATACTTAATACAATAATGACTTCCAGTAGGCTTAACCCTTTGTTTTTATAGAATTTATTTTTCAAATTAATAAATTTTTTACTATTACGCACTATCTTTGTCATACTAGCTGACTTATGTTGAAAAAGCTTCTCATCCATTTTAAGAAGATGTTTCTTCTTTTGACGAATAAATCTTATTTTCGCCTTCTTTAATTATAAAACTAGAATCATTTCCAGTAATTTCAAGAGTATATTTCTTTTTATTCAAGGGGTATACAACAGTAACATCATCTTCTGAATCAGTAACTGTTGCTGTTAAACCCAACAAATTCGTTACTTCATCTTGAATCTTCGCGCTAGAAAATTCACCATTATTGATATAGCTATCTATACAAACTCCGTATATTTTTCGACCTGAATCGACAGCCCTAAGATTTAACGCTTTTCCTTTATACTCTTTGTACTTTGGTATTGAATAAGTAGCCAGTATTAAAGATATAGCAATTCCTATAATAATTTCTACAAAAGAAAATCCTTTTTTATTTTTTTTCAATTTCATAATTATACACTCCTTAATTTTATTCATAGTTTTACCTCCATTTTTTAAATATTATTCAAATTATCCATTATTGGGAAAAATACACTTACAGCATAATAAGTTATAAACGCTCCAAGTAAAATCATTATTATTGGTTCTACCATTACAGATATTTTTTTAAGTCGATTATTCATCGCCATTTTTGAATCATCTATGGATTTTTTTAATGCATTTTCTAAACTATTAGTTTCTTCACCAATACTTATAGTAGCGATAATAATATCATCTAAAGCATCAATATATTCCAGACTCTCAGACAATGAATTGCCATACTTTAAGACTTCAAAACCACTGTTAATCTGACATTTAAAATATTTACTTTTTACTGAATCTAATGCCATCTCATAACCAAAAGATAGACTCTCACCACAGACTGCAGCTAAATATAAAGAATTCAAGAATTTAAATCTAAAAATTAAATTAATTAATGAGCCTTTTGGAATCAATTTATATATTTTGTTCTGACAATAGTCATATTTCACCTTTCTCATAATAAATATTAAAGCAAGGATAATAAATATAAACCCAACAGTTGACATCATAAATTTCGTAGATATTATATTATTAGACATACTAATGGTTGAAGAATTGTTTTCTAATAGTAATAAAATTTTAGGTATAAAAATTACCCTCATTAGGATCATTGATACTACAGCAGTTACTAAAACAATAAGAGGATAAATTAAATTTTTTTCTAACTCTTTAGTTGTTGTGTACATCTCTTTATAAAAGTTCATCAATTGTTTAAATACCTCTTTTAAATTATCTGTTTTTTCTCCTGTATGAATCATTTCTACGAAAAAGTGAGAAAAATACATTGGATGTTTTAAAAAACACTTATAAAATTCCTTTCCGTTATTAACATCATCTATTATTGATAATATTGTTCTTTTGAATTTCTTATCTTTAATAGATTTAGAAATTAATATCATACCTTTATTTATAGGCAACCCCGAGCTTTCAATATAAAATAAGTAAGAACACAAGTTGGCTAAATTTTCATATTTATTTTTTATTAAAAAATTATTTAATTTTTTATTATTTCTAATTCTATAATCAATAAGAATCAACTTATTATTTTCAATAAATCTATAAAACTGCTCCATTGTGTCTTGACTACTGTTATCTTTTATTTTTTTGCCACTACTATTATAAGCTGTATATTCTATTTTCATAAACTCACCTATCTAATACTGTAAATAATATTCAAATATTCTTCAAAAGAAGTTTCCCCATTTACCATCATTTGCTTACATTTTTGATTTATAGAAACCATTCCCTCTTTTAAAGCTTCTTTATACAAATCACCAACTACAGAACATTTAACTATAAGCTTCTTTATTGTTTCGCTAACTTCTAAAATTTCAAAAATTGCTCTTCTTCCCACATAACCTGTGTAGTTACAATGTTTACATCCTATTCCTTTATACAATTTTATCTGATCATTTAATTCGTAAGCTTTTCTCTCTTCATTATCAACAATTTCTTCTTTTTTGCAGTGAGGACAATTAATTCTAATGAGTCTTTGTGAAATTACAGAAATTATAGCATCAGATAATAGATAATTCTTTATATGCATGTTTTGAAGCCTATTTATAGTGGAAACAGCATTAGAAGTATGTATTGTAGATAAAACTAAATGTCCTGTTATTGCCGCCTTAATAGCTATATCTGCTGTTTCAGAATCTCTAACTTCTCCTATTGAAATTACATCTGGATCCTGCCTCAAAATGCTACGGAGTCCTGTAGCAAAAGTTAATCCCGACTTATTATTTACATTAACTTGATTTACTCCATCTATTTTAAATTCTACTGGATCTTCTATGGTAATTATGTTTTTGTTTTTTTTATTAAGCTCATTAATAAAGGTATATTGTGTTGAAGACTTACCTGACCCAGTAGGCCCTGCTAAAAATATTATTCCATTATTATTTTTTAAAATATTATTAAACTTAGTTTTTATTTCTTTATCATTAGTAATTCCATTTAAAGAATAGTCAAAAAAGTTCTTATTTAAAATTCTAATTACAACTTTTTCTCCATGAATAGATGGTATTGTGCTTACCCTAAAGTCATAGTTATTTTTAAATTTGTATAAACTAAATTTTCCATCGCAAGGTAATAACTTTTTAGTAATATCTATTTCAGCCAAAATTTTTATTCTTCTAAGAATTTTTTCATATACCTTTAATTGTAGAGTTTTAAAATTCTTTAAGGAGCCATTTATTCTAAACCTTATTCTGCAGTACTCCTGAAAGGGTTCAATATGTATATCACTAGCTTTCACAGTAATTGCATTATTAATAATTAACTCGGTAAGTTTAACAGAAACTCTATCGTCGTTATCTTTCATGCTATTAAGAAATTTATTTCCATAAAATTTTTCAATACAATAAAAAATATTTTCTGAGCTATCTATATATGGAACTATTTCTCTTCTGGTGATAAGTTTTAAATCTAGAAGTAAATCTCGATCTTTTTCATTTTCCATTGCAACTTTCAGTTTATTACCATTAACACCAAAAGGAAAAATACATTGCTTTTTTGCATATTCCTTTGAAATAAGTGAAACTAAATCGCCGTTGATTTCACAACTTTTCAAGTTGATTTTCTTATATTTCATTTTCATATGCATCCACTCTCCTTCCTATTATTTTCCATGTTTATCCATGCACATTAGAATTCTTACCATAAATTTTTATTTTAATCAAAAAAAATATTGCTAAAGTCATAAAAATACTTTAGCAATATTATCAATTTATTAATTAAATTTTATAAGTATTCCCCTTCAAATACTGTTTTTGCAGGTCCTGTCATATAAACATTATTATCATCAGCAATCTCAATTACCATCTTTCCACCTGGTACTGAAACATTAACTTTTTTACCTGTTTTCCCATAAAGGTTTGAAACAACAGCTGTTGCACAACATCCTGTTCCACATGCCATAGTTGGTCCAGCACCTCTTTCCCAAGTTTTAACTCGTATATTCTCCTCGTCTATCACTTCACAAAAGTTAACATTTGTTTTTGCTGGATATAACTTGTTAATTTCAATATCTCTACCTTCATTTACGTCAATACTATCAAGTTCACCAAAAATCACTGAATGTGGTACCCCTAATAATAATGTTGTAATATTATATTTCTTACCATTTTCATTAATCTCTTTATTTTTAACTTCATCATTTCCTGCTATAGGCACCAATTTAGGGTCAAATGTATAAGAACCCATATTTATTCTTATCCCTGTAACATCACCATCTTTTGTAATTAAATAAGCAGTTTTTATACCATCCCCTGTATCTATGGTAATCTCTTCTTTTCTAACAATATTATTATCATACACAAACTTTGCAAAACATCTAATTCCATTTCCACACATCTCTGCATAAGAACCATCTGAATTATATATAACCATTTCAATATCAGCTATCTCACTGTTTCTTACAAACATAACACCATCTGCCCCAATACCAAATCTCCTATGGCACATTTCTTTTGCTAAATCACTTTCTTTTCCTAAATATTCATTGTTTAAATCCTTTATTAAAACAAAATCATTGCCAGTACCATGAATTTTAGTAAATTTCATTCTACCACCCCAATATTATTTTTTATATAGTTTTTCAAAAGTTAAATTTATTTTTTACATTTATTATATATTATTTCACATAAAATAAATTGTCAATGTTGATATTAATTAAAAAGGGCATAACAGAAATAAAAGACGAAACAAATCAGTTGTCACTATAAATTTCAATTATTATTCAAAATAAATATAAAAGTTGATTATTGAAATAGTTAATTATATACTAGAAAGTGATATTTATAAAAAGAAAGATAAAATAACTAAAAAAGAAAGGATGATTTTATGGCATTAGACGGTATTTTTATTAAAAGCATTGTTGATGAATTAAAAGAAATCTTAATAGATTCTAAAATAGATAAAATTAACCAACCTGAAAAAGATGAAATTATTTTAACAATTAGAAAGGGAAGAAATCGAAGAAAACTATTAATTAGTGCTAGCTCAAATTATCCAAGATTACATCTTACTAATTTAGTAAAACAAAATCCTCTTAAAGCGCCAATGTATTGTATGGTTTTAAGAAAATATCTAACTAATTCAAAATTTATTTCTATTGATCAAATTGGCAATGATAGAATATTAAAATTAACATTTGAAAGTAGAGATGAGCTAGGATTTGACAGTATCTATCTTTTGTATATAGAAATTATGGGGCGCCATAGTAATATCTCTTTAGTTAGACAACGAGATATGATGGTAATGGATAGTATCAAACATTTAACTCCTGATAACAACTCCGTACGTACAGTTTATCCTGGTGTTGAGTTTCAATTACCTCCAAGCCATTCAAAGCTTAACCCATATTCTTTCTCTAAAAAAGAGTTTTTAGAAAAGATTTCTTTAGCCACTATTGATTTTGATGATAAATATTTCATGCATCTATTTTCAGGGGTTAGTGCACATATTTCAAAACATTTATATAACGAATATATTATGAACAATAAAAACTTTGCTGATAAAGATGAACTTTGTGAGTTCTGCACAAATTTCTTTTCATCTTTAAATCCATCAAACTATACATATAACATTTATTCTCGTAATAATAAACTCATGGATTTTTATTGTTTTGATTTAAAATATTATTCAGAATTCGAGAAAAACACTTATCAATCCGCTTCAGAATTATTAGAAGAATATTATTACAAAAAAGACAAATCTGATAGACTTAAGAATAAAAGTTCATCATTAAACAAAATAATAAACAACAACATTAGTCGTTGCACTAAAAAAGAAAAAATACTAAATAAAAATTTAATAGAATGTCAAAGCAAAGAGCTTTTCAGATTAAAAGGTGAATTACTTACTGCTAATATTCATAGATTAAAAAAAGGAATGAAAGAAATTCAGCTATTAAACTACTATTCCGAAGATGGTGAAAAATTAAACATAACATTAAATGAGTTTAAGACTCCATCTGAAAATATTCAACTATATTACAAGAAATATAATAAACTAAAAAAAGCAGAGCACGCAGCTCAAGAGCAGTTAGACATAAATAGTGAGGAGCTAGAATACTTACAATCTGTTTCTACTCATCTAGAAAACTGTGAAACTTATGATGATATAAAGGACCTTAGATCTGAACTTATTGAGTCAGGCTATATAAAGAAGAAAAAAAGCACAAAAAAAGATAAATCTAAGCCATCAAAACCCTTACATTTTATCTCTTCAGAAGGTGTTGATTTATATGTAGGGAAAAATAACATTCAAAATGATTATTTAACTCTTAAATTCGCAGGCAAAAATGATATTTGGTTTCACACTAAAAATATACCAGGTTCGCATGTAATATTAAAACATGATGAAAGAATCACTGATATTTCAATAGAAGAAGCTGGAAATCTTGCAGCTTTCTATAGTAAAGGTCAAAATTCTACTAAGGTACCAGTGGACTATACCGAAATAAGAAACATCAAAAAACCAAACGGTTCTAAGCCAGGTATGGTCATTTATTATACAAATAAAACAATGTATATTGACCCAGTAAAACCAGTTCTCCAAGAAACTAAATAAATATGTAAAATAAATAAAGGTTGACCAACAAGGTCTACCTTTATTTATAATTCATATAATTCAACTGAATCTTCATCATCAAATTCTTGCACTTTAACTGAAACAATTTCCTTCTTAGAAGTAGGAACATTTTTACCAACGTAATCAGCTCTTATTGGAAGCTCTCTATGCCCTCTGTCTACCAAGACAGCTAATTGTATTTTTGCTGGTCTACCTTTCTTAATAATTGCTTCTAAAGCTGCTCTAGCTGTTCTACCAGTATATAATACATCATCTACTAAAATAACTTTCCTATCTTTAACGTCTATAGTCAAAATATCATTATTTAGAATTGGTTGCTCATCTACCTCAGATAAATCATCTCTATATAAAGTTATATCAACAGACCCAACTTGAACTTCTACATCTTCAAATTTGTTTATTAACTCTGAAATTCTCTTAGCAAGTGGAACTCCTCGTCTTTTTATACCTATAATTATAATATCTTCTACGCCTTTGTTTTTCTCAATTATTTCATGAGAAATTCTAGTAAGTGTTCTTTTAATCGCTTTTTCATCAAGTAGCATCGCTTTAAATTCCATGGTATACCTCCTAATGTTTATTATCCATATTTCTTACCTTAATAAGTATATCATTCAATATCTTCGGAGTTTCTTTTTCAAATTCAATGTATTCTTTTTTAGTAGGATGAATAAAACCTAATTTTTGAGCATGTAAAAATTGACCTTCTAATTTAAATTTACCATTTTTCAAGCCGTAAACTGTATCTCCAACTAAAGGATAACCTAGATCTTTTAGATGTACCCTTATTTGATGAGTTCTTCCTGTTTCTAATTGGCAATTTACTAATGTATATTTAGAAAATCTCTCTATTACATTAAAATGGGTAACTGCTCTTTTTCCTTTCTGAACAATTGCCATTTTTACCCGATCTCTTGGATGTCTTGCTATAGGTTTATCAATTACTCCACTTTCAACTTTAATATTGCCCTCAACCAAAGCAATATATTCTCTTTTGATAGTATGCTCTTTAAACTGAGCTGCCAAGCATATATGAGCTATATCATTTTTTGCCACAACCAATACTCCAGACGTATCTTTGTCAATTCTATGTACTATTCCTGGTCTTTTAATACCATTTATCCCTGATAAATCTTTACAATGATATAGCAAAGCATTTACAAGAGTACCATTATAATTACCAGGAGCAGGATGTACAACCATACCTCTTGGTTTATTTACAACGATAACATCACTATCTTCATAAAGAATATCTAAAGGAATATTTTCAGCAAGAACTTCTAATTCTTCAGCCTCTGGTATATTTACAATCAAAACGTCATCTAACCTCAATTTATAATTAGATTTTGTTTTAATCTTTTCATTAATAAAAACATTTCCTTCTTCTATAAGCTTTTGGATATGAGATCTTGATTGTCCATCAATTTCGTTTGCTAAGAAAACATCTAATCTTTTTTCTACATTCTTTATATTGTCAACATTAAATTTATATTCCATTATTCCCATTCCTTTATTATACATAATGCAAATAGAAATGTACCTACCACTACTAAAATGTCTGCTACATTAAATGTAGGGAAATAGTATACCTCTTTATAATGGACTAAGATAAAATCAACTACATATTTAATCCATATTCTATCAATTAAATTTCCTATTGCACCACTTATTATTAATGCTAAAGATACTTTCATTATTTTAGTTTTGGGCTTATATTTTAATCTATAATATATCATACCAATCAAAACTATAAAAGTGATAATTGCCAAAAAGTTTAATTTATTTTGTAATATACCAAATGCTGCTCCTCTGTTTTCAAGATATTCAAAAGCGAATAAATTTTTAATTACAACAATTCCCTCATTACCTTTCAAACTATTTATCGCCCAAAATTTTGTAATTCTATCTAAGAGTAAACCAATAATAATTATAACTAGTTCCATATTCGCCCATCCTTTTTATTATTTAAACTTATATTGTAAAACAGAATTTATACATGCCTCAAAATTGTACATCATAAACATATTGAGACATGTATAAAATATTAGTTAAACGAAAAATTTTATAGCTGATCTTTATATTGTTCGTTGCTGATTCTTTCAATAGGCTCAACATATTGTTTATCACTAGAATCAAAATCTTCAGTATCTTTTATTGAGTTGAAGTCAGCCACCTTTTGATATGAATCTTCAATGTCAAAGCTAACATTTTCTTTTCTTCCTTCGTACATAAATGGCGTTCCAATCACTTTTTCTTCAATAGGCCTATTCTTCATTTCGCTTAAGCTAGCCTTTTCTTTAGCACAAGAAACGCAAATATCTGTATATGGTAGCCCTTCAAGCCTTTCATCAGATATCTTTTTACCACAACTTTTGCATTTACCATAAGAACCTTTTTCGATATTATCTAACGCAGAATTTATCTCATCAAGAATCTTCTCTTGTTCCACTTTTAAAGCCATTGCTTTTTCTGCATCAAACAATTCTGTAGCCGTGTCTGACGGGTGATTATCATAAAAGGATAACTCTGAAGCCATTTCATTGCGGATATCACTCAATTCACCATTTTTTATAGATTTTATTAAATTTATTTTTTGATTTTTTTCATTCAAAAGTTCTTCTTTATAGTTCTGTATTTTTTTATTTTTCATAAACAACACCTCGTTCTTATTTTAACCAGATTGTTATTTATATATAAAAACTTTTAGAACCATTCATTCCATTATTTTAATTTACATAATCATCTTACTTTAATAGTCTAACTAAACTGTAATTCATACGATTTTTTTAAAATTTTATGTAATAGAATTATTATATAATTACATATTTAAAAGTAAACTTCTAATTATTACACTGGAATTTTTAACAGCTATTGGAACAAATTTATTAAAATCTATATGTGCACCTGTACAAGCATTATCTGAAATAGATCTAATAATAACGAAAGGAACACTATTCAAATAACAAACTTGAGCAATACTAGCACCTTCCATTTCACATGCTTTAGCATTAAATTCATCACTAAACCATTCAACTTTCTCTACACTATCAATAAATTGATCTCCTGAAACAACAATACCTTCATGAATATTTATGTTGCTAATTGTTTTTGCTGAATCAACAGCAGATTTAAATAGTTTTTCATCACTTTTAAAATCAAAACAATCCATTCTAGGGATTTGTCCAATTTTTGAACCAAATGCTGTAACATCCATGTCATGTTGAATAAGTGATGAGGCTATAACAACGTCACCTGGGATTACTTCTTTACCTATACCGCCTGCTACTCCCACATTAATAACACTATCAACGTTAAAATCATCTATTAATATTTGTGCACACACTGCTGCATTAACTTTTCCTATACCACATTTTACAACTACAACTTCATTTTTATAAAGTTTTCCAATATTGAAATTCATCATTGCTTTTGATACTACCTTATCTAATTCTATATCCTGAAGTAAAATACTTACTTCTTCGTCCATTGCTCCAATAATGCCTATACTCATAATTACCTCCCAAATTAAATATTAAATACATACCTTTATACTTTATCAAATTTTTAAACTAAATACAATTCTTAAGATAAAAAGTCTCACTCATCAGAGCAAGACTTTTTTTAAATGTTATCAATTTCTGATTCTAATTCATCTATTTCAAAGAATTCATCATTATCAACTAAAACCGCAACTTCATCTTTTTTATTCTCTAAAATAGGTTCATTTATATCTGAGTCTAATTCCATATTTTCACTTAATAAATTACTTTCTTTTCCTGTTTCATTCTCTTTTGTTTTTCTTTCTTCACTTAAAACCTCTTCAATTTCATTTTCAATAGTCTTTGAAAATGAATAAGATGGTTCAGTATGAGTTATACTAAAGTTTCTTGCAAAATCTTTTTCTAATTCTTCAAAAAGTTCAGTTTGAGATTTCATAAAATTTTTATATTTTGTTTTAAATGATAAAAATTCATTTTTTACTCTGTCATACTCATTGTTTATTTTTATAACTTCTCTATGTGAATTATCAATAATTTTTTGAGCAGACTCACTTGATCTTTTAATTATCAGTTCTGCTTCATCTTGAGAATTCTTCTTCAATTGTTCAGCATTCTTTTGAGCCATTACTAAAGTATTATTTATAGTATCTTCAATCTTTTTATAGTTTTCCAATTTTTCTTCAAGGACTTCAAGTCTTTCTTTTAATGATGAATTTTCTTTATATAGCGTTTCATAATCTTCTGCAATATCTTCTAAAAATTCATCTACATCATCTACATCATAACCTCTAAAACTTTTTTTAAATTCTTTATTTTCTATGTCCATAACAGTAATTTTCAAAACAAACACCCCCATAATCAATTGTATATCTTAATTTTTAGCTTCAGTTTTCCTTTCTTTGTTTGACCAATTACATCTTTAACAACTAATTTCCCTTTTCCTCTTAAAGTAATAATATCATTTTCTTTTATTTTATAATCATTTTTATAATTTTTTTTGTAATTGATAAATGCTCCTCCGCCATTAATAGTAGCAACAGCATTTCCTCTTGGAATATTAAAAGACGCTGCAATAATTGCATCCAATCTTAATGATGGAACCGAAATCACTTTTTCAAAGAAACTATATTCAGGTAACTCATCAGTATTAATATCTAATAGATTTACTTTTACTGGAACATTATTTATCTTATCTAAATTTACTCTAACAAAGTCTGAAACTTTCTCGATGACAGGACAATAACATTTGTCTTCATCAATAATTAAATCTCCAAATACTTCTCTTTTTAAACCCAGATGTACAAGTGAACCTAAATAATTTCGATGATATAATTTATTATACTTTGATTGTTTTTTTATTCTTAATACTTTTATAGGCATACTTTCATTAAAATCCAAAATGCTATAAGGTCTAATAATTGCATACTTTCTTTCAGCTTCGCTAAAAACACCTTCGAATTTAACTTCACAAGGCAATCTATCATGCATCTGTTCAACAACACGCCATATTCTTGGAGTTAAAAATAACTCACTATATTTAATTTTATTTGTTTTTTCACACATGCATATTTTTTCGTATAAATTCGAAACTACTAATTTATCTTCTATATCAAAACACTTTAAAAAATTCTCTCTATTCATCTTTATCCTTTATTACTTATTCCAATTTAAAATACCTTTATTTTTTAATTCTGATTTAAGTTCACTAGATACTTCAACATTAGACGGTGAAAGCACAAAAACACCTTTGTTAACTTCTTCCAAAACTCCTCCCAATGCATAACTTGCGCCAGCTATAAAATCTAATAACCTCTGCGCAATGCTAGATTCAATGCTAGACATATTTATCAAACAAATTTTCCTGTTTTTTAAATTATCACAAATCTCAACTGCTTCATTGTAATGAGTAGGTTTTATAATAACAACTTTAGTAGATTGAGCAGAATGTATACTGACAACCTTTGAATTTTGTTTTATATTTGCATTCATAGAATTTGAATTTGCATAATCAAACATATTACTAACATCATCAGTTTTGCTTATAGCTTCTTCTTCAAATTCTTCTATCTCATCATATTCATCCGAAAACCCCAGATAATCTTTAACTTTATCAAAAATTTTAGCTGACAAAATTTACCCTCCTATACGTTTACTTATTATAAACTCTTTTTCCGAATATTCCTTCACCAATGCGAATTAAATTAGCTCCATGATTGACTGCATATTTATAGTCTCCTGTCATTCCCATAGATAAATACTTCATCTCAATGTTTTTATATGTTTCTTGACCTAATTCATAAAATAATTTTTCCATTAAAGAAAAGTATTGTTGACATGATTCTTCATTTCCTTTTGGAATAACAGTCATCAAACCTTTTACTTTAACATTTTTACATTTTTCACATTCTTTAATAATTTCATCTAAGTCTTCTACAAAAATTCCCCATTTTTTTATATCTTTTGAAATATTAACTTGAATTAAAACATTAGCAATTTCATTTTTGTCAGAAAATTTCTTTTCAATTTCTTTTAATAATTTAATTGAATCTAAAGAATGTATTAAAAAAACCTTACCTACTATATATTTTACTTTATTTTTCTGTAAATGTCCAATAAAATGCCATTTTACATCTTTATGGAATACTTCGTATTTTGAAGTAAAATCTTGTACTTTATTTTCCCCAAAATGTTTAATTCCTAATCTATACACACTTTCCATTTCTTCAATAGTTCGTGTTTTGGAAACTGCAATTAACTCTGCCTCTTTTCCTTCTATGACTTTGTTAATATTTATTAAATTTTTTTCAATAGTCACTATAACACCTCACAATAATTTTAATTTGATTTATCTTCTAATTTTAATTCATGCATATAATTTTCATTTAATTTACCATTGAAAGCATATATTCTAATATCATCAGATTTTTTGATCCTGACTCTAATGCCTCTTATTCTTAAAAATGATATACAATTCCCTTCAGATTCCATGTAACTTATCAATTTTTCTTTATCACCAATAGCATTTACAATAAATGGTTGAGGATATTTAATCCAATTAACTTCTATTAAAGGACCGTTACAGAGTAAATGTGTTTGGTCTGTTACCCTTTGACCATTAATAGAAATCACTTCTGCTCCAGCATTTTTTAAATCATTTATTAAATTTCTCATATCAAAATCATGTATTATAGACATGGAATCATTATTATAAGATTCCGCATCTCTTAGTTCTATTGAAATTCCTTCTCCCTCAACATCTGCTTTACCTAATATCATATAATTCAAAGCAAGCTCATCTTTCATTTCGTTCATAACTTTATCATTACTGTCAAAGGATTCTTTATAAGTTTCCAACTTTTCACTATGTTCATAACGTAAATTTCTTAAATTCTCTATTTCATTCATCAATTTATTCTTTTTATTATGTGCTTCAATATACTCAGTAGGAGTTAAATAAATTCTTTTATTTGTATCTTGAATCACAATGTTAGAAGATATTAAAATTCCTAATAAAATTGAAGCAATAAACAAAAAAATCTTTGCTTCATTTTTTTTCATTTTATCACCTCTTTAGTGCAATCTACTTTCTTCAAGTTTATCTAAAAGCATTCGTCTTATAAGTGAGAAATTGTTGAAAATCCTACTTCCAAAAACGATAATTGCCGCAATATATACAGGCATTTCCAATTTATCGCCCAAATAAGTTAACAATGCTGCCAAAATTGCGTTCCCAAAAAAACCTGAAATAAATACATCGGTTCTAAATTTTTTCTCCATAACTGCTTTTAGCGCACCAAAAACTGAGTCTAAACACGCTAATATAGCTACTGACAAATATGCATCAAACTGAGATGGAATAGCTATATTACTAAACATCCCTACTAATATTCCAATTATCAAACCAATAAAAATTATCATATAAACACTCCTAGTCTTTTTTTAAGGGTTTCGCATAAATAAAATCAAAGTTAATACTTGATTTGAATATTTCCACACTATCTACAGGCTGAATACTGGTTTTAAACCCTTGAAAACTTTCTTCTAATATTCCAGGAAACATCAATGCCTCTTTTAGCTTTTCTTTATTTCCAATTGCTTTAATAATAACTTCCTGCGTCATAGGAATTCTTTCATTATTAATAAAAATTGCATTACCTGCATTTCTAATACCTGTTCTAGAAGATATTCTAATATCATTTATAGAGATTGCTTCTGCGTCTGCAAAATTCAATTCATTTACTATTTTAACTAAATCTCCGTAGTTAAGATAAGGTGCTTGCTCAGGGTTTGCAAATATATCATTATCTGGCGTTACTTTTAATATTATCCCAGCTCCTACAACATCAGTTTTTCCCATCAACACTCTAGTATTTTCTAGTTCTTGTACTATAGCTTTTGTTGTAGTATCTTCATTAGCCGCAGCCGTTTCAAAAACTTTTATTTGTTCCGACAAATCATTTATTTGTTTTTCTAATTCTTCTTTCTGTTTATTCAAGCGTTCATTTTCTACAGTAATTTGGGCAATATTTTTTTCCCCACTAGATAATCCTTTTTTAGATACCGCTTTTATCTGATATGTTATCATAAATCCTAATAAAATCGATACAATGGCTAAAGCAATTTTCCCACTAATTTTTTTCATATTATGCCTCCTAATTCTCTACATAAAAAACTGGATTTCCTTTATAACTAACATCAACATATCCTTTCTTATTTAATAAATTTCTTTCATAAAGGATATTAATTCCGATATTCAATTTGCTTTTTAATTCAGATGCATCTCCTATCATTATACGCATATCACCATAATACAATTCAATATCAGCCAAATCAGTAATGTCTATGCTATTTGGTTTTTCAATATCTGCTTCAAGCTTTCTTAAAAGCCCTGTTAAAGAAGAAACAATATCAATTTTTCTATTGTCCGCTACTTCTAATGATTCTCCTTCTTTTAATTTTTCATATCCAAGTCCAATAATTTCGATTAGTTTTCTATCCTCCAAGTCATCTTTTTTATCAAAAACATAACCATTGGCATCCAATAAATAATAACATCCATTATTATATACGTAAAAAATATAATTTCGTTCTTCTATATCTATTATAATACTATTTGGTATTTTTTTCTTAATATTTAAATCAGCTATTTCTTTATTAACTAAAATACTTTTCTTTATATCCTTTGGTTTTTGTAAAAAAATGTTTGTCCCTAGTTTAATATTTGACGATTCTATTATTTTTTCAGATTTTATACTTAGATTGTTTCGAACAATTATATTTTTAACTTCAAAAATTGGCAGCTTTATTAATAAAAAAATTGTGATTGTAGTTAAAAAAATAAAAAAAAGAACCCTTTTTGAAAATTTATTTTTTCTCTTTTTTTTCTTATTTTGCATTAAATTATCCTTTCTCATTAGAGTAAAAACTATTAATATGATACCACAAAATGTAATTTTGTTCTATGTATATTAAAAAAATTTACATAATATTATTAGATTGAATTTGCAATATTTATAAAGCAAGCAACAAGTTTCGTCCTTTACAATATTCATAACTTATGTAAAAAAAAGCTATCGATTATCTATCAATAGCTTTAATACTATATTCTTTTCTTTGTATGTTTTGAAATATTCAAAAGAATTCCCATTGCACTTAAATTAATTACCAAAGAAGACCCTCCATAACTAATAAACGGTAACGGAACTCCCGTTACTGGCATAGAACCTGTAACAACTGCGATATTTATAATTGCTTGAATAGCAATTATTGCTGTTATACCTATAGCCAACATAGTTCCATATACATCTGGTGACTTCATAGCTATAGAAATTCCTCTAGCAATAAACAATATAAATAAAGCAATTATAAATAAGCATCCTACTAAACCAAGTTCTTCTCCAATAATGGCAAAAATAAAATCATTATGGGGTTCAGGAATATAGTAACATTTTTGTCTTGACAACCCTAAACCAGTTCCTAACAATGAACCTGATCCAAGTGCTAATAGAGATTGAATTAATTGGTACCCATCACCTCTAGGGTCTGCCCAAGGATTTAAAAATGTCATAAATCTCTTCATCCTATAAGGTTCGAAATATGTTGCTGCTCCCCCTGCTGCACCTATTAAAAGCAAGACTAATGAAATATGGCCTATTTTACAACCTGCTGCAAATAGAACTATTAAAGTAACTATCATTATTACTGCTGCTATACTTAAGTTTTTCTCAGCAAGAACAAGACTTGCAAATAGCCCAGACACAATCAGATACGGAATAACACCATATGTAAAACTTCTAATTTTACTACCTTTGTTTGAAATACTTTTTGCCATATATAAAACCACAACGTATTTTGCTATTTCGGAAGGTTGAATGGATAATGGTCCTATAAGAATCCACCTCCTAGCACCATTAATAGCTGGAAATATTGGTAATAGGACTATTAATAATAAACCAATAGATACAATCATTATTTTACCAGTATTTTTCTTTATAAAATGATAGTCAATTCTTGATATTATTATCATAAATACAAAACCAATGATTGCAAAAAAACCTTGTCTTTGTAAAAAATACATATCATTTTTATACCTATATAAAGCTATATATGAGCTAGCACTGTAGACCATTATGACCCCAATTGCTACCAAAAGTAATATTGTAGATAACAATACAAAATCTATTTGTTGATTTTTTGTATAAGATTTTGTCATTTAATCACCTCCCGCCTAAACTTAAAAATCTACATGATAGATAAAAAACCTATCAAGCAAAGTATTATTGTAACAATAGAAAATACCACCACAACTCTTGTTTCATGCCACCCACATAGTTCAAAATGATGGTGAAGTGGACTCATTTTAAAAACTCTTTTACCAGTAGTCTTAAATGATATTACTTGAATAATAACTGATAGTGTTTCTGCTACATATACTCCTCCTACGATTATAACCAATAATGGCAATTTTAATACCATAGCTATTGCACCTAATGCTCCACCTAAAGCTAAAGACCCTGTATCCCCCATAAAAACCTTAGCTGGATAAGCATTAAAATGCAAAAATCCTAGTAAGGCTCCTGCTAAAGCTCCACAAAATAATGCCACCTGCATATTACCTAAAGAAAGCGCTACTGATGCAAAAAAAGTCATTACCAAAGTTGTAATTGTTGTTGATAGTCCATCTAATCCATCCGTAAGATTAACTGCATTTGTAGCCGCTGAAAAATATAATACAATAAAAGGTATATATACTATCCCTAAATCAATTTGAATTTTAGCAAATGGTATTATTATACTTGATCCGATTTCTGGACTTTTATATGCAAATACTGCTAAGATAGTAGATGCTATCAATAATAGTAACATCTTTTGTTTTGGTTTTAATCCTTCATTTTTTTTACGTACAATATTCAAATAATCGTCTAGAAAACCGATTCCGCCAAAAGCCAATATAGCAAATATAATTGCTACAGAAGTTGTACTTAAATTTCTATCAATTATTAATACTGAAACTACAGAAGAAACTATAAAAATAATTCCACCCATTGTAGGTGTTCCTGATTTTTTTTGATGACTTTTGGGTCCTTCTTCTCTTATATTTTGTCCAAACTTTAATTTATGTAACATTGGGATAACTAACGGCCCTAGAAGTAATGCTAATATAAATGCTACTATTACAGAATATATCACTAAGTTCATAATTATTCTCCTTTTTTGTCTTTATCTTTTAATAATGTTACTATCTTTTCAAATCTTTCACTTCTAGATGCCTTGACTAAAATAACATCATCTTTATAAATTATGCTCTTTAAGTTGTTCAAAATTTCATCAAGATTATTGAATTTAACAAATTTCTTTTCATTTTGATATCCTTCTAAATATGCATCTGTATATTCCCCACACACCACTAACAAATCAATTTTTTTATCTTTTATATATTCCCCTACATCTTTATGCATCTTATATGCTACTTCTCCTAATTCTTTCATAGAACCTAAAACTGCAACTTTTCTTCTATCTTTATAGGAATATAAGACATCAATAGCAGCTTTCATAGAATCAGGACTAGCATTATAACAATCATCAATTATCGTATATTCATCTGTATTACTTAGGTCAAGTCTCATAGATGTTCTTTCGATATTATTTAGTCCCTCTCTCATTTCATCAAAAGTTAAATCTAGAAGCATACAGCATTTAATCCCTAATAAAGTATTTAAGATATTGTGTCTACCGGGAATATCAATTTTGAAGCTTTCAGATTCATGAGAAAGATCAAATTCCGAAAAAGAAATTTCACTTCTAACATTAGATGCTAATAAATTATTATTCTTATTAAATCCTACTTTTAAAATATCAAAATTATTACTATGAATTTTATTTAAAAGATCATCTTCTCCATTTACAATTAACTTATTATTTTTTTGAAAAAAATCTGTAATTTCAAATTTTGCTTTAAGAATATTCTCTCTAGTTTTTAAAAATTCTATATGAGAAACTCCTATATTTGTAATAATCCCTATGTCAGGTCTTGCAACTTTGGCCAACCTGTGTATTTCACCAAAATCACTCATTCCCATTTCTAGTACTGCTATATCATAACTTTTATCAAGTGAAAAAATCATTAATGGTAATCCAATTTCATTATTAAAATTACCTTTTGTTTTAAAAACTTTGTATTTAATACTAAGCATTGCCGCTAGTATATCTTTTGTAGAGGTTTTTCCAGTAGATCCTGTAATACCTATTACTTTTATATTTAATCTGCTTCTATAATATTCAGCTAAATTTAACAAAGCATTCTTTGTATCATCCACTTGCACAACGCTAGTACTACTATCAATTTCACTAATGTCAAAACATAAATCATCTATTATACAAAGACCCGCTCCTTTTTTACTACCTTCTACTACAAATTCATTTCCATTAAAATTTTCACCTCTTAAAGCAATAAAAATAGAGTTTTTTTCGATTTTTCTGGAATCAGTAGTTAAAGTATTGAACTCTTTTATATTTGAATTTGACTTTTTTATTAACTTTCCTTCAACAGCCTCAATAACTTCTTTCAAAGTAATGCTCTCCACTAATTTTCCTCCTTTAGTATTTCGTCAACAATTTCTCTCTCGTCAAAATGAATAGTTTTATCTTTTAATACTTGATAATCTTCGTGACCCTTACCTGCAATTACAATAACGTCATTCTCTCTTGCAATAGATATAGCTTTTTTAATTGCATCTCTTCTATGTTCAATAACTATTACATCCTCTTCTTTAGCTATTCCTTTTAAAATTTGATTAATAATTTCCATTGGTGGTTCAGTTCTTGGATTATCAGAAGTAACAATTGCTATATCAGAAATTTCAGAGCCTATTTTACCCATAATAGGTCGTTTTTCATTATCTCTGTCACCACCACAACCAAATACACCTATTAGTCTCCCTTTAGTAAATTCTTTAGCCGTTCTAAGAATGTTTTCTAAACCATCTGGTGTATGTGCATAATCTATTATGATTTCAAAATTTAAATTATGCTCTTTTGCTACTAGTTCACATCTTCCAGGAACTGTAACATCTTTGAGCCCACTAATTATATCTTCCTTTGATACTCCTTCTACTAAGCAAGTTACTATACTTCCCAATGCATTGTAAACATTATATAGACCTGGAATATTCAAATTAATATTACTCGTAACCCCATTAGTCTCTAGCTTGAAGTCTACCCCTTTTGAGTGGGAGTTAACATCTTTTGCAACATAATCACTATTAGCATTAATTGAATATGTAGTATATCTAGAATTTATATCTTCTATAATTTTTTCCCCATAACTATCATCAATATTAATAATTGCATGTTTAGCAGATTTAAATAACTGAAGTTTTGCATTATAGTAACTTTCAAAATCATGATGAAAATCAAGATGGTCTCTAGTTAAATTTGTAAAAATACCATAATCAAAATCTACACCATATACTCTATCCAAGCTCAAAGAGTGTGAAGAAACTTCCATTATACAATAATCTACATTTTCGTCAATCATCTTTCTAAATAATTTTTGTAATTCCAAGGACTCTGGTGTTGTTCTTTCAGATTTAATTTTTGTAGTACCAATATAATTAGCAATAGTTCCAACTAACCCTGTTTTATAACCTGCTTTTTCTAATATAGCCTTGATCATAAATGTAGATGTTGTTTTTCCATTAGTCCCAGTTATACCAATAACTTTTAATTTTTTAGATGGATTACCATAGAAGTTTGCTGAAACCAAAGCTAAAGTTTTTCTTGTATCTTCAACTGTAATAAAAGTAATATGTTCATCAACTTTTGAGCTTTTGGCAGCAATAATAACACTGGCTCCCTTCTCTATTGCATTTTGAATATAATCATGTCCATCTACCTTAAATCCCTTGATACATATAAAGATATCGCCCTTTTCAACTTTTCGTGAATCGTACTCTATTTTATTAACCTCGATTTCAGTAGATCCATTTGTAATTTTATATTCTATATCACTTAGAACTTCTTTTAATATCATTTAAACACCTCTATTTCACGAATTTTTATATAACAATAAACCACTTCAATTATAAATTTATACAAATCACTAACTCATTGATTCCTGAGCCGTTATCCATGTATAGATTAAGTTTGCGTAGGGTTCATTAATAAGTGATTAGCTAAATTGGCTAATCACTTATTTCACATTATACCATTATTTTAATTAAAGTAAAAAATTATCAATCTCCAATTATCTCTAATTCAAATTTAAGAGTAGTGCCTTTATTAATAGATTTTCCTGCCTCAATACTTTGATGTGATATCAAGCCTTCACCTGCAAAATTATATTTGATACCTAGATTATCTAAAATAATTATAGCTTTTTCTCTACTTAATCCTGAAAAATCTGGTACAACAATATCACTATTTCCTTTTGCAATTGCTCCTAAATGAAGTATCACTTCACTATTTTCCTTAACTGTGTATCCAGGCTTTGGAGTAATATCTTCAATATACTCTCCCTGCCCACTTATTTCAAAATCTAAATTGGCTTCTTTTAAAACTTCTATCCCTTCAGATTTCTTATAACCCCTAATTTCTGGTACTATTACATCAGTTAACAATTCATCCTTATTATAAATACTTGCCATATTCAAGTAATTAAATACATCAACAAAAATACCTCTTGCAACTGGAGCAGCAATCTGACCAGCATAGTAGTTTGACGGATCAGGCTCATCAATTGAAATGAAAACAGTTAGTTCAGGTTGTTTTCCTGGTAAAACTGGTGCCATTCCTCCAAAAGATGCAACATACTTTTGATTTGCATATCTACCATCAATAACTTTTTGAGCTGTTCCAGTTTTACCTCCAATATGATACCCTTCAACGAAAGCTTTTTTTCCGCCACCTTCAGATACAACTTTTTCCATATACCCTCTTAATCGTTCCATAACAGCTTCATCTTCAACTTGTCTTATATTATAATTATCATAAGGTATTGATTTTTTATCTCCATTTTCATCTGTCCAAGTTATTTCTTTCATTATATGAGGAGTAATTAGTTTACCTCCATTAGCTATAGCATTTATTACTTGTACATATTGAATCGGAGTTAAAGTATTAGTCTGTCCAAAAGAAATGGTAGCTAAATCTGTATCAGTAATATTTTCAGTTTTTTTAATTATCCCTTTTGCTTCACCAGGTAAATCAATGCCAGTCTTTTCTCCTAATCCTAAAAGTTTTATGTGTTTATTAAGTAATTTAGCTCCTAATTTCTCTCCTAATTCCATGAACCCCACATTACACGAATTTTTAATAATATCCACAAAACTCTCTACCCCATGTCCTGTTCTCTTCCAGCAATGAATTATTCTCTTTCCAATGGTTCTACTACCATTACAAACAATTTCAAATTTTTCCTCATCTATTACTTTTTCTGCCATTGCAGCCGCCGCTGTAACTACTTTGAATATTGACCCTGGCTCATATGTATCACTAACTGCTCTATTTCTCCATGATTGTTGCAATTCATCAAACTCTGCACCTTCAACCCATGGATCATTTGGATTATAGTCAGGTTTATTTACCATAGCAAGTACTTCCCCATTTTGAGGATTACTTATAATTATAGTAACTGCATTAGCTTTATTGTCTATCAACGCCTGTTCTGCAGCTTTTTCTGCAAAATGTTGAATCATTTCATCGATGGACAAAACTACATTTTTCCCTTCAACCGGAGGAATATATTCTGAAATTGTATTTCCTAATTCTTGGCTTTTTATATCAGTTTCAGTTATTCGTATTCCTGGTGTTCCTGCCAAATAGCTATTATATTGAAGTTCTATTCCTGTTAGTCCCTTTCCATCAGAATTCGTGTGTCCCATTACATGAGCTAGGAAATTCTCATTGGGATAATATCTAGCTGTATCTGGTGAAACTATTATGCCGTTAATATTCAAGTCAATAATGCTATCCGCTTCTGCTTTTTCTATTCTTCGAACTAATGTCGCCGATGCCATAGGTAATCCACTTGGCAATGTTTTTGTTAATATCTTAACAACATCTTCTTTCTCAACATCTATGGCATTTGAAATTTTATTTCCAATCTCCTCATTGGAAAGTCCTAGTTTTTTTTGTGTCTGTCTCAATGTATTCAAATCGAAATCAACTCTATATACATTTGCACTGACCGCCAATTCATTTCCATTTCTATCCAATATCTCTCCTCGACGAGCTTGAATTTTTACATCACTTGTCCATTGTTGTATCGCTAATGTCTTATAGTCTTTAGATTTTACTAAAGTCAAATAACCTAATCGTATAAATAGAGCAAAAAATAAAAGCAAAAGTATGCCCCCTGCAACTAGCATCCTTCGCTTCATTATCACTTTATCTCTGTATTTTTTAACTGCCACTTTGTATACCTCCGCTAATAAAAATACTTTTTATTTTATCAATAAAACTCTTTTTAACATTCAAATTATCTTTAGGTACATCGATAAAATTATCTTTACTTAAATCAGCAAATACTCTAGTCTCAGAAGTTGGGCATGCCATATTCAAATCATTTACTGCATATTCTTCAATGGAAGAAATATTTTTATATTTCAATAATTCTATTCTCAAATCTTCATTAACTGCATTTACATTATTAATCTGTGCTTTAGTCTCTATTATAGTTTTCTCTAGTTTATTTATTGAAGAATATCTATGAACCACTGAATAACCCATTGTAAAAGTTAAAGCAATAGAAGCATATACTCTCATTCTTAAAAATCTCTGCTCTTTTTTTTCTTTTTTTCTCTTTAAATGCTCTCTCTTAAAATCATCTAGTTCTTTGTATTTTCTATTTTTCTCATTTGGTAAAGAATTAACATTTAATGCACTGCTCCCATTTACATACATGTTTTTATTTGTCATTACCATTTTATTCACCCCAATTTTAATTAGAACTAATTTTTTCTGCAACCCTTAATTTAGCACTTTTACTACGTGAATTTTCTTCCTTTTCAAGTTCAGTTGGCTCAATTGGTTTTCTACTAATCAACTTGATTTTTGGTTTCTTTCCACATGCACAAATAGGAAAATCAGGAGGACATATACAAGGATTACTTAATGTATTGAATTTTGTTTTGACTATTCTATCCTCTAACGAATGAAATGTTATAATGGCTATTCTACCTCCAACATTTAACTTATCAACAGCATCTTCTATAGATTTATTAAGAATAGCTAACTCTTTATTAACTTCTATCCTTATTGCTTGAAAAACTTTTTTCGCAGGATGACCCTTCTTTTGAAATTTCATTGGTATAGCTTTCTTGATAATATCAACTAATTCTAATGTCGTCTCAATAGATTTATTTTCTCTATTCTCTATTATTTTTCCTGCAACCCTAACAGCAAATTTCTCTTCTCCATACTCTCTAAAGATTCTTATTAATTCTTCTTTACTGTATTCATTTACTACATCAAAAGCACTCAATGAATCTTCTTCATTCATCCTCATATCTAGAGGCGCATCTTGCATATAGGAAAATCCTCTTTCTGCTGTATCTAATTGATAGGATGAAACACCTAAATCCATTAGAATACCGTCTACCCCATCTAAAGAAAGTTCCTCTATTATTTCTCTAATATTATAAAAATTATTATGAACATATATCACATTAGAGTAATTAGATAGTTTTTGCTTTGCATAATTCAACGCATTGGCATCTTGATCAATACCTATCAACTTCCCATCAGCATCTAGTCTCTTCAAAATTTCTGAAGAATGTCCTGCTCCTCCTAAAGTACAATCTATATATATACCATTAGGTTTAATATTCAAATTTTCTAAAACTTCGTTTAATAATACTGATATGTGTTTAAATTCCATAACGTCTCCTTTATATACCTAGTTCACTCATTTTTTCTGCTATCTCATCAAAATCTATATCTGAATCATTATAAGACTGCCAAGATTCTTTACCCCAAATCTCTATTCTTGACATTACTCCTATACTTACTATGTCCTTTTTTATATTGGCATATTCTAATAAATTTTGAGTTATTAATGCTCTACCTTGTTTATCAAAGTTCAATTCCGCTGCTCCTGAGAAAAAAAATCTCACAAAAGCTCTTGCGTCTTTACTAGTTAAAGGAAGTTTTTTCAGTTTTTCTTCTAAAAGTTTCCATTCATCCATGGGAAATAAATATAAACATCCGTCTAGACCTTTTGTCAAAACTCCTTTATCACCCAAATGATCTCTAAATTTGGAAGGTATTATTATTCTTTTCTTTGAATCAAGAGAATGTGAATATTCACCAATAAACATAATAACACCCCAATTAAACTACTTCACTCCATTTCACTCCACTTTTAACCACTTTAATGTTATATTTCTATATTACAATAAAAAATCCTCTTTTTCAAAGAACTTTTTTTTATTAAATTAAAAAAAATTTTAATTTTTTTAAATAATTGCTTTTTTACACGTTTTTTTGACTTATATTGTATATTTTTCATTTTATTGTTTTATGAAACACAGTATTTTCATTTATTGAAATACTTATTGATCTAGAGTATAATTTATTAGTATGGTTAAAACACAAAAGTAAGAAATTAAGAAAGGATGTACATAATGAAGTTAGGTATAGTAGGTTTGCCGAATGTTGGCAAAAGCACTCTTTTTAATGCAATAACAAAAGCTGGAGCAGAATCAGCAAATTACCCTTTTTGTACTATAGAACCAAATGTAGGGGTAGTAAATGTACCCGATGAGAGATTAGATGTTTTACAACAGCTTTATAATTCAAAGAAAAAAATCTATGCAAATGTAGAATTCTATGATATTGCCGGCCTTGTAAAGGGAGCAAGCAAAGGTGAAGGTTTAGGAAATAAATTTTTATCTCATATTAGAGAAGTTGCTGCAATAGTACATGTTGTTAGATGCTTCAATGACGATAATGTAGTTCATGTTGAAGGTTCAGTTGATCCTATACGTGATATTGAAACAATAAACTTGGAGTTAATTTTATCAGATATTGAAATTCTAGAGAAAAGAATTGAAAAAACTACAAAATTAGCTAGAAGCGGTAACAAAGATGCCAAAGCTGAACTTAGTTGTATGGAAAATGTAAAAGCTCATTTAGAAAAAGAATTACCTGTCAGAACCTTAGAACTTTCTGAAGAAGAAAGTATAATTGTTAAGAATCTGTTTTTAATTACTTCTAAACCTATTATTTATGTAGCAAACGTATCTGAAGATGATATTATGTCTCAAGAAGATAACGAGCTAGTAAAATTAGTAAAAGAATATGCTTCAAAAGAAAATTCAGAAGTAATTAAAATATGTGCTAAAATTGAAGAAGAACTTTCTACATTAGAAGATGAAGAAAGAATAGAATTACTAGGCGAATATGGACTAACTGAAGCTGGATTAGATCTACTAATCAAATCTAGTTATAAGTTATTAGGCCTAATGAGCTTTTTAACTGCTGGTCCACAAGAAATAAGAGCTTGGACAATCAAAATTGGAACAAAAGCTCCAAAAGCTGCAAGTAAAATTCATTCGGACATTGAGAGAGGTTTTATTAGAGCAGAAACTATATCTTTCGACAAATTAATCGAATGTGGTTCTGAAGCTGCTGCAAAAGAAAAAGGATTTTATCGTCTTGAAGGAAAAGAGTATATAATGAAAGATGGCGATGTTGTTAACTTTAGATTCAACGTATAAAAAGTGCGAATTCAATTTCGCACTTTTTTTATTTTACATATTTTTTCAATTCTTTCTTTACTTTAGTCATAACTTCTTCGTAATTTCCCATTAAAATCTCAACTGCATCTTCTATTGTTTCCATCACATAAATATGAAAATCTTTTCTTTTAATAGCTTCTTCCACTTCTTCTGATAAAATCAAATTTTCTTTATTGGTAATAGGGATCAAAACCCCTTTATCTTTAACATCATCAATTAACTTACAAACATTAAAATATCCCTCAATTTTCTCATTCACTCCACCTATTGACTGAACTGTACCAAATTGGTTCAGAGAGCCTGTAACTGCAATATTTTGTTTTATCGGCACTTTACTAAGTGAACTTATCATACAAATATATTCGGCAACAGAAGCGCTATCACCATCGACTTCACCATATATCTGCTCAAAACTAAGATGAAAGTCTACAGATATTTTAGTATAAATATCTAATTTATTATTTATTAATCCATTTAAAGTATTGACTGCTTTTGAGTGTATCTTGCCACTTAATTCACTTTCTTTTTGAACATCAACAATATTACCACTGCCTTTATAGCAATTACAAGTTATTCTTATTGGTTTACCAATTACAGAATTATTCAACTCTATTACAGATAATCCATTAACTTGACCAACAAGTTTTTCATTAACACTTATTAAGATATGTTTATTGCTATAGAATTCTTCTAACCTTTTTTTCAATATTTCATTATCAGTATTTGGAAAAAACAAACTATCTTTATCAATTAAATCCTTATTAAGTTTCTTAGCTTCTCTATTTGAAAATATTAGAATATCATTTATTTTTTCAATATTGAAATATATTTTATTTTTATTATCCGCTTCCCTTGATAAATATTTAGCTATCTTACCATAACAACTCTTCTCTATTGTTTTGTAGTTATTATCATTACAAAGAGTATCAATAGTATCTACTAACAAGGATTTATTGCTGGTATTAACATTAACCACTGGATTGTATTCAACTTTTATTTTAAATAATTTTTTAAAATCGCTATCATAAGTATATAGAAGATTATACATTTCTGAACTTCCAACTAATATTATTTTTTCATTTATTTCGCAAGCTTCTGGTTTAATAGAATTTATAGTAAGTAGGTCTAGATAATTTTTATTATAGTCTAATTTCACTTTTCCTTCTTCTATAAATTTTTTTAGATAATTATAAGCTTTTGGATAGTTAAGCAGCTTATTTATATCAATAATTAAACATCCTCCATTAGCCTTAACAATTGAACCGGGCATAATCATTGAGATTTCAGTTTGATAAGTACCATTTTTGCTAACATATTCAATATTACCAAATAAATTTGATATTGATGGATCATTTTCAAAAACAACTCTTGGAGCGTTTAAATTTGATGCATCATAAAATACATTTACGTTATATTTGAGTAATAATTCTTTGATACTATTCTCATCATCTTCAAAACTCATTGTGTAATTATTTATTATATCTTTTTCAAGATTACAATAAACATATTCAAGATATTCAAATGCCACCTTATCATCTTCAAATTTAACTTTAATCTCTTCTTTCAAATCAACAGTTTCGTTTTGCAAGTATAATCTAAAGTACTCTTTTAATTTCTCTAATTCTTCAATTTCTTTATCTTTTAACTCATTTAATATTTTCTTTGCTTCTGCCTTTAATTCTTCAACTTTCTCTAACATTTTCGTTTTTTCATCAGACTCTAACAATTCATAATCTTCTTCAGTTACAACCTCTTCTTCTTTATCTAAAGGTATAAACGCAAACCCTTTATAACTTGACTTTATATCAAATCCGCTGTTATGAGCTTTATCCACTAACCCTTCAACGAGTTTTGTTCTGTAAGCTTGAAGAGAATCAATAATGTTTTCTTTATCTTTACAATCATCTGTATTATAAAAATCAAATATGATATCATAATATCTTTTTTGTAGCATTTCTAATTGATCCTTCAAAACAATACCATTACCTTTTTTTAATACTAAAGACTTTGGAATTTCAATAGAATCTTTTATAACATAACAAATATCGCCAAGTACCTTTTTATTAGTCATAAGATTTTCTAGATATTTCTTCATTTTATCTATTTTCAGCAAAGATATATCATCAATAAGATAAACATTAAACCCTCTATTATTAATATAAAATGCATCATTCAATTCCTTGAATACATTTTCTTCGTATTCTGGTATTATGTTATCTCTATTATTGCTTTTTACTTCATCAAAATTTATTGAGTAAACTACCTCTTTAGCACTTAACTCTCTATACATAACAAGCCTCCTTTCCATAATATATTAATATTCGCCAGAGAGTAAAATAGGAACTTGTTCACAAAAATAAAAATTCAATTATTATTTTTATAAAAAGAATACTTTTAAAAAAAATAATACTATGATATAATTTTCAGTAGTTGTATTAGAGATATTATTGATAAATTCTAAGTAAAGGAGTAATATATATGGGCATAAAAGAAAAATTAACTGCAAATTATCAAAAAAATTATTTGAAAAAATATGGTGATAGACTAACTCAAGCACAAGGTAAAGTTTTATCTGTAAAAATGGAGCAAAAATCAGTTTTATGGATTTTTCATAAAATGTTAGTAACTATAATCGTTAAACCTGAAAGAAGTAGAAATATTGTTAAATGTATATATAAAAAGAATAGCTGGTTTAAAAAACCTAAATTTATTTCTGTATCACAAGGTAACTCTTTAATTATTCAAGGTCTAAAAGGTAAAAAAGGTAAAAATTCAAGAGAAAATATCGAAGTTATGAACATAATGAACCTCACTACTAAACAACAACTTATAGCATCTGATGATAATGATGAAAATCTAAAGAAAATCAAGAATGCACAAAAAATAAAATACCGTAATAAATAAAAAGAAACTGAAAAGTTTCTTTTTTATTTATTGAAAAAAAGTAAATATATGCTATTTATAAAAGATATTATACTTGAAAAGAAAAATATAATTACCCATTGTCCTAAATCTATAGCTGTAGTATGAAATATTTCTCTAAAAAATGGTATATACATAATAGACACTAACATTATTATTGAAACAATTACTGCTCCAACTAAATAAATATTAGTAAAAAATTTAATTTCAAATATAGAGTGTTTTTCTGATCTGCACTCAAAAACATGAATCAATTGTGACAATACTAATGTTCCTAAAGTCAATGTCCTACATGTTTCCAAACTCATACCATAGTACTTACCCGCTAAAAATGCTAATATTGTACAAACTCCTATTAAAGATCCTCTTATGAATATTTTTTCACTGAGCCCTCTAGCAAAAATATTTTCATTTTTTTCCCTTGGTCTCTCCATCATTATATCTTTATCTGCAGGATCTAATCCTAATGCTATTGCAGGTAACCCATCAGTTGCAAGATTTACAAATAAAATTTGAATTGGCAATAATGGTGTTTGAATATTTATAATAGAGGCCAAAAACATAGTTAATACTTCTCCTAGATTACAGGATAATAAATATCTTATAAACTTTCTTATATTATTATAAATTATTCTTCCTTCTTCAACAGCTGACACAATAGTTGCAAAATTATCATCTATTAGTATCATTGAAGATGCTTCTTTTGTAACATCTGTTCCTGATATCCCCATGGAGATGCCTATATCTGCTTCTTTTACAGCCGGTGCATCATTAACCCCATCACCGGTCATTGCTACAATATTATTTAGTTTTTTGAAACTTCTTACAATCCTCAACTTATGATTAGGTGTAACTCTTGAAAAAACAGTTATCTTTCTACATCTATCTATCAACTCCATATCAGATAATTTATCTATGTCTATTCCAGATAATACTTCATTATCTTTTTTAGCAATTCCAATTTCTTTTGCAATAGCAAAAGCAGTATTTCTATGATCTCCTGTTATCATAATAGGTTTAATACCAGACATCCTGCATTTTAAAACTGCATCTTTTACTTCTTCTCTTGGAGGATCTTTCATAGCAGCTATTCCTAAAAATACTAAATTTTCTTCTATTCTTTTATTATTTATATCAATATCTGGCTTATAAGCTGCAGCAATACACCTTAGAGCTTCTTTTGTCATATTTTCTACTACTTTAAGAATTTTTCGTTTATCCTCAGTAGTAATTGCCTCACAGGCACCATTTTTATAAATAAACTTACATCTTTTTAAAATAATTTCTGGAGCGCCTTTAACATAAGCTGTTTTATTGTTATTCTCATTTATTACTGCTGAAACTCTTTTTCTAGTAGAATCAAACGGTATTTCAAATATTTTATTCTTACCTTTTAAATAGTTATAATATGTATCTTTGTCATTAAAAAACACTTGTAATAAAGCTTTATCCGTTGCGTCTCCTCTAATAGATTCTTCGAAATTATCTTTATTTTTATCTACAGAACAGTCATTACACAAAACAAAAGCTTTTTTCAATACTTCATTTTTAAATTCTTTATTATTTAAATCATATATTTTTCTGTCAAAATAAATTTTTAGGACTTTCATTTTATTCTGTGTTAATGTTCCTGTTTTATCACTACAAATAATTGATGTACATCCCAAAGTTTCAACTGCAGGTAATTTTCTAATCAAAGCATTTCTTTTAAGCATTCTTGAGACTCCTAATGCTAATGCAACTGTAACAATAGCCGTTAGCCCTTCTGGTATAGCAGCCACTGCAAGAGACACTCCTAATAAAAACATCTGATATTTATCATTTCCTCGTAAAATTCCCATAACAGTTACTATAGCACATATAACTATGCATGTTATAACCAATATTTTTCCCAAAGAATTCAATTTATCTTTTAGAGGCGAACGTTCTCTTTCTATTTCTCCAAGCATCTTTGCAATCTTACCCATTTCAGTTTTCATTCCGATAGATACAACTTTCGCAAGGCCTTTTCCACTTATAATTATCGTTCCCATAAATAATTTATCGTGTCCTTGTAACAAGCTTTTTTCAATACTTTCAGATTCACCAGTAAGCAAAGATTCATCTATTTTCATACCTACTCCTTCTATCAAAGAGCAGTCTGCTGGTATTCTATCCCCACTTTCCAGAACTACCACATCTCCTGGCACCAAAAATTCTGCATTTACTACAATAATATTTCCATCCCTTATTACTTTTGCTGTTGGTGAAGCCATTTCTTTTAATGCTTCAAGTGATTTTTCTGTTCTAAATTCTTGAATAAATCCTAAAATAGAATTCATAACTACAATGATTAGAATAGTTATTGCATCTGCTTTTTCTCCCATAAATAATGATAATATTGTTGCTCCAATAAGAACCCATGTTATAAAATCATTATATTGTTCAAGAAAAATTCTTATTGGTGATACTGCTTTCTTTTTTTCAATGCAATTTGCTCCAAATTTTTTTCTTCTTGTGCTAGCTTCATTATTAGATAACCCACGATAGAACCTTTTATCATTTATCATCTTTTTCCTCCCTTTCTATAGATAATCCAAAGATAAACTTGAATATCTGTACTTTCACCATACATATAAGTACATCTATAACTATACCTATAAATATTTATATGATTTATACCTACTATGTTATGAAAAATTTGAAATTTTTATGGAAAATTATCTTGAATATAAGTTATAATAAAAATACTTGAATTTGAAAGGAGTTTTAAATGTGAAAGAAACTTATTATATATGTGGTCATAAAAATCCTGATACTGACTCTATTTGTTCAGCTTTAGCTTATGCTGATTTTAAGAATAAAACTGAAAATATAACCGCTATTCCTATAAGATTAGGGGAACTGAATAGAGAGACGAAATTTATATTGGATTATTTTGATCTTGATAAACCCAAATTAATGGAAACTATGAAAGCTCAGGTAAGAGATTTGCAAATGGATAAAATTGCTCCTATCTCACCAGAAATCTCAATGAAAACCGCTTGGAATATTATGAAGAAAGAAAATATGAAAACAATGCCTCTCGTCAATAATGAAGGTGTTTTTGAAGGTGTCGTTTCCATATCAGATTTAACTACAACATATATGGATATATGGAACAATTATATTCTAGGTAAAAGTTGTACTACATTTGAAAATATTATTGATACTTTGTCAGGAAAGACTATTATACATAATAAACTAATCGAACATTACAAAGGGAAAATTTTAGTTACAGCAATGGAGCCATCATCTGCAAAAGAACTTATTGAAGAAGGAGACATAATTATATGCGGTAATAGACTTGATTCTATAGAAGCCATTTTAGAGCATAAAATTTCTTTATTGATATTAACAGGTAATTTTACCCCTACAAAAGAAATAATTGAAAAAGCAAAAAAAGCAGGTTGTTCTGTAATATCTACACCTCACGATACATTTACTACATCCCGCTTAATAATTCAAAGCATTCCTGTTAAATATGTTATGTCAAAAGACAATTTAGTTTCATTTAAATCAATCGAGTTCGTTGAGGATATAAGAGAAGTTATGGCTAAAACTAGATATAGAAGTTATCCTGTTCTAAACACTTGTAATAGAGTCATTGGAACTATTTCCAGATATCATTTGATATCACAGAAAAAAAAGAAATTAATCCTTGTAGATCACAATGAATTAAGCCAATCAATAGATGGTGCTGAGGATGCAACTATTACTGAAATAATCGATCACCATAGGATAGCTGATGTACAAACTGGGTTGCCAATATACTTTAGAAATGAGCCTGTTGGAAGTACCGCAACTATAGTTGCAAATATATTCTTTGAGAATGGACTCAGACCATCTAGAAAGATAGCTGGTATTTTAGCTGCTGCAATAATATCTGATACTTTACTTTTCAGATCTCCCACATCTACAAATATAGATAAAATAGTTCTAAATAGACTTGCAGACATAGCAAATATAGATGTTGATGATTTTGCTGATAAAATGTTTAAAGCTGGAACATCTATAGAAAATAAAAGTATTGATGAAATATTTAATGGAGACTTTAAATCATTCACTTTACTAGATAAAAAAATTGGTGTATCACAGATTAATACTATGAACATTGAACAATTTGAATGCAAGAAAGAAGAGTTACTAAATTTTATTGATAAGAAAGCATCAATAGAAGATTATGATATACTTGTTCTTATGTTAACAGATATACTTAATGGTGGATCTAACTTCTTAGTTAGTGGTAAAAATAAAGACATTTTAGCTAATGCTTTCAACAAAAAATTAGTTAACAATGAACTTTATGTCGAAGGCGTCTTATCTAGAAAAAAACAAGTAATACCTCCCATTTCAACTACTATCGAGAATTTAAGATAATACAAAACAAAAGGACTGACTTTATCGTCAGCCTTTTTTCTTTATATTATTCGTATTTATAGGTACTTATATAAGTTTCTATTTTTTTATTATATTCATCAACAATTAATTTTAATATCTCATTTTCAGTAGAATATTTAGTACCGTCCAATGATGAAATTGGCAGAACCTTTGGAGAAGTCCCTGAAATAAACATTGCATCTAATTTGTATAAATCTTTTAAATTAATAGCTTTTTCAATAATAGTAATATTATTTTCTTTACAAAGCTCATAGATAATCTCTCTAGTTATTCCTTTCAAAACTTTCTCTTTTGGTGATGTTATTACTGTCTCTCCCTGTATCATAAATATATTAGATTTACTTCCTTCTAAAATACTACCGTTATCATCTACTAAAACTAACTCATAGACTCCTTTAGTATCTCTTATTTGCTGTGTGATTTTTTTATAGTTACCTTTGACTAGTTTTGCATTAGGATTTTCTCTATTAAAATTAAAACTAACTGTAGAAACACCTTTCTTATAATTTTCTTTAGTTGGATATTGGTGCTTAATAAAATATAAAAACATGTTGTTATTTCCATCTAAATTACAAACCAGCTTCATATTACCTGTATAAACTTCATTTGAATTACAGAGTTCTTTAACTAAGACTTTTAGTTTTTCTAGAGTCATACTAATGTCTTTATTAATCAATTTAAAACTATTTTCTAATCTAGTATAATGCTTTTCAATAAACAATGGGATACCGTCAATAATTCTAAATACTTCATATATTGAATTTTCCTTTAGAACTAAACCATCATCAAAAGATTCAACTAATTTCAAATCGCTGTTTTCTATATAAAATTTCTTTATACATTCGCTCACAAAAACTTCCCCCTATTTCCAAGAAAGAATCTTTATTTCATCGTGCCCCTTTTTATAATTGATTAAATAAGGATTCCCAACTAATTTTAACAACGGCAAATCTGATAAAGAATCTGAGAACATATAGGAGTTTTCAAAATCTACTTCTATATTTTCTTTTTTTAAAACTTCTTTTAATCTTTTTACCTTCTCTTCACCTTTACAGTTTTCACCATGTATTGAATAACAAAAGTTTTCATACCTTAACCTTGTTCCAATTATCATATCTACTTCTTTTATGTTATACAACTCATTTAAATAAGTCTCAGGTGACGCTGATATCAAATAAATTAAACATCCCTCTTTTTTCAATTTCTTTATAGTATCAATTGCATCTTTGTATAAAATCTCACTTAATCTTTCATGATAAAAACCCTTCATTATTTCTGATAAATCTTCTTCGTGAATACCTTTTAAAAAACGAATAAAATTGTCTTTAGCTCTTTTTTCATCAAAATACTTTAGCACATATAATAATGCTGAACCTAAGCTAACAGGGATATATCTTATAAGCTTTCTATCTTTTTTTATCATATACTTAAATAATTCGTATAAAGTTTCACTTTTTGTCAATGTATAATCAACATCAAATATTGCGAGTTTTTCCATAATATCCTCCGAAAATTCTTTATTCTTCTTCTACTAGTTTTTCGTAATAAAGAGATGCTTCTTTAAATTCCTTTTCTTCAGGAATTACTAGTTCAGCTTCATCATCATCTCCCATTACCTTGAATAAATACACAGTATTATTTTCTTTATTCTTTACTAAAGCATATTCATTTGATTTAAACAAAAATCCATCAACTATTTCACATGGAATCATTCTTCCATCAATATCTTCTATCTCAATTTCAATAATATCTGAATTTGTTTCCACTTCATTAAATTTTTCTTTCATATGCTACGTCCTCCTAGTTTAATATAATTCTTTCTATTAACAATAAAAAAAATCAAATTTTTTATAACTTAACTATATATTATATTCTACCAATTATCCTCTAAAAATAAAAGCCCTTATGAAAAAGAGTATGCTAAAAGCATACTCTCTTATATTAGAAGTTTCTTTTTAAATTTTTTATTGCTTTTCTCCAATTTATATCCATTCTATTAAGTGAATGCCTTGTTTTTTTTATAATATTTTTAATGGTATCCAAAGCTATTCAACCCCTTTCATTATTATATTTTATGTTATTATTTAAGAATTTAAACTAGTAAGTTTATACCATAGTTATTCTATTTTAATTGCGAATTACTTTTTAGATATCAACATTATTTTAAAACATAGCCAAAATTAAAAAGACTTCTCATTCGAGAAGTCTTTTAACTATATTATTTATCTGCTAATTTCTTATAAGTTTCATATCTTTCTTTAGCATCTTTTTCAGTTTTAGCGAAGAATTCTTCTGCTAATTCTGGACGAACTTTTTGAAGAGAAGCGTATCTAACTTCACCAAGTAAGAAGTCTTTGAATCCTTCTTTTGGTTCTTTAGAATCTAGTATAAATGGATTCTTACCAGCATCTTTTAATTCAGGATTGAATCTATATAAATGCCAGTATCCAACATCAACTGCTTTCTTCTGTTCTAATTGGCTACATCCCATACCAGCTTTAATTCCATGAGAAATACATGGAGCATAACCGATAATTAAAGATGGACCTGGATAAGCTTCTGCTTCTTTAATAGCTTTAAGTGTTTGATTTTTATCAGAACCCATTGCTATTTGAGCAACATATACATATCCATAACTCATAGCCATCATACCAAGATCTTTCTTCTTAGTTCTTTTACCTGCAGCAGCAAATTTTGCAATTGCAGAGAATGGAGTAGCTTTTGAAGCCTGACCACCAGTATTAGAGTAAATCTCAGTATCAAATACAAATACATTAACATCGTCACCTGATGCAAGAACATGGTCTAATCCACCATAACCGATATCATAAGCCCATCCGTCTCCACCAAATATCCATTGAGATCTCTTAACTAAATAGTCAGCTCTTTCAGATAATTCAGCAACAACAGAATTTGCTTTTTCTGCTTCAATTAATGGTAATAATTTAGCAGCAGCAACTTTTGACTCTTCTCCTAATGCTTTAACTTCTTTCCACTCTTTTAAAGCAGTTTTTAATTCATCACTTATAGCTTCTTCTTGAGCTTTATCAGCAAGAATAGCTAATCTTTCTCTAACTTGTTCAGCACCTACGAACATACCATAACCATATTCTGCGTTATCTTCAAATAAAGAGTTAGCCCAAGCTGGTCCTTTACCTTCAGCATTAACAGTATATGGAGTTGTAGGAGCAGATCCACCCCAAATTGATGAACAACCTGTAGCATTAGCTATCATCATTCTATCACCAAATAATTGAGTAATTAATTTAGCATATGGAGTTTCTCCACATCCAGCACAAGCACCAGAGAACTCAAACAACGGTAATTCAAACTGACTACCTTTAACTGTATTCTTGTTCATTGGATTAGCTTTTTGTTTTTCTTGACCATAAGCATAAACAGCTTGTTGATCCATTTGTGTAGCTATTGGTTCCATAACTAATGCTTTATTCTTAGCAGGACATACCTCAACACAGTTTCCACAACCAGTACAATCTAGTGAACTAACAGTCATAGTATATAATAATTTTTCTTCTGATTTTATGCCTTTAGCTTCAACATATTTTATTCCTGCTGGTGCATTATCAACCTCTTCTTGAGTAAGAAGAACTGGTCTTAATACAGCATGAGGACATACATATGAACATTGGTTACATTGAATACAATTTTCCTCTAACCATTCTGGAACATTTACAGCAATACCTCTTTTTTCATGAGCCGCAGTTCCTGGTGGGAATGATCCATCTTCTCTACCAGCAAAAGCACTTACAGGTAAAGAATCACCTTTTTGTGAATTAACAGGTAAGCAAACGTCTTTGAAGAATTCTGGAAGTTCTAAGTCACCATTAGCTTCAGAAACAGCATCTGCCCAAGCAGCTGGAACATCAATTTTCACAACTGACTCTATTCCTTTATCTATAGCTGCATTATTCATGTTAACAACTTTTTCACCTTTTTTACCATATGATTTAACAACAGCTTCTTTTAAGAATCTAACAGCATCTTCTATAGGGATAATGTTAGTTAATTTAAAGAATGCAGATTGCATTATCATATTAATTCTTCCACCAAGACCAATTTCTGATGCAATTTTAATAGCATCTAATGTGTAGAAATTGATGTTATGGTCAGCTATATATTTCTTTAAGTTTGCAGGTAACTTTTCTTCTACTTCTTCTGGAGTCCAGATAGTATTCAATAAGAAAGTTCCGCCATCTCTTAATCCCTCTAAAATATCATATTTATCAACATATGATTGGTTATGACAAGCTACAAAGTGAGGTGTTTGAATCAAGTATGGAGAATTTGTATGGTTTTTACCAAATCTCAAGTGAGAAACTGTAATTCCTCCAGACTTCTTAGAATCATATGAAAAATATCCTTGAGCATACATATCTGTATGGTCACCAATAATTTTAATTGCACTTTTGTTAGCTCCAACTGTACCATCTGAACCCAATCCCCAGAACTTACATGCAGTAGTTCCTTCTTTGATTACATCGATACCTGGAACGAATCCAACAGATGTGTTAGTAACATCATCTTCAATACCAACAGTAAATCCATTCTTAGGAGAATCTGATTTCAAGTTTTCTATAACTGCAGCTACATGACCTGGAGTAAATTCTTTAGAACCTAATCCATATCTTCCACCAACAATTACAGGAGTTCTATCTGATTCATAGAATGCAGCTCTTACGTCTAAGTATAGAGGTTCTCCGATTGCTCCTGGCTCTTTTGTTCTATCTAATACAGCAATTTTCTTAACTGTGCTTGGTATAGCATCTAAGAATTTTTCTGTAACAAATGGTCTATAAAGACGAACTTTTAATAAACCAACTTTTTCACCTTTAGAATTTAAATAATTAACTGTTTCTTCTATAGCATCACAGCCAGAACCCATAGCAACTAAAACATATTCTGCATCTTCTGCACCAACATAGTTAAATAATTGATAGTTTCTACCTGTTAATTTATTTATTTCACCCATATATTCTTCAACAATTGCTGGAAGAGCATCATAGAATTTATTGATAGATTCTTTAGCTTGGAAGAAAATATCTGGGTTTTGAGCAGTACCTCTTGTTACTGGATGTTCAGGATTCATTGCATTGTCTCTGAACGCTTTAACAGCATCCATATCAACAATTTTCGCTAAATCATTATAATCTAAAGCTTCAATCTTTTGAATTTCGTGTGAAGTTCTAAATCCATCAAAGAAATGTACAAATGGAACTTTACTTTTGATTGTAGCTAAGTGAGCAACAGCTCCTAAATCCATAGCTTCTTGTACTCCATTTGAAGATAAGAAAGCAAAACCAGTTTGTCTAGCAGCCATTACATCAGAGTGATCTCCAAAGATTGATAATGCATGAGCAGCAAGGGCTCTAGCACTTACATGGAAAACACTAGGTAATAATTCACCTGCTATTTTGTACATATTTGGTACCATAAGTAATAATCCTTGTGATGCTGTGTATGTAGTTGTTAATGCTCCTGCTTGTAAAGATCCGTGCACTGCACCTGATGCTCCACCTTCTGATTGCATCTCAACAACCTTTACAGTTTGACCGAAAATGTTTTTAACTCCTTGAGCTGCCCATTCATCTACATGCTCAGCCATTGGAGATGATGGAGTTATTGGGAATATTGCAGCAACATCTGTAAATGCATAAGAAACATATGAAGCAGCAGTATTACCATCCATAGTTTTCATTTTACTCATCGTGTATACCTTCTTTCTATAAAATTTGCCTGCTTATAAGCAAGTTCGTAACAACTTTGATTAAACAATTTTAGTGTAACCAAAATAAATACAATTATCCAAATAGACTTGAAAACAGTTTTTCAACAAACAAATCATAATAAATAACATTTCAATTTATGAAAGTAAAGTTACAAATTGCTTGTTAATTTATTATCAAGTATAATTTAGATTTAATTTAGCTACTTGCCATAAAAAAGCAATTATCATATATAATTATAACAATACAATCATATTTTGTCTTTATAAAAGGAAGATTATCTCTGCAAATTCGTAATTATCATAATTGTTCGAATTTTCTGACTTTATGTCTATTCTATTTTTTATGTACTTTTATATAAAATCTATAAAAAGAGAATTGACTTTCTTTTTTATTTATATAGTGGATATCTGTTACATATTTTTTTAACTTTTTCACTAACTACATCTAAGTTATCGGTTCTATGTTCAATTGTATAATTAATTAAATAAGCAATTTCCTTCATTTCTTCTTCTTTAAATCCCCTAGTTGTAACTGCAGGTGTACCAATTCTAATACCACTTGTTACAAAAGGACTTCTTTTTTCAAATGGTATAGTATTTTTATTTACAGTAATACCTACTGAGTCTAATAAAGCTTCTGCTTCCTTACCTGTAATATCTTTACTACTTAAGTCAATAAGTAAAAGATGGTTGTCAGTCCCTCCAGAAACAAGTCTAAAGCCATATTCTATTAACTCTTCAGCTAAAACATTTGCATTCTTCTTTACTTGTATAATATAATCTTTGTATTCTTTTGTTAGAGCTTCACCAAAACAAACAGCTTTTGCAGCAATAACATGCATTAATGGACCTCCTTGAATACCTGGGAAAATTGCTTTATCTATTGCTTTTGCGTACTCTTCTTTACACATTATTGCGCCTCCACGAGGTCCTCTTAATGTTTTATGTGTTGTAGTAGTTACAAAATCTGCGTATTCTATTGGTGAAGGATGCTCTCCAGTTGCAACTAACCCTGCAATATGAGCTATATCAACCATTAAGTATGCTCCAATTTCATCACATATTTTTCTAAGTTTCTTAAAATCAATTGTTCGTGGATAAGCACTTGCACCAGCAACAATCATTTTAGGTTTATATTCTAATGCTAAATCACTTAAATTATCATAATCAATTTTCTCATCTTCTTCTTTAACACCATATGAAACAAAGTTATATAGTAATCCAGAAAAATTCACTTTGCTTCCATGAGTAAGATGTCCTCCATGAGTTAAATCCATTCCTAATATTGTGTCACCTGGTTGAAGCATTGCAGTATAAACAGCCATATTTGCTTGAGATCCTGAATGTGGTTGAACATTTACATGTTCTGCTCCAAATAACTCTTTCATCCTTTTTCTAGCCAAATTTTCTGCCTTATCTACTTCCACACATCCACCATAGTATCTTTTACCCGGATATCCTTCAGCATATTTGTTTGTTAAAGTAGAACCCATAGCTTCCATTACAGCTTTACTTGTAAAATTTTCAGATGCAATTAACTCAATATTCTCATTCTGTCGTCTTTCTTCTGCATTAATTATTTCGTACATTTCTTTATCATTTTGCATTAAATTTTCAAAATTCATAAAATCACCCCTAGTTCCCTTTTTTTGATTAAGTAATATTATATATTTATTTGTAAATAATATCAATAATTTATTACGCACTTTTTTCTATAAAGCTATATTTCTAGATATTATAGATAAATAATTATACATGCTATTTATAAATTGCGAAGAAGTTGGAAATTTATAGTGACAAGTTACAAGTGATAAGTGACAAGTTGTGGATACCTTTCGCAAGCGAAAGCTTTTAATTAAATAAAAGAAAAAACAAGAAGTATCTATTTCCAACTTCTTGTGTAAACCTAGCTTTTATTTTTATTTTAGAAACATTGTTATTGTATTAACCAATTGTTCTACTTCTTCTCCTCTTTCTTCTTTTACATCTGATAGAAGACAATTTTCCGCATAATTTTGAAGAATCAATGTTCCAACTTTATTTACTGCTGCTCTTACTGCCGCAACTTGTACTAAAATGTCTTTACAACAAACTTCATTATCCAACATTCTCTCGATACCTTTAACCTGGCCTTCTATTCTCCTCAATCTGTTTTGAATACTTTTATTTAGATTTGTATTATCTTCCATTTTTATCCCACCATCTAGAAATCTAATTTTTTCAATACTTGTTAAATTACCCCTAAACGTATTTTAGTCCTATTAAAATCACACATATCTATTTTAATTTGAAGTTTTTTAACTTTATAAAACAAAACAATGAGCTCCCACTTTACCGTATAAGAAGTTATAGTTGATCCTGTCTCTCAACAGGTGGGTATCTTCCTGTCAATTTCAAGTTCTCAGTTAAGAGTATCATTCCATAAACAGAGAAAGATTCCCTAATAAAAAGTGTTGGGTCAATATATACTTACTATACAAATAAAGCAGGAACAAAACTTCTTAATTATATTATACTACATTTTATAAAAAATATTTAAGGATAAACAGTAATTATTCTTTTGTTTCTGCAATAACCTTGATTCCAAGCTCTCCTAATTGTTTTTCATCAGCTACATTTGGTGCTTCAGTCAATGGACAGAATGCATTTTGATTCTTAGGGAATGCTATAACATCCTTAATGTTTTCTGTTCCTGCTAAAAACATGACCATTCTATCTAATCCATAAGCAAGTCCGCCATGTGGTGGTGGACCGAATTTAAATGCATCTAGTAAGAATCCAAATCTTTCCCAAGCACTTTCTTTAGTGAACCCTAAAACATTAAACATTTTTTCTTGAAGTTCAGTATCATGAATTCTTATACTTCCTCCACCTAATTCTTCTCCGTTAAGGACAATATCATAAGCTTTAGCTCTAACTTTTCCTGGATCAGTTACTAGTAATTCCAAATCTTCCTCAAAAGGCATTGTAAATGGATGATGTTCTGCTTGGTATCTATCCTCTTCTTCATTATAAGATACTAATGGGAATTCTGTAACCCATACAAATTCAAATTTAGAATTGTCAATTAAATCTAATTTCTTTGCTACTTCTAATCTTAGAGCACCTAAAGATTGAAAAACAACACTGTCAGTATCTGCAACTATAAGAATCAAGTCTCCAACTTCTGCTCCTGTTTCAGATAAAACTCCATTTAATTCTTCTTCACTAAGGAACTTAGAAATTGGTGATTTTATTTCATCTTCTTTGTATGCTATCCAAGCTAACCCTTTAGCTTTGTATGTTTTAACAAATTTAGTTAATTTATCAAGTTGTTTTCTACCCATAGAAGCTGCATTAGGTACCTTAATACATCTAACACTTCCGCCACCCTCTAATGCAGATTTAAATACTACAAATTCACTACTCTTCAAAGGCTCAGATATATCAACTATTTCTAAACCAAACCTTAAATCCGGTTTATCAGATCCATACTTATTCATCGCTTCAACATAAGGCATTCTTCTAATAGGAGTAGGCACATCTACATTAATTACTTCTTTGAAAACTCTTTTTAATAATTTTTCATTTAACTCAATAACATCATCTAAGTCAACGAAAGACATTTCCATATCGATTTGAGTAAATTCTGGTTGTCTATTAGCTCTTAAATCTTCATCTCTAAAGCATTTAGCTATCTGGAAATACTTATCAAATCCCGAAACCATTAAAAGTTGTTTGAATAGCTGCGGAGATTGAGGTAGAGCATAAAACATCCCCGGATAATTTCTACTAGGTACTAAATAGTCTCTAGCTCCTTCAGGAGTACTTTTAGTGAGCATTGGAGTATCAAGTTCTAAGAATCCATTTTCATCCAAGAAATCTCTTACTACCTTAGCACATTTATGTCTTATTTTAAATATATTTTGCATATCTGGTCTTCTTAAATCTAGATATCTATATTTTAATCTAATACTTTCATCAGTATCAAGGTTCTCTTTGATTAAAATAGGAGGCGTTTCTGATTTAGATAATATTTTAATATCCTTACCTAGTAACTCAACTTTACCAGTTGGGATATTATTATTAGGTGATTGTCTTAATACTAAATCTCCTGTGATAGTTACGCAGTACTCAGATTTTAATAAATCCGCTTTTTTAAATGCTTCGCTTTCAATTTCCTCCCCAAATACTACTTGCAATATTCCTGTTGTATCTCTTAAATCAACAAAAACCAATCCACCTAAATTTCTTTTTCTCTGAACCCACCCCATAACCGTGTAACTTTTATCAATATGGCTTTCTCTTACTTCACCACACATTATAGTTCGCTTTGAATTATTTAATGATTCTCCCATAATATTTCCTCACTTTCGCATATGTTATTTAAATTCAATAAAATTTAATTATAAAGCTTTTCTAATTTACCTATCTTTACTTTAATTTTTTCTTCTATTCGAGAAATGTATTCCCTAACATCTTTTAAATTAGCAACTCTATCAATCCTATCTTCCTCCAAATGGACGATTTTAGTTACTGCGTCAGCACCAAGAGCAATAATTGTTTGCTTTTCTTCAATTATTTGAATATTATAAATACCCTCTTTGCCTATTTTAGAATACCCTAAATTCTCCATATTGCCAACCATATTTTTTTGTCTATATAAATAATATGGGTGCATACTTAATTCATTAGAAAGAGTTCTTGTCAAATCAAACATCTGATTTAAATTATTTTGTTCTTCTAATTTGAATTTACCATTTAATAAATTCTCATGTAATTTTGAAGCTCTCTTTATAGACATTCCATGAACAGTTATATTATCAGGATTCAATTTTTTAATTTCATTCACCGTTTTTTTCACATGTTCTATTTTTTCACCTGGAAGTCCAATAATTAAATCCATATTAATATTAGAAAATCCACATTTTCTAGCAAGATGAAATTTTTCAATCACATCTTTAGTATTATGATTTCTTCCAATTTTCTTTAAAGTTTCATCATTCATAGTTTGTGGGTTTATACTTATCCTATTAACTCCATATTTTTTCATAATTAAAAGTTTTTCTTCCGTTATGCTATCAGGTCTTCCACACTCTACATTAAATTCTTGAATATTTTTATTTTGAATAAAACTCACAAATATCTTATCCATTAAATAAGAAAAGTTTTCTTCATCTACTGATGTTGGAGTTCCCCCTCCAAAATAAACATTTTGAATTTTTAAATTTTTATCACTAATAAATTTTGATATCTCATCAATTTCTCTCATCAAAGCTTCAATATAAGGATTAACCAGTTTTTTGCATTTAGCTATTGGATTAGATGTAAAAGAGCAATAAGTACACCTTGTAGGACAAAATGGCATTCCTATATAAATACTAATATTATTCTGTTCTTTATTCACAATATTTTTTTCTATTAAAGCGGTTTCATAGCAAAGTTCAGCCTTTTCTAAACTAGTGAGATACTTATCCATAAAAATTTTTATTATAGTTTCTTTATCCTTGTAATTATTAATTATCTTATGAATTTGCTTCGTAGGCCTAATTCCCGATAGAATTCCCCATGGTAGAATTTTCTCACTTTTCATTTTTAAATATTCAAAAAGCACTCTTTTTAATTCTTCTTTTTCATTTTCTTCATTGAGAAAATATTCAACTTCCATATTTTCTTCCAAATAAATTTCTAATTTACCCTTATGGATTATGAATTTATAATAATAGTCCTTATCAGTAAATTCAATTTTTTCAAATTGATAGTACATATTTAATATTTGATATATTGCGAACCGATAATTCATATCATTTAATGCAACTTTTATCATATTATTACCTTTCTATCTCTAATAACGCTTTTCATTTTTTATTAAAGTATTTGGTCCGTGACCTGGCATTACCTTTGTATTTTCAGGCAAAACAAGTAATTTGTTTCTAATACTATTCATTAGTGTATTATAGTCACCGCCTGGTAAATCCCATCTTCCCATAGATGAATAGAATAAAGTATCTCCTGCAAACAATAAATCATTTGTTAAGAAGCACATGCCTCCAGCTGAGTGTCCAGGTGTAGAAATACATTTAATAACACTACTACCCAAATAGATTTCATCCCCATCATTAATAAACCTTTCAGGCTTTTGAGAATTAATTTTTCCAAACACATCTGCGTTTGTTTCAATCATATCATAATCTTTTTTATTCATTAATAAAGGAACTTGATAATTTGATAATAAATCATCTACAGCCCCAGTATGATCATAATGTCCGTGGGTTAATAAAATATATTTTACATTAATACCATTTTTATCTATCCACTCTGATATTTTTAAAGCATCAGCGCCCGGATCTATTATTACCCCTTCTTTTGAATCTGTGTCAATTACAATATAGCAATTTTCTTGCATATACCCTACTTCAATTTTCTCAAAATCTATACTCATAATATCGCTCCTTAAAATATTCTTTTACTATCTACCAAAAGAGTAACTGGACCATCATTATTTATTTCTACATCCATATCAGCTCCAAAAACACCTGTAGAAACATTTTCAACTTCACTCTTGCATAATTTTACAAATTCCTCATAAAGAACTTTAGATTTATCTCCAGAAAGTGCATTACTAAAAGAAGGTCTTCTACCTTTTCTGCAATCTCCATATAATGTGAATTGTGAGATAATTATTATATCACCATTTATATCCTTTAACGATTTATTAAGTTTACCATTTTCATCCTCAAATATACGTAAATTCAAGATTTTATCTTTCATATATTCTATATCTTCATTTCCATCATCGATAGAAATTCCTAACAAAACGTTTAACCCATAACCAATTTTGCCAACAATATTTCCTTCCACCTTAACACTAGAGCTTCTCACTCTTTGAACTACAGCTCTCAAAATTCCACCCCCTCTAAATTAAAGTCTATAGACTAAGTTAATTCTTAGTTCTATAGACTGCAATTACACCATTAATATGCTTCAGTTGTTTTATTACTTCTTTTAATCTTTGAATATCTGAAATTCGAATTTTTAAACTTACAACAGCAATATTGTTTTTTAAAGTCTTTGCATTCATAGCATTCATAGATAATTTCTTATTAACTACAACTTCCATAACTTCTGAAATCAAGCCTGGTCTGTCATCTGCTTTTACTTCAATTTCCGCAATATAATCCAATTTAAAAGATTCTGTATTTTCCCATTCAACTTCAATCATTCTACTACTATCAGTAAAAATTAGATTATTGACATTAACACAGTCTTTTCTATGTACAGAAACCCCTCTTCCCTTTGTAATATAACCAATAATATCGTCTCCTGGAACAGGATTACAACACTTGGCAAAGCGTATTAGTACATTATCAATTCCTTTGACTATTACACCAGGAGATTTCTTTTTCTTTCTCGGTACTTTTGAGTCTTTAATTAATTGTTCTTTTAAAGCTTCAATATCAATTTTCTCTTTTTTGTTAGAGTAACCTATGATTTTTGAAATTGCTGTAGGTGCTAACATATTACCGTTTCCTACCGATACAAAAACTTCTTCTAAATCCTTTAAATTATATCTCTTTAAAAATTTTTCAAAAGGCTTTCCCTTTGTAAGTTCACTTAGATGGTGTCCTTGTTTTTTAGCCTCTTTTTCTAATAACTCTCTACCTTTATCCAAAGTTTCATCTTTCTGTTGCTTCTTGAACCAAGCTCTTATTTTACTTTTTGCTTGATTCGACTTAGTTATATTTAACCAGTCTTTACTTGGACCTTTAGTAGCAGAGCCTGTAGATATCTCAACTATCTCACCAGTTTTCAAATGATAATCCAAAGGTACTATTTTCCCGTTTACTTTTGCCCCAACGCATTTATGCCCAACATCAGTGTGAATTCTATACGCAAAATCTATTGGAGTTGAATGATATGGCAAATTAATTACCTTCCCTTTAGGCGTAAACACAAAAACTTCATCTGAAAACATATCAATTTTAAAATCTTCCATAAACTCTTCTGGATTAGAAGTTTCTCTTTGCCATTCTAAGACTTCTCTTAGCCAGGAAAGTTTTTGTTCATATTCTTTGTCTCCTTCTGAACCTTCTTTGTACTTCCAATGTGCTGCTATTCCATACTCTGATGTTTTATGCATATCAAAGGTTCTAATCTGAATTTCAAAAGGCTTCCCATGTGGTCCAATAACAGTAGTATGTAATGATTGATACATATTAGGCTTAGGCATAGCAATATAATCTTTAAATCTACCTGGAATTGGTTTATACATCGTATGAACAATACCTAACGCAGCATAACAATCTTTTATATCATCCACAAGAATTCTAATAGCTGTTAAATCAAAAATTTCTTCAATCTTTTTATCTTTCACTACCATTTTTCGGTAGATACTATAAAAATGTTTCGGTCTTCCGTCTATTTCAGGATTAATTCCTGCACAATTCAATTTTTCTAACAACTCATTTTTTATTGCAGAGATGTACATTTCTCTTTCTTCTCTCTTTTCTGCAATTAATTTAACAAGTGTATAATACTCTGAAGCATGCATATATCTTAATGATAGATCTTCTAATTCCCATTTAATCTTGGATATTCCAAGTCTATGGGCAAGAGGAGCATAAATATCGAGAGTCTCCTTTGCTTTTTCCTTTTGCTTTTTTTCAGACATGAATTTTAAAGTACGCATATTATGAAGTCTATCTGCTAATTTAATAAGGATTACTCTTATATCTTTTGTCATAGCGAATAACATTTTTCTTACATTTTCAGCCTGTCTTTCCTCTTTTGTTTGATACTTAATTTTACTTAATTTTGTAACCCCTTCAACCAGAATAGCAACTTGAGAGTTAAATAGTTCTTCAATATCTCCAAACGTATACTCTGTATCTTCAATGACATCATGAAGTAGACTAGCAGCAATTACGTTTTCATCTAAACCCATCTCTGCTAGAATAATTGCTACATTTAAAGGGTGTATAATATAAGGCTCACCCGATTCTCTCATTTGACTAATATGAGCTTTTTTTGCAAGCTCATATGCCCTTTTTATAAATTCCTTATCAACATTTGTACAATTTTTGTCTATAGCATTATATAACTCATATATCATTCAATTCTCTCCAAAATCAAAAGCTGGTCTCAACCACCAGCTTTTATTTTTTTATAATATTATATAATACAGTGTTGTTTTTTGCAATACAAATAAAGACAACTAGTATATAAATATCGACATAATGCGTGTAATCATCGATTCAAAACACATTATAAAAAAACCCTCAAGTTAAAGAACTTAAAGGCCCAAATCACTAAATATTATATTGAATTAAAGACTTCACATCGTAATTAGAAAGTTTATCTCTTCCCTTTAAATCAGTTAATTCGATCAAAAAACTAAGAGTTACTACTTCTCCACCAATTTTTTCTACTAATTTTGCAGCAGATGAAATTGTTCCTCCAGTTGCTAAAAGATCATCAAGTATTGCAACTCTTTCACCAGGTTTTATAGCATCTTTATGTATTTCAAGTATATCTGTTCCATATTCCAAATCATATTCAACAGAGACTGTTTCACTAGGTAACTTACCTTTTTTTCGAACAGGAACAAAACCTATCCCTAACTTATAAGCAACAGGAGCTCCAAATAAAAACCCTCTAGCTTCAGGACCTAATATAACATCAATACTTTTATCTTTTAAATAATCTGCCATTTCATCTATACACTGTCTAAATGCTTCTCCATCTTGCAATACTGTAGATATGTCTTTAAAACTTATTCCGTCCTTTGGAAAATCTTCGATTATTCTGATTTTATCTTTTAAATTCACTATTCTTCCTCCAATTTCAAAATTTATCTTGAAAACAAATATGAATAAATTATTTTATTGAATTAATATTCAAAAACAATTATTTTTTTATTATTTTCTTTAGACTTATTTATTAAATATTTAGAAATTCTTTCAGCTCTCTCTTTATCTAATGTAGTAAGTAATTCTACAACAATCTTAGCATCATCCATTCTACCTAAAACATTTAATTTAGGCATAAATACGTCAGAAAATACCTTTAAGGTACCGACATCCACCTTATCAATATTAAGTTTCATCTTGATGGCATTTAGACCATAATTATTGGATTTAGAAAGTGCTTCAATGCCTAAATCAACCATTATTTTATTTTCACCACTAATTACTGCACCTGATGAAACAATACCAATAGCAACTAAATCTAGATATTTTGTTACGCAACTAATATGGTAATATCCAGCAATTGCTTGAGCAATTTTAAAGGATATACCTGCAGCACACAAATTCTTAAATGGATAGTCACAATCTTTTTGATTAGGATTGATAATCATTGTTTCAGTTGGCAATATATCAGACTTTCTATAATCAGATATTATCAAATCAATACCTAAATTTCTACACAAAAAAATCTCCTCAGAAGAATCAATACCGCAACCTAACGTGACAATAACTTTTGCTCCAAGGTATTTAACATGGCTTTCAATAAATTCTGTATTAAATTGTCTAGAAGATGTTTTATCTGGAATGTAATATTCTACATCTGCATTTAAATACTTTAGAATAAGCAATAAAATAGAAGTACTTATTATACCATCCACATCAGAACTGCCATATAAAACAATCTTTTCTCTTTCATTAACTGCCTTAATAATTCTTGCTAAAGCTTTATTTATCCCTTTTAAAAGTAATGGATTATGAAAGCTTTTAATATCATATTTGTTTAAATTTAATCTGTCCATAAGTAATCCCCCGAATGCAAGGAAGTATAATCATTATAATTTAATTTAACAATAATTACAATGATTTTGAAGTAATTTTTTTAACTAATTTAGTATAACTAAAATTTTTAATGGATTACTCAACAAAATAAAAAGCCTGAATCAATTCAGACTTTTTACAGGTAATTTATTTTTTCTTCTTATTATTCAACAAAACCCAAACAGGGCTTGCAATGAAAATAGAAGAATAAGATCCTGATAAAACTCCTATAATTAATGGGAATGTGAAATCTCTAACTGCAGGAACCAATACATATACTGCTACAATAGTAAACAAAGTAGTAACAGTAGTATTAATTGATCTTGACAATGTTTGATTAACACTTGAATTTGCAATTTCAGCAACTTCTTTACCTTTCATACTCTTCTTGTTTTCTCTAATTCTGTCGAAAATAACTATGGTATCATTTATAGAATAACCTAAAATAGTTAACATCGCAGCAATAAACGGAGTATTTATAGGTATTCCAAATATTGTATAAACACTTAATGTTATTAAAACGTCATGGGTTAAAGCTACTATAGCAGCTAATCCAAAATTAAGTTCAAATCTAATAGCTATGTAAACTAACATTGCAAAAGTTGCAATTACTAAAGCCATTAAAGCTTTTTGTTTCAATTCTTTTCCTATAGAAGGTCCAACGTTCTCTTGTTTAATTAATGCATCATCTTTTAAATTAAATTCGTCTTTTATCTCATTAAACATTTCACTTGCAATATTTTGATCCATTGCACTACTTTTTATCTCTATTTGAGTATTATTTGCAGTATTTGAAGTGGCAACCTCATCATACTTAACAATAATTTTATCAATCTTAGCTTTATCCTCAATTGATATTTTTTCACCTAATTCTATAGACACTACAGTTCCACCATTGAAATCTATACCAAAGTTAAACCCATTCACAAAGGAAAAGATTACACCAATAGCTATTACTAGTAGCGAAATAGAGAACCATATCTTTGTTCTTTCAACTATCTTTAGCATATTTTTACCCCCTTCTCACTCCAAAATGAGTTTTGCTATTTATAAGTCCCATATTTACCCCAAGCTTTATAAGCATTCTTGTTATAATTAGGGCAGTAAAAATACTTAAAACTATACCAATCATCAATGTAAGAGCAAAACCTTTTACTGCACCTGAACCAAATGAATACAGAACAATACCGGCAATAATAGTAGTTATATTTGAATCTAGAATTGATGATAATGCTCTATGAAATCCAGAATCAACAGCATTCCCGATAGTCTTACCTAATTTCAATTCTTCTTTTATTCTTTCAAAAATCAACACATTTGCATCAACAGCCATTCCTACAGTAAGAAGGAATCCAGCTATTCCAGATAATGTTAATGTAGCTTCTATGTTAGAAAATGTTCCTAATATTAAAACAACATAAAGCACTAAAGCAATATCCGCCATTAATCCAGCTGTTCTATAGTATAATATCATAAAAATAAACACTACACTTATTCCTATTAATCCAGCTTTCGTACTAAGCGGAAGAGCATTTGCTCCTAAAGTAGCACCAACAGTTTTATATTCTATCGCTTTTAACGTAACAGGAAGCGCACCTGATTTAATTATGCTTGCTTTTCTTGCTGCATCATCTAGACTTGCACTACCTTCAATTATAGCTTTACCATCGCTTATTTTACTATTAACTACTGGATCAGTCAATAGCTCTCCATCCATATAAATTTCTATCTTTTGTCCTAAAAATTTATCTGTAGCATCTGCGAATTTTTTTGCGCCTTCTTCATTAAATTCCATCCCTACAATAGGTTGATTATATTGATTTAAATATGCAGTTGAGTCTTTAACATCTTTACCAGTTAATAGTACATTTCCTTCTGGATCTTTAAATTCTAGCAATCCTGTTTTACCTATATTTTCCAATACTTTTTTAGCATCGAACTCGCCTGGAATTTCAATCCTAACTCTTTTATCCCCTTCTTGCATAACTGATGTTTCTTTAACACCTTCCGGGTTAACTCTCATTGAAAGAAGTTCGATAGTTCTTGCCATAGTTTCAGCATCAACTTTATCAGCTTGAATTTCTTCAAGAACTGATATACCACCTTGTAAATCCAAACCTCTTTTTATTGATTGAGTAAAAGGCTTTACTTCATAACCAAAAATATTTTTAAAACCTATAGCTCCTGAAAAAGCATACAGTCCTATCAAAGCTACTACAATTATAAATTTTATAGAACTGGAAACTTTAATATTATTCTTCCTTTTTGGATTACCCATTTTTCTCCTCCTTTGTCACTCTAATTAGCTTAATCATGAATTAATTATATTCTTTTTATATAATACAGTCAACAACTTCCATTACTTGTTTTCGTCTAAAGATTTTGCTTTAAGTGCTATGGCACATTCAATTCTTTTCTTTTGAAGCTGACAACCAATTTTATAAGGTTTTTTCATATCACTATTAAAATTAAAGTTATTAGCTTGGCACCCTCCGCTACAATAAAATCTTGCCCAACATTCCCTACATTCAGGCTTATTATATAAATGTGCTTTCTTAAATTCATCTGAAATCTCAGTATTTAGTTCATTTTTTTCATCAAATATTGAACCCATTAAAAATTTATTATTACCTACAAATTGATGACATGGATACACATCGCCCTCTGGTGTAACTGAAACGTACTCATGTCCAGCTCCACAACCTGAAATTCTTTTATACGCACAAGGGCCTCCTTGAAGATCTATATTAAAATGATAGAAATTAAAACTATTACCATTTTTCATTCTATTTAACATCTCAAGATAAAGTTTATCATAGTTGTCAAATAATTCTTCAATGTCTTCTTCTTTTATTGCAAGTTCGTGTTCATCTGGTAACACTACTGGCTCAATTGATATTTCTTTAAACCCTTCTTTACTTAAAAACAGTACATCATTATAAAAATCCAAATTTTCATGTGTAAATGTACCTCTTACATAATGGGTTTTATCTTTGTCTCTCTCATGTACCATTTGTTTAATTTTTGGCATTATCGAATCAAAACTGCCTTTACCTTCACAATTGATTCTAACTTTATCATTTATTTCTTTTCTTCCATCAATACTTAAAACAATATTTTCCATCTCATCATTTAAATATTTAATTATATCCTGATTTAATAGAGTAGCGTTAGTAGTCATTGTAAATCTAATGTTTTTGCGATATTCTTTTTCAACTGTTCTTGCGTAGGTAATTATTTCTTTAATCTCTTCCATTGCCATCAAAGGTTCTCCGCCAAACAAATCTATTTCAATATTAGTTCTAGGCCCAGAATGTTTTATAACAAAATCAATAGCTTTTTTACCTACTTCAACACTCATCACTTTTCTTTTACCATGGTACTTACCTTCGTCTGCAAAACAATATTTACACCTTAAGTTGCAGTCGTGTGTAATATTCAAACATAGTGCTTTTATAAAATTAGGTGATTTTTCATAAGATTTTGCAATATCCTCGTATAATTCTTTAGAATACAACATTCCCTCTTCTATTAGTTCTTTGATTTCTGAATAAGCTTCATTTAATACTTCTTGAGAGTACTTATCTTTATATACTTCAAGTAACTCATCTAGCGACTTCAAACCTTCATCACTTAGAATATCATAAACAAGCTCATCTACAATGTGCACCGCCCCTGTATTAACATCAAGGATAAAGTATTCTCCACACTGTGAAAATTTATGTATTAATGCCATTAATTTATTTCCCCCTTAACGAATTTAAAGCAGTAACCAAAGTTACTGCTTAAGAACGAAGTTAAAATATTACTTTTCGCAAGCTAAGTTAGCTACTGTGCACGAAGTTTTACAAGCAGATTGACAAGAATTAGCACATTCTTTACATCCTGGCTTTTTCAAACTTTCTTTGATATTTGGTTTATTAACAGTTTTAATATGTTTCACTACAATTCCTCCATTTCATAATTCGTATTTTAAATTATACCATATTTAAAAATTAATATAAAGTCTTTTTGCTAGTCCATATTTACTCCTAGCATACCTGAAAACATTCCAACTGCAAGAGATAGAAGTATTCTCAATAAACCATAGTAAGAAATCCCAAAATCTCTACCATTAATTGAAGAAATAATATAAATAGCTAACATATAGATTAATGCTACTATAAGACCATTTATCCACCCTTTACTTTTAATTCTCTTAACAGCATAGATTGCTCCATACATAATACCCAGAGCAGTAATAACAACTATAAATACTGAAGTAACTATCTCTTTCACATCAATATAAGCACACAAGATTGAATATATTAAAATCAAAAATAAAGTAAGAAAAAATCCTCTTAATACTCCTTCTCCTATGTAAATAAAGTCTCTTTTTTTCATAAATACACCTCCTATCCATAAATAAATATGATGATAGAAGGCGATTTATGACTTATTATTCTTGAGATTCTACACTTTGAGTTATAGAAGCAATACCATTTTTTTGAACTTTTATTCTTGCTCTATCTGGCCCAGATTCAAGAATTATGAATTCCTCTTCTAATTTGATTATTTTACCAACAATGCCTCCTCTTGTTAATATCTCATCATTAACATTTAGTGATTCTAACATTGATTGATATTTCTTTCTTCTTTTCTTCTCTGGTAAAAATAAAACTAAATAGAATACTGCCAAAAGCGCAATCATTGGTAAATACGCCATTAACTGTTGCATGTTCTCACCTCCTTAAGCTCTCCCATTCCACTGGATTAATTTTTCTTTTTTAAATGCTTCAAATCTATTCTCCTCAATAGCAATTCTAATATCTGCCATTAATTTGTTATAAAAATGTAGATTATGTAATACACACAATCTCATAGCAAGCAATTCTTTAGCTTTAAACAAATGTCTTATATAAGCTCTTGTATAGTTTTTACAAGCCGGACACTGGCAGCCTTCATCAATTGGTCTATCATCTAGTTCAAATTTTGCATTAAATAAATTAATTTTTCCGTCCTTAGTAAACACATGACCATGTCTTCCATTTCTTGCAGGTAGTACACAATCAAAAAAATCTACCCCTCTAGAAACCGCCTCAAGGATGTTTGAAGGCAATCCAACACCCATTAGGTATCTAGGCTTATCATGTGGTAAAAATGGAGCAACAGCTTCAATAACTCTATACATTTCTTCATGAGTTTCGCCTACTGCTAATCCTCCAATAGCATATCCATCCAAATCCAGTTGAGATATCTTCTTTGCATGTTCAATTCTTATATCTTCATAAACTCCACCTTGATTTATACCAAATAGCATTTGTTTTTTGTTTATAGTATCTTCTTTAGAATTCAACCTTTGCATTTCCTTCTTACATCTTTCCAACCAACGTGTTGTTCTGTCTACTGAATCAATTACATACTTCCTTGGTGAAGGATTTGGAATACATTCATCAAAAGCCATAGCAATAGTCGACGCTAAATTGCTTTGTATTTGCATGCTCTCCTCAGGTCCCATAAATATTTTCCTACCATCAATATGAGAGTTGAAATACACACCTTCCTCTTTTATCTTTCTCATTTTAGATAAAGAGAAAACTTGAAAACCACCTGAATCTGTTAAAATTGGTCTATCCCAATTCATAAATTTGTGTAACCCGCCAAGTTTTTTAATCACTTCATCTCCTGGCCTTAAATGTAAATGATATGTATTTGATAATTCAACAAGGCAACCAATATCTTTTAAATCTATTGTTGAGACAGCACCTTTAATAGCTGCTAGAGTCCCTACATTTTGAAAAACAGGTGTCTGTACAGTTCCATGAGGAGTAACAAATTCTCCTCTTCTAGCTTCGCCTTCTTTATTTAAAAGTTTAAACAATTCTATTCATCCTTCCGATTACTTAATTATCATTCCATCACCAAAACTAAAGAATCTATATTTATTTTCTACAGCTTCGTTATACGCTTTTAATACTAATTCTCTATTCGAAAATGCACTAATTAACATTAACAATGTTGATTGAGGTAAATGGAAATTGGTAATTATTCTATCAATTACCTTAAATTTATAACCTGGATAAATAAATATATCTGTCCATCCAGATTTCTCGTAAACATTTCCTTCTTCATCACCAATTGTTTCTAGTGTTCTACAAGACGTTGTTCCAACAGCAATAATTTTACCACCATTTTTCTTTGTTTCATTTATAACTTCTGCTGTTTCCTTTGTCATTACATAATATTCTGAATGCATATGGTGTTCTTCGATATTATCTGCTTTTACCGGCCTGAAAGTTCCAAGTCCTACATGCAGTGTAACAAATGCAATCTTAACACCCTTTTCTTCGATTTTCTTTAAAAGTTCATCTGTGAAATGTAATCCTGCTGTTGGTGCAGCTGCTGAGCCTACTTCTTTCGAATATACTGTTTGATATCTTTCTTTATCTTCTAGTGTTTCAGTAATATACGGTGGTAAAGGCATTTGTCCTAATTCATCAAGTATTTCTTCAAAAATTCCTTCAAATTCAAAATTCACTATTCGACTTCCATCTTCTGAAATTTCTTCAACTGTAGCTTTTAACCTTCCGTCTCCAAAAATCACCTTAGAACCCACTTTAGCTCTTTTACCTGGTTTAACCAATGTTTCCCATCTGTTTTTATCTAATCTCTTTAACAATAAAAATTCTATTTTCGCACCTGTATTTTCTTTAGTTCCAAACAATCTTGCTGGCATAACCCTAGTATTGTTTAGTACTAAACAATCCCCAGTATCTAAATACTCTATAACATCTTTAAATATTTTATGCTCTATCATTCCACTTTTTTTATCTACTACCATCAATCTGGATTCATCCCTTTTTGCCATTGGGTGTTGTGCTATTAATTCCTCCGGTAGGTAAAAATCAAAATCTTTAACTCTCAAATGTTCCACTCCTTCTATCAGTCATCACAAAATTTACGGTTCAAATGTTCATATGCTTTTTTAGTTGCTTTTCTTCCTCTTGGCAAACGAATAATATATCCCTTTTGCATTAAGTATGGTTCATATACATCTTGAATAGTATCAAGTTCTTCTCCCACAAAATAAGCCAAAGTTTCAAGTCCAACTGGCCCACCTGAAAAACTATCAATAATAGCTTTCAATATTTTTAAATCTATTCTATCAAGCCCATCATTATCTATCTCAAGAAGGTTCAAAGCTGCATTTGCAGACACTTTATCCATGACACCATTGCATTTAATATCACAATAATCTCTAACTCTTCTAAGAATTCTATTGGCTATTCTTGGAGTTCCTCTTGATCTTCGAGCAATTTCAAAGGCTGCATCATTATCCATTTCAACATTTAATATTCTTGCTGACCTCGAAACAATTAACATAAGTTCTTCATCAGTATAGTACTCCATGGAATTCAAAACTCCAAATCTATCTCTTAAGGGTGCTGTTAATAACCCCATTCGTGTAGTAGCTCCAATCAATGTAAACTTGGGTAGGTCCAGCCTTATTGATTTTGCTGCTGCACCTTTTCCAATTATTATATCTAAAGCATAATCTTCCATAGCAGGATATAAAATTTCCTCAACATTTCTATTCAATCTATGAATTTCATCTATAAATAACACATCAAAATCATTCAAAGAAGTCAAGATAGCTGCTAAATCACCAGCTCTTTCAATAGCTGGCCCGGAAGTGATTTTTAAATTCCCTCCCATCTCATTAGCAATTATATTAGCCATAGTTGTTTTACCAAGTCCTGGTGGCCCATATAAAAGTACATGGTCTAAAGCTTCTTTTCTCTTCTTTGCAGCTTGTATGAAGATTTCTAATTTATTCTTTACTTTATTTTGACCAATATACTCTTTTAAATTCTTTGGCCTTAAGGAGTATTCAATATCATTATCTCCATTAAATAATACGGATGAAAGAATTCTTTCCTCCATTGACTCCACTCCTTACATTTGTATTAATTGTTTTAAAGCAATTTTTATAATTTCTTCTAATTGAAGATTTATATCAATCTCTTTTAGAGTTTTTTCAGCTTCCTTTTGATTAAAGCCTAAACTTATAAGAGCTTCTGTAGCTTCTAAAGATTTTACACTGTGAATTTTTCCTTGAATTCCTGCTTCACTTGGTATATCCTCATCTTCATAAGCAATATCTTCAATTTTATCTTTCATTTCAAGAATAATTCTTTGTGCAGTCTTCTTACCTATTCCTGGTGCTCTTGTTAAAGTTTTTTCATCACTTCCAATAATAGAAAGTTTTAAATTCCTAACATTGCTGATTGATAAAAGTGACAAAGCTGCCTTAGCACCTACTCCATTTATAGATAGCAATTTATTAAACATTTCTCTCTCTTCTTCTTCTAAGAATCCATATAGTCCAATAAAGTCTTCCCTAACAATTTGTTGTAAAAATAGTTTAACATCTTTATTAGCTTCTGGCAGTTGAGAAATTGTATTACCAGAAGTGAATATTTTATATCCAAACCCATTGTTTTCGACAATAATATATTCTTTATTTAAACTAATATATTTGCCAATTATATACTCGTACATCCATATTCCTCCAGATACTCTGAAATAGTCCAATATTACTTTAACATTTTAATGTGAATTTATCAAGTTATAAAAAAGATGAGCAGATATTACACTTATTTATATATTTCAAAAATAAACGAATATCTGCTTACTATTTACACTTTTATTATTAATCCTTATAAACTTTAATAATTTGACTAACTATTGCTTTTTTACTAAATTTCTGTATAACATAATTTCTCAGTGCAATAGGATTGTATTTTTTACAATCCCTATAAAGTTTTCTTAAAGCTAAAACTAATTCATCTAAGTTATTTTTATTAATTAATAACCCTACATTCTCGTTTATGATATCCTCCGGTCCTCCACATTTTGTACCAAGAACCGGCAATCCAGTAGACAAAGCCTCTATAAAAACAACCCCAAATGTTTCTACCTGGCTAGGCAAAACAAACACATCAGCATTTTCCATATATTCCTTAACTTCATTCCTCGTAAGTGACCCTAAAAATTTTACCTTATCTTGAATTTTTAATTTATTTACAAGTAATTCTAAACTTTCTTTTTCATCTCCATCTCCACCTATATATAAAAAAACTTCCTTATTGCCTTCAAATGCCTTATGAAATGCTTTTATTAATAAATCAATTGATTTCTTTTTTGATAAAAATGCAACTGTCAAAAAAACGAATTTTTTAGACTTTAATTTATCTGATTTTAATTCAAAAAATTCTGTATCTACAACATTTGGAATTACTTTGAATTTATTTTCATCACTATTATATTTCATTAATAATTCCTTAAGTGGGTTACTAACTGGTATTATACATTTAGCACTATCGAATGCTTCAATTATATATTTCGCTTGCCAATCTTTTATCAGCAACCTTGCATAAGCTGTAGAATGTTCTGTAATAACATATGGTATTTTATATCTATCAGATAAAATTTTTGCTACGTATCCCCCCCACAGTGTACAGTGAGCATGAATTATAGTTGGAGTTCCATTTTTCTTTATATAATCCTCAGCTAACCTCACAGCTTCATTAATCCAAATTTTACAACCTAATTCAAATCGTAGAGGTATTATATTCCAATTACATTTTCTGTATGTAGTAATTTGATCATTATAACTTATTTCTTTTTGAAAATGGAATTTACTTATTTTTTTTAAACTAAAATCTAAAATACTTCTAATTTCAGGATATATAACAACCACATTTATTCCATGTTCGCCTAAATACTTTGCTTGTTCTTTAAAAAAAATACCTTTTAAAGGCATGTCCTCCGATGGATATCTAGACGGTATAATCATCACTTTTTTATTTGTCATAAATTTCTGCCTTCCTATTCTTTTAAATAAGATTTTCTCTAAATTATACCATAAAAGTACTTTTAGAATAAAGTTTAAATTCTTTATCGTTTATCAATATAAATAAAATTAACGATACTATTAAACATTGAAGTTTTAAGTATCGCCATTTTTTTATCCTCAGCATTTAAATATAGTCTGCTAATCTAGAAAAAGCATCCTCAAGGCTGTTTAACTGCATCGCATCATCCCCTGCAAGAATCATCTTGATATCTCCTTCTTTGAGACTATTAATAGTAATATTAATTCCTGTATTGCCTAAATCTTCTTTATAAATGTACTCACCTTTATCGTCGTATATATTTCCATTTTTATCACTCTTACAAATCAAAATATTATTATTATCCAATAAGATCACAAATTTATTTGGTTTATATGCTTTAGATTTTCTAGTTAATTGAATTTGATTTTCAGAACAACTATTTATTTTATAACCTAATCCCTTATACTTTTCGTATAAATCTTTAACCGTATTTCCTGCTAAGTCTAAATCATCAGATGAAGATTTCCATTCTACTCTAAAATTTTCACTTTCTCCACACTTTACAGTAAAAAGTATCTCATCATTACTATCAATTACTTTGTCTAAAATTTTTTCTTTTGCCGCATTTAAACTCACATTCAAACTATCTTCGCTATTTTCTTTGATAATTTTTTCTTTTGGTCTTACATAGAAATCTGCAACAAAATACCCACCTATAAAAGCTACAACCAAAAGAATAATAGAGAAAATCACAAATTTATTTCTTCTCATATTATCACCTCTTTAGTTGTTATCTTTTCCATTTTATCTATTTTTATACAATAAAAACCCACAAACATGTGAGTTTTTATTGTATATTATATAAATTTTAACCTTACCCTTCAAATCCTTCAGGAAATTCAGCATTATGGTAGACATTTTGAACATCGTCATCATCTTCCATTTTATCTATTAAAACTTGAACCTTCTCAGCACTTTCTAAGTCTAAATCAACTGTTGTATCTGGAATCCTTGTTATTTCCGCAGATAAAAATTCAATCCCTTGTTTTTCTAATTCTTCTCTTACAAAAGAAAACTCTTGTGGATCAGTAATAACTTCAAATACATCGTCCTCAGCGTTAAAATCTTCTGCACCAGCTTCTAAAACTAACATCATTAATTCATCTTCATCAATGCTATCATTTTTTTCAATAATCATTTGGCCTTTTTTTTGGAACATATATGATACACAACCTGTTGATCCTAAATTCCCACCAAATTTATCAAAATAGTATCTTACATTTGCAGCACTTCTGTTTTTATTATCAGTTAAAACATCTACCATAACAGCAACACCACAAGGAGCGTAACCTTCATAACTAAATTCGAAGTATTCTACCCCTTCTAACTCTCCAGCACCTTTTTTTATAGCTCTTTCTATTGTATCATTAGGCATGTTGCTCGCTTTTGCCTTAGCAATTACATCTCTCAGTTTCGAATTTGTATCAGGATTAGATCCTCCTAGCTTGGCAGCTAAAATAAGCTCTCTTCCTATTTTAGTAAATATTTTCCCTCTTTTGGCATCGTTTTTTCCTTTTTTTGCTTGAATATTATGCCACTTTGAATGTCCTGACATGTTTATCCCCCTTATTCAGATAAATATTAGTAAGATAACATCTCAAAATAAAATTTAAACTGTTATCTTACTATTATTAATATTTGTTATCTAGTATAATTCGTTGATTTATCTACAAAGTTAATTCTATATAAATTTTTCAACATTTCTATATTATTATAAATACTGATTTTTATCAAGCACAGGATTTATATTCAATCATTTTGAACTTTAAATTTACTCACAATATTTATAAATTGCTAAGAAAAGCGATTTGTAATTTATTTCAGTTGTGTTTCTTCAAATAATCTATTTTCCATCTTAAAGTAATATTTATCTTCTTTCACATCAAACTTCCCTTTTCCAGAAGTTATCTGCATAATCTCTTTATTAAATTTCTCTTGCTCAGATTTTTCTAGAAATAAATTCAAACTCACAACATCAGTATAAGCTGTATTTTCAATAAACCATTTATTTTCAGAACACATATATTGGATTTTTCCCAAAAGGTCATAAGAAATTGATACTATGACCTCATTACCAAGGACTTTTTCTACTATACCAGCTGCTTCAATAGCTTTTGATGCCCCATTTGAATATGCTCTTGTTAGTCCTCCAGCTCCTAACAATATTCCTCCAAAGTATCTTGTAACAACAATAACCACATCTGTTATTCCTCTTTTCTTAATAACTTCCAAAACAGGAATTCCAGCAGTTCCTTGAGGTTCACCATCATCACTATACCTTTGTATTTCCATTTTCTTTCCTATTGTATACGCAAAAACATTATGCCTTGCATCTTTATGATTTTTCTTAATAGTATTAATATATTCTTTAGCTTCCTCTTCAGAATAAACTCTCTTAACATATCCAATGAAAATTGATTTCTTTATTTCAATTTCAACAGAAGATTCCTTGAGTATTGTAAAGTATCCCATTTACTCCTCCTTAAACCCCATAATATTCAATAATTTTTCGCCTTCTCTAAGAAGATAATCTTTTTTCCATATATTTTTTAATTTAATAACATGTTCAATGGCTTTATTGCTATGTAAATTTTGTAACCCTTTTATTGAGTATAAAACAACCTGAGGGTTTTCATCATATAATGCCCTTATTAGATGCTCTTCACACTTTGAATCATTTAATTTATTCATAGCTGAAATAGCCATTCTTCTAACATTAACTATTTTATTTACAGATGCTTTTATCAGAACCTTTAAAGAGTCTGGATCTTTTAACTCACCAAGTATCCAAACCGCTTTCTGTTTTTCATTAGGAGAAAAGTCAGCATAGTTTTCGTTTATGTATTTAATTAATTTCTTCTGAATAACAATATTTAAATTTTGAACAATAAGACTTTTTTCATCCTTACTAGCTGAATTGATTGTCCTAAAAAATTCATCTATCGAATTGTTTTTTATAAAATATCTAAATTTTATTTTTCCATTTATTATGTGTTTCTGAATTATTGACTTATCTAAATTTCTTATCCTTGAAATAGTATCAATACTTTTCCCTTCTAGAAATAAAAAATATGAGATATCTTCTTCAGAATAACTATCAATATATTTCCAATTGAATTCAATTAATCCCTTTTTCATAACTCACACCTTTCTAGAGAATGTCATTAATAATATTGATTCCTCTATCTATCTGATAAATATCTGCTTGTGAAAATCCTATTTTAAAGTATTTTAAACCATCTTCACTATTCAAATAATAAATAACACCTGGAGTTATAAGAACATTTTTTTCTTTGCAACCATTAAATAAATCTATACAGTTTATTTTATCACCTTTGATTTCAACGAAAAAATTTAATCCTCCATTTGGGTTATACAAATTCACTTTATCTTTAAGAACATTATTAAACTGATAAAGCAAAAATTCATATCTTTTTTTATATTCTTCATTTAAAAAATCAATATGTTTTTTCCAAAATCCTTTTCTAATATAAATATCTAATGCCCTTTGCATAAGTGAAGATGTAGTCCTATCGGTATTTATTTTTAATGTTTGAATTATTTCACTAAACTTCTTTGGCGGAATTATATATCCAATCCTAATTCCTGGTAGAAAAATTTTTGAAAAACTTTTAATGTAAATAACTCTATCATTTTTGTCCATACTTTTTAGAGAGTTATATTTTATCTTATCATTATAAATTATGTCTGATAAATAATCATCCTCGATAACAAAAAAGTCATAAATTTCAGCTAATTCTAAAATCCTTTTTTTCTTTTCAATACTATATGTAACCCCCGTTGGATTTTGAAAATATGGCATCATATAAAAGCATTTAACCTTATTCTTCTTTAGAATTTTTTCAAAGTTATCAATGTCTATACCATCTGTATCCATATTGATTTCAATTATATTAGCTCTTCTCCATTTAAAAACATTTATAGCTCCACTATATGAAGGTTTTTCAATAATAACATTATCATTCACATTAATTATTGCTTTTGAAATAATATCAATACCTTGTTGAGCTCCAGAAACAATTAAAATATTCTCAGGATCCACTTTATTTTCCCAAAAATAATTACTTACACTTTCCCTTAACCCTCTATATCCTAGAGCATCCTGATATATAAATGCTTCCGACCCATCTCTATCTAAAACTTCATTCAAAACATTCTTAAATGTTTGTACAGGAAAAAATTCTGAACTAAGAGTTTCTCCAGTAAAATCTATAAAATTTTTCAAATTTCCTCTAATCAACTTTTTATATGCACTTGAATATTCTTTTAAAATATTCCTTTTACCTTCTTTTCTCTTAGCATAGGTTCCACTACCCATTTTCTTTTTAGCATATCCTTCATTTTCTAATAATTCATATGCTTTCACTATTGTTACAGTATTTACCTCTAAAAATTTCGAATATTTCCTAATTGTAGGAAGTCTTTCTCCATCAGCTATGCAATTATTATTAATAAGTTTTTTAATATGTTGTGAAATCTGCTTATATTTTGGTAAATCTTCCTTAAAATTAATATAAAATTTTTTCATTGTATACTCCATTTTATAAATAATAAGTATTTTCTTCTATTAACATTTTCTCATTAATTTTAAATTCTCTCTTGGACTTCTTAATTATATCAGCTGAATATAATTTATTTAATATATGTTCAGATTTTATCTCAAAATTTCTAAAAAATTCATCTTTTTCAATCTCTTGTGCACTTAGCAATTTATCTTTAGTTGCCATAAAACTTAAAAGTATTGATGTATAGTTCTTAAGATTTTTATCTATATCATTTTCAATATAACATATCAATTCTTCTATAGATTCTTTCATTTTATCTTTACTTAATAATTTTTCAGCATAATATTTGAATTCATCATTTAGATTTATACATACCCTCATAGTATCTTTGCTAATCATATATCCTGAATAATTCACAAATAACTTAGAATATTTTTGCATGCAATTTGTACTTTCACAAAAAGCAGAGTATATACTATCATTGGAAAGATACTTTTTACATACATCTAAACTTTTTAATAGCAAGCCTAAGTATACTAAATTCCACTTTTGTCTTTCTAAATCAGGATAGTATCTACCATTATCAAATCTTTCTGTAACCTGATAGTCATTAGAAAAAACTAATTTTGATGATGATAACATTCTATGAAGAAATCCTCCCATTAAATCTTCTTCATGGAATTGCATGAATTTTTGTTTACTTATTAGCTTTATATGAATAGGAATATTTTTTTCTTCTGTATAAATATTTTCAATCTTCTTTCTATACCCTTCAATTATAACAAACAAATCAATATCAGAATCTTCCCAAAGATCTCCAGATACCATACTGCCAAAAACCATTACAGCAAGAATCTCATCATTTTTTTTCAATTTTTCAATTATTGAGTTAAACGAACTTTGATAATCAGCAATAACATTTTTCAAAATAACACCTCTAATTATTCATTCTATTTTATTATAATAAATTTAATAATTATATTACCATTAACTATTATCAACTTTATACTGGATTAATTTATTAGCTGCTTCAGCGTCCACCAAAGCTTTTATCATTGTTCCATCATTCATATACTCTTCTGATAAAACTTTGCATTTATTATGAATATATGCAACTGAAGCACCTTTGTCATAAGGAATTAAATATTCTTCTTCCTTTACTTTCCAAGGCAATAATTTTGTAGCTTCTTCCATTAATTCCTCTAGATTTATATCTTCTAAAGCACTAATTTTCATACAAGGATATTGGAATTCATCAATATTAATTTGTAGTAATTCCATCTCCTGGACTTTATCGACCTTATTGAACGCTAATAACATAGGCTTATCAAAAGATTCTAATTCCTTTAATACTTGCCATACTGCATTAATTTCTTCCAACATGGTGTCAGATGATGAATCAATAACATGTATAAGGATATCTGAATTAATTACTTCTTCTAAAGTTGATTTAAAAGCTTCAACCAAATCATGAGGTAATTTTTTAACAAATCCTACAGTATCAGTTAATGTAGCAACTCTATTGTCTGGTAAAAGAATTGCCCTAGTCGTAACATCTAAGGTAGCAAACAACATATCCGCTTCAAAAACCTTTTCTTTATTAGCAGAATTTACTGATGAATACTTTGAACATAATTTATTTCTCAAAGTAGATTTTCCTGCATTAGTATAACCTACAAGAGAAATTTTAGGAATATTATCCTTTGTTCTTTTCCCCCGTTGAACTTCTCTTACTTTTTTTACCTTTTTAAGTTCTTTAAGTAGATCATCAATTCTATTCCTTATATGTCTTTTATCAGTTTCAAGTTTTTTTTCACCTGGTCCTCTAGTTCCAATACCCCCTCCAGTTCTTGAAAGTACCGTACCAAGACCTGATAATCTAGGAAGCCTATATTTCAATTGTGCAAGCTCAATCTGAATCTTTGCTTCTTTGCTTTTAGCTCTCTTTGCAAAGATTTCTAATATTAATGTTGTTCTATCAATTACTTTTGATCCAGTAAAGTCTTCGAGATTTCTTATTTGAGACGCTGACAATTCATCATCGAAAATAATCACATCTGCTTTTTCTGCCTGCCTTAACATTGCTAATTCAGCGACCTTTCCTTTTCCAATATATAATGCTGAATCAATTTTATCTCTTTTTTGTAATATTCGACACACTGTATTTATATTACAAGCAGATGATAGTTCTTCTAGTTCTTGCAAACTCTCTTCTGATTCAATTCCAACTAGTATAGCCCTTTCAATATCTTCTTCAATAACTTCATGACTTTTCATAAATTTTTCAATCTCATCAATTTTTTCTGATAAATTTAAACTCAGAGCTTTTTCTATACTCATTGGGGCTAATTCTTCAGTTATTAAAAGATTATCTTTAAATCCACAAAATCCAATACTTAATCCATTGATAGTACCTTCATCTACCCCAACAGCTACTATAGCATCTAATTTTAATTGAAGTAATGCTGATAAATCGATTGCAGACAACATTGGATTACCATTTGGATGTGTATGGATAACCCTAACACCAGATAATTTTTTATCCTTCAAATCAATTAACGGTAATTCCACTGAAGCACTATCACCTATTGAAACATTTATTACTTTACCCTTTCTATTAATAGCAACACTAATTTCCTTTTTTATTTCAAAAGAAATTTCAGCTATAATTTCAATCATTTCATAATTTGCTATAGACTCTTTATCAACCTTTAATTCATATATTTTATCTAATCTATTTAATACAGAATTCTTTATTCCTATAATATTTCCATCAACCATTTTTCCACCTCTTACTTTAAACATTTTCATTAAATTTAAGATAGTTGCAATACTACTTTTCCCTTGACAACTTTCATTTTATTCTATACTATTATAGCATTATTGTAAATATTTTTGACTTGGAGGATTATATATGGATAACAAAAAGATAAATGTTCTTATCAACGAAGAAGAAATTGCTCTTCGCATAAAAGAATTAGGTGCAGAAATTTCAAATGATTATAAAGGCAAAAAAGTTTATATACTCTCCCTACTTAGAGGTAGTTTTATTTATACTGCAGATTTAGTAAGAAATTTAGACTTGCCTACTAAAATCGGTTTTATGACTACATCTAGCTATGGTGCAAACGAAGAATCTTCCGGTGAAGTAAAAGTTGTATCTGATATTCCTGATAATCTTGAGGGATGGGATGTATTGATTGTTGATGATATAATAGATACTGGCTATACTATGAAATTTGTAATAGATCATGTAAAAAAATTAGGTGCTAATGATGTAAAAACTTGTTTGTTCCTAGATAAGCCTTCAAGAAGAAAAGTTGATTTAGTTCCAGATTATCGTTGTTTTGAAATAGAAGACGTTTTTGTTGTTGGTTATGGGTTAAATTATGGAGACTTTTATAGAAATGTTCCTTATGTTTTTAATTGGGAGAGCGAATAAACAAATTGCACAATTGCAATTTGTTTTTCTTTATTTCTTTAGTCAAAAATTTTAACAATATGTATATATTTTATCCACCTATTATCAAATCAAGAGAAATGGTGTATAATTTTAACTGAGCAATAGAACCACAAAAGTTATATAAATGTGAATGTTTTTGTGGAAAATCTTTATATACAAAATATACGAATAATTCATTAAGGAGGATTACATATGTCTCAAAATAAAAAGAGCCAAAAAAAAGAAAAAAAACCTAAAAAGAAGCGTTTTATGGCTCTTAAACTAATATTACTGTCCATACTTATCGCATTCTTATTTGGATGTACAGTATTTGCTGGAATTGGGTTAGCTATGATTCGTTCAGCTCCGGACCTTGATATGAGTGAAATAATTACCTACGATGAACCATCTAAGATTTACGATGATCAAGGGCAATTTATGGATGAAGTAAACACGGAAAAGAAAAGAACTGTTATAGATATTAATGATATGTCAGATTATGTAAAAAAAGCAGTTGTCAGTGTTGAGGATGAAAGATTTTACACACATCAAGGAATAGATCTTAGAAGAATATTTGGAGTAATATACTACGATATTAGGGACTATCTTTCTGGAAGTAATTCTAATCCTGCAGGTGGTTCAACTCTTACTCAACAATTACTTGTAAACACAATTTTTGAACGCGGAACTACCCTTACTGAGAAAATTCAAAGAAAATTTCAAGAGATTTACTTAGCTTTACAATTGGAAAATGAAATAAGTAAAGACGACATTTTAGAAGCTTATATGAATACATTTTATTTAGGAGGCAAAGCTATCGGTGTTGAGGCCGCAGCTAATCAATATTTTGATAAGTCTGCAAAAGAACTAGATATGCTTGAAAGCGCCTTTATAGCAGGTCTTACACAAAGTCCTTCAAGATATTATCCATATTCTATAACATCAAGATTTGGAGTATATCCAATTGATACTGATACAGAAGAAGTTCCAAAATATATTAAAAGAACTCGAACTGTATTATACACAATGAAAAAAAATCAAGTTATATCTGAAGAAGAATATGATAAAGCTATTGAAGAAGTAAATAGCTCGCCAATTACTGCCAACCTTTACAAAATGTATTTAGACGGTATAATTTCAAAAGATTTCTATGGCGCAGGCTTAAAAGAAAATAACATTGAATCTGAAAATGTAGCTTCAAATTTGCTGTTACTTTATAACAAAGGCTACATAACAAAAGATTTTTATGACGCAAATGTAAAAAAATTATATAAAACTGAAGCAATAGAGTATTTAAATACCCGACTACAAGTAGCAACAGAGGCAAAAGATGAAGCTGCTATAGCTCGTATTACAAACTCTATAGGAAAATTAAAAGAAGAGTCTTCTTATTTAGCTGAAATTAATTCAGATATTAATGGTGGCGATTTCTTAACTAACGAAAGTCCAAATTATGAATATAGCTCCCTTGTATCCAGTTTAGATTTCCAAGCTGCCCTTGGAAGCAAATTAATATTAAGCCCTACTGGTACATCTGAAAAATACAATTTTGAATGGTTCTCAAGACCTGTTGTTAATAGTGTCAAATCAGATTTAAAAGAAAAATATAATTTGAGCGATGATGAAGTTGATAATATGATTATCAATGGTAATTTAAAAATTTATAGCACTATGGATAGAAATCTGCAAAATGAAACACAAAAAATATTAGATGCTGATGATTATTATAGATACCTTAATGTTTCACCAAAACCAGGTCCTGATGGAACATTACAACCTCAAGCTTCTGCTGTTGTTGTTGACTACCATTTAGGTGAAGTTAAAACAATTATTGGAGCAAAATATGATCAGCCTGCTAATTCTTTAAACAGAGCAACTGATGCATATGTACCTTCAGGTTCTAGTATTAAGCCTCTATCTGTATATGCACCTGCAATCGATACTAAAGTTTTAACTTCCGGTTCAGTAATAGAAGATTCCCCATTAGAACCAGCTTTGAGCAAAAAATATAAAGGTTGGAATCCTAAAAATAGTCCAAATAAATATTACGGATATGTGACTATGAAAGAAGCATTAAAAAAATCCATAAATGTTGTAGCTGTTAAAATACTTGATAAAGTTGGAGTTTCAAAAGGTGCAGAATATGCTGAAAAATTCGGATTGACTTTTAAAAATCCTAATGAAAAAGCTTTTTCTTCTTCTGTTGCATTAGGACAATTCACTGGAACAAATACATTTACTATGGCAAATGCATACGGAGTTTTTGGTAATGAAGGTATGTACACAGAGCCAAGACTTTATACAAAAGTAGTCAATAGACAAGGTAAGGTCATTCTTGAAACAAAAGTAGAAACTCGAGAAGTTATTACTCCTCAAACTGCATTTATTATGCATGATATGCTGTATGGTCCAACTCATGGAGGTACTGGTAACAGAATAAACCTTACGTATAAATCAACTTTACCAACTATAGTGGGTAAAACAGGTTCAGCTACTGACTTTAAAAATTTATGGTTTTGCGGACTTACACCTTATTATTCTGGTGCAGTATGGTTAGATAACCCTTTTAAATGGAAAATTTATAGTTCTGATGCTGCATATGTCTTCGGTAAAATTATGGCTGTTGCGAATAATGGCAAAGAGCCAAAAAAAATACCTAGACCAGATGGTGTTGTTTATGCAAAAGTTGATATCGATTCAGGTCTTTTACCAACTGAACTTTCTTATATAGACCCAAGAGGGAATAGAGTTAAAGGATTTTATTATATTTCAGGTACTGTACCAAATGAAAAAGATAATGTTCATGTAGAAGCTGAAGTAAATTCACAAAACGGATTACTTGCTACTGAAAATACTCCTGATGAATTCAGAGAAAAAAGAGTATTCATTACAAGAGATTATGATCCAACTGTAAATTTGATTGATCAGCAATATGTACTGCCAACAGAAATAGATGATACTTTACCACCTGCACCTGAAGTACCTGAGGAGCCAGGTGATGATACAGATACCCCTGAAAATCCAGGCGACTCAAATAACACTGACGGTACAGATACACCAACTGATTTGCCATCTGACAATACTGATCCTAATGATTAGAATACAGATAATGTTAATGAGTCTGAAAATAATAATTAGATAGAAAAAAATCAGTCTCAAACTAGAAACTTTCTAGCTTTGAGACTGATTTTTGTTTAAATAAAAATCCCGAAATTTCATTCCATCAAAACTGTAGCTTCTTTAAATCATTTATCTCTCCAGATTTTTGAGGATCTATTTTATGAGTGGATCCTACTAATCCAATAATAGAATAATTTTTTGATATAGGATCGTATTTATATTCTTTAATTATTTGAAAGTTTTTTATTTCTTCGGTATTTCTAACATGTATTCTAGGTCCTGTACAATGGTACTTTATTTCATTTCCTATAGCTATATGTTTATCATCAACATAACAGACGTCAAGTCTTTTATCAATATATTCTTTAACTTTTTCTTCTAATTGTTCAAGATTTATTTTAGGTTTTTTATTGAACTCAAGAACAAATCCGTGTTGTACATCATTATGATCTTCACATCTTGGAATCCCAAATTCCTGATCAAGTACCATAGAAGTAATATCTTCTGCAGTATGAGCCATTTTTCTGTATTTTAAGGATTTAACAACAATATGCGCAATATCATTTGGTTGAGGTCCAAAAATACTTGGCCTAGTAACTATTACTTCTTCTCCAATCCCTATCAAAATTTCAGCATTCATATTTAAGAAAGGATATATAAGTTCAAAATGTTCAATTATAACTCGTTTATCATCTCTTATTGCTTGCTTTACTGCATCTGCAAGAACATGCATTTGTGTAAAAGCAGATTCAAATCTAACATCCAAATGATAAGTATGAGCACTGAAAAATTTATTATCGTTATCTAAATCTAGTAAAGGTAATGGTCGTACATTAACACCTTCATCGTCACTTGTAAGTTCTAATCCTGGAAACATTCCTTTAATTAACAGTGATTTTCCAGCACCTGCATCGCCTATAAAACCTATAAGTTTATCCATTGGACTTAGATATCTTTGTGCTATTTGGTGACCTAAAAGTAAAAGTCTTTTTTTCCCTCTTGGTGCAAAATACATAGAATACATCAATGCTTCATGTAATAGGGATAATGCCATAAAATCGCTCCTTTTGTTATACTTAAAACTGTATTCTTATGTTCTATAGTTCAAATTCTAAGTCTAGTAATGGTGCGTGTTGTTGAGCTCCATATACATCTGTTTCCCCAAGCTGTCCAGATGAAATAGGCCTTTTTATAGTTGCTTTTATTGCTTTAGCAGGTTCAAATTCTATTACATTAATTACATCATGAATTGAGACATTATACAAAGAAGAAATTAATTTACTATTAATAACTTTTGCATCGCAAATTTTATAAAACATTTCCCAATCTTTAAATATTATATCTAAAGTTAGTTCGTAAGGACCTGCATTTTTACTTCTTATAACTTCTGCAATATCAATTAGTTTTACTTTCATTATATACCTCCTTCATATTTCAGTTGATACATAGATAAACTAATGTAGTAGTTTATCTATGCGTGATTTATCATTAAACATTCACTATTTCCATAGGGAAAAGTTCACATGGATCTTCTACTTCAACTACATGATATAGACTAAATTCATATACTTCCCCTGCCTGGAAATCTGAAGGAGAGTACGGAAATGCAAGGTTACCTGCTGTAGAAATTCTACCATCATATCCATAATGAAGCATAGTTGATCGTGCAAAACTACATATTGTATTAGCTGTATCTTGATTGTCTGCTACTGCTTCAATAACTATTCCTATCTCATGACTTCTTATCTCTTTTACAGGTTCTAAGTCTCTCATAACAGCATTTTTACCATAGATTTTAAAGTCTAAATAGTACTTAAAACCTACCTCTTTAAAATTATCAGCAACTCTAGCTTTTACTTCTTTAATAATATTATCTATTTGTGAGATCATTATATTATCCCTAGTTCCTGCAATAGAAACAGTTCTATACCCTATTTTTTTTGCTCCTTCTAATTTTATAGTATATTTTTTCGATGGTATAAATTTTGATCCAGTCACCTTAACAATATTTTCAGTTATCTGCTCAAATTTAGTTTTTGTTAAATTTATAACCCCACCTGGTCCTGGAAGAATATACGGATTAGTCTTTTCATATAGCGTATGAGCTGCTACAGACATTGTTGTACATTTTCTAATACTACTTAAAGGTTCCAGTTTGAAGTAATCTTCTCCCAAATATCCAAACATGCAATCACTTCCACTTCCTGGTGACGCTGCAATACTTGCACATTCTAGAATTTTACCCATATGAAGAGCAAGCCCTTTATCATAACCCTCTTTAATTGCTGATGCTGCAAATACTGTTGGGTCATATGCTCTTCCTGCTAAAATCACTTGAGCACCCTTCTCTAGTGCATCTATTAAAGGCTCAATTCCCATTTGCCCTACTATTCTTCCTGTATTTTGTAGTTCTTCTAAAGTCAATTCTGGAGCTGGCTCTAAAGGAGAAATTTTTCCTTTTTTAAACTTTTGATCTACTCTATTCTTATCAATCTCAGCATGTATTACTGCCATTTTAAACTTAAGTTCTTTTTCCGATGCCAATTCTTTAACAATATCTACTGTCCATTGTAAATGCGGTTCTCCACCACTTCCTCCTGATGTTCCTACCACTACAGGAATATTTCCCTTCAAAGCTGCTTCAATCATTATAGTCAAATCTCTTTTCACAGCACTCCTATCAGTAAAGGACTTTCCAGATCCTAAATAATAAGGTCCTGGATCAGTTGACCCTGCGTCAACAGCGATTAAATGAGGTTTTCTTTTCATCCCTTCTTTAAAAGACTCTATTGGAAATCCATATCCTAAAATTGCAGTTGGAGACAATACTCTAAATTCACCCATTATTACACCTCATTTCTAATTCTTTTTGTGAGCGCTAAAATCCTATTCATTTCGTTATACACTATCATATAACCTTCATCCACACCCATACCTGGTTTTGCAAGTATTTGATCTGGCTGAACAGCCATTGCAATATTCACACAAACTTGAGATGATCTATCTGTTTCGTTACAAGTTCCCCCTTGATACGCTCCTATTCCTTTCTTCTTACAATACAATACTGCATCGATTATATTATTGATACCTCCCAAATCTGGAGTTTTAATTTGTATCATATGACCTGCTTTATTATCAGCAAAATACTTTATGTCATCCAAAGTATTACACCACTCGTCAGCTACAATTTCAATATTAATATTGTTTTCATCAATCCTTTTAGTAATTTCTTTTAATGCTAACATTTGGCCTTCTCTTTCATCTACATCAATAGGACCTTCTATCCTCAATTTTAATGGGTAAGCAGCTTTTTCTAACTCCTTAAGATATCTTAGTATCTTATCATAATCATTTTTAAAAGCTATTCCAATAGTTCCGTAAACATCTATATGCAAAACAGGCTTATAGTCTTCAGTTGATTTTAACTGTTGAACCCTGTCTTTCAACCACGATACATATTCTAAAAGTAGTTCTCCTTTTTCACCTAATTTTAGATTTACATTATTTATTAATGCATGTGGAAGTACATCAGCTTTTTTTATAATCATTTTATCTACATTGTTATATCTATCATCACCTGATTGCATAAATATTGGTATACCTTCTTTAGAGATACTTGTTCCATACTCTTCAGATACTACTTCTGCCATTAATTTTTTCTTACCTTTTGCTACTGCATCTAAAATAGCCTGAGTAACACCATATCGCAATGCTGTATGAAGTTTTTTACCTGTTTCAGGATTTATTAGTCCATCAATTTCTTCAGACAAACTTTTAAAATTATCTAAATTTCTATTTATTAATAAAGGAGTTATATATTTTTCTATTACCGGTATATAATCCTTTGCTAAAAATAGCGGATCTCTTCCGCCAGCACCTGAATACTGAACTGCAGCACAGTCACCGTATGCTATTTGACCGTCTTCTAAAATAAGCATCACTGATATAGCTTCCCCTGCCTGTCTAACAGCCGTAAAACCCTCAGTTATTGGATTTCCATTATAAGTAGCTCCATCAGCTACAGCATTAGTTTTAATAGCTTTCTGATCATCAAAGAAAAAACCTGTTTTACCCTGTGAACAAACCACATCTACAATTTTCATATTTAACCTCCTGATTTTTATAGTATTTACGGAGTGAAATTATTAATTATCTTGGTCTTCCCACAAGTCTTCCTTTGCCTATTGCATAAATATCATCGATTACCATTTGAAAACTTACATCTCTTTTTTCGAATTTGGCTCTTTCTTCAATTTTCTTTTTATGAAAATCCTTAATATCTTTGGTAAAAGGTAAGTTTGCATATTCCAAAAATCTTACTGAACCATTATTATCTCTTGCAGGTAATACTTTTCCAGCGTTAAATTTACTTGGAGCAAAAGGTACATCAATTATTCCAGCTTCAAAACCTCGTATAGTTCCTATTGCAATATCTCCATTTCCTAATTCTATCAATCTATTTACTATGCAACGCGTTTCCGCTTTTATCATATCTATTTCTTGTTCCAATTCTTTTGTTAAAGCCATTTTTTGATCTGCCAACATAGTAACTACTTGTTTAGTTGCTTTTAATCCGTTTGCATTCGCTTCTTTTGTAGGTACTCCCATAGCCTCATGTGGTGTCTTTACAATCACTTTAGTGGCTCCGGCTAAAGCTGCTGCTGCTGCACCCCAAGAGATTACACCAAATGCCTTTGACTCATCTTGTGGAAACCCTCCCATCCATTGATGTAATACAGTAGTAACTACAACATCTTCATATCCATACTTACATAAATACTCTTCCGTTAATTTTTCAACTGTTTCTATTGCCGCAACGTCTTGAACTAAGTTTCCACATTGACCATATCCTACTGTTATATTTTTTACTCCTTGCTCCGCTGCAAGTAAACTTTCGATAATAGCAACTGCATGAGAAATACATGGTGGTACTAACGTTCCAGTTAAAGGTCCAAAAGGTTCTCTGTTTATGCTAACTCCAGCTTCTTCATATAATCCTATAAGTCTGTCAACATACTGCCAATTATAAATTGTTTTTTCAAGGGAAATATTCTTTGAATATGGTATATTATAAGATATGCCACCACCTTCAAAGCTAGTAAATCCACCTGATATAGAAATTTCAGAAAGTAGTCTAGCATCAGGCGTTCCATGACGAACCTGAACTGGAGAATTAACTGATTCATTAACTTTCCTACACAAGGATATACCGTGATTTACTGCTGGAAAACCATTTAACAATGATCTACCTTCTCTTCGACTTTCCTGAATTCCTTCTTCAGCTTCTTGATATCTATTATGCCTTGTATAACTATCTATGGTTGTAGGAAGTAAATCAGCCTCTCCTTCTTTTTCTAAGTAATTTAGGAGTTCTATATGCTTATCTACTAATGCAACTCCTGCTCTAGGTTGAATAAGTGTCCTTTTGTTTTCTTTTGCTTTAAATAATTTATTTGAGAAAACTTTTTCTTTAGGAATATTTTCATGATACTTCACTGCTTCATCAAAGTCCACCTTGCTACCTGTTACCCATTGAGTTAAAACATCTTTTCTAAGTTTATCAAATAAGGTATTCTCTAACCTTTTATTTTTTAGTTCCAAAACATTCACTCCCCCTAAATTCAAATTTATAATTAGTTGATTTTTTCAATTTCTTTTTTCATAATTCTTATGGCCTTTTCGGGATATTTTTCACCTAACAAACCCATTGCTGCAAGTATATATTTCTTATCCAATAAAAACTCAGGGTCTATAGGCTTCAATACTGTTGGATTTTCTTTTTCAAACAATATTTTTTCCAGTATTCCTTTTGAGTTTGAACTATTAATAATTGGACCTCCTGTTCCAACAACATACTTTATGTTAGTCAAATCTTTTCCATCCTGTAAATATGCAGTCCCAAATGGAGTATATTGTGTTTCTATTGTTCCAACATGTCTTTCAACAGCTGTTTTTGCTGCCAAATATCCTAGCACAAAATCAAGATCTTTAAGTTTGTCTTCTTCAGCAATTATTTCTGGACTTTCTTCAATTTTTTTTATTAGTTCAATTATTTCATTTTTATTTATTTTTGACTCTTTTGAAACTAATTCTAAACCTAAAGCGTCAACTAATGCTTTAGCACTATACCTTACTCCTAAATCTCCTTCAACACTTCTTTTTTCAAAAGGTTCTTTTAATCCTTTTATATAAACACCTGTTTTTGTAGGTTCCCCGTTTGCTAATGAGTGAACATCAGTAGTAGCTCCTCCTATATCAACTACCATAAGCTCACCAATACCTTCTTCAGTACTTGTTCCTTTTGATAACAAACTTGCCGCTTTTAGTACTGCTGATGGTGTAGGCATTAGAATACCTTCTATAAGGCTTTTAACTTCGGTAAATCCCTTTGCCTGAATAATTCTTCTTAAAAATATTTCTCTTATAGCCTTCCTTGCCGAATCTATATTTAATTCATTAAGTCTTGGCATTACATTTTCTGTTATCTTTACTTCTTTTCCTGATTTTATTAGAATATCTGCTACTTTATCAGCATATGTTTTATTTCCTGCTACGACAATTGGGAATGTTTCTTCAATTGTTCCAATCATTTTTGCATTATGCAAGATAGATTTAAAATCTCCACCATCTGTTCCACCTGTTAAAAGAACAATATCTGGTTTCATGGTTTTTATTTCTTCTATCTCGCTTTTATTTAAACCATATGAATATACTTTCATCACCTTAGCACCTGCACTTAAAGCTGTTCTTTTTGCAGCTTCAGCAGTAAGTTCAGGTACCAAACCGACGGCAATCATCTTTAATCCTCCAGCTGCACTACTGCAGGCATATTTTTCTTTAAATTCAATCTTACCTATTTTACTACTTAAAATATTTACCGCTTCTACTAATCCCTCATTAATATCAGTATTAACAGTGGTAAAAGATTTAGCTGTTCCTAAAATTCTTTCGTTTTCTAAATCAACTGCTGTAACTTTAGTAAAAGTACTACCAAAATCTATTAGCAATACCGCATTCATATATTAATTCACTCCTAGATCATTTTTTAAATCAGCAATTGTAATTTCAGGCAATGTACCCGGCGGATATACTCTATTAAATCCCATATCTATAAACTTTTGTTTCACTTCTTCAAATGGTGTTTTGCCAACTACTAAGTTTCCTCCAACAAATAACAAAATATCATTTAGTCCTGCTTCTTCGCATTTGCCTTTCAATCCTCTACAGTCAAGCTCTCCATGTCCATAAAGTGAAGAAACAACAATTACATCAGCAGCAGTTTCTATTGCAGCTTGAATATATTCTTCTTGTGATACCATAACTCCAAGGTTTTCCACCTTAAAACCAGCTTCTCTAAAAGCATGAGCTAATATTTTGTTTCCAACTGCATGAACATCTGCTCCTATTACACCCATCACTATTGTTTTATCATTCATTTTTCTCCCCCACTCATAAATTTATATGGTTTTAAAAAATTATAAATATACTCTTTCAAATATTTCCACAAAACAAAACGTTTACATTGGACTATGCCATCAGTATATTCTCATCTAAAGTGTTTGTCAACAGTATTATACATTGAAAAATACTAAATTATTCCCTTTTTTTTAATATTATTGAACTACCTTAATATACCTATGCAATTACAATTATATAACCTTGCAATGTATTATAAATAAGAGAAGTAAAACACAATATATAAATCTAAATTTGAAATATATATATCCGTAAAACTCAAAAAAACACAAATGGAATAGTCCAATTGTGTTTTAAAATTTTTTATATATTTTTTTCTTTTATTATTCTTGTAATTTTTTCCTCTATATAAATTAAAGTCCCTCTTTCAATTTGGTATTGAAATTCAATGATTTTACCTCCTAATGATTTAAATCTATTTATTTCATTATCGTATGTTAATATTATATCTGAATCTGATGGAATAATAATAACATCCTTTGCTTTTAAAAATTCTTCCAAATCACTTTTAGTATCTTCAACTACATATGTATATGAAACATTATTAATTTTTATTTGCATTGTTTCCAGTGTATTTTTTATAATATCTGAAAATCTTCTTGAGTAACATATGATTCCAATAGATATCTCTTTATAAAACTTAGCAAAGTTTATAATTGTTTGCTGACTTGGTGCTACAGCACCTCTTATGACCCTATCCGTTAATTTTGGAATCAATTTTAATAATTGATTATAATGCGTAACAGTTGTAATTATTAAATCATACTCACTAAGTAATTCATTTATTTGCTCTGATTTTTTCAAGTCATCTAATAAAAATCTGGTAATAGTTACATTTTTAATGTATTCTAATTGCTTCTTAAAAATATTTAAAGCTTCAGGATTACAATCCACTGTTGCTATTGAAACTATCTGAGCGTTTTTTTCCCTTTCCAACATTAAAATATCTATAAATATTTTAATCTCTTTATATGAAAAACCTATTGATGTTAAACTATCTATAGTTTCATTTATAATTTTTATAGCCTTTTCTTTTCTATTTTCATCTCTAACATCCTGCTCGCTAGAAATATAGCTTCCTCTTCCTTGTATAACTTCAATAACTTTAATATTTTCTAATTCCCTATATGCTTTGGTTACAGTACCTCTTGAAGTATTTAGTTCGTTTGCAAGTTCTCTTTCTGGTGGAAGTTTATCTCCCGCTTTTAAAAGACCATCTCTTACCCCAGAAATAATCTGTTCAATAATCTGTTTGTAAATTGGTTTATCTATATCCCTATCAATTGTTATTTCTAAATTCAAATCTATCACCTAACTTTTTAGCTTAATGTTTCATTTTTTCTTCTTTAATAAATATATTTTAATGTATATAATTATATTATTCATATTTATTAATTGCAAGAAAATTGTATATTATGGCATTGGAATTGCAAATAATGTAGATTTTTCATATAATTGAATTAAAGGATACCTCCTCTGAGATATCCTTTAGTATTCTTAAAATGTCTATATGATTTTCTACTTATCTTTCTCCTTTTATATATGGATCTCCATCAGCCCTTGGTGCTATTGTTTTACCAACAAATCCTGCCAAAGCTAACATAGTCAACACATATGGAAGTGCTTGATACACTTGTGTTGGAAGTCCCAATCCAAATCCTTGAGCAAATAGCTCAAGCGCTTGAGCAAATCCAAAGAAAATACATGCCCACATTGCTCCTATAGGTTTCCAGTTACCAAATATCATAGCAGCTAAAGCTATAAATCCTCTTCCTGCAACCATTCCGTCTCTAAACAATCTAATAGAACCCAAAGATAGATATGTTCCTCCAAGTCCTGCTAAAGCACCTGATAAAATAACACAAAAATATCTTATCGCAGATACATTTATTCCAACTGTATCTGCAGCACTTGGATGCTCTCCAACTGAACGGATTCTTAATCCTAGTGAAGTCTTATATAAAACAAAGTTTGCAACAAACACAAGTATTATTGCTAATATTACAAACCAATCTAATTCTGCTAAAAAACCACCAATTAACGGTATCTTAGATATAGCTACCGATGGATATGGTATCCCCTTAACAACATCAGTTTGACCATTGGTTTTGTACAATTCATATATTAAGAAACTTGCAAGACCAGCCGCAAATAAATTTATCGCAACTCCTGATACAACTTGATCTGCTCTTAAACTAACACTAAGTACAGCATGAATTATTGCTACAAGTGCTCCAGCTATTATACCTGCCAAAACTCCTATCCATGGATTTCCAGTAGATATTGTAGCTGCTATTGAGAAAAACGCTCCCATAGTCATCATACCATCTAAACCAATATTTACAACACCTGACCGTTCTGAAAATACGCCACCTAATGCAGCGAAAATAAGAGGTGTAGCCATTCTTAATGTTGCTGCTAATATTGCTAATACAACAGGTAAGCTCTCAGTATTACTCATTTTTCATAGCCCCCTTCTTTCTTTTTTCTCTCAACCATTTGAACAAATAATCAGCTGCCACAAAGATAATTATAACTGCTTGAATTAATGAAACTATTTCCTTTGGTATTCCAACCATTTGTAAAGTTAGTGCACAACTATTTAAAGCTCCAAGTAATAATGCTGAAAATAATACTCCAATTGGATGACTTTTAGCAAGCAAAGCTACAGTTATTCCGTTAAATCCATAATTCGTAAAACTTGCTAATTGATATCCTTGGTGTTGTACCCCAGCTAAATGAGTTGCACCACCTAATCCTGCAAGCATACCTGATATAACCATTGCTAGAATAATATTTTTCTTAACATTTATACCACCGTATTCTGCAGCATATGAGTTTAATCCAACCGCTCTAATTTCATACCCCTGAACAGTTTTCCAGAAGAAATAATAAACTAAAATTGCACAAATTATTGCTATAAATATACTTATATTAATCCTATATTTATCACCCATAAATCTCCAAAGTCTTGCTGACTCAACTATTTTATTTGTAGTTGCAGAACCAGGCTTATTTAATGGTCCCAAAACAAAGTAATCTGAAACAGCTAAAGCTATAAAGTTCATCATAATAGTATTTACTACTTCGTTTGTACCTGATTTTGCTTTCAAGAACCCGGGAATACCTGCCCATAAAGCTCCAAGGCCCACACCAGCGATCAATACCAATAAAATATGTATTAAAGCTGGAATTCCTGGTATTAATCCTACCATCGTAGCTGCTAATATACCAACAATAAATTGACCTTCAACACCTATATTAAATAGTCCGGTTTTAAATGCTACTGCATTAGCAAGTCCTGTAAATATTAGCGGTGTTGTATTTACAATTGTAGTATATATCTTTGTTTTACTCCCAAAGCTTCCTTTCCAAATTGCTGAAAATAACTGTTGAGAAGATGTTATAAATCCTTCTTCTTTTACCACCATAACTATAAAAACTGCAAGTATCATAGCTAACGCAATTGATATAATCGGTAATAATAGTGCATTTTTTGCGGATACTAAAACACCTTGTGTTTTATTTCCTTTTTTATTTTCAACCATAATTTTCCTCCTAACTAATCTTTATCTCTGATAAATCTTGTGTTAATTTAATTTAGTCATTCACAAAATCTTATACATCAATAAGTTTTACACTTAATTAAATTTAAGTTTAAATGATTTACCTAAATTGTTCCTCCTGCCATAAGTATTCCAAGCTTTTGTTCAGTTGCATTCTTACTGTCTAAAATTCCAACTATTTCTCCATCATACATAACTGCTATTCTATCAGATAAAGACATTATTTCATCAAGTTCTAAAGATACTAGTAAAACAGCTCTACCATTGTCTCTTTCCGCTACTAGTCTTTTGTGTATATATTCAATAGCACCTACATCTAATCCTCTCGTAGGCTGAGCTACAATTATCATTTCAGGGTCCTTGCTTATTTCTCTTGCTACTATCATCTTTTGCTGATTTCCCCCTGATAAAGATGAAGCATTCACGTTTTCACTAGGTGTTCTTACATCAAATTCGTCAATAAGTTTTCTTGCATACTCTTTTACATTTCCATAATTCATTACTATTCCTTTTGAAAAAGGTTCTTTGTAATGATTACCTAGGATTGCATTTTCTGCAAGAGAATATTTCAAAACTAACCCTCTCTTATGTCTATCCTCTGGTACGTGACCAACACCTTCTTCAAATACTTCTCTTGGTGTAAATCCTGATAAATCTTTTCCACGGAACAATACTTTTCCACTAGTAGATTTTCGAAGCCCAGTAATAACTTCTATAAGTTCTGATTGCCCATTACCATCTACCCCTGCGATTCCAAGTATTTCCCCTTTGTGTAATTCTAAATTTAATCCTTTTAATACAGGAAGCTCTCTAGCATCTAGTGCTTTCAAGTTCTCGACTTTTAAGACTACCTCACCAACTTCCAACTCTTTTTTATCCACTTTCAAATTAACTTTCCTACCAACCATTAATTCTGCTAATTCATCTATATTAGTTGACTTAGTTTTAACTGTATCAATAACTTTCCCTCTTCTAACGATTGTAACTCTATCACTCATACTCATTACTTCTTTTAATTTATGAGTAATTAATATTACTGATTTGCCTTCTTTAGTCAAGTTTTTCAATATATTTCCTAATTCTTCTATTTCTTGAGGAGTCAATACTGCAGTAGGTTCATCTAAAATCAAAATATCTGCACCTCTATAAAGTGCTTTTAATATTTCTACTTTTTGTTGTTGTCCAACAGTGATGTCTTCAATAATATCATTTGGATTGATGTTAAATCCATATTTTTTAGCAAGTGCTTCAACATCATCTTTTGCTTTTTTCATATTTATTTTTAGACCTTTTTTAGGTTCACTTCCTAAGATTATACTTTCAGCTATAGTAAAATTATGTACCAACATAAAGTGCTGATGCACCATTCCAATCCCCACATTAATTGCATCTGAAGGTCCTTTGAATTTTACTTTTTCTCCTTTAACAAAAAGATCTCCTTTTTCTGCCTGATATAGACCATAAAGTACATTCATTAACGTAGTCTTTCCTGCGCCATTTTCTCCTAAAAGTACGTGAATTTCTCCCTTTTCAAGATCAAAATTAACATCAGAGTTAGCTATTACACCAGGAAACATCTTGGTAATATTTTTCATTTGAACTACCTTTTCCATTTTCACAACTCCTTCATCATTTCTTTAAACAGATTTCTAATAAACTGAAACATTATACAAGTAAATAGCTTAACAATAATTAAACTTTTTAACATGTATAAATCGAACTTTCCTAAAGAAACATTACCCCATCTTTAGTAACAACACCTTTTATAAGTTTTGTCTTTTTAACTTCTTCTTTAACTATATTATAAGCTTTTACAATCATTTTTTCAGCTTCTTCTTGTTTTTTTTCATTATTTGCAAAAATTGTAGCTATGGATTCTCCTTGAGAAACATAATCTCCAATTTTTTTATTAATAACAAGTCCTACTGATAGGTCAATATTACTCTCTTTTGTTTCACGGCCTGCTCCTAATACTAAAGCAGCTCTACCAATATCATCAGCTTTTATTCCTTTTACATATCCTGCTTCTTCAGCTTTAACTTCAGCAATTATAGAAGGCATAGGCATTAAATTTGGATTTTCAACAAATTCTGGATTTCCACCTTGAGCTTTAACGAGTTCTTTTAACTTAGACAATCCCTTACCCGACTTAATTATTTCTTCTAAAATGTTCCTACCTTCTTCTGCATCTTTAGCTTTTTTACCCAATACTAACATATGAGATCCCAATGTTAAACATAATTCCGTTAAATCTTCAGGTCCTTTTCCTTGTAATGTTTCAATAGCTTCTTTAACTTCAAGTGCATTGCCAACAGCAAAACCTAAAGGCTGATCCATTTCTGTAATAACTGCAATAGTATTTCTACCAACATGTGTTCCGATATCAACCATTTCTTTAGCTAGTTCAAATGAGCTTTCTTCTTCTTTCATAAACGCCCCACTACCAGTCTTAACATCAAGTACTATTGCATCTGCTCCTGAGGCAATTTTTTTACTCATAATACTACTGGCTATTAATGATAAGTTATCAACAGTGGCTGTTACATCACGAAGTGAATAAAGCTTTTTATCTGCAGGTGCAAGATTTGCAGTTTGACCACCTATAGCTATCTTAAACTTATTAACATCTTCAATAAACTTTTCAATAGGCATCTCAACGGTAAATCCATCAAAAGATTCCAATTTATCAATAGTTCCACCTGTATGGCCTAATCCTCGTCCAGACATTTTAGCCACTGGAACTCCTGCCGCTGCAACAATTGGACCTAATACTAAGGTGGTTGTATCACCAACACCTCCAGTACTGTGTTTATCAACTTTTATACCTTCAATTCCTGATAAATCTACTGTTTCACCACTTTCAACAATAGCTTTCGTAAGATCAGCCGTTTCTCTTTTATTCATCTTTTGAAAATATATTGCCATCATTAAAGCAGAAACTTGGTAATCTGGTATTTCACCTTTTGCATATCCTTGAACAAAAAAATTAATCTCATTAGTTAGCAGTTCTCCACCATTTCTTTTTTTCATTATCAAATCATACATTCTCATATTTTCACATCCTTTTTTATAAATCTTGTTCTACAATATTCAAGATAATAATCACTCTTAATTATTCTAATTTATCAATCACTTAATATCCTTTACTAGTATCTTCGCTACCTTCAACAATAGCTATTGACGCACTAGCTCCTATTCTACTTGCTCCAGCACATATTACTGCTTCCGCATCTTCTTTTGTTCTAACTCCACCTGATGCCTTAACTCCCATATTGGCTCCTACAGTTTCTCTCATTAACTTAATATCTGCAACTGTTGCACCACCAGTAGAAAATCCAGTTGAAGTTTTTACAAAATCCGCTCCTGCTATTTTAGAAAGCTCACATGCCTTTACTTTCTCTGCATCTGTCAACAAACAAGCTTCAATAATTACTTTCACTAGTGCTTTTCCTTTAGCAACTTTTACTACTGCCTCAATATCTTCTCTTACAATATCATACTTATAATCTTTTAAAGCTCCAATATTTATAACCATATCTACTTCTTCTGCACCCATCTTAATTACTTCTTGAGTTTCAAAAGCTTTAACTTCTTTTGAATTTGCTCCTAATGGAAAACCAATTACTACACAAGTTTTTACATCAGTTCCTTGCAACGCATTTCTTACTACAGAAGTATAAAAAGGATTTACACATACAGATGCAAAACCATATTTAATTGCTTCTTCACATATTTTTAATACTTCGTCCTCTCTTGTTTGAGGTTTCAAAATAGTATGATCAATAAATTTTTCTAATTTCATAAAATCACTCCTTAAGATTATTTTAAATACTATCATTGTTAAATTTACGATATTCATAAATTCTTTAATTACATAAACTGTAATAAAAATTCCATTTTAAACTTTATATTAAAACTCATTGTTTATTCTTAATATTTTTTACAAAAATATTCATTAATGATTTGTGATATGAGGGTACTTGTTAACCTCCACTTGTAAGAATCAACATACTACCTTAAAATGATTGAAATCGCTTCCACATATTTTTACTACTACTGTTTTAAATTCATTTTTTTATTAGTTTTTCCGAACCTTTTAAAACCAATTCAGGCAAAAGCATTACTTTCTTGATTTCTTTATTTTCTTTATTTTTAAATATCTCAATAAGCATTTCCATTCCTGCTCTGCCCATTTCTCTCGTCGGTCCATTTATATAACTGATATTTAGACCTAATGTGTTAAGAACCTCTACTTTATCAAATCCAACAAGTGCAATATCTTCTGGTATTTTCATATCTTTTTCAAATATTGCTTTTAAACACCCCAATGTCATCATATTGCTACTAACAAAAATAGCTGTTGGTCGATCTTCCATATTTAAAATTTCTTTTGCTGCTTCATATGCGCTATCCAATAAATATTCACCGTTAAATATATATCTATCGTTTAATGGTATTTCATATAAATTCATAGCTTTTGTATATCCTAAAACTCTATCTTTCGCAGGTTTTGAATTCATACGCCCAGTAATAATAGCAATCTTTTTATGACCAGCTTTTATTAGGGCTTCTGTACCCTCATAAGCTCCTTTAATATTATCAACGAATACTCCATTGAAGTTAGAATATCTAACATGACCGTCTACTAAAACTATCGGTGTACCTAAGTTTTCAATAATTCGTAAGTATTCACAATTTATTTCATCTTCTACGGATGTAGGAACTATGATAAGTCCTTGTATCCTCTGTTCTTTTAATAGCTTTAAAGCTTTTATTTCTTTATCAATATTTTCATCAGTATCAAACAAAATAATATTTAAATTATGTTTATCTGCGACATCACTAATTCCTTTGATTACTTCACCAAAAAAAGGATTGTTTATGTCAGGAACAATTACACCAATAGTATTAGTTTTATTTCTAGATAAACTTCTTGCTATGGCATTTGGAGTATAATTCAATTCTTTCATAACTTTTAAAACTTTTTCTCTCGTATCTTTTTTTACATATCCAGAATCATTTAAAACTCTTGAAACCGTAGCTTGTGACACACCAGATTTCTTTGCTATATCGCTTATTGTAACTGTCATTTCTGACCCTCCTATTTATTTCAGTAACCGCTTTCATGTTTAAAATAAAAAAATAGTCTCTATTTGTGATAGCGATTACATATTAAATATACAATATTCTCACTAATAAATCAATAGGTTTTCATCAAAAAAATACTGTATATATATGTATCTTGAAAATTATCTCAAGATTTACAGTATATATCTAGAATATCACTCTTCTTTTTTTATATAATAAAAAACTCATAAAAAATTCACCAAATCTTTTATGAGTATATTTTTCATATTATTAATACTTAATGATTTTATAATGAATTACTCTCAACTATCACTTCAATAAATGCCTTTGCAATTTCTGGATCAAATTGAGTACCACTACATCTTTTTAATTCCTCTACAGCCTCTTCATAAGTTTTCGCTTTATTATAAGGCCTATTAGATGTCATTGCATCAAAGCTGTCAACTACCGTAAGTACCCTTACTAAATAAGGTATTTCATCTCCTTTTAAATTTGACGGATACCCTGTTCCATCAAATCTTTCATGATGGTGCAGTATTAGCGGTGAAATATTTTGTAGAGAATCTACAGATTTTACAATATCTAATCCATTTTGGGTATGCTCCTTTAGCATATTCCATTCGTCATTTGTAAGAGCCATTTTTTTATTCAAAACTTGTTTCGGTATATTAATCTTTCCTATATCATGCATATATGCACCATAAACTAAGGTTTTTTTATCTTCTTCACATAATTCTAATTTATCAGCTAATAATCTACTATATGATACCACTCTTTCAACATGACCATATGTATACTTATCTTTTGCATTTATTACACTAATTAAAGTTTTAATTGAAGTTATTAAATCAATGTGTTCTTCAGCTATATCCTTTTTTAATTCATCAAGAATAGATGTATAAATTTCCACCCTATTTTTATTAAAGAATTTAGCTTTATAAAGCGCATCATCAGCACTTTTTATAAGATCTATTTCACTTTTAGCCTTATCAGGATAAACAGATATTCCTATAGAAACTGTAACTTTTCCATTAGGTTGATTTTCTTCACCTTCAAAGTACGTTTGTTCTATTTGTATTCTAAGCTTTTCAGCCATATTTTTAGCTTCTACTTCATTAGTATTGGGAAGTATAATTGCAAATTCTTCTCCACCATATCTTGCAACAATATCTTCTGTATTGACACCATTTTGTAATAAATCAGCCACTTTTTTCAATACTTTATCGCCTTCTTGATGACCATACATATCGTTGTAATATTTAAAATAATCTATGTCAATAAAAATCATAGAAACACGATTATTTTCTTTTTCGCTAATTTCTACTTTTTCTTTTAAAGCATCATAAAAGAATCTATGATTATAAACATCTGTAAGTCCATCCTTATTAGCCAAATCTTCAAGTTTTTTGATGTGTTCACTTTCTGTCTTAACATAGTAACCTAATGGCCATGCTGTTAGAATAAAAACTCCTACAAGAATTAAATCATTTTGAAAGAATTGATTTATTTCTGAGTTTGAACCATAAATTAAATCCACTCCAAGTATTAAAATTGAAGAAATACATGCTATTGTGACTCCATGCTTTATGCCCAATTCTATAGTAGAAGTAATTATTAAAAATAAAAACAAAAATTTAAAGTCACTTGTATATGCTCCAGTAAAAAGTACAACTAGAAAGAAAATAACCATAAAAAACACGTTCTCTATAACTTGTAATATACTAAAGTATTTGCTTTTAATGCTACTACTTGTTGAAAAAGCCCATATAAAATATATTAATAATAGTATAGATATAGGAATAATTACAAAAAAGCTATAGAAAACACTATTCGTATTATTAAAACAAATTTTATTTTCACTAAACAATTGTTCAAAAATACCTATACCTACAAATAAAATAGATGCTAATTTTACTATAGAAACAATTTCTTTTATTTTTTTTCTTTTATCATTTTGTATTTTATTCATTTGTAATTACCTCTTATCAATTATTAACTATTAAAAAGAATAAATAAGGTCTAATGACCTTATTTATTCTTCTCTTAAACATTTTGGTTCTTCAGGTTGATAACCATACCATACGCAAGCAGATGAGGATACTGTCATTGCAATAAAGGTAAAAATAATTGCTGCAACTCTAAATAATGACTTCTTGTTTTTCATTACTTTCAACACTCCAATCTTTATTTTTATTATTATTTTAAATTGTACAAGTACAATTTAATATGCTACAGATACTAACTACAAAATTCAAAATAAATTAATTACTTTAGTAAATTTATTTACAAAAGTGTGACCACTTTGTGTTAAAGTAAAAACTTGCCACCAAATACTTCCACACATACAAAGAGTATAATTTAAAAAACTATTTTTTCCCATAAATGAATATAATACTATATTAGATAGAGCAAAAATTAAATACCCACTTACTATCGCAAATGAATATTTCTTTAGTTTTTTCTTCTTGACTTCACTCCTAATTGGTTTTGATGAACTATCAACTGGAGCAAGTTTATATATATAATAATAAGCCCAAATAAATGATATAACTACTATAGTAATAACTGCCAAAATATTAGACATAGGAACAATAAAATGTACAATAAAAACGGCTTCTACCATACAAACAATAATGCTAAGAACTGTACACGTTTCAGGTGAACTAGCATGTACCCCTCCTGAATATTTTCTTAATATACTTGTAGCAATAGATAAAATCAAAGCCTCTACTAACACATCAAAAATCAAACCTAAAACAATTAAAAACAGTAAAATTATAAAAGTTTGCACAAAAGCAAAAGCACCATAAGCTATTACTTCTTTTTTATCATTTCCAAGATTCAGTTCCTCAGATATTTTATTTGCTAATGCACTTGAAATTTTAGTTATTTGAAACATAATCAGACTCTTTTCTATTCGATAATTTGTAAAATAAAATAGTTATTATAAAAAACAAAATAAGTGATGGTATTCCATATAGAGTTTTCATTAATGGTTGACTAAATATATAATTTATATCTTTTTTCAATACATTATGGATTATATAAATATTTAAACCTTCACAAAGAAATTGAAATATTGTTACAATAATAACAGCTCGAATAGCTTTTAAGATTTCAATCTTACTTAAATAAACAACTAATGTAATACTTACCATAATCCCTAATATATTATTTACTCCATAATTAATCGGTAATAACCTTATAATATAAACTATTATTGCATAAGCAATGCTTGATAATAGATACTTACTTAAGATTATTTTAGATTTCGAGAAAACATATATTGCAAAAATAAATAGAAACCCTTCTGGCAACCCTCTTAATAATATATCTGTCATGGATAGTTTCAACATATTTCACTTCTCCTTTAACAATGTTCTACATTTTACACTTCATTTATGTACTAATTATACCATCATTTATCAAATTGTTAAACATGAAGTTTTTTTAATTATTAAATTATTACCATTAGTATTAACTTTTTTATGTTATTTCATATTCAATTGCCTAATCGCACTGAAAATTATAACAAATGAAAAGAAGTGAATAAAAATATCTCCAATACTTAAAATTGTATACCCTAAATCAATGTAATCTGTTAAGAACTTAACCTGAGTGGAACTACTCCCTAAAATATGTATGTTATCTACATTGGGAAACGCACCCTTTTCTGAATAACCAGTATAATATGACAAAGTAGGAAAAACTGGCATTTTACCACCATTAGCTGCAATAGCAATTTTGTTCAAAACGCTTCCAATAAAAATAGATATTGATCCTATAACTGAACTTTTATAAAGTTGGTATTTTACAATCAAGATCAGAAAACATAATAAATGAAGTGTAGTAAATATTTTTGCATATTTTACAAATCTATAATCTTCCATGAAAATTGTTATAGCTAGAAAAATATAAAAAACTTCATATACCAATACAGGATAAAAGGCCCAAGATTTAAATAAAGGTTTTAGCTTGTACCCTTTTAGCTTAGCTACCAAAAGCGCTAAAAGTAACGATTCAATCATAATATTCCTCGCAATCAAATAGTTTACATATTAATATTTTAATTTAAGTATTAAATTTAATTATACTCACGTACAACCCTCAATTAATATTATACTAATTTTATTATAATTTGCCAAGCTTTTTTATAAATTATCTAAACTTGTTTTTTTTTAACAAAAAAGGACTTTAAATTCTAAGTTCATTTCTAAGAATATTCACATTAGAATTACATAATACATACTTTATTAATAAGGAAATTATCAATAATAGAATAAGGGTGAAAAAATGACTAGAAATATAATTAATTACTATGCCTGTGGAAATACTGCAAAAGGTTTTTTTAATCTTTTTGACAACAATTTATTAGGCTTAAGAAAAGTATTCATTTTAAAAGGAGGTCCAGGAACAGGTAAATCTACTTTAATAAAGAGAATTGGTGATCTTTGGGCTAAAACCGAGAGTAATATAGAATATATACATTGCCCTTCTGATAATGGCTCATTAGATGGCATAATAAATACAAATCGCAAAATTGCTATTGTAGATGGCACATCACCACATGTGATTGAACCAACTGCACCTGGCGCAATTGATGAGTACGTGAATCTAGGAGTCTCATGGGATTCAAGCAAACTTGAGCTTGCAAAAGCGAAAATTATTGATCTAAATTGTAGAATTAGCGACTGTTATAAAAACGCTTATGCATACTATGGAAAAGCTTTAGCTATTCACGATGAATGGGAAAAAATATATATTGATAATATGAATTTTAATAAAGCTGACAAATTATCAGAAAAAGTGATAGAATTATTGATTAAAGATAGAAAAATTTATCAAAACCCAATTGTTAAACATAGATTTTTAGGCGCCGCAACACCTAAAGGTCCTGTAGATTTTATAGAAAATTTAACTAGCGAAATATCAAAAAGATATTTCCTTAAAGGACGTCCTGGCTCTGGAAAATCTACTTTGCTTAAGAAGCTTGCTAATAAAGCTATTTCAGACGGTTTTAATGTTGAAATTTATCACTGTGGTTTTGATCCAGATAGTTTAGATATGATTATTTTAAGAGAATTAGACGTATGTATTTTTGATTCAACATCTCCTCATGAATATTTTCCTTCTAGAGATGATGACGAAATAATAGATATGTATAAAGAACTAATTGTTCCTGGTACGGATGAAAAATATAAAGAAAAGTTAGATAATATCAAATTACGATATAAATCAAATATAGGATTGGGGAATTCATACCTAAAAACATCAAAAGGAATACATGATGAACTCGAAAAATATTATATTAACGCTATTGACTTTAGTAAAATTGATGAGATACGAGAAGAACTTATATATAAACTATCAAAATATGAATAATAATATAAAACTTAAAAAACAAAAAAAGCTACAAAAATCTGTAGCCATTAATATTTAGCTCAATTATTAGTACTTGAAAATCAACTTCAACTATAGATAAACATCAAGAATCATAGTTTATAGTTGAGGTTGTTATTCCTAATTACGGTAGTTCAATTTTTTGCTTATCTTTTGATTGTCTGTAAATTAAAAACTTATTCCCTATAGCTTGAACTCCATCACAATTAACTTCCTCACAAATAATATCAGAAGCCTCTCTTGCAGTGTAATCTGAGTTATTTAAAACCTTTATTTTTATAAGTTCTCTTGCCTCTAGCGCTTTATCTACTTGATTATAGAAATTGTCTTCAAGACCATTTTTACCAATTTGAAAAATTGGTTGCATCTTATGTCCTAGACCCCTCAAATAACTACGTTGTTTGTTTGTCAACATAGTAACACCTCCTTACATAAATTCAAACTCAAAATCATTTAATCTTACAATGTCTCCATCTTGAATTCCCATTTCTTTTAATTCATCCATTATACCTTTGTTTTTTAATACTTTATGAAAATATCTTAATGAATCTGGTTCATTTATATTTATACTCAATAGAATTCTATCTACAAAACTACCTGAAATAACATAAATACCATCTTCAATATTTATTTCATAAGTAAATTTCTTCTCTTCTGGTATAAACATATCACTTTCTTCATACTCAAGCTCTTTAACAGGTATTTGAGAAAGCATATTTACCGCTTCTTTCATAAGTTCTTCTACCCCTTGTTTAGTAGCAGCAGATATTTTAAACACTTTTTTATAACCCATTTTATTCAATTCAGACTTAAAGTTTTCAAAAATTTCTTCATCAAATAACATATCACTTTTATTTGCTGCAACTATTTGCGGTCTATCAGTAAGTTTAATATTGTAATTGTAAAGTTCTTGATTTATCTTTTTAAAATCCTCTATAGCATCTCTACCTTCTACACCTGATATATCAACTATATGTATTAATAATCTAGTTCTTTCAATATGTCTTAAAAACTCTAATCCAAGACCAATCCCTTCTGACGCACCTTCAATAATACCTGGGATATCTGCCATTACAAACGCCGGTGCTCCTTCTACTTTTACAACGCCTAAGTTTGGTTTTAATGTTGTAAAATGATAATTAGCTATTTTAGGTTTAGCTTTTGAAACGGTAGAAATCAAAGTTGATTTACCAACGTTAGGAAAACCTAACAATCCAACATCAGCTAATAGTTTCAGTTCCAAGAAAATTTCTCTTTCTTCTCCCGGCATTCCAGGCTCAGCAAATTCTGGTGCCTGTCTAGTTGGAGTAGCAAAATGTTGATTTCCTCTACCACCTCTACCACCTTTTGAGATTACAAACTCATCTCCGTCATGAGCTAAGTCTACCATAACCTTTTTGGTTTCATAATCTTTAACTACTGTACCTGCAGGGACTTTAATTATTAGATCTTCACCCTTTTTACCTGAACACTTGCTTCTGCCGCCATCTACTCCACGTTCAGCAACAAATTTTCTTTTATATTTAAAATCCAAAAGAGTAGTAAGTTGTTTATCTGCAACTAATATTACACTTCCGCCTTTTCCACCGTCTCCCCCTTCAGGGCCACCTCTAGATACAAATTTTTCTCTTCTAAAGGCAATACATCCGTGACCACCGTCACCTGATTTTACGAATATCTTCGCTTTATCTAAGAACATTTTATACACCGCCTTTGATTATAATTTTACCAAAAACTCAGAAAATTATAATATGTTTAATTCTAATCGGTTTAACATTTGTTTGATTTGCTAAGCACATAATTCATCTCTTTATAATAATATATAAATTTATTTGTACTTTAATAGATGAACTCTTTTATAAATAGCATTAATAAAGAGTAAAAAAGCACCCTTACGGGTGCCTATAATTATTCTGCTATAGCTTCTTGAACATCGATTGGATACACACTAGCTTTTTTCTTGCTTTTGCCAAGTCTTTCGTATCTTACGACACCATCAACTTTTGCAAACAATGTATCGTCTCCACCTCTACCAACGTTTTCTCCTGGATGGATTTTAGTTCCTCTTTGTCTAACTAAGATATGTCCTGCTAATACGAATTGTCCATCGCCGCATTTAACACCAAGTCTTTTAGATTCAGAGTCTCTTCCGTTTTTAGAACTACCAACACCTTTTTTGTGTGCGAATAACTGAAGGTTCATTAATAACATATTTACACCTCCTCAACTATTACATTTATATATTTTTCGTAACTTTTCATGCTTTTAAAACCTAAAAGTAAAGTCTCCAACAAGACTTGACTCTTTTCTATATCTTCAACTGATCTATTTTCAAGATTTATACTCAAATAACCTGTTTCTTCTTCAATAAAGAAATCTTGGTTTTGAATAAGTTCCATATGTAAAACATCAATTAAACCATTTAATGTAGTATAACTCATGGCAGATATAGCACTGCAAATTATATCATATCCTTCTTCAGAATACTCTGTATGACCACTTGCAGTATAAGAAATTATTCTATCATTTCTTTTTTTAAATAAGACATTTGTCATTACAATTACGCCTCGATTTTTTCGATTTGTAACTTAGTGTACGGTTGTCTATGACCGTTCTTTTTTCTATAGTCTAATTTAGGTCTATACTTGAATACAACAACTTTTTTGTTTTTTCCTTGCTTTAAAACTTTAGCAGTAACTTTAGCACCTTCTACTACTGGAGTTCCAAATTTGAAATCTCCTTCGTTACCTATTGCAAGAACTTCGTTTAGTTCAATAGTTGATTCAGCATCAACATCTAGTTTTTCAACGAATATTACGTCGCCTTCTTGAACTTTGTATTGTTTTCCACCTGTCTTTACTACAGCGTACATTAAAACACCTCCCTAACCAGTCTCGCCACAATAAGGTACATTTGTTAAAATGTTTTAATAAAAACCCAGAGTGTGCGGCCTACAAAAGCCATTGTATCACAGAGAATAATATTTGTAAAGGAAATTTTAATCATTACAATCATATATTTTCAGATGCTCAATCTTTTTTATTTGGCTATTAAATAATAAGGGCTCTACTTTATAATGAGCTAAGTTTTGTATAAAATTAACATAAACAGTTTTATCAAAAGCATCTAATGCTTTAATAAATTCTAAAACATTCCCTTGTATATCCTTTTTATAAACTTCATCTAGCTCAATGTATATATTTTGGAATTCAAATTTTTCTTTAAAAGCTATTGATTCATTTTTTATTAAATGAAGAAGATATTCTACTTTAACTCGACTACCCTTTCCTCTACAAAGCCCACATTCATCCTCAATATATTCATATATGGTTTTTCCCCTTCTCTTTCTTGAAATCTGTACAAGATTCAGTTTTGTTGGTGGATAAATGATTGTTTTCTTCTTATCATATTTGAATCCTTCAATTAAAGCTGATACCACCTTTTTCATATTTGAATAATTAGACATTCGAATAAAATCTATAACTATTGTTCCACTTAAGTTCCTTAGCATTATTTGACTAGCAATTTCTTTCGCAGCATTCAAATTTGTATCAAAAGCAGTTTTTTCCATATCTTTCTCGTTTGTGCTAGAAGCCGAATTCACATCAATAACATGCATAGCTTCAGTGCGTTCAATAATTATATTACCCCCATTTTTTAAAGGTACTTTTGCATTTCTTAAAGATAAAATTTCTTTTTCTATATTATGTTTGCAAAATAAATCTACTGGTTTAGAATACAATTCTATTTCAACATCCAAATCGGGTTTTCCAATAACAAACTCACTTATATAATTATAATCATCTTTGTTATTAACTGTAACTTTCCCAGTATTATTGCCTAATATGTCAATAAGTACTCTCCCCAATATTCCTCCACAATCATATAGTAATCTTGGTCTTAAAGAAAACTTACCCTCACGTAGAACTCTTTCAAAAATGTTATTCAATTCTCCTACCTCTTTATTAATAGCATCTATGTCAACGTTAAGTGCATTTGTTCTCACCATTACGCCTGCATCTTGAGGCAAATCTATTTTCTTAGAAATATACCCTATATAATCATCTTCAGACAAAAGTTTTTTTGAAAAACTCAACCCTTTATTACTTATAAGTACCACATATCTACCTGGAATACTTATTTTATTTGTTACTTTTGCTCCTTTATCCCCAATAGATTCTTTCATAACTTCTACAATTGTATGTTCTCCAGTTTTTATATTTTTAGACTTTTTATTCAAGAACATATACGCATTTTTACTATGTCCTATATCTATAAAAGCACTATTTATAGCTGGAACTATTTCCTTTACTATTCCAATATAAATTTGACCTGGACTAGGTTCGTTAAACTCTTCTTCAAATAAACATTCTTTTAACTTACCAAATTCTCTAAGAGCAATTCTTAAATTATTATTTAATCTTTCGATAAATATTTCTTCCAAATAACCACCTCATTTATTAGTCTTTTCTTTTTTGTCATTCCTCGCCTATTCTATAACCTTCTATAAACATCTTATGTAAAATTTTCAATAATAATTTTGAATCTTCTAAAGCAAAATGCCTTATTGAAGATTTTATGTGCAACATATTTAAAGCTTTATCTAAAGATACTTTATGTGAAAGATTATAAAACCTTCTAAATTCTTCTGATAAATCTAAGTAATCATCATATAAAAAAGGAACTTTAAATCTATAGGATTCACATAAATTCTTTAAAATCCTATATTCTACAATCCCCCAAGATATCCACACTGTCTCATTTGGTGTATAGTACTCTTCTAGATTATCAATTGCCTCCATAAGACTTATTCCATTATTTATTTCGTCCATTGAAAACCTACTGGCATAAATACATTTATTTTCTTTTTCTCTACATTCAATGAAGTTCTTAGGTTTTACAATAGTAGTGTATTCAAATTCACCTAAATCACTTTTTAATATAGCTCCAATTTCCACAATTTCTTGTAAATACCTTTTCGCTTTATTCTTAATTATTCTCGTAGATACAAATTCAAAGTCAATTGCTAAAATGTCAAAAGGTATAAAAATCATGTCATCTTTATCTATAATGTAAAAACTCATATATATCCTCTTTTCTTCAAAGATTCAATTAAAAACTTTATTTATAATTATACCCTAAAAGTTAAATAGTTTCCATTATGACTCTAACACAGCACAAAATAAAAGAACCAAGGTTATCCAAGGCTCTTAAATATGAGAAGCAAACTTCATAATTTATAATACATAATTAATTTTTACCTATTTATCATTTTATTTCATATATTCAATTAATGATACTAACTTTCCTTCTCTTGCCGCTAACATATCATGTCTAAATATCTCAATAAAAGAAATTTCTTTTCCAAAAGAAGTATTATTTAATATAAATTCAGATAACAATTTTGGAGATAAATTTGATTTACTACCACATGCTAATAAAACTTTAAAAATTACAATGTTATCTTCAACTTTATATTCAAGTTTATGCAGCATCGGCTTAATATTTACCTCTTTACTACCTTTTTTAGTCTTTTTAGTTATATTCCATTCAGATAGTTTAGTCATCTTTTTCAGCTCATCGCTTACTATATCTTCATTATTACACTTAACTTTTATTGTGTAATTAGCCATTTCAACAGCAGCCATCGCTTGCGGTTTTTTCTTTTGATTGGTAATATTTTCCACTCTTAAAGCATCTAAAAATTTTATACCCGGAGTTGTTGCATTATTTAACTTTTCGATCAATTCTTTTTCAGGAACCTTTTCAACTAAAGACAGATCCAAATATTCACCTTTAGAATAAACCCCTACAGATAAGGGTTGTGCTAGAGACATAATAATATGCGGATTAAACCCATACGAATATTCAACTGGCACTTCACTTCTTCTAACAATTCTCTGAATTGTTCTCATTAATTCCAAATGTCCGACAAATTTGATATTGCTCTCTTTTGTAAATTTAATCAAGTATCGCATTTTCAAAGCATACCCCATTTCTAAATTCATCATTAGTATTAACCCCACAGCCAACACATTTTTCACGGCAATCAGGAGTGATTTCTGCCATTTTTGCTTTTTCATTTTCTTTTATCAAGAAAGCTTTTGAAACCCCGATATCTATAAAATCCCATGGTAAAATTTCTTCATACTCTCTTTCTCTGCATGCGTAAAAATCACGATCTATTCTGCATTCATCAAGAGCCTCATTCCAAATTTCAAAATTAAAATGTTCAGCCCATCCGTCAAATCTTGCTCCCTTTTCAAATGCTTTTATAAGTACATCACAAAGACGTCTATCTCCTCTAGCAAATATAGCTTCCATATAACTAACTGGTGACTCATGCCAATTATAAGTAATAGCTCTGCTTTTTATAGAATCTCTTAGCAATCTTATTTTTCCCTTTACATCATCCATTTTATCTTGCGGTGCCCATTGGAATGGCGTAAACGCCTTTGGTACAAATATTGAAGTTGAAACAGTTACCTTTAGCCCTTTTTTTCTTTCATTTTTTGGAATACTATAATATTGATCAACAACTTTCCTTGATAAATCTGCAATTCCAAGAACATCTTCTTCTTTTTCGTAAGGTAACCCTATCATATAATAAAGTTTTATAGTTGACCATCCTGCTTTAAAAGCAGCAAGAGATGAATCCATAAGATTTTGCTCATTTACACCTTTATTAATAATATCTCTCATTCTTTGAGATCCTGCTTCTGGCGCAAAAGTTAATCCTGTTTTTCTAACCTTTTGGATTTCCTTAACCAAATCAACTGAAAAAGAATCAGTTCTAATAGATGGAAGTGAAATCCCCACTTTCTTTTCACCAAATTTTTCTACTAAAGAAAAAACCAAATTCTGTACATCTGAATAGTCGCATATACTTAATGAAACAAGAGATACTTCATCATACCCTGTTGCCTTTAGCAGTTGTTCAGCCTGTTCAATTAATTTTTCAGTTTTCTTTTCTCTAACAGGCCTATAAATCATACCCGCTTGACAGAATCTACATCCTCTAGTACACCCTCTAAATGTTTCTAAGGTAACTCTATCATGAACAATTTCAGTATAAGGCACTATTAATTTATCCGGAAATTCAGATTCATTGAAATCTTTTATAAATGCTTTATAAACCTTTTTTGGAACATCATCAAATTTAGGATTAAATTCTTTTATTGTATTATCTGAGTTATAAGTAACTTCATATAAACTTGGTACATAAATCCCTCTAATTTTTGTAGCTTTTCTTAAAAACTCTTTTTTCGTTAAATCTAAGTTTTTACACTCTTTATATAAATCCATAAGTTGATTTAATTGTTCTTCACCTTCACCAATTGCAAATAAATCTACAATATCGTATAAAGGTTCAGGATTATAAGCACATGGACCACCACACATAACTATAGGTTCATCTTCTTTTCTTTCTGAAGCTCTTATATTAATATTGGCCATATTTAGCATATTCAAAATATTAGTATAACTCATTTCATACTGAAGAGTGAAATTTACAAAATCAAAATCATTCAAGGAATCTTTTGTTTCCAAAGTAAAGGTTGGAATATTATTCTCTCTCATTAATTCTTCCATATCAGGCCAAGGAGCAAATGCCCTTTCGCAATAAGTGTCTTCTCTTTTATTCAGTGTATAATATAAAATTTTTGTTCCTAGATGAGACATACCTACTTCATATACATCTGGAAAACAAAAAGCAAATCTTATGTCTACTTTATCTTTATCCTTTATATAAGAATTCAGCTCTCCTCCAATATATCTTGCAGGTTTTTCAACCCTAAATAGTATATCATCAGATACTCTGTTCATTATTAGTCCTCCTCTGTTTATTTACATTCCTTATTTTATCACAATGTTATTAAAAGTAAACAAAAACCCTCTAATTATTAGACCAATGTTCCCATTCTTCTAATGCTTTTTCTGATAATTTACCCATTTCATTATTATCATTGACATTCTTCAGAATTTTAATGTAATTTTCAATTGTTATGTTACCATAACATTTCAAAGCTTTAATCAATTCCTCTTCATAAATAATATCTAATAATTTCATTTCTTCATTAAGAACATAAAAAATATTATATTTGTTCTTATCTAAAATACTCATTGCTTTTAATAAATCTTTTTTGAAATGGATGGAAATACTTTTGTTCTCAATAAAACCTTTCTCCGAAAATTTTGTTTTCTTTCTTATAACATCTGCCATAATAATATAAACAATCCTTTCTTTTTCTTTATAAGAAGCATAAATTATAAATATGCCTATTACGCAAATAGAAAAATTGTATGACCCAAAAAGCATCAAAAAAGAAAATATGAATATCACCAAAATACCAAATAACATACTTATCTTAACTGTAATTCTATTAGCACGTTTATATAGAGTTTTTTGTGCTAATATATCTCTAAAAATCCTCCCACCATCTAATGGAAATGCAGGTAATAAATTAAATAAACCTAATGCGATATTAGTTGAAAAACAAATGTAAATAAGTTCAGATTTATAAAAAAAATTTATAATAAAAAAAACCAATCCACAACATATATTAAAAATAGGTCCAGAGATAGATATTATAAAATCTTCCCTAGGGTCTGCATCATTTAGGTCCTTTAAATTTAATATAGTTCCAATTGGTTTGATTTCTAAATAAAATCCACTAAATCCATATTTCTTAGCTACTAAATAATGTACCATTTCATGAAGAATTACGAAAAATAGTGATACCGTTATATTGCCTTTAAATCCTAAGATTAAAAGAACGGCAATATAAGGAATAAACAATTTATTTATTTTAATCACTTATAAACCTCCAGAATCTGTGTCAAAGAAAGTTCAATCTCATTATTTTCATTATATGTAATACTATCCTCGAATTGTATAGAAAATTTTTCTCTAAATTTGTTTTTTATCTTATCTAAATCTAAAGGATTATCTTTCACTCCTTTTATCCATCGCTCAATATTCAGCTGTATATCCAGCTTAGATGGGTCATTTTTTATTTCCTTTAACTTCTCTTCAATTAACGTAAAATTATAGCTATTATTAACGATTTCTTTACCATAATTGTAAACTGCAGCCGTTTGAGGTGTCACAAATATTTTGCATAGAATAACAATAGCAAATAAAATCAAGGTTCCTGTAAACTCCTGAATTATTCTTCGCCCTATTTTATTTTTCTTTTCTCCAGCATAGTTGCCATTACCAATTCTTCCACTAGTATAGGGCATATTTTTATCTCCAGACAAACTTCTATAATAGTTATCGTATTCAGTGTTGTAGTGACTCATAATCCCCATCCCTTCTATTAGTTTTCCTCTCATAGTGCATTATGAATTTTGATTTGTATAAATAATCTACTTAGCATTTTATCTATACATAATATATATATTTTAAAAAGTAATCTTATATGACATAAGGGCATAAAAAAAAGAGCCTATAGCTCTCCTTAATTATGCATCTCTTTTGGTTACTAACGCCTTAACAACAACTTCCGCTGATCCTAAATTTGTTGCAAGGGGTATACAATGTACATCACATAATCTTAGCAATGCACTCACATCAGGTTCATGTGGTTGAGCAGTTAATGGGTCTCTCAAAAAAATAATTATATTCATTTCTCCAACAGCTACCTTAGCTCCAATTTGCTGATCTCCCCCTAATGGACCAGATAAAAATCTTGTTATTTCAAGACCTGTCGCTTCATTAATTTTCATTCCAGTTGTACCTGTTGCAAACAATTCATGCTCTGCAAAAACATTACGATACCTTTTTACAAAATCAATCATTTCATCTTTTTTTCCATCGTGAGCTATTAATGCTATTTTCATTACTGTTCCCCCTAGAATACGATTTTTTTCTTCCTCATTCCTATATTTAATACTAATGCAATCCCAATAAAATTTGAAAGCAATGAACTACCCCCATAGCTCATAAGCGGTAGAGTAATCCCTGTGATAGGCATAATACCCATAGTCATTCCAATATTCTGTATTAACGAAAATACAAAAGTAGATACAACCCCCACACAAACTACTGCACCAAAAATATCTTGAGATGATTTTGCTATTTTAATCATTTTAAATATTAAGATGCAATACAAAGACAAAAGAAACAAAGCACCTATTAGACCCCATTCTTCACATACTACAGCAAATATAAAATCTGTAAATGCTTCCGGTATAAGATTCATCTCTAATTGCTTACCTTGAGTAAATCCTTCGCCAAAAATTTGACCAGATCCTATCCCAACAAGAGATTGAGACAATTGAAAAGTAGACGTTAAACTATATTTTTCAGGTGTTAAAAAAGATGTTAATCTAACTTTCCAATAATTAGGCATAAGTGACGAGTTCCATAAGACAAGAATCAACACTGTTAACCCTACAAAACCTCCAAAAATAACTCTCAAGTCTAAACCAAAAATAAAGAAAATTCCAAGAACTATAAAAAAACTAACCATAGTCATACCCATATCTGGTTGTATTACAATCAACGACATAGGAATAATTGCATATAAAACAAGTTTAAAGAAATTCTTAGGTTCATTAATCTTGCCTTCCATTTTTTTTAATTGAAGAGCTAACATCAATATCATTCCTAATTTTGCAAACTCAGACGGTTGTATTGCTCTCGAACCAAGTTTAATCCAAGCTGTAGCACCTTTTGTTGTTTTACCTAACACAAAGTCATTCAACACAAGCATTACTACTCCAGACCAATAAATAATTGGCACATAATTTATAATAAGTTTATAATCAACTAACAACACTATATAAATTACTATCAAACTTAATACTAGCCATATTAGTTGAAGTTTTGCATAGTATATTGTTTTTCTTGCACTGTATATATTTACACACCCAAATAGAACTATCAAAGACGCTACCATTATAAGTCCGTAATCCAAGTGTTTTCTTAATTTCTTATTTATTGTTAGTTTTTCAAACACTTTCACCCCTCCAATACCAATAAGATTATATCATAAAAGAGGGATGAATTTATATACTTCATACTAAATTTACTCATTATTCAATTTCTAAGGTTTTCATTTCTTTTATAGGAATACTAGCAACTAATGCCGGAAAACTCCCTTTAATATCTTCTGCATCAGTTAATCTAACCTCTACATCATCATTATCTATTTCCATGTACTTCTCAATAACTTTTAAAAGGTCTGATTTCATCATTTCTAAAAGTGCTGGTGAAATTTTTGCTCTGTCATGAATTAAAATTAATTTTAATCTGTCTTTTGCAACATCTTTTGAAGACTTGCTAGAGAATACTTTTAATAAATCCATTTTAACCTCCTTAATTATGGGTTTGAATTAATAATTAAACAAAAAATCTTATATCACTTATAATATTACAATCTAAATATTTTTTTAAAAGTCGCTACTAAAACTGAATCTTCTGATTCTAAAGGAATAAATGGCACTTCTTCCCCTTCAATCCTTTTAGCAACATTAGAAAAAGCTATTCCTGCATAAGCCTTATCATTCAAAACTACAGGCTCACCTTTATTAGTAGCTATAGTTATTTGTTCGTCAGCTGGGACAACACCAATTAACTTAATAGCTAACGAATCTATAATATCAGATACATCTAACATTTCACCTTTCTTAACCATCTTATAATCAAGTCTATTTACAATCAATTGATGATTATCAAGTCCTTTTGCATCTAATTTTCCAATAACTCTATCAGCATCTCTCACAGATGTAACTTCCGGATTAACAACAATTAAAGCTCTATCCGCACCAATAACAGCATTTTCAAAACCTTGTTCTATTCCTGCTGGACAATCTATTATGATATAATCAAAATCTTTTTTCAATTCATTAACTAAACCCAGCATTTGCGATGAGCTAACATCACTTTTATCCCTTGTCTGAGCAGTAGGTAACAAGTATAAATCTTTAATTCTCTTATCTTTTATCAAAGCTTGATTTAATCTACACCGTCCTTCGATTACATCCAACAGAGTAAAAACTATTCTATTCTCTAATCCCATTAGCACATCTAAATTTCTAAGGCCAGTATCTCCATCTACTACTACTACTTTTTTTCCTAATTTCGCAAGGGCTGTACTAACATTTGCTGCTGTTGTTGTTTTTCCAACTCCACCCTTTCCTGATGTTATTACGATTGCTTCACTCATCTGTTTTCCCTCCGTATTAAATGTATTTATCAAGCAAATATGGTTCTACAACGATTGTGTCACCTTTAATCTTTGCAATTTCTGGATAGCCCGGTTTTTCTCCATCAGGAGCTATAGTTAACTTTCCTGCAATATCTAGAATTTGAGGTTGTAAACTAAATGCAACAACAATTGCTTTACTATTGCCATTAAAACCAGCATGAACATTACCTTTCAACGCACCAAAAACCATTATATTTCCTCCTGCATAAACTTCTGCACCAGGATTTACATCTCCAACAATAACTAAATTTCCGTTATATTGAATGATTTGTCCACTTCTAACAGACTTCCTTATAAACTTAGTCCTACCTTCATAGACTCCTGAAAAACTCCTTTTACTTTTTTCTTTTTTATCCTCAAGAATACAATCCTTAATTAAAAATTCTTCAAAAAGTACTTTTTTTAAGTTTATGATATTTCTCTCATTTAACTGTTTTAAATCTGCAGTAATTTTTAAAGTTGATCCTTTATAAAACTTTTTACCATTTGACAATTTCAAAGTTAACGTTTCTAACATATCTTGGAAATCTCTGTATTTATTCATATCAATAACTGCATTTAAGCCATCTTTATTGCCTTTAATTATTAATCCATCACTTCCCATATTAATCCTCCATAATTGCCATATCTAATTATTTCAACAAGTTATCTCGATTTCCTTCAATTTTAATAAATATTTACGGAAATTTAACAAAAATAAGTTATCCTGATATAATCAGTCTAAAAAACTTTCTATTTTTTGTATATTTAAGTTATTTTATTTGCTATAAGTGTTTATTTTCATATCTTCTATTATAACATTAATATTCTGACATGTTTATCTAAACAACAGGATTTAATTATCTAAATTAAAAACCAACTACCTTTTGAAATAAAATGAAAAAACCCTATTATAAGGGTTTTATTCGTCTGATTCTATACTTTCATTTAATTCAAGATTCTCGTCAGCTTCAGTATTTTCTCTTTCAGTAGATTCATCAGAAACAGTAACATAATTATATGTTGGAACATAATTTGGATACTGCGTTTTTAAGGTGTCTTTAAAGTATTCTTCATACACCGCTCTTGCTACTCCAGCTATTTCACCACCATGACCACCATCAAACACTACCACCGAAACAGCTATTTCTGGGTTATCAAGAGGTGCATATCCTATATATGTACCAAATGATGTCCTGCCTATTTTGTCTTGATAAGATGCAAATGTAGCAGAACCCGTTTTACCTGCATGTTTTATAGGAAAACCTTTAAAAGCCGAAAGCGCAGTTCCTCTTGGCTCGCTTACCACTCTCCTCATACCTTCCTTAACTGTTGCAAGTGTAGAATCATTAATAGCTACTTCTTCTAAAACTTTCGGTTCATATTGTTCAATTATTTCTCCATCTGGACTAATAATACTATCAACCAAATGTGCTTCATATCTAGTACCACCATTAGCTAATGTAGCTGCATAAATGGCAAGTTGAAGGGGTGTAAATTGATTAATACCCTGGCCAATTGAAGCACTTATCAAACTATTTACATTATTTGTATCATCCCATGCATTTTTTATTGAAAGGTACATAGCATACGATATACTTTTTATTTCATTTGAAATATATTTATTTAAAGCTTCTGTTTCCAGAGGATTTCCTCCACTTTCCTTATAATTATCAACAAATTTATTCTTTAGATTTTTATCTACACTAACTAATTCATTGAGCAAAGTTTTCAATTCATTAATAATTGAACCACTACTTTTTATACCATCTTGCATATAACTTGTTACTTTATTTTTTATTTCACTTTTAACACTTACAACATTTTCTTCATCTTTCGATGTAATATTTAAATCAATTGGTTCAAAAGATTTTTCGTTACGCAAAATACTATACCCATTAGTTAAAAAGCGATTATACAAACTATCCAAATTTATAGCAACTGCAATATTTTTATTAGTTTCATAATTATACACCTGGCCATATTTTTCAGATATTTCTATACCTGTATAAGGTTCTCCTGTTTGCTCAACACCTAATCCAAACTTCCATGCCCATTTTGCAATAGAATCAAAGCCTTTATTTGCATCATTATTTCTATTAGCTTTTTCATATAATCTACTTCCCATTTCATAATAAAACCAGTTATTTGAAACCTTTAAAGCATCCTTTATATTAAAAGTTTGACCAGGATGAAGACTAGCATTTTTCTTAAGATTCTTATTAGCTACATACTCCAAATAATATTTACGATCCTTGATATTCTCACCAGCTGATACCACATTTTCTTCTAACGCAGCTACTGACATCAATGGTTTAAAAGTAGATCCAGGAGGTAATAACGCTTGAGTAGCATAGTTAAATAAAGGCTTAGGGAATAAGTCAAAACTATCTTGTCTAATAGTTGTATTTCCCTCTATTGACTGATCCAAAGGAAAAAGTTTATTTACTATTTCTTCTATTGTTAACCCATCATAAACACTCCTTGATGCAGAACTCCTTTTCAATAGTTCTTCTACATAGGCAGTACCCATTTCCTCTAAATCTGGGTTGAAATAATATTTTTGAAGATCTGAAGTAAGCATCCCAGGAGTAGATAAAAGATTTGGATCATATCCAGGCTTACTTGCCATAGCTAATATTTTCCCAGTATTAACATCAACTACAACAGCTGCCCCTCGTGTAGCATTTGAAGTATCAACTTTATCGCCACCATGAATTCCTTTTCCTTGCTGGGCAACAAGAGCTTCTTCTAAAGCCTTTTCTGCTACAGCCTGCAAATCTGCATTAATTGTAAGTTTTACATCATTTCCTGGATAAGCTGGCTTTTCAGCCACTTCCCTTACAATCCTTCCTTGCTTATTAATTTCTGCAAATATTATTCCTTTAGTTCCTTTTAATACAGATTCAAGTGCTCCCTCTATTCCGGATGAACCTACATAATCAGTATTCACGTTATATCCTTTTTCTTCAAATTCTTCTTTCTTCAAAGGGCTTATCTTGGATAAATAACCTATAAAATTAGAGCCTAATTCATTAAATGGGTAAACCCTGTTCATATCAATTTTAACTTCAATTCCAGGAAGTTCATCATACCTTTGCATAATTATATGTGCAGTTTCTTTTTTTATATTCCCAGCTATTACAACAGATTTATTCCCTTGAAAACTCTGCATTCTCATGTCATCCCGTACTAAAAGATATTTTCGTTTATCCTCATCACTCGTTTTCTCTACATCAATACTGAATTTATTTAATAAGCTTACAAGGTCATTATCATCACCTTTGTTATATAACTTAACAAACAACTCATCTATTAATTCTTCTTTTATATCACTATTAACATTGTACTTTTTTAATAAATTGGCCAGCTCTTTTGACTCGTCTGTTTCTAATAATTTATATAATTTGTAAAACGATTCTTTCTTGTCTAAAATTTCAACATTTTCATTTATCTTATAAAAATCCACCATATAATCAAGAGTATCTTGTGGAGAGAATTTTAACAATTCCCCATTTAGCTTATTTAATAATTTTTTTTCTTCATCACTTAATTTACTTACATTTTTAAAATCATTTATATCATCAATACCAGGGATAATGTTATTTTTAGCAAAAAAGTCATCAAGTCCTCTATCTTTCTTAAATCTCAATTCTCTAGATCTTATAGTTTTTATATTAGTACTATTAAATTCGAATCTTATAGGGTCAATCTTTAAAGCTAAATTGTCTTCAATTTTTTCATCATATTCATCAAGAATTTCAAATAAAATTCGCATCGTCTCGTAAAAATTTTCTTCACTTTCTTCTGTTTTCGTATATGTAACCGAAAAACCTTGAACATCTTGAGCAAGAACAACCCCATTTGAATCAAATATGGAGCCTCTTGGTGCAATTTCTTCAAAATCTCTATTGGTTCTGTTAACAGCCACCTCTCGATAATATTCCCCTTTATACACTTGTAAGAATACTAACCTAGATATGATTGCTACAAATATCATTAACACAATCACACTAAATGAAAAGTACCTATATTCTTTTTTTTTCTTTTTATTATACTTTTTTTTCATTTAATATCCTCGCTTTTTAAAATTCCATTTTTTCTCCATAAAATTTTTAGTGCTTAAATAATAAACAAATTTATACATTAAAAAGGATACTAATCCTGTATATAATCCTCTATACAAAATAAGACTATTATCTGTATATTGTCCTACTATAAAAAGCAAAAATACTACAATTATCCCTTTAATAATACTTGTTAAAAAATTAATCACTATAGGGACAATTACTTTATGCTTATATATCAATTCACCTATTTTTGCAGCTAAAATACACATCAACATATTACTTAATATATTTATACCAAATATATTTGTAAAATAAGTATCTTGAAGAACTCCACTAAAAATCCCTATTGATAGCGCTTCCCATTTTCCATTAATAATCGAGTATGATATTGAGAAAGAAAATAACAAGCTTGGATAAACATCACTAACTGCTAAAAATGGAGAAAAGACGTTATCTAAACCAAAAAAAACCAACCCTAACATAGCTACCACAGTAATCTTTTTCATAACATCACCTTAATATTTAATATTTCTTTTTTCTTTAGGAATCACAACAAAAATCTCTTCAAGCTTTTTGAAATCAACCGCTGGTTCAATTAAAGCGCTTTTCAAAAGTTTACTCTTGTCTTCCTCTATGCTCATTACTGTCCCTAGAACAATCTCTTTAGGGTATACTCCACCTAATCCTGAAGTGGTAACAACATCTCCAATTTTAATATCAGAATCAATTGATAAATAATATAACTTAGCAAGAAGCTCATCTCCATTGTCTCTATAACCTTTAACAATACAATCACTATCTCTTGTACTATTAACAATAGCTGCAACTGCTATATTTTCATTAATTAGTGTTTGTACCATAGCCCAATTACTACCCACGGTATTTATTTGACCAACTAATCCTTCTCCAGTTATTACAACCATTCCCTTTTCCAAATCATTGTTCGATCCTTTGTTAATAATGAATCCATCAAGCCAATCATTTCCGCTTTTTCCTATAATGTCACATCCAATATATTCATACTCATTCCTTTGATTCATAAATTGAGTCATTTTTCTAAAACGTTCATTTTCTAAAACTAAAGCATCATAATTCATTGACTTATTTTTAAGTTCGTTAATTTCTGCTTTTAAGGCTTTATTTTCTTCTTTTATTTCCTTTAAATTTACTATGAATTTAAAATTGCTAACTACAATATTGTTTGCTTTATAAAACACTTTTTGAATTGGGTTAATAACAGCACCAATACCGTTCTCTATAAAATTTTTTTTATCATTATCTTTTGTATTAATTATTATTCCAAAAAAGGTAACTGACAGTACAAGTACAGTTACTGTCAGTTTATGCTTCAACAATGTCTTAATCATTCCCCTTATCTTCTCTTTCTTCCAATTTTATTAATAATATCAATATATCCACCCGAACCAATTGCAACACAATCAAGAGGAGATTCTGCAATATTTACAGGCATATGAGTCTCCTTATTTATCAATCTATCAAGACCTCTCAATAATGCACCTCCACCTGTTAACATAATACCTTTATCCATAATATCAGCTGCTAATTCAGGAGGTGTTTTCTCCAAATTAGCCTTAATAGCTTCTATTATAGCTTCAACTGTTTCTTTTAATGCAGCTCTTATTTCACCTTCATTTATAGTTATAACTTTAGGTAACCCAGTTATTAAATCTCTACCTCGAATATCCATATTTTTTTCATCAGAATATGAACTCTCAGAATCAACAGCTGCTTCTCCTTCAATAATATTTAATTCTGATTTTACTGGATAAGCTGAACCAATATTTATTTTTATAGCTTCTGCAGTTCTTTCACCAATCATTAGACTATATTGTTTTTTTATGTACATAATAATCGCTTGATCCAAATCATCTCCAGCAGTTCTTAAAGATTGACTAGTAACTATTCCACCTAGTGAAATCACAGCCACTTCAGTTGTTCCGCCACCGATGTCTACAACCATGCTTCCAGTAGGCTCTTCAACAGGTAATCCAGCACCTATAGCTGCTGCCATTGGTTCTTCAATTAATTTAACTTCACGAGCTCCTGCATTCTTTGTCGCTTCTTCTATCGCCCTTCTTTCAACTGCTGTAACTCCTGATGGATAACACACTACAATTCTAGGGCTTGCAAAAGATGATTTATTTATAGCCTTAGTTATAAAATCTCTTAACATAACTTCAGTAACATCAAAATCAGCAATTACACCATCTTTCATAGGTCTAATTGCAACAATATTTCCTGGTGTTCTACCTATCATTTGCTTTGCTTCATCACCTACTGCTAACACCTTGTTATTTGTCTTATTTATAGCAACAACAGAAGGTTCCCTAATTACTATCCCTTTTCCCTTTACAAAAACTAGTGTATTTGCTGTTCCTAAATCTATTCCCATATCTTTTGAAATTCCAAATAGTCCCAATGTTTTTCTCCTTTCGATTTAAAGCATTCCTTTTTCTTTTAAACTTATATATTTCCCGTTACCAATAATTAAATGATCTAGGATATCTATACCTACGATATTACTACACTTTAATAATCTTCTTGTTATACTAATATCCTCTTCACTAGGGGTCGGGTCCCCAGAAGGATGATTATGACATATTAATATAGTTGCACTTCTCCTTTTTATTGCCTCAACAAAAACTTCCCTTGGATGAACAATTGAAGAGTTTATACTTCCAATCGAAACATCCTTAATATAAATCACAATATTCTTTGTATTCAACAAAATCACTTTGAGATGCTCTTCCTTTAAATATCGCATATCTTCCATTAATAAATCAGCTGCATCTTTTGGACATTTTATTTTCATCTCATCTCCTGATTTAAAAGACTTAAATCTTTTTGAAAGTTCTGCTATTGCTAAAAGTTGAGCTGCCTTTGCAGCTCCAATTCCTTTAATCTCCATAAACTCTTCAGAAGTTAAATCAAATAATCCATTTAAACCACCAGATTTCTTTAGCAGTCTATTGCATAAATTAATAATGTTCTCTGATTTTGTACCACACCTTAAAACAATTGCTAAAAGCTCATTATTTGAAAGTTCACCGGCACCATATCTAATAATTTTCTCTCTTGGTCTTTCGTTACAAGGTAAATCAGTAATTTTAAGGCTTTTGTTCATAATTACCTCCTTAAAGATTTACCCCCATCCCTTTTAATAACTTATTCAATTTATTTATTGGAAGTCCTACTACACTATAATAACACCCATTTATTTTTTCTACAAATACACCTGCAATGCCTTGAATTCCATATGCACCGGCTTTATCCATAGGATCTCCAGATTTAATATATCGTAAAATATCCCTGTCTGAAAGTTCAGAAAATGTTATATCAGTACATGCATAGTCAGTATATATTTCCTTTGTAGAAGAATTAATAATAGCTAATCCAGAATATACTTGATGTGTTTTTCCACTCAACATTCTGAGCATATACAAAGCTTCATCTTCGTCTTTGGGTTTACCCAACAATTTATTATTTATAGCCACTATAGTATCACATCCAATGATAATAGAATTATCTTTAGCTTTTTCTAATACATCCAGGGCTTTTCCTTTTGCAAGTTCAATAGTATATTGCCCAATATCACCTTTAAAATCTACAGAATCTTCATTAAATTCGCTAAAAATTATGTCAAAGTCTTCAATAATTCTAGACAAAAGTTCCTTTCTTCTGTCAGAAGCAGATGCTAAAATGATTTTCAAGGTATCACTCCTAAGTTTGTATTTATCTAAAGTATAAACCTAATTTTTAATTGTATTCGTATTTTTTGGAAATAACACTTGTAGTTTATACTATCATTATCAATTATTGGCATTACGTTAAATTGTTTGTCATAAATATATCTTTTTCTAGTATAGTTTATCATTTTATAAAATCTTAAACAAGTAGCTATAAAAGTTTTTTCAAAAAGTTAATAACTTTATTTCATCATTAAGATGGATTTATCCAAATAAACATTAAAAACCAAAGGAAATAATTATCCTTTGGTTTTTAGTCCTATACCCCTTCGTCAAATTTAATAATAAAACTATATAAGTACTCTTTTATTGGTATTAAATTTTCTTTCGTTATAGCCTCTGGCAACTTTGATGTATAATCTTTCAATTCATTCAAATCATTATAGTTTTTTTCTGATTTATCAATTTCAGCTAATGTATTCAACCATTCTTTGATAGTTTTAGTTTTTACTGAGCTAGCTCCATCTTGTTCTATCTCAGAAATAATTTTTAGATTACCATTTAAAACAAGAGATATTTGTTTATCACATTTATTTTCAGTAGATAAAGTAATATTATTTGAACTAAATTCCATATTAGCATTTTCCAATTTATCTTTTATAGTTGTAACATCGTTTAAGCTATATACACCCAAAACCACTTTACTAATATCCCCTACTTTCACAATAAAAGGCTCTCCAAACCCAGCTAGTTGACCTTTTAAACTATTAGCATTCTCTTGGTTGCTAAAAGCTCCACATTGAAGTATCACGAAAGCACCCTCATTTCCTAAAATAGCTTCTTTCTTATTAGTATCCTTACTTTCTTTAGTATCGTCAATAGCTTTAATAATAGGTTGTCCAGTAGAAGTAGTTTCTCCACCATCATTAGTAGAAGCTCCCTCTATTTCATTAACTGTCGTATCCTTATTATCAACACCCTTATTGGAAGTGTCTTTCATTAATATTGAAAGTATGCTTCCTAGTAATATAGATACTAATATTATTCCTACAATAAATATTAGAATAGTTGTAGAGTTACTTTTCCCTTTATTCATATTGTATCTTGTGTACTTCATTGTATGACCCCCTTATTCATGCAACATCTCTTCTATATAATAATTATTAATCACATTATAAAAATATGATTACTTTTTATAATGATAGCCACAATTGAAATAAAATACGAAACAAATCATTCCATTTAACAATTTTAAAATAAAACACAAAAAAAAGACCTAAATCTAGGTCTATTAAAAATATCAAAATAAATTTTAACTAATAATTCTTCTACCACCGCAAAATCTTGAATTATAATATGATTCACTTAAACTACTAATTTTGACCACATCTCCTCCAGAAGACGCATGAATGAATTTACCATTTCCTATGTAAATTCCTACATGTGAATAAGATCCCGTAGTATTAAAGAACACTAGATCACCCATTTGCAAATTTTTTCTTGAAACTGAAGTTCCCATTTGCCATTGGTAACCTGTGTAATGACCAAGATTATAACCAAATTTTTTATAAACATAAGAAGTAAATCCGGAACAATCAAATGAGCTTGGACCAGAAGCTCCCCATACATAAGGTCGGCCTAGAAAATTATAAGAATACTCAATGATGCTTGCACCTAATGTTTTTCCTCTTGACATCATCGTTCGCTCAACCAGTGACTCTGGTACAGTTAATACTTTCTCAGTATTAAGAGTTGTAGACAGCATAATCTTACTTTTAACTTTGTTGTTAATAACGTCAGCTTTAGCAGTCTTTGAACCCATACCTAGAATAACACACATAGCCATCAAAAAAAATACAGATAGCAATACCTTGCGACAGTACTTATACATTTTTTTCCTCCCCACGTTACTTACAGTTTGTACATAACCAGTGTTATGAAACTATAGAATCCCTTAATTAAAACCATAATTATACATTTCTCAACATAGTTTATTTTAACATTTTGATAGTTGCATAATTTAATAGTTAAATAGAAAACTCTATAAACCTTTATCAATTGTACATTACAATATAACCAAAACATCTTTGGAAATAGAAATTAAACCATTTATGTAATGGTACACATATTTATTATTATATATATGTATACATTCTTTGTCAAATTACAGTATAAAAGCTTTTCTTTGGTATAGTTGTTGTAAAGATATCTTTTTGCAAAATACAAAAATAAAAATAGCTTTTCATTTAATAATGAAAGGCCATTTTTATAATCAAATAATTTAATATTCTGAATACATTAAAGTTAATCTAATAACTCTTCTTACAATCCTTTCAGCAGCATAATAAGGCACTCCATACATTCTCAAATATCTGAATACACCAGGATTGTATCTTTTAATTTGATTTAATATTCTGTTTACTTGTTTCTGATAACCATACTTTTCTTTCTTTTGCTTTTTTTTGCGTGGTAATTCAGATGAATCATCTTCTGTTATCTCTTCATCATAAAAATCCGGGAAATTTAAACCTGCCATTTGCGGTGGCATCATAGGGAACATCCCCATATCCTGAAAATTATACGCTCTCATCATTTCGGGATTCATTCCGTTTTCCATCATGCCCATATTCATTCCAGGCATAAACATAGGAACTATTGGCATAGGCATCATTTCATACTCACTATCAAAATCAACATTTCTATCCACTTCTTCATTATAATTAGAATCCATTCACAAACCTCCATATTAATAATTACATTACTAAATTTATGCAACAATATCAATATAAATTCTAATTATTGGTATTTTTCTATTTATTTTATATTATTTTTTACTATTACAATCTTTTGGTAAAAGTGTAGACATAGATATTACCATCTTTATTGCTTCATCTACAGTTATATCCAATTTTTTAACTGATTCCCGATCAACATAAATCAAAAAACCGTTTGTTGGGTTAGGTGTAGTTGGTATAAAAACAGATATTTTTTCGTGATTATTCAATACTAAGTTTTCATTTGTAATAAATCCTATGCTTTGGATTCCTTTGTTAGGAAACTCAACACTTACAACATTCGAAAACTTATTTTGAGAGGAAGATGAAAAAGTTTTACTTAATTCTTTTATTGATGCATATACAGAATTTATAATCGGAACTTTATTAATCATCTCTTCTACATAATCAAAAGTCTTTTTTCCAATTACATTATTAGCAATAAATCCAATTAACAAAATAATTCCTATAGTTAAAAGAAAGCCCACTCCTGGAAAATAGTCTCCAACAACACTTACTATTATTTTTTTTAAAAAAGAATCTATGAACAAGAAAATTGTTTTAATAATATAATATGTAACTGCTAGCGGCAACGTAGTAGCTAGTCCAGTTATAAATAAATTTTTTATTTGTTTCATGTTACTCCCCCTGAAAGCATTTTGTAATAATTACTAAAATCAATATATCATATTTATTAGAAAAAAGAAAATAATATTACTGTACATTTATTTTGAGAGGAGTTTTTTTATGGAATGGAAAAAAGGAAAAGTTAAATTTGATGACGGTTCTATATATCCAGCAGAACTGTTAATTTCTGAAGATGGTCAAATTTGGAACTCTAAAGTATTTAAAGATAGAAAAGTTATCGAAGAAATTGATGCAGATAATTTTGCTCTAAAACTTGGTAAATCTGTAGCAGAAGTGTATCCTTACACTTGTGAAATAGATGATTAAAAAAGTATTGCGAATATAACTTCGCAATACTTTTTTAAATTTATTAAATATACTTCACATATTTTTCTTCTAATTTTCTAAATATATAAACAATTACAAATGTTAAACATAAATAAATAGCTGCAGCAATAACAAAAGGAGTAATAACAAAATCTCTATTCAATATTTCTTTTGCAGCTTTAAGAATTTCCGGCATTCCAATAACTGTCACAAGCGCAGTATCTTTAACTAGATTGATTGCTTCATTACTAATAGGAGGAAGCACTCTCGCAAAAGTTTGTGGTATAATTATTCTTTTCATCGTTTGTTTATAATCCATACCTAAAGTTTTTGCTGCTTCAAATTGTCCTTTATCAATAGATTGTAATCCTCCTCTAAAAATTTCAGTATAATAAGCAGCATAGTTTATAATAAATGTTATTGCAGCAGCAATAAATGGACTCAGGTTTATCCCTACAACCGATAGCCCAAAATAAGTAAAATAAAGTTGCAACAATAATGGTGTTCCTCTAACAATAGTTGTATATATGCCTAATAGAAATCTTAAGAATTTAATTTTTGATATTTTTCCCATAGCACACACTAAACCTAATGGAATAGAAAATATCATAGTAACAGCATATATTTGTAAAGTCAATATACTCCCTTTTAATATGAATAAAGTAATACTAGTTAAATACGACACAATCTTACCTCCAGCTATTTTACTATGTCTTCACCAAACCATTTTTCTGAAATTTTTGCAGATGTTCCATCTTCCTTCATTTCACTTAAAATTTTATTTACTTCATCAGCTAGTTTTAATTCACCTTTTCTAAAACCAATGCCATACTCTTCACTTCCGAAATCATCAGTAACAACTTTATATTCACCTGGTTTTTTACTTATATAGTATCTAGCCACTATTTCATCTATAACAACAGCGTCTGTTCTTTTTGCACTTAAATCTAATAATGCTTCTGTATAATTAGCAAATTCTCTTAGCTCTTTTAACGAGTCTAATGTTTCTGAATCAGCTGAAACCGCTTCTTTACCGCTACTTCCTGCTTGTACACTAACAACTTTTTCTGCTAGATTTTCTTTTTTTTCTATATCAGAGCCTTCTAATACAACAATAACTTGCCTATTTGCTAAGTATGGATTTGAAAATTCAACTTTATCTTTTCTTTCTTCAGTAATAGTCAACCCATTCCAAATACAATCAATATCTTTTTTCTCTAAACTTAAAATCTTAGAATCCCAATCAATAGGTTGAAGTTTCAATTCAACATCTAATCTTTTAGCAACTTCTTTAGCCATATCTATATCAAAACCAACGATTTCTTCATTATCCCCTCTAAATCCCATTGGTGGAAAGCTGTCGTCAAGACCTAAAATAAACTCTCCTTTATCTTGAACATAACTCAAAGAATTATCCTCATTATCCGTAGCCTTATTATCTGTAGCTTTATTTCCACATCCTGTTAAGACAAAACTAAAAGCTAAAATAGTAGTTAAAAAACTAATAATCTTCTTTTTCATAATATTATCCCCCTAATTATTTTCTAAAGTATTATCACGAAACTTATTATACTTTAGTATGCTAAATTTGTAAAGCGGTAAATTTTTATAAATAACAAAAATAAGCCGTATTATCTACGACTCATTGCTCTTCTTTCATTTGCAAGTTCTCTAATTAAATCTCCAAGCTTCCACATAAGCGAATGTGGAGTTATAACCGCAAATATCGGATTTAAATCTACCTTCTCTTTGAACTCATTAATATAATCATGAATTTCTTTATTAGAAAAAGCATTAAAAATAATAAATTTATCTTTTTCACAATCTTCATTTATAGAGTTAATCATTTTTTCTTCACCTTTTAGTAAACCATCTATTTTATCGTCTAATTGACTTTCTCCCACTATTAAAACATCATCGACTCCAAAAGATTTATTATAATTCTGAGTTAAGCTTAACTCATCATCACTAAATCCATATATTAATAGACATCTTCGCCCCTCAGGCCTATTTACATCCTTCATATCAATTTTTTCAAAAGCCATAGTTTTATCTACCTTTCTTTATGAATTACTTTTTCTCCAAGGTATGATGCAATGACATGGATTATTAATGATATTATGCCAAGGTACATTAAAAATCTATTATCATTAACAGGACATACCCCTTCTGGTAATACACTCCTATCATAATACGTTTTCCCAATAGCAAATAAAGACACTGAAACACCTAAATAGAAGAACATATTTGTTAATAAATTAAAATTTTTCTTATTCATATAATCCCCCTCTTTTGTATTTTAATTCAACTTATCTTAAAATTTCAAACCTATTGCTTTATTATACTATTAAATTTAGTATAAATTAAATATTTCACAGAATTAATTAAGGATAACCAAAATCATTATTGGCTATCCTCAAAATTTAACATCATCATTTAATTAGAGTATTAAGTCTCGGTCTATTATTCACCCTCAATACTATTAATCACTGCATACTTATTGATATTTTTCATATTGTCCACAATGATTTGTACATTTTCTGTAGCTATACTCGGCATACTAATTCTTAATTCTTCTTTCAAATTATCTTTTGTTATATTACTAGCTGGATTAACAGTTAAATGAACTTTTTTTAGAGTTCTAATTTCTTTTTCCTGACATATTTCTTTTAACGAATCTGAAATACTTTCAAAAATCATAGTGCCGTGCATTTACTTACCCCCCGTTAAAGTAAATTTTTTCTATACTACATATTATATTTTACATTTTCTATAATATGTATGTATATTCCATTTTTGATTTTAAATAGTTTTATTCAAAAATATAAAGAAACCACGAAGTATATTCGTAAATTTCTTATAATTTAATTATTTGATTCCAACTAAAATAAAATCATTTCTTACATTTATATATTATATTACCATTTTATGTATTTGTAAAGTTATTTTTCTGTTTTATTTACTTTTTTTAACAATCGTTTTTATTGCATTTCGTTCTATATATACACTTTTACTAAAACCATTTTTAAAATACCTTATTTGTTTATACTCTATACCTTCCCTTATATAATCAAGTACATCTACCCTGTTAGACTCAAATACCTCTGGCTCTTTTTTATTTTTCAAATATACTTTTACTTTCATCTAATCACCTCAATATATATTTTTCACTCTTTATTATTACCTCACTTAAAACAAATAACAATTTTCAAATCTCATTACATTAACTTTAACGTTAGATATGCTTTTTCAAAGCACTAAAGAATCATATTTACAATTTACTGGTCAAGAACAAATGCGTATATAGATACAAAGCCACTTCACTAAGAAATTCTAATTCATTTTCTTAAAGATATACTAAAAAATTATAACTCGCATACTCAAACAATAATTTTCTTAACGCATATATTACAAAAATGAATAAGAATTTTTAAAGCTTGTTACGATGCCTTTTACGCTATATATGCTTCTTCTGCTCATTGAAGGATGGAATTTATAAATTAGTTTAAAATTTTACACAATACTGCAATGTATTGATATAACTGTACTTGACTGGCGTTAAATTTCCGTGAAAATTTATAAATTCCTATACATTAAAAAAAGAGAAGGTTATCCCTTCTCTTAAGTGCAATATATAATTTCCAAAATACCGCTACCCTATAATTGACACCTATCCTCGTGATAGGTGGGTGTCCTCACTGATGCATCTATCTCTTAAAAGCCGTCTAAGGGTCTCACAATAAGTCCATATCAACATCAATATATTGAACTCCCTTGCTTGAACTGTAGGTTCAATACAAGAGCACACGAATAATCCAGAAATATAAACTATTTAATTTTAAATTAATTTTCTACTCAAGTCTAATATAGCAAACTTCCTGCGAAATTGCAATAGGTCATTTTGGTGCAGATGATGGGACTTGAACCCATACGAGCATTTGCTCACTACCCCCTCAAGATAGCGCGTCTGCCATTCCGCCACACCTGCATTTATAGTCTTATTCCTCATTCACATAATTTATTATACACTTTAAATGAATTATGTCAACTATAATTTAAAATATATTTCTAATATCTCTTCCACTAAACTGATTAAACTTTTATCATTGCAATACAAATACTTATAAATATTATAATTAACTTCTACCTTTTTGATATATTTATCCGTTTCACCAAAAGGAATATTATCCAAGTTTTTACCATCTTTAGAGTAAGCTTTATTAGATAGCCATTTTTTTACGTTTCCTCTGCCTCCATTATATGCCGCTAAGATTAATTTGTTATTATTTCCAAATTCGTTTCTTAAATTATTTATGTACCAGCAACCCATTTCTATATTAAATTCCGGACGAAATAAAATATCATCAGTATACTCTGTTTTCCCCATAACATCTGCGGCCCATCTAGCTGTAGAAGGAGTTATCTGCATAAGTCCACTAGCGCCTTTACTAGAAAGTGCAGATTCTTTGAAGTTGCTTTCTGCTTTTATTACTGCATAAATGAAAAATGGATCAACTTCATATGCTTTAGAATACTTCATTACATAATCTTGGTATTTCATCGGATAAAATTGTTTTGCTATATATCTTATACCAATTAATAGTATAATAATTAATAAAAGTATCAAAATTATTTTTCTTAAAAATTTCATTTTTTCTCCCTAATCTACAAATCCTTCATAATTTCTTTAAATATTTTATCAACTTGCTTTTCTGAATCCTCAATACTGCCTGTATTATTAACAACATAATCTACTATTTCTTTTTTTAAATCTAGACACATTTGAGCATTTATTCTATTAATGGTATTATTTCTAGATAAACTGTCTCTTATCATTACTCTCCTTATCTGTGTATCCTTATCTACCCAAACTAATACATTAATATCCATAATCTTATGTAATCCATGTTCTATTAAAGTTGGCGCATCAATTAGTACAATTTTTTCCTTTATTCTATCATATTCATTCATTCTTAAATTTATCTCTTTTATTATATAAGGAATCATAATTTCTTCTAATTTTTTTCTTCTTTGATTCTTTTCAAATATAAAATCACCAAATTCTTTTCTCAATAATTTACCTTTATCATCAAAAAATATCTCTCCAAATTCTTTTTTGAGATTTATTAATATCTCTGGATATTTATCCAAAACATTTCTGGCTATTATATCCGCATCAATAATTGGAATATTCTTTTCTCTTATTAGATTAGATACAGTACTCTTGCCACTGCCTATTCCCCCTGTAAGACCTACTTTAATCACATTTTACCTCCCAAAATTATTATTTAGCATCGTACCAAGTATCTCCCGTATTAATGTCAACATCAAGGGGTACAGATAGTTTTATAACATTCTCCATCTCTTCTTTGACAATATTTTTCACTTCATCTAACTCGTCTTTTTTGACATTCAAAATTAATTCATCATGTACTTGTAATAATAAAGTAGATCTTAATTTTTCCGCTTTTAATCTACTGTAAACTTTTATCATAGCAAGTTTTATTATATCTGCTGCTGACCCCTGAATAGGAGTATTCATTGCTAATCTTTCTCCAAAAGCTCTAACTATTTTACTTGAAGCTTGTATTTCTGGAATAAATCTTCTTCTATTTAGAATGGTTGTTACATATCCATCTTGAATTGCATTTTTTATTACGTCGTCAAAATAACTTTTCACTTTGGGATATCTTTCAAAATAAGTCTCAATGTATTGCTTTGCTTCTTTTCGTGAAATATTCAAATCTTGTGACAAACTAAATGCACCAATTCCATAAACAATCCCAAAATTAACGGCTTTAGCATTACTTCTCATCAACGATGTTACTTCGTCAAATGGAACATTAAATACTTCTGAAGCTGTTTTTCTATGAATATCACTATGATTAATAAAAGCATCAATAAAATTTTCATCCTCTGATATATGAGCTAAAACTCTAAGTTCAATTTGAGAGTAATCTGCTGATAAAATAATATCATCTGAGTTTTGAGAAACAAAAACCCTTCTAATAGCTCTCCCCATCTCATATTTTATAGGGATATTCTGAAGATTAGGTTCAGTACTTGATAGTCTTCCAGTTGTTGTTACTGTTTGATTAAAACTAGTATGAATTTTACCATCTTCATCAATAACATTTTTTAGGCCCTCAACATAAGTAGAGTTTAATTTCGATATTTGCCTATAATAGGTTATTTTATCTATAATAGGATGTTTATCTTTTAGTTTCTCCAGAACTTCTGCATTCGTGGAATAACCTGTTTTTGTCTTTTTTATAACTGGCAAATCAAGCTTTTCGAAGAGGATTTTACCTAACTGTTTTGGTGAATTTATATTAAATTTTTCTCCTGACATTTCAAAAATTTCCACTTCAGTTTGAGATATTTCAGACTTTAATTTATCACCAATTAAGTTTAACTCATCTTTGTTAACATCAAATCCATTATACTCCATTTCAGACAATACTTTAATCAAAGGATGTTCTACATTATAATATAGCTTTTCCATATTAGTTTCTTTTATATTTCCTAAATAATAAGAATAAACATCCTTTATATACTTAATATTGATCTTTGCAACATTAGATCTCTTTTCTATGATTTGTTCTTCGCTTAAATCCTTAATTTTTGTATTTTTAAATACTATTTCACCCAAATCTACATTATATAAACCTTCAATTAAATCCAACAAATCATAAGACTTTCTTGATGGCTCAATAAGATAAGCTGCTATTTCTACATCAAATTTTAAATTATTAAAATCAACACCTATTTTCCTTAATATTTCGATAGCCTTTTTAGATGAGTGACAAATCACCTCAATGTTTTCATTCTCAAATAAAATCTTCATAGATTTCAAAGACTTCGAGTTATGATTTTCTTTTTTTATAGCATAATGTTTTTCATCAATTTTTATATACACATATTCGAAATCAATTTTTGACATAAAATTCTCGTTATTATAATCAAATAAAGCAAAAATTTCTCCAGTATAATTGCTCATTTCGCTAAAAAAATCTTCAAATTCTTTATCTGATTCAATAGTTTTTATATCTAAATCAATATTAATATCCTTATTTGTTTTACTAGAACTTTCTGTCGCATCTAAATCTTTGTTTTCGTTTCCTTCTCCAATTCTTGCAAGCAAAGATTTAAATTCTAATCTTTTAAAAGTTCTTATAATACTATTAATATCATAATCATCTTTAGATTTTATATCTTCCAATGAAATTTCTACTGGAACATTAGTAACAATAGTAGCAAGTTTTTTACTAAAAATTGCCTGTTCAGCATATTCTACAAGGTTTTCTTTTAGTTTTTTCCCTTTTATATTTTCTACATTTTTCAATACATTTTCAATACTTCCATACTCTTTAATCAATTTAAAGGCAGTTTTTTCACCTATACCCGGAACACCCGGAATATTATCTGATTTATCACCCATAAGCCCTTTACAATCAATAAATTCTTTAGGTGTTACTCCAAATTCCTCTACCATTTTTTCTCTATTGTAAATAATCTTATCTGTCATTCCTTTTTTATTAATAACAACTTTTACATTATCAGTTGCTAATTGAAGAGCATCTTTATCCCCAGTCACTATAAACACTTCAATACCATTTTCTTCAGCAAATACCGACAAAGTTCCAATAATATCATCAGCTTCAAAACCATCAATTTCAAAAATATTAATAGCCATATCATGCAATATTTCTTTCAATATTGAAAATTGTCCACTAAGCTCTGAAGGCATTTTTTCTCTTCCTGCCTTATATTCTTTGTATTCCTGTTGTCGAAATGTAGGAGCTTTTTTATCAAAAGTTGTAACTATATAATCAGGTTTTATCTCATCTTTAATTTTTAAAAGCATATTCATAAACCCATAAATAGCATTTGTATGTAATCCTTCTGAATTTGTAAACTGAGGCAACCCATAAAAAGCTCTATACATCAAGCTATGTCCATCTAATATTAATAATTTATTTTTTTTCATATACAACCTCCAACTATAATATATATACATAGATAAGTCACTTAGTTGATTTATCTACATAAGTTAAATTTATAATTAAATCTTATAACTATAAAGTACTATAATTAGTTTACTCATTCTAGCTATTAATATCAAGGAATAAAGTTGTGTTCAAAAAAATTTTAAACAATTTTGATTAAAAATACACATATTTGTAATAATTTTATTTTACATCTACTTAATATACCTGATTTAATTTTATGATATAATTATTTTAAAAGACAAGCTAAAAGCTAAATAATATGATTAATAAATTCTTAACTAGGAGGTATTATATGAACTCACATGAAATCGATTATAAACTTTACGGAGACGATATGCAATTTGTTGAGATTGAATTGGACCCTAGAGAAAGTGTGGTAGCAGAAGCTGGTGCCATGATGATGATGTCGCAACATATTCAGATGGAAACTATATTTGGTGATGGTTCTAAACAAAATAATGGCGGTGGCTTTATGAATAAGCTTATGGGCGCTGGAAAAAGAATGATAACAGGTGAGAGTTTATTTATGACTCTATTTACAAATGCAGGTCATGGCAAGCAGCAGGTATCATTTGCTTCTCCCTATCCTGGTAAGATAATACCTATGGATTTAAGCGTTATGGGCGGTAAAATAATCTGTCAGAAAGATGCATTTCTTTGTGCAGCTAAAGGCGTTTCAGTTGGCATAGAACTTCAAAGAAAATTAGGGACTGGTTTTTTTGGGGGCGAAGGATTTATTCTGCAAAAATTAGAAGGCGATGGTTTAGCTTTTGTTCATGCTGGCGGTACTATTACTAAAAGAGACCTTCTACCTGGCGAAACATTAAAAGTCGACACAGGTTGTTTAGTTGCATTTACTAAAGATATACATTATGACATTGAATATGTTGGAAATATTAAATCAGCGGTCTTTGGAGGAGAAGGTTTATTCTACGCTACTGTTACTGGACCTGGATCTGTTTGGGTACAATCACTTCCTTTCTCAAGACTTGCAAGTAGAGTATTCGCTGCTGCTCCACAAACAGGTGGTTCAAGAAAAGGTGAAGGATCTGCTCTTGATTTATTAGGTGGTTTAGGAAACTTACTAGATGGTAATTAAAAATTTATAAATTCCTATACATTAAAAAAAGCGAGAAAATTTTCTCGCTTTTTACTCATTTTTACTCAAATAACATACTAACAGGATTACCTTCATATATTCTTTTGATTGCTTCAGCCATTAAAGGAGCTATAGACAATATTACAAATTTATCAGACTTTTTCTCTTCAGGTTGATTAATTGTGTTTAACATTACTAATTCTTTTATTTTAGAGTTATTTATCATCTCTACAGCATTTCCGGATAATACTCCATGACTACACGTTGCATAAATATCTTTAGCACCGTACTCTTCAAGCACTTTCGCACCTCTTGATATTCTTGTTCCAGTATCAATAATATCATCCATTAAAACTGCGCACTTTCCTTCTACATTTCCGATAATTGTCACATCTTCTTTACCAGTAATTTTATCTCTTTTAGTATCAATAATTGCAATAGGTGCATCTAACCGAGTTGCTAATTTTCTAATTCTAGGAACAGATGCTGCATCTGGTGAAACTATTACTACATCATCACGATTTTTAAAACCTTTATCAATGAAATACTTACCAAGTATTGGCTCTCCTAAAAGATTATCAACTGGTATATTAAAGTATCCTTGTAATTGAGTTGCATGTAAATCTATTGTCAATACTCTATCTGCTCCCGCTTTTGTTAATAAATTTGCTACTAACTTAGCTGTAATAGGATCTCTTGATTTAACTTTTCTGTCCTGTCTTGCATAAGCATAATACGGAATTACTGCTGTGATTCTAGCAGCAGAAGCACGCTTATATGCATCAATCATAATTAATAATTCCATTAAATTGTTGTTTACAGGTTCATTTGTAGCCTGTACAACGAAAACATCATATCCTCTAACAGTTTCTTCTGTAATTACTGAAATTTCTCCATCACTAAATGTGCTAACAACACTATTCCCTAAATTTACCCCTAAATTTCTAGCAATTTCTTCAGCTAATGGCTTATTAGAATTACCAGAAAATACTTTAAGTTCCTTACCGTGATAATACATCTTTGACCTCCTCTATAGTTTAACATCTAGTCTAATATTTATATCCGTATCACTATAATATCTCTTCATCTAAAAAGTATAACAAAAATTCTGCATTAATACAAAATAATTATACATTTTTTTTGTATTTAATCTGCTTTTTAGAATTTCTTAATGTACCCTATTCCAATAACACCTTTACCTATATGGCACCCAATTGCGGGTGAAATAGGGGCATCTATTAACTTTCTAGTATCAATACCTACTTTTTTAAGCCTATCTTTTACATATTCAATATGTTTTGGTGCCTCAGTATTAAATAAGAACAAAAACTGTGTTTCTTCTCCATTTTTTGTATCTTTCAAAAAACTATCTATTACTCTATCAATAGCTTTTTTGGTAGTTCTAATTTTTTCAACTCCTACTATCTTCCCATTATCTTTTATTTCTAACAATGGTTTGATTTTAAGTACAGAAGCAAAAAAACCAGATGCATTAGATAACCTACCATTTTTCACCAAATATTTCAGATCATCAACCATAAAAATAATTCTGTCGTTATCTCTCAACATTTCTAAATGAGCAATTATTTCTTTAACAGTTTTACCTTCTTCAACTAATCTTTGCGCTTCTATTGCCATAAACCCTGCTAAAAATGATGCCGTTTTGCTGTCAAATGCATGTACATTAAAATCATCCATATAACTATTTGAAAGACAAACGCCCTGATATGTGCCACTTAAATGTTCTGAAATAGATATATATATAGCATCGGTATATCCTTTTCCTTTTAATTCTTTGTATATATCTATAAGTTGTCCAATTGATGGTTGAGCTGTGCTAGGAACCTCTTCTAAATTATCTAATCTTTCATAGAATTCTTTTGGAGAGAGATTAAGCCCATCTAAATATTCTTTATTATCTAGCATTATTGTAGTCCTAGCAAGTTTTATGTCATCATATCCTTCAATAAAATCCAATCCACTTGTACTGCATGTTATGATTGCAATTTTTTCCATATTAACACCTCGTATCACCTATGCTATTTTTTACTTTAATTATTATAAATACGTTTTTATGTAGTTATTAGATTTAATTATTACATTAGAATATATCTATAATATTTGTCTTTATTATATCAAAAAAGTAAAATACTTTGAAGCTCAAAGTATTTTACGAATTAAAATTATTATAATTGATTATTATATTTAACATTTGATGTTAAAAAAATCTTCTTGCAGTATAGTAGTCAGACCTACTTGATAATCTAGATATTTTAATTACATCTCCAGTTCTAGGTGCATGAATATAAGAATTATTTCCCACATATATTCCTACATGATGGACTGCTCTTCCACGTTTTGCGAAGAAAACTAAGTCCCCTGGTTTAAGTTGCGATTTAGGCACATATTTTCCGGCTTTTGCTTGATCTCTTGAAACCCTAGGTATTTTAACTCCAAAATGTCTAAACACATATTGTGTAAAACCAGAACAATCAAAAGAACTCGGTCCTGTAGCTCCCCATCTATAAGGTCTTCCCAAAAAATTTGAAGCATAAGCAATAACTGCACTAGAAGAAATCTTAGATGAACCCCTGGAAGGTACATAAGTACTTGTTTTAGCCCTAGCTTGTTCTATTAGTTTTTTTGTTTTGGTAATATCTTTTTGATCCTGACTTACTGCATTTGCATAAGCAGTTACCTGTTTTCTTGCTTCATTTATGTATTTTTGTTGTTCAGTTTTATTAGCTTCAAGTTTAACCATTTTTTCTTTATAAATAGCAACTGAACTATCTAGTTTTTCAGTTTCTTCTTCCATAATCTTTTTTCTTTTTTCAACTTCGGCTTTTTTTCTTTTTAGAGAAGCTATAATTTCATTATCAAGCTCAGTAATTGTTCTTATTATTTGAATTCTAGAGTATAAATCATGAAACCCTTTTGCACCAAGAAGTATTTCAACAAATCCTGTTTTTCCACTTATATACATTGCAGTAATTCTGTCATTATACAATACTTTTTCGTTTATCATATCCTTTTCTGCTTGTCCAATATCTTTAGCAGCATTTTCAATGTTTACTTCAATAGTTTCTATTTTGTTATTTAATTCATCTATTTCAAACATAGTATTTTCAATTTCATAGTCAAATTCTTCAATTTTAGATTCTAGTTCTTCAACAGTTTTTTTAGCAGAACTCAATTTATTTTTACTATCCTTTAATTCTTTGTATTGTTTATCTAACTTTTGTTGTAATGTGTCAGCTAACACTACGACTGACGAAGTTGATGATATTAATATAATAGTAGTTAAAACAGTAGCTGTTAATCTTTTACGCACACAATCACTCCTCTTTATATTATCCACTATTTATTATATCATTCTACATTACAAATTTCAGCATTTTCTTCAAATTACCTTATTTTAACTTAACTATTCATTATATTTTTTCTATTTTCTTACTTTTAATTGTTTATTATTGTCGAACTAAAAACATTGTTTTCATATTATTAACAATTAACTATCTATTCTAGAAAATTTACATTTTATAAAGATTCAAATAGGTTAAAGCCTTATTTAATACCATTCAACTCTATTTCTTCCATTTGTCTTTGCTTTATATAGTAATTTATCAGCCTTGCTAACAAATTCTACTGCTGATTCATTCTTCCATGTACAAGTACCTAAACTACATGTTATATTTAACCCTTTATAATCAAATATTATTTGCGAAATTATTAGTTTTACCTTTTCTGAAACTAAAACAGCTGCATGGATATCTGTATTTGGTAAAATAATCAAAAACTCTTCTCCACCATACCTACCTGCAATATCCATAGTTCTTATATTAGATTTAATTGCCTGGGCAACAGTCCATAAAACTTCATCACCTGCTTGATGTCCATAGTTATCATTAACTTTCTTAAAATAGTCTAAATCTAACATCATAATTGACAAAGGCTCTCTAGTATCTTTAATTTTACCTATTTCTTTTTCTAATAATTCGAAAGAGGTATTATGATTATATAATTTTGTCAAACTATCTGACACTGCAAGTTCACGTAACTCTTTAGTTCTTTCTTTTACGTTTTTTTCTAATGATTGGTTCATTTGTAATAAACTTTTCTCATAAACTTGCTTCGAATGAATCCTTAATATTATGTTTATTATAATTGTAATAAATATTATACTTATAACCATCATAACTATTATCACATTCAATATTTTTTTGTACTTGCAAATATCTCTTCATTTTCTTGAGTAAAAACTATATACCATCCATATCTTAAGTATTCTTCACTTATATCAACTTTAGTACTGGAATAAAGTTTTTTATCTCCTAAAAATTCTGCTTCAAAATTTTTTTCACCTTTTAATATATTACTCATAACATATTTATAAATTTATTTTCTTTATATTCATATTCGATATTTATCACCTCATTTGTATTTTAATTATATCAATTTTTCAAACAAACAACATCATTTATCATACTTTTTAATATAATTTTGTAATGTTTTGTAATTAATATTGCTATTTTTACATTTTCAATATTATTCATAGGATAATTTCAAGAATTATCAAATAATAATAATTATTCTTATATAAAAAGCACTATTTACATCTTCAATATCTTATGCTATTATAAAAGTATAATAGGACTACAAATTAAATCAGTACAAGAAAAGGAAGTGATTCCGCCAAAATATTAACTTTCTTTAGTTAATCAGAACTATAAACCTATTGAAAGGGGATAGACCAATGTACTTGATAGAATCTTTAGAGGATAGTTGTTATTAATAAGAAGTCTATAACTTTATCATTTAGGCTAAGGAGAACACTTTAGTTCAAGATTAAACTATTCTCAGCTTAATTAAAATTAAATAATATAAAAAATATTAAAAGCTAAGATTGTCTAAATCTCAGCTTTTTGTATATTTATATATTATCAAGAAAGCAAAAGATACTATGTTTGGCCTTAAAGTAATTGAGATAAAATATTCTAGTATATAAAAACAAATTTATACTTGTCTTAATAAAATTACTATGCTATACTTTTTTTATAGATGAACCATAAAATCATCAATTAAAAAAATTAAATACATTTTTCACGTGTTACTGATTCGATCAGGCATGGGTAAGAAAACTTGATAATATAATCAAGTTTACTATACTCATGCCTTTTTTATTTGCATTTATACCCCTATCATAGGATTTATAATCAGATAATACGGAAAATCAAATTTAAGGAGGATACTATTTATGTCAAAAAAAGCTTTTGGAATTTTACAACAAATCGGGAAAGCGCTAATGCTTCCAGTTGCTCTACTACCTGCTGCAGGAATTTTACTTGCTTTCGGTAATATGTTTCAAAATCAACAATTTTTATCTGCCGCTCCTATGTTTGAAATAGCTTGGTTTCAAAAATTTGCTATAGTTATGGAACAATCTGGTGGTATAATATTCGATAATCTTGCACTTTTATTTGCAGTTGGTGTTGCAATAGGTTTATCTGATGGAGATGGTGTTGCAGGACTTGCTGCTATCGTTGGTTTCTTGATTATGAACAAAACTATGGGTCTTTTTGCAGGTGTTACAGCAGAACAAGTATCAGATCCGTCTTTCACCAGTGTTCTTGGAATTCCTACTCTTCAAACTGGTGTTTTTGGAGGTATTATAATTGGAGTCGTTGCCGCTTATGCTTATAAAAAATATTTCAATATTGAACTTCCTTCGTATTTAGGTTTCTTTGCCGGTAAACGATTTGTACCAATTGTAACTGCTGTATTTGCTTTAATTCTTGGTGTTGTTCTTGTATTTGTATGGCCACCTATACAAAATGGACTAACAGCATTTTCACGTAATATGATAGATACAAACTTAACTCTTTCGGCTTTCGTATTTGGTGTTATAGAACGTTCACTTATTCCATTTGGATTACATCACATTTTTTATAATCCTTTTTGGTATCAATTTGGAGAATATGCAAATAAAGCTGGACAAATAGTCAATGGTGACCAACAAATATTCTTTGCTCAATTAAAAGATGGTGTTCAATTTACTGCTGGTACATTTATGACTGGTAAATTCCCATTCATGATGTTCGGATTACCTGCAGCTGCACTTGCTATTTACCAAGAAGCTAAGCCTGAAAAAAAAGCATTAGTTGCTAGTATTATGACTTCTGCGGCACTAACTTCATTTTTAACAGGTATTACAGAACCACTCGAATTTTCATTCTTATTCGTAGCGCCCGTTTTATTTGGAATTCATTGTATTTTCGCAGGACTTTCATTTATGACAATGCATATTTTAAACGTTAAAATTGGTATGACTTTCTCTGGTGGTGTTATTGACTACTTATTATTTGGAGTTATGCCAAATCGTACTTCTTGGTGGCTAGTAATCCCTGTAGGATTAGCATTCTCTGCTATATACTATTTTGGATTTAGATTTGCCATTAGAAAGTGGAACTTAAAAACTCCTGGTCGTGAAGTCGAAACTGAAGGTTCTTCACAAACAATTTCAATTAAAGGTTCTCAATTAGCTTCCGAAGTTTTAGTTGCACTTGGTGGTAGAGAAAATATTGATAAACTAGATGCTTGTATCACTAGATTAAGGGTTAGTGTTAAAGATATAAAAAATGTAGATAAGCAGCAATTAAAAAACTTAGGAGCGTCAGGTGTACTAGAAATAGGCAACAATATACAAGCTATCTTTGGTCCAAAATCAGATCAATTAAAGAATGCTATAAAAGATGTAATGGCTGGTAAAATTCCTACTCAAATGGAACTAGCTGCAACAAATGTTAATGAACCTAATGTACAATCACAATGTTCAAACTGCTTTGTTTCTCCACTGGATGGTAAAATAGTAAGTCTTGATGAAGTACCTGATGATTTATTTTCAAAAAGACTACTTGGTGATGGTTTTGCAATTCTACCTACAAATGGTGAGATTGTCTCTCCAGTAAATGGAACAGTAACTACAATACTTCCTTCCAAGCACGCTGTTGGATTGACCTCTGAGGATGGACTTGAAATACTTGTTCATTTTGGTATTGATACAGTAAAACTAAATGGTGAAGGTTTTGAGTCTTTAGTTAAACAAGACGATACTGTTAAGATTGGTCAACCTTTACTAAAAGTAGATGTGAAAAAAGTGCAAGAAAAAGTTCCTTCTATAATTACTCCGGTTATTTTCACAAATCTACCTGAAGGAAAAAAAGTTATTTTTACTAGTAAACAAACTCTTAAAAAAGGTCAAAACAATATTATAGAAATCAAATAATAAAACTCCAGTTTCCAAGGTTTCATTCAACAGTAAAACTTAATTTACAGTTGAACCCGAAAACTTGGTACTGGAGTTTTAACTATTCTTTAATTATCATAGCAGCCATTTCACCTATTTCCTTATTTCCATACTTAGCATAAATTTTAGAATAACCTTTTAAATTAGTCACTACGATAGGAGTGGTAGTATCAATATTTTGATCTATTAGCGTTTTATCAAAGGATAAAATAAGATCACCTTTAGAAACTATATCGCCTTTATTTATATATGAAGTAAAGCCCTCTCCTTTTAAATTAACTGTATCTAATCCCACATGAATCATTATTTCATATCCAATCTCGCTTTTTATTATTATTGCGTGCTTTGTAGGAAATAAGACTACAACTTCTCCTGATATAGGTGCAAAAACTTTATTTGCAGAAGGAATAATAGCAAAACCATCTCCTAAAATTTTTTCTGAGAATACTTCATCATTCACATTATCCAAAGAAATCAATTCTCCTTCAATAGGATTATATATTTCTAATTCTATTTCTTCATCTTTAGAGTAATTGGATGCTTTCATACTAGATACTTTAATTTTATTTTTAGAAATAGAGTCAGATGATTTGTTTAACATTGCTTTTATCATATTTTCTTTAATAAATTCAGCTTCTGTCCCAAGTATTATTTGAAAACAATTAGATGCTTCAAATATCCCTGCAGCTCCTAAATCTTTAAGCTTATTTCTATTAACAATTCGAGTGTTACTAACCTTTAACCTTAATCTTGTAACGCAGGCATCAATTTCTTCTATGTTATCTTTGCCCCCTACTGCGTCTATTATAGATTCGGCCTTATTCTTTCCTTTTGATTGTTTTGATATTATTTTATCATATTGTTTATTTGTTTCATCTTGAACTTCTTCTCTACCAGGAGTCTCAATATTTTTCAACTTTATAGTAAAATAAAACACCACAAAATATAAAACAAAAAATAATGGTCCAATAATCCATAAAAGAAGCGGATTTTCTGCATAATTAAATCCAAGAACATAATCAATTAATGAAGCTGAAAAAGTATATCCTAATCGAATATTAAGCATACTTGTAATAATTCCTGAAAAAAAAGCAGCTACTATATGAAACACATATAAAAATGGAGCAACAAATATGAATGAAAATTCTATAGGCTCTGTTATACCCGTAAAAAAGGATACCAAAGCTGCCGACATCATCATTCCAAAAATTTTCTTTCTATTTTCTACTTTTGATACTACTACAATTGCCAGCGCTGCACCAGGAAGTCCAAACATTAATATTGGATATTCTGCTGCCATGAAAACTCCTGCTGTTGGATCTCCATGAAAGAATCTGGGTGAATCTCCAAAATATTTTATTCCATTAGAAACATATTCGCCAAATTGGAATAGAAATGGCGGATAGTATATATGATGTATACCAGCAGGAATCAAAAGTCTTTTCCCCGCTGCATAAAAAGCTGGTCCAAGGATAGAATCGCTAGCCCAATGAGCAAATAAATCTATTCCGCTCTGAATAGGAACCCATATCTTTATACTAATAATTGCAAATACAAATGAACTAATAGATGTAATAATAGGCACAAATCTTTTTCCACTAAAGAACCCTAAAATTTTAGGTAGCTTAATTTCATGATATTTATTATATAATATCGCAGCAATAAGCCCAATTAAAATACCTCCAAATACTCCCATATTGATATTGGTTCCAATAATAAGTGATTGCTTTACTAATATTTCTTGAAGAATAAGTTCTCCAATTACTGCTGCCAATGCTGCAACTGCTTCTCCTCCTGAAAATCCAATAGCTACCCCCACTGCAAAAATCAAAGGTAAATTATTGAATACTGCATTACCCGCTGTGGAAAGAAATAAAAAAGTAACTCCATATTTACCTAAAAGATCTGGTTGACCTAATCTTAACATTATACCTGCCGCCGGAAGCACTGATACAGGTAACATCAAAGATTTACCTATTCTTTGTAGAATCGAAAAAGTTTTTTTTCTACTCACTTTTATCCCCTTCTATTTCCTTTAATCTTCTAAGATGTAAAGCTATATACCCTATTTCATCTTCAGGTACTTCTACATTAAATAAATTCCCAAATTTTAATCCTACCTTTAAAGCCATATTAAATTCTATATAAAGTTCATTTTTTATACTATCGAGCAAATAATTTTTTATTGGTTTTTCATATTTTATTCTTTCATACATAAAATTGATATGAGATACCGTTCTTATGTATTCAAAGGAATTTTTGTTTAAATCTTTTCTCAAAAGCTTTGAGATAAACTTCATAATTTCTGATATCTTTCTCATGTAAGATGCTGATGTATTTACTCCCTCTTCTGTTAACGCAGCTCTTAAATGCAAACAAATAAATCCAATCTCATCATCTGGAAAACTTACATCAAATCTACTATTTATCATTTTAAGAGCATTACTTGATAATTCAAATTCATTTGGAAACATAATTTTCAGTTCCATAATAAATGGATTTTCAATCTTCACCCCACTCTTTAGCCTTTTTAATGCAAAGTTTATATGATCTGGTAGAGAGATATGAATTGCATTATTTAGCTTTATTTTTAATTTTTCTTCCCAAAAAGAGATGATTTCTTCAGAAATACCAACAATAGCAGTATCGATATTTCTAAGAATATTTTCGTAATTATTATTTAACTCCTCTTCTCTTTTAGTAAAAACAGTAGTCACTCGTTCTCCAGGTATAAGCATGCCTTTTTTAAATTCAAATCCAATACCACTACCTACTAAAACTACTTCTTCTCTACTACTGCTTAATCCAATTACCACATTATTATTTAATATTTTCTTAATCGTATACATTGTCCACCCCAAAAATCTTCATTAATGAATTAAATTTCATTCTTATATTTTAGTAACAAAGTCAAATCTCTTAAATTTATAAACTTACCCATATAATTATGAGGTTCATCATTTTGCATTTGACTAATAGCGTCCTCAACTCTCATCCATTTTACTCTAAAACCATGGTTCTTTTCACTTTCAGTAAAGTTAGGTTCTTCGAGTTCACCTTGGGTTTTACACAAATACACATAAGAAATTTGAAGCTGTTGAAACAAATCTCGATATTCTATAATGATACCTATTTCATCTTCAACTTTTATATGTGCTCCAACTTCCTCAAGTATCTCTCTATATAATGCTTTCATAACTGTTTCGTTACTTTCAATCCCTCCACCTGGAAGCTTGTGATATTTATCTGAAGTAACATGTAATATTGCAATTTCACCTTTATCATTTAAAAGAATTGCTCTTGCTGCCTTTCTTATTTCATATTTAACCTTTTTATTTGCAAGCTTATTATCAATTTCATAATGATAAATTTCTCTTATCAGTTCCACATCTTTTCTCTCTTTCTTAGATTAATTTATTTATTGACATTTAATTTACTTTATACTTCATATTATCCCTGAAACTCTAATTAATATTTTCAAATTCATGTTTTATTGCCCATAAAAGATTTTCATCTTGAATAATATCAGAAGCAGTCAAAACTAGAGATCCAATAGTTTTCTTCATCCCTTCATAAGCTAACGGCTGAATTGTAGCATCTGCAAATTCTATAGTATGAGATACAACTTCTCTATCACTTATTGAAAAAGACGGTTGGATTGTTGGGCAAACATGACTTACATTACCTGTATCCATAGACCATAGCACACTCTCAGCTTCTTTGATATCATTTATCCCTAATTTTCTTAAATTATCATTAAATGTTTCCATTAGAATTTTATTAGTTACCATATTATCATAAGTTGCCTCATAGTTTGAAATTTCTAATTCAGTTCCAGTTGCTAACGCAGCTCCTTTAGCACAATTTTTAACCTTCTTTACCAATTCTTCTAAATAAGTTTTTGTAACAGCTCTGACATAAAATTGTGCAATGGCTAGATCTGGAACAATGTTTGCAGCGATTCCACCATCTTTTATTATTCCATGTATTCTTGCATCACTTCTAATGTGTTCCCTCAGAGCATTAATATTATTGAAAGTATTTATAACTCCATCTAATGCATTAATACCCTTTTCAGGAAATGCGGCTGCATGGGCAGATTGTCCTTTAAATGTAAATTGTAATGCTTGTACTGCCAATGATTTTCCACTGTTAACATACTTATCCAACGGATGTGAAATCATAGCAACATCTACATCATTAAATGAACCATTATTGACCATATCAACTTTACCACCAAAATTCTCCTCTGCCGGTGTACCAAAAACAATTACCCTTCCTCCAATTTCAGAAATGAGTTTTCCTAATACTATACCCGCTCCTGTACTTGTTGTTCCCAATAAATTATGTCCACAACCGTGCCCTATTCCAGGTAAAGCGTCGTATTCAGCTAAATATGCAATTGTTGGACCTTCTTTACCACTGTCCTTTACTGCCTTAAAAGCAGTCTTAATACCTATATATTCTTCTTCAACTTGGAAGTCATACTTTCTTAATAAATCTGCATGGGCTTTACATGCCTTGTATTCTTCAAGTCCTAGTTCTGGATTCCTAAAAATATACTCATTTAATTCTTTTAATTCTTCTTGTATCTTTTCAATAATTTCATTCACTTTGTTTACCATATTAGTTCCCCCATCTTATCAAAATATAAATAAGACTACTTTATATTATAAATTTTATTTTTCACTATTTTTAAACTCTTCTTTAATTGCTTTTAAGAGACTCTCATCCTGTAAAACATCAACAGCAGTTAAAACTAAAGTCCCAATTGTTTTCTTCATTCCTTCATAAGCTAAAGGTTGAATGGAAGCTTCAGCAAATTCAATAGTATGAGCTACTACTTCTTTGTCACTTATTGAAAAAGATGGATGAATTGTCGGACAAACATGGCTTACATTTCCAGCATCCATTGAACCAGTTATTTTTTCTCCTTCTTCCAAATCTCTTATACCAAAATTCCTTAAATTCTTAGAATAAGCTTCCATTAAAGTCTCGTTAGTAACCATATTATCATATGATGTTTCGTAATTTATAATTTCTAATTCAGTACCAGCAGCCAATGCAGCTCCCCTAGCACAATTCTTAACTTTGTCTACCAATTTTTGAAGATAAGTTTTCGTCGTTGCTCTCACATAAAACTGTGCAATTGCTAAATCTGGAACTATATTTGCAGCAATTCCTCCTTCTTTAATAATTCCATGTACTCTTGCGTCTCTCCTGATATGCTCTCTCAGTGCATTTATATTATTGAAGGTATTAATGGCTGCATCTAGTGCATTAATGCCTTTTTCAGGAAATGCTGCTGCATGGGCAGATTTACCTTTAAAAGTGAATTGTATCGCTTCCATGGCCAATGATTTTCCACTCTTAATATACTTGTGCATTGGATGAGATAACATCACTACATCCACATCTTCAAATGATCCATAATTCACCATATCTACCTTTCCTCCAAAATTTTCTTCAGCAGGGGTTCCAAATACGATTACCTTTCCACCTATTTCAGATATTAGTTCTCCCAGTACAATCCCAGCTCCAGTACTTGTTGTTCCCAACAAATTATGACCACACCCATGACCAATGCCAGGTAAAGCGTCATATTCTGCTAAATAAGCAATTGTTGGACCTGTTTTCTCACTTTCTTTAATTGCCTTGAAAGCTGTCTTTATTCCAATATATTCTTCTTGAACATAAAAACCATGTGCTCTTAATAAATCTACATGTGCTTTAGCAGCTTTGTATTCTTTGAGGCCTAACTCTGGGTTTTTATAAATATACTCATTTAATTCTATTAATTCTTTTTCAATTCTCTCAATAATTGCATTAACTTTGTTAATCATACTACTTCCTCCATTTTGTAATAATAAATATTTATTCTGCATAGCATATCATAGCTATTCCACAAAAGTAATTTAGTTGAACTTCTACCACAATGTAGCGTTAGAACGAATTAATCTTCGGTAGATATTGTAGTTTAACTTACTTTTTATGGTTTAACCATATCATAAATTTCCTAAAAAAGTTCTTTATTGATAAACGCTTATTGGGGTTCCCATTGATGCATAATCCCAAAGTATTCTAATATCTTCATCACTAAGAGCTATACATCCCCATGTCCAATCTGTACTATTTCCGCCTCCATGAATCATAATTTCACCACCAAGAGATGTTTTCCAAGGTGGTCTTTTTTTGCTATTTATTGCATCAGAAATATCATTAAAAGTAGAATCATCAATAATTCCTTTTTCTAATCCTTCTTTAGCATCGTTAACATTTGGATAACTTACGCCTAAACTCAAAGTATATTTGCTCTTATCGTTTCTAGTACAAACGTAGTACTCACCTTCAGGTGTTTTTCTATCTCCTTCTTTTTCTTTATCTCCAACAGGATTACTCCCTAATGCTATTTTAAACCTTCCAATAATTTCTCCATTTCCATAAAGTTCTAATCTTCGATTAGCTTTAAAGATTTTTATCCTCACATTTTCTATGTTCTCCTCAGGTTTATTAAAAAACAAATTATTCTCCTGCAAATTTTCTTTTGCAATTTCAAGTCTTATTAATTCACTATCTTGAGGCCCACTCTTTTCTGTCACAAATATCACTCCTAAAAATGCAATAATCACAAAAGTTATAACAAAATATTTATTTTTTTTGAACAAACTACCACCTCATTACTACTAATACCATATTCTTTATACACATTGGATTCAAATTAAATACTTCTTGCGCCATTACCATTATATCACATTAAACTTTTTCATATCTGCAAAAAAACCATCAAAGGTCAATACCCGTTTTGGGGGTAATATTATGTTCGCACTATTGAGTAAACCTTTATCGCCAGTGACCAACGTATACTTTTTAAATTTTTCACAGATACAGATAAGGTCATAATCATTTCTTGAAAGTTTATTACCATTTAAGATATAAATATCTTTTTGCTTATTATATTTAATATTAATATCTGATTTACTTATTTTTAAAGTATCAACTAAATCTTCATTAATTATATGACCTACTAATTTTAAAAATTTATCAGAAAGCACAGGGACTCCATCAATATTTCTAAATTCCTTTTTTGATATTTCAACAGCTATATTGTGATAAATGGCATAATCCATTTCTTTGTTTTTTTCTATAGCTTGGAATAATAAAGGGTATTCATTCCATATTCTTATAACTACATTAGTATCCAATAGATATTCTTTAAAATTACTCATTGTTTTTTGCTTTCTCTAAAATATTAACCACTCCTATAAATCAATTATATATTTGCCTAAATATCATAATACTAGTTATTTTACCATAATCTAATAAATATATTCGACAATATTCTTTATTAAAAATTATTTTTGTAAATAAAAAATAATATATAGATAATTATGTTATAATGTTAAGTACTCAAAATCTTTAGAAGAGTCTTTATTAAATATTAAAATATTAATCAAAAGAGGTGTATTATTATAAAAAGCAAAAATGAAGCAAAAGAAAATCAATATGATATAAAAGAAAACATTACTTATCTAAAAGTAAGTAAAAAGAATGGTACAATTATCAGCACTCAAATAAATACTGAAGATTTAGAAAAAGTCTTAGAAAAAGGTAGATGGTTTGCAGAATGGAATAAAAACTTTAATAGTTATTTAGTTCAAACCTTTAGCTTTTCTAGTATCAACGGTAAAAATAAAAAATCAAAACTATCTCTTCAATCATTTATTTTGGGAGTAGATGCTAAAGCTCCAATAAGACATATTAATGGAGATACACTTGATAATAAAAAAGATAATTTAGAAGTTTATAACCAAAACACACCTAACGATTATGAGATAGTAGACGAAAAAACTGTTTCAATAATACTAAGGGATAAATATGGTCGTGAAAAAGCTAGAACCCTCATTGATAAAAAAAACTTAGATAGAGTACTAAGTAAGCCTAACGGTTGGGTTTATTATAGAAGCACTGAAAAACCTTTTGTTGTATCAAATACTCCTAATGGAAGAGTTTATTTAGATAGATTTATTATGAATACTACTGAAGACATGATCGTGCATCATATAAACCTTAATACTCTAGATAACAGAAATTCTAATTTAGAGAATAAATCAGTTAATGAAGATGAATAGCGAAAGTATATCAAAATAAATAACTCCTACTAATAAACGGTGGATATCTTTAAAAATTATAAGATTTCACACCGTTTCTATTTTATTACTTATCATAAAAATACATTAACTCTCCATTTTCATCTAACAACTTTCCATGATCTTCACTACTATTATTCCAAATATTACTGCTTGTCCACTTTAAATCCCCTTTGGCTTTACCGCTAACAACAGTTATTGAATCTCCAGCTCTAAGTATATAATCATTAAAAGTATATATTTGATTTCCGGCTACTGAAACGAGTGTCCACCCTTTTAAGTTTACATCTAAATCTAAATTATTTTTAATAGTGACTACTTCCTTAACTTTATCAATATTAGTTATCTCTATCCCCTTCTGATGAATTGAAGCTGAATCAGCATCTGGCTCTTTTATGACAGGTTCCTTTGAATTATCCTTTTCCTCTATTCTTGACAAAGATTCTTTATCTATATTAAAAGAGATTGTGTTTCCATCACTTGTAACAATTATTGTACCAGATTCATCCGTCCTATAAACAGTAATATTTTTATCCTTTAGTTTTTCCATAGTTTCAATGTGAGGATGACCATAATCATTCAATTTTCCCACACTTATAACTGCATATTTCGGATTAACTTTATTTAAAAATTCATTTGTGGTTGAAGAATGACTTCCATGGTGTCCTATTTTAAGTACATCAACTTTTAAATCCATTCCATTTGATACCATTTCTTCTTCACTAACATCTTCAGCATCACCTGTAAATAAAAAACTATTATTATCCAAAGTAAGCTTTATAGAAACACTATAATTATTAGTATCCCTATAGCTAGTACTATTAGGTGCAACTATTTGAAATGTTGCTTTTCCAAGTTCATAAGTTGTTCCAACTTTTGGCACAGTTATTTTCAAATTGTTATTATTTATAGAATTGATTACATCCTTATAAGTTTTTGTGGTTGCAGTTACTTTAGGCATTATAACTTTATTAACTTCAAAATTATTCAACACTATATCTGCTCCACCGATATGATCTTCATGAGGGTGTGTACCAATAAAAAAATCTAACTTTTCTACCCCTTGATCTTTTAAATAATCCTTAACTAAATCTGCTTTATCATTTTTACCTGCATCTATTAGCATATTTTTTCCGTCACTTTGAATTAAGATTGCATCTCCTTGGGCAACATCAATAAAATGAACTTTCATTATTCCTGATACTTCATCGGTAGTTACACTAGTGTCATGAGAAATTACCTGAGTATTTTCTTTCGTAGAACACCCAGCCATATTTAAAAACATGAAAATAATTGACGACAAAAATATTAATGTTTTTATTCCTTTATTTTTGAATTCTTTTTCTTTTTTCATTTGTCTTCTCTCCTAAACTTTTATTTTATTATACATTAAAAAATGAAAGTTTAACATCATTAGTTTATTTGTGAAATAAACTAACTTTGCTAAACTTTATTATATCCATATATGATGGTTACTCCATATTATTTTGTTTTATAAACTCCTCATACCCTTTCATTCTTAACTTACATGAAGGGCATTCACCACAGCCTTCTCCTATTATTCCATTATAACAAGTCAGTGTTTCATTTTTTATAATATCTAGAACTCCTAAATCATATGCCATCTTCCATGTTTCTGCCTTATCAATCCACATTAATGGTGTATGAATTACAAATTGGTAGTCCATAGCAAGATTTAATGTGACATTTGTTGATTTCACAAAAATATCTCTACAATCTGGGTAGCCACTGAAATCACTTTGAGACACTCCTGTTACTATATTGTTTATATTTCTCTGCTTTGCAAAAACTGCAACAAAAGTTAGAAAAATAAGGTTTCTTCCATCTACAAATGAATTAGGAAGTTCGTCATCTTTTTTATAGTTACAAACTTTTATATCTTTTCTAGTTAATGAATTTGGTGCTAACTGATTTAATAGATTCATATCAAGAACATGATACTCTATATTATTATCTTTACAAATTATTTCTGCACATTGAAGCTCTTCTATATGTTTTTGACCATAATCAAAAGATACTGCTATTACTTCATCAAATTTCTCTATTGCCCAGAACAAACAAGTTGTGCTATCTTGTCCTCCACTAAAAACTACAACAGCTTTATTACCTATTCTTTCTTGCATTTTTTCCCTCCTATTTATTCTTGGTATTATGATTAATGAAATATTACTTAGCTTAATTACATTTATATAAATTAATTAATTTATTTGTTACTCTATCGTCACTTTCAAATCTACCTCTAAAAGTAGTAGTTAAAGTTTTCGTACCGGGCTTTTTTATTCCTCTGGTTGTCATGCATCCATGCTCGCCTTGAATAATAACTGCAACATCATCACTATCGGTAATTTTCTGCATTATTTCAGCAATATCTTTGCCTATTCTCTCTTGTAGTTGAAGCCTTTTACTTACCATATCTGCTATTCTAGCAATTTTACTAAGCCCAATTATTTTATCTTTCGGAATATATGCTACTGCAACCTTCATATTGTACATTAAAGCAAGATGATGTTCACAGTGGGAGAAAATTTCTATATCCTTCATTAAAACAAAATCCTCTGTTTGATTTTCAAAACAGTCTTCTTCAAATGTTATATTAAACATTTCTGCAATTTCATCATTAGTGTAGTTAATTCCGTTGAAAACTTCTTCACACATTTTTGCAAAACGTTGAGGTGTTTCTTTTAATCCTTCTCTATCTGGATTTTCTCCTAAGGCCTCTAGTAATCCTCTTATATGCTCTTCTATTTTTTCTTTATTAATCATATTAAACACCTCTTTCTTCAGGCTTCCAAATGATCTTGTGAAGTTGAATTTGAAGTCTTATACCATTTAATTTATTTTCTTTCATAAAATTTACAACCTTTTCTGGGGCAATTGTTCCAAAGACTGGACTTAGATATACATTACAATTTTCCGTAAGATCGTATTTATTATTTAAATCTTTTATTAGAAAAAGCTCTGATTCAGTTCCTACAACAAATTTGATAACATCCTTTTTACTAAGATTTTTGAAATTATCCATATTCATTTTATCTTCCATATCGCTGCATGGAAGCTTATAATCCATAGTAAAACTAACTCGATCATTAATTATCTTCTTAAATTCAGAGATATCTATACTCCCGTTAGTTTCAATTTCTATATTTAGTCCATTATTCTTCATCAAAAAGCTTATAAGCTGGCCTATTCCCTCTTGAATCAAAGGTTCTCCACCTGTTAGTGTTACATTTTTTATACCACATTCTTTTATATAAGAAAGAATTTCTTCTTTTTCTAAAAGTTCGTATTGGACATTTTTTTCATTTGCCCATTTAGTATCACAGTAACTGCAATCCAAATTGCATCCTGCAAATCTTATAAAGATTGATAATTCTCCTGCCTTTATTCCTTCACCATTTATACTTACAAACTTTTCTACTACTTTGTATTGCATAGTTACACCTCTTCATAAACCGCACAATTTGACGGTGTTTCAAAAACAGTTATTCTTCTTATGTTATAGTCATAGTTTTTCAGTTTATTATAAAAATATTTCCCAAAACTTTCTGCAGTTGGTCTAAAATCCACTTCAATGATTCTAAAACAATCATCTTTCAAGCAATTCAATGTAGCTTCTCTCATAGTTCCTTTTTCTATTATTAATGCATGATCAAGATAGTCTACAATTTCTTTTAAGTCTTTTTTTAAATCTCCAAAGTCAACAACCATTCCTCTAAGTTGCCCACTCTCAATCAACTTTTCAGAACAAACTTCAGCCAAAATTCTCCATCTATGTCCATGAATATTTGCACATTTTCCTTTATATCCACTTAAAAAATGTGCACTGTCAAAACTATGTTCACATCTTAGTATATACATTTTATTCCTCCATAATCTTCTTCAGGGATCGTAAAAAATAACTTTCCTTAAATTTCCATCAAAAATTGCAGAACCATCAATTCAGAGAATCATAGTCAACTTAATTTATAATTGTATCAAAATTTCGACGTATTAACGAGTTTTGTACACTTATAAATTTATAGTTGAACTAGAATCTCTATATTTTGATAGCAAAAGTGAAAAGTAATTTTTTAGCCGATCCTTAGTTTAGCTTTGTTCGCACATACACAACATCCTATTGCTCCATTAAATTGTGGTTCTTTAACAGTAATTACTTCATCATAATCATTTTTCAAATATCGTATTAAAGCTTTATTATTAGCTACGCCTCCAGTAAGAACAATCTTCTCTCCTCTAAACTTTTCTATCATAGGTTTAAGTCTGTTATAGAGCGAAAAATTAACACCTGCACAAAGTCTTTCTGTTTTTATTCCTTCAGCTATTTTTCCAATAAGCTCAGATTCGGTAAATACTGCACATGTAGAATTTAAATATATAGGATCTTTGTAATATATTGACAATTCATCTAAAGAAACTTCAAGTATATTTGACATATTTTCAAGATATCTTCCGCATGAAGCTGCACATTTATCATTTAACTCCATATCAGTCATCAATCCATTTTCAATTTTCATTATCTTAACATCTTGTCCACCAACATCAAGTAATATAAAATTTTTCAACCCTGTTTGATAAACCGCTCCGTACGCATGAGCTTTTAATTCATTAATAACCTTAAATTTTTTCAAATCAGTATTATTTCTTCCATATCCAGTTGAAACCCATTTATCAACTTCTCCTATATTAAATTTATCTATATCCACAATAATTTTTCCATCATAACTACAGTAATCTCTATAAAATTTCATAGTGCTAAGCTTTATGCTGTTGACTATTTCATAACTCTCCATAATAATAATTTTAACTTCTCTACTTCCAAGATCGATCCCTAATGTCCTCATTCTACTACTCCCCCTTCAAATCGTTAAGCATATCTAGGAAAGCTTCTATTCTAAGTTTTGTTCTTGCATCTAGAACATTACTCTTATCGCCTTCTATAGTTAACATAGGTAGATTAAGTTTTTTCTTAAGTACAATGTCCTCTACTGCTTTATGACAAAAAGCTTGGGTATAATGTATTACACCATCTATTTTTCTTTCTTCTATAGCTTTTTTAATTTCTTCTATTCTAAAATCCAAATCGTAGGGATAAGTATAATCGTAGTATTGATAATAAATATCTTCTGCTTTATATGCCCTTGAAAAAGCAAATTCTCTCTGAACTTCATTAAATATAAATCTTGCATCAAATTCTTCAACAAAATCGTGCAAATCACCTGTCATTGGTGGAACTCCTAAGTAACCTAACTTGATCTTCTTCTCATCCGCTTTTCTTCCTTTTATCTCTTCGAGCTTTTCATCTAACAACTTTTCATAGGATTCTAGATCCCCATCAAAATCACTTAAACAAAGCTGAAGTATGTGATTTTCAAAGCCTGTAACTTTATATTCCTTATATGTCAACTCATCAATTTCACTTGCTTTTAATCTAGTTTTGTTCAGTCTTCTTCTTACCTGTTCAACTTGTTCCTCACTTACATTAAAATATTCCATGAAATTCCTAATTGAAGAAGTAACATCTCTGAGTTTATGACTGTGTGGGAAAGCAAACGGATGAATCTTGATTTCTTTTATTTTCAAAACTTCTAATAAAGCATCAGTATTCGAACAATCTCCTTCTACAACACCTACAATTTCCTTAATTTCGTGCCTTATACATGCACCGAAAATTCCTTTAATCCAAGCACACATACTTTTAGGGAAACCTTCCCTTTCAGCAAAATCTATGTATTCAATATGATTTTCTGATGTTACAAATAAATTATTTAAATCAATTGGTGTATATCCAGCTGCTATTAAAATTTCAACTGGAACTGTTGTGGTTAATCCTATTTTCTTCATATCTATCTCCTCCTTAAAAGGCGGCAAAGCCGCTTCGCTAGGGAACCTGAACGTTTTCGGTGTTTGCAAGCAAACGCCTGTCACGCCAGCGGGATCCCCTTCTACGACGCATACGCGTCTGAGCACCCTCCTGAAAGAATCAGGAAATACTTCCCCTGCACCCCTTCATTTTACATTAAACATTAAATAGGTAATTATATTTTCGTATCCAATGTAAAATGGCAAATAAAAAAGAGCAAACAAAAAAAGGGCTTAAACAGCCCTAAAACAAATAATACTTTCTACAAAAGTAGTAAAAGTATATGTCCTAGTTTTGTTTATAGACAGGATGGTTACGAACTGTCTTATAGAGAATCCATTGTAAAACTTTATTTATCCTTGTACTAAAACTCGAAGTATCAACGAGTTATAGTACAAGGATAAATATTTAGTTGAACTGGAATCTATTTTTTACGTTTTCGATTAATTATAACATAACTCGAGTTTAATACCAATGGTAATTAGACACAATAATTATAAATTGCGAAGAAAAGAGTTTCGCAATTTATAGTAGTCAGTTGACGGTCTACAGTTGACAGTAAATGATGATTTTCTTCCAGAAAATCTTTAACTAAGCCTTGTTAGCTTTGCTAACTTAAATAAGGTATTTTTACAAACGTAAAAGGAAAGAAATTCAAATTAAAAGCTTTCACTTTAGTGAAAGATATCCTTTACTGTCAATTGAACACTGTCAACCGTCAATTTGTTTCACAATTTATTTCAATTGCGAGCTTTATTTTGATATCAACTTTGCTATTTTATTTATTAAAAGCTTTATAAAGCACCTGCGTTCCATTATTTTCATAACCTTGTTCCATTAATTCTTTATATAATTCTAAAGACAATTTTAAGCCCGGAGTTAATAGTCCCATGTTTTCTGCCTCAGTTAAAGCTATAGTCATATCTTTTACAAAATGCTTTACAAAAAATCCTGGTGAAAAATCCTCTTTTATGATTCTAGGAGCTAAATTACTTAAAGACCAGCTCCCTGCCGCTCCCAAAGTTATACTTTTTAAAACTGTTTCTTCATTTAGACCTGCTTTTTTTGCATAAATTAAAGCTTCACATACCCCAATCATATTGGTGGCAATAGCAATTTGATTGCACATTTTTGTATGTTGCCCTGATCCTGCTTTTCCTTGATAAACTATATTTTTACCCATAAGTTCAAGAAGTGGTAAAGTTTCATTAAATGTTTCTTTTTCACCACCTACCATAATGGATAAAGTTCCATTTTTAGCACCAATGTCTCCACCAGAAACAGGCGCATCCAAAGTTTTCACTCCTTTTTCTAGTGCTTTTTTATTAATTTCTATTGCTAGACTAGGTTTAGAAGTAGTCATATCAATCAAAATATTTCCTTCCCTAGAACAGTTGATAATTCCCTTTTCTCCTAAGTAGATTTCTTCTACATCAACTGGAAAACCCACTATAGTAATAATAATATCTGAATTCTTTGTTAGTGTACTGATTTCATCTTCCCATATAGCCCCTTCTTCTATTAAATCTGAAGCTTTAGATTTTGTTCGTGTAAAAATATGAACACTAAATCCACCTTGCATAAGATTTCTTACCATACTTTTTCCCATAACACCAATACCAATAAACCCTATTGTTTTATTTTTCAATTAGAACCCTCCTTATATGGATTATTTAAACAATTTTTTTCTTGGTATTATTTTATCATAAATTTGTTGAAATATATCTCTAATTTATATATAGCTTTATTTGTATAATACACCTTATACTGTTAATCAATAAAATACCTGGTAATATTTATCATTGATATTGAATTAATATTTTGATATAATTAAAAAACTAATTAAATCGTTTTCATTAAAAATTTTATCAAAAACATTTTTTGTTTTCTGGATACATTCTGAGGAGGTAATCATTTGAAAAGCATTAGAGGAAAATTTGTACTAGTTATTATTTCAATAGTTATAATTATTTCAATTATTATTAGTTCTTCATCATTGTATTTAATTTATAAAAACAACAATGATAGATTAACTCAGCTTGAGAAAGATCTACGAGTAAGTTATGATCAAAATATCAAGCAACAAGTAGAAATTATTGTATCTCAACTTGATGGGATTAAAAATACAATAAAAAAAGGAATTCTAACTGAAGAAGAAGGTAAAATAGTTGCAGCTGATATTATTAGAAATGCACGATATGGTAAAAATGGTTATTTCTTTGTTGACACATTAAACGGAATCAATGTAGTCCTTCTTGGTAATAAAGATGTTGAAGGTAAAAGTAGAATTAATCTAGAGGATAAAATGAAAAACAAAATAATTCAAAACTTTATCCAAATCGCAAAAGATAAAGGTGATGGATACACCGATTATTATTTTCCCAAAAACGGTGAAAATATCCCCTTACCAAAAAGAGCTTATGTAAAATTATATGAACCCTTTGGATGGGTAATAGGAACAGGTAATTATATTGATGATATCGATGCTTTTATTCAAAATGAGGAAGATATAATCGCTAAACAATATAAAAATACTGTTATTTTACTTTCTATAATATTAGTAAGTTCAATAATTATCGGTTACATAGTAGCATTTTTAGTAAGTAAATCAATTAGTAAACCAATCCAAAACCTTTTAGCATCCGCTAATTCAATAGCTGATGGAAATTTAGATATATCTATAAATATTAATAGATCAGATGAACTAGGTTCTCTTGCCAAAGCATTCACAGTAATGGTAAATAACATGAATAATGTAATTTCCAATATTAACTCAGCATCTAACCAAGTAGCTGCCGGCGCAAGACAAGTATCACATTCAAGTATATCCTTATCTCAAGGTGCAACAGAACAAGCTAGCTCAATTGAACAATTAACTGCATCCATTGAGGAAATTACTTCACAGACAAAACAAAATGCAAAAAATGCTGATGAAGTAAAAAATATTACACAGTCAGTTAAAACAAATGTAACAGAAGGTTACTCACAAATGAACTATATGTTAGATGCAATGACCGAAATTAACAATTCGTCAAAAAATATATCAAAGATAATTAAGGTAATAGATGAAATTGCTTTCCAAACTAATATATTAGCACTTAATGCAGCAGTTGAAGCAGCTAGAGCTGGACAACATGGTAAGGGATTTGCAGTAGTAGCTGAAGAGGTTAGAAATCTTGCTGCCCGTTCTGCAAATGCTGCAAAAGAAACAACAACCTTAATTGAAGGATCTATTAAAAAAGTAGAAGATGGTACAAAGATTGCAGACATAACAGCAGAAGCTTTGAAGAAAGTCGTAACAGGCGTCGATGAATCAGCTCATTTGGTAACAGAAATTGCTGTATCAACTAGAGAACAATCTATTGGGTTAGATCAAATTAATACTGGAATCAATCAGATTGCATCTGTGGTACAAGCAACTTCAGCAACATCAGAAGAATCAGCTGCAGCAAGTGAAGAATTATCAGGACAAGCTGAAACACTGAAGAATCAAGTAAATACCTTTATTTTAAAAAATCTTAGTCAACCTGCATCTAATGTTAGCATTGAAAATTCAAATCCAAAGGATTTAAATTTTCCAGAGAAAAAAAATGAAATAAATGATATAGATATGGAAAAATATTAAGATATACGAAATGATATGTATAGTATAAGGGCTAGAGTTTTTAAACTCTAGCCCTTATTAAGATTACGAAATTTCAAATTTATATTATCCCAATTCATCTAAAGCTACATGATAATTAGGATCTTCAATAATATTTATTTCTACAATTTTATTAGAATCTTGTATAAAATCATAGCACTCTTTAGTCAAGTGTTTCAAATGAAGTTCTTTCCCTAAAACTTTATATTTTTCAGTTAGTTTATTAATGGTATCTATTCCAGTATGATCAAATAATCTTGCATACATAAAATCAATTATAATTACTTCAGGGTCATTTTTAACATCAAAAGCTTCCAAAAAATTTCTGGAAGATCCAAAAAACAATGCTCCTCTTATTTTATATACTTTTGTACCATTCTCTTCAATTTCTTCATCAATATCAATTCGCTTACCTTTTTCCCAAGCAAATACAAGTGAAGATACAATAACACCAACAATAACAGCAACCGCTAAATCTTCAAACACTGTAATACCAGATACAAGTATTATTATTAGAGCATCTGACTTTTTAATATTCTTTATAACTCTGAAACTTGACCATTCAAAAGTTCCAATAACTACTATGAACATAACACCTACTAAAGCCGCTAGCGGAATTTTTTCTATTAGACTTGATCCAAATAATATAAATCCTAATAAGAATAAAGAAGCTGATATTCCTGAAATTCTTCTACGTCCACCAGAATTTATATTAATAACACTTTGGCCTATCATTGCACAACCGCCCATACCTCCGAAAAAACCTGTTACTATATTAGCAAATCCTTGTCCTATACATTCTTTATTTCCTCTACCTCTTGTATCCGTAATTTCATCAATTAATGTTAATGTCATTAATGACTCAATTAGTCCTATTGCTGCAAAAATTACTGCATAAGGAAATACAATTTTAAAAGTTTCTAGATTAATAGGTACTTTGGGTATACCAAATTCAGGAAATCCCCCTTTAACACTAGCAATATCTCCAACTGTTCTTGTATCAATTCCTAAAACATTTACTAATAAAGCTACTACAATAATTGCAAATAATGAAGCCGGTATTGCTTTAGTTAATTTGGGTAAAATGTAAATAATCGCCATGGTTAATAATACTAAGCCAACCATTATCCATAATTCTGATCCTGTCATCCACTGAAGAACTCCATTCTCATCAGTAACTTTAAACTGACTTAATTGAGCCAAGAAAATTACGATTGCTAGTCCATTAACAAATCCCAACATTACCGGATGAGGAATTATTCTTATAAATTTACCCAATTTCAATAATCCAACCGCTATTTGAATTAAACCCATTAAAATAACAGCTGCAAACAAATATTCCACTCCATGATGAGCTACTAATTCTACCATAACAACTGCAAGACCACCTGTAGCTCCAGATATCATCCCTGGCCTTCCTCCAAAAATAGAGGTTATAAAGCCTACTATAAATGCTGCATACAAAGCAACTAGTGGATCAACTCCCGCAACAAAAGCAAAAGCTACTGCTTCTGGTACTAAGGCTAATGCTACAGTAAGCCCTGATAATGTTTCATTTTTTAAATTCATCGTTTTTATATCCATATTTAGATAATATACACTCCTGTCTTCTGCTAAATTTTTATGCACACAAGTGTATATTTTAACATAAAACCATATCAAAATCTAGAAAAATATCAATGCTATATATCAAATTGAAATTATACTTCTTAACTTCAACATTTCTTCATCAGTAAGTTTACGCCATGAGCCGATAGCTGTTTTATTGATTTTAATATTAAGAATTCTAATTCTTTCTAGTTTCTCAACTTTATATCCAAAGACTCCACTCATTTTACGAATTTGTCTATTAAGCCCTTGTGATAAAATTATACGAAAAGTATCATTATTAACTCTACTCACTTTGCAAGGCTTTGTTTTAACTCCAAAAATTTCAACACCCTTTGACATTTGAGTCATGAAAAAATCATCAAAATGTTTATCAACTGTTACTAAATATTCTTTTTCATGCTCATTATTAGGATTTGAAATTTTATTAGCTAGTTCTCCATCATTTGTCATAAGTATTAAGCCTTGAGAATCTTTATCTAATCTACCTACTGGAAAAATATAATCTGGATAATTAATAAAATCAATTATATTACTTTTCACTTTTCTTGAAGCAGTACAAGTAATGCCTACTGGTTTATTTAATGCAATATAGATTTTTTCTTTAATAGGAATTGGTTTATTGTCAAGTAGTATTTCATCACTCTCTTTTACCCATTGACCAGCTTCACAAAAATTCCCATTAAATGTTATTCTTTTTTCTTCGATAAGTCTATTCGCATCTCTTCTAGAACAAAAACCTGCATTGCTCAAAATTTTATTTATTCTTATAACTTTTTCATCCATCTATATTTCTCCATTATTTGTATTTTTAATCATGAAATCCAACACTTTTTTTTCGGTCCAATAATCCTCATCATTTAAAGAAGAAAATCCTACATGTCCTCCATGCTTTGGTGTAACAAGTATCAAATTAGGATTTACTATTGCTTCCTTAAATGGAAAACATTCAGGAGTCAAAAATGGATCATCCATAGCATTTATGATTAAAGTAGGTATTTTTATATCTTCCAAAAATTGTTTGCAACTACATTTATTATAATAATCATAAGCATCTATAAATCCATGAATAGGTGCAGTATATTTATCGTCAAAGTCTTTTAATGATTTTATACATTTTAAATCTTCATCAGAAATTTCATCAGGTAAAAATTTCTTCTTAAGCATTACCTTTTTCTTTAGTGCTTTCAAGAACCTTCGTGAATAAATGAAATTCCTCTTGTTAGCCAAATTTTCCATAGCACTTTTTAAATCACAGGGTACTGAAATAGCTGCTGCTGAAGTTATTTTACAATTCAACTTATATTTGCCATCACCTAAATATTTTAATAACATATTTCCCCCTAAGCTAAAACCTACTAGTGCGATTTGTTCATAGTCTTTTTCAATTAGATTTAACAAATAATCTATATCATCTGTTGCACCACCGTGATAAAATTTCACTGTTTTATTAATCTCACCACTACACCCTCTATAATTCATCGCAAGAACATCCCAATTATTTTTATTGAAAACTCTACACATTCCTTTTATATACTGTCCATTAGAACTTCCTTCCAAACCATGAAAAAGAACTAACAACCTTTTGGAACGAATTTTAGACCAATCTATATCTAAAAAATCGCAATCTGGGGTTTTTATTCTATTACGCTGAAAATCTATATTTTTTATCTTTCTAAACAATGTTGGATAAATAGTGTTAAAATGTTTATTCCTAAAAATAATACTAGCCTTATATTCTAGGGAATTTTTTATTGTCAAAGAAATATCTCCTTTCACATTTATTCTTTTATAGTACATATACATATCCACGCAAAAAGGAATTAACATCTCTGTACCAGATATATTAATTCCTTCTATTTACCTTTTGTTTAAATTACATTTTACTCTACATAGAAATTATTTTAATAAATAGAACCTTTAAATAATTACCTTCTGGAAATTTATCTGTAACTGCAAAATCCTTTGGCAACTGATGCTCCTCAATAATTTGATACATTTTATTAGATTCTTTAAATGCCTCATCAATAAATCTTTTAAACTTTGTCATATTGAATGTACTACAGTTTGTAGATGCAACAATTAGCCCATCATCTTCAGTTATCTCAATAGTTTTTTTAACTAAATCTTTATAATCCCTAGCTGCACTAAAACTACTTTCATTTGAAGTTGCAAAGCTTGGTGGGTCAAGAATAACAACATCGAATTTTATATTGTTCTTTTTTGCATACCTAAAATAAATGAATAAATCTTCTACGATTATATCGTGTTTTTTATAGTCTATCTTGTTAAGGGTAAAATTCTCTATAGTTTTTTCTAAACTTCTCTTTGCTAAATCAATACTAGTAGTGCTAGCCCCACCTTTTGCAGCGAACATTGAAAAAGCACCAGTATAAGAAAAAGTATTCAAAACTGTTTTATTCTTTGAGTATTTATTTCTTAAAGACTTTCTTACTTCCTTTTGATCCAAAAATACTCCTACCATTGCACCATCATTAAGGTAGATAGCAAAATTAACACCGTTTTCCTGAACAACAAGAGGTTTTGGTGCTTTTCTACCCAACAAATAGCTATCTTCATCTGTAACCATGCCGTTTTCATTAAATCTCTTTTTTTCATAAATACCGTGAAAAGGCACTAAAGACTTTATTGCTTTTAATATACTATCTTTGAATGCATATATTCCTTTACTATACCATGTTAGAAGATAAAATCCATCAAAATAATCAATAGTAAAACCGCCTATCCCGTCTCCTTCTCCATTAAATACTCTAAATGTAGTAGTATCTTTGGAATAATAAAACTTTTTTCTTTTGGACAATGCATTTTTTAATTTATCATAAAAGAATCTATCATTTAAAACACTTTTATTACTATTACTTAAAATCCAACCAAATCCTTTATTCTGTTTTCCATAATAACCTCTACCCAGGAAAACATTGTTTTTATCTACAAGTTTTATAATTTGGCCTTCTTCTTTTAATTCGTTAATATTTACAATTGCATCTTTAAGAATTAACGGATAACCATTTTTATATTTATTCAAATATTCTTTTTTTACTACGAGTGTTGTTTCGTTCATATATTTACCATCCTAAAACTAGATTTATAATATTTAACCATTCAGTAATTATATCATATATATTTTTATTTTAAAAAGAAAACTTAGATTTAATTATCAATTGTATAAATTAATAATTAATTTTCACTGCTTCATTTATTGCTTCAATTATTTGATTATCTTTAAAAGGTTTATTTATACAATTAATAGCGCCATTATTAAGTACTTCTAACATTTTATTTCCTTGTCCTAACACTGTAACCATTATAATCTTCGCATTAGCATACTCTTCTTTAATTAATCTTAATGCACCAATTCCATCTAAAAACGGCATATTTATATCCATTGTAACTAAATCAGGCTCTAATTCCCTATATTTTTTGAATGCTTCATAACCGTCTTCAGCTTCTCCTACTATTTCATGTTCAGTATTCTCTATAATATTTTTCAGTTTTTTTCTAGCCAAAACAGAATCATCGACTATTAATATTTTTGCCATTCAATAACCTCCATCGTTCTTCATACTTCAAATACAATTTTTTATTCAATCACAGGATATTCACAACTAACTAACAAATTAAACTCCCCAAAACTTAAACTACATGGAATTTTATATATTTCTTTAGTTTTTATCAATTTACCACTGCATTCAAATTTAGGTGGAGACAGTTCTAATTCAACCCCGCTGTTAGACAAACCTGATAGGAACAATCCATTTGTACAATTAAGAAATTCGCCTAGTGAATCTTGAACTATTTCATCTACTTCTTCACACTGCTCTTCTGCATAAATAGAAGCAAATTTTGTAACTACTTCGTCCTCACCTTCTAAAGCAGAAAATATTCTATGGGTTCCATCTATTTTTTGGTATACTAAATTATCAAAAGCTTTACTATCTATTTTTTCTGCTTTTCCTAATACTATATCAACATCTATAAATCTAGCAATATTTCTTACAAAAAGTTGAATATATTTATGCAGCAGTGTACTCATTGAACTATCTTTAATTTTAACAAACATAGGAACTATTTTTTCTAAATTATTATTTCTAATAGCATTGAATTCTTCAAAAGAAAATCCAGACTCTTCTTTAAACTGAACGAGTATTTCTTCATATCTTTGAAAAGTTATATAACCTTTATTTATCAAAGCTTGCCCAATCAAAACCATTGATTTTTTTTGTTTTCTCAGTAGTTCTTCAAGCTTTTCTTTTGTTAAATATCCCTCTTCAATTGCAATTTCGCCAAATTTTTTATCTTTTATAATTTGTAATTTATGAACTTCTAATACTTCCTTAGCATTCATAAAACCATTATCAATAGCTAAAATACCTATTTTTACTCTTACTAGTTTTTGCAATTCCAACACTTCTTTAAGTTGTTTTGCTGTAATTATCCTTTTTTCCAATAAAAAATTACCAAAATATTGATTGAACATAAATGTTCCCCTTTCACACTAATACTTTTTAAAATCAACCATTATCAAATTTCTAATTATGTAAATAATTATACCATAACAACGAAAAATGTAGAAGAATCTCCAAAATTCAACATCAAATTTTTACTAATTTATTTTATAAAAAATTCATTTAAACTTCTATAAAATTATTACCCTTTGTCCATCAAATTAAGTTATAATAATAGTACATTTAATAATGTATTTATTTTTATGAACTTAAAGGAGGAATATCTAAACTAAAATGAATACAAACCAAATATTACAAGTAACTGCATTTGCCGGTAAAATCATTCTTGAGAACGGCGGTGAAACATATAGGGTAGAAGAAACTATGAAGAGAATATGCATATCTTTAGGTGTAAAACAAGTTGATAGTTATGTTACACCAACAGGTATTATAATCTCAATATCCGACAATAACACAACTAATTCTATAGTAAAAAGAATAACTAGCAGAACAGTTAATTTGGAGAAAGTATCAATGGTAAACGATTTATCTAGGAAAGTAAGCAAGGAAAATTTACCTTTAAAAAAGGTAAAAAAAGAATTAGAATACATTGATAAATACCCAACTTATAATAAAAACATACTGTTAATTTTTTCAGGCCTAGCCGCTGCTTTCTTTTCTTTGCTTTTTGGTGGAACAATAAAAGATTTTTTTGTATCATTTTTTATCGGAATAGTTATAAAGCTATTATGTACTTCTCTTTATAAAATTAAAACAAATGAATTCTTTGTAAATGCTATATGTGGGATTATTACCGCTCTGCTAGCTGCAGGAAGTGTCCAATTAAATCTTGCAGATAACATAGACAAAACTATAATAGGCTCAATAATGCTTTTAGTCCCAGGAATTTCAATTACAAATGCAATAAGAGATACCATAGCTGGGGATATAGTTTCTGGAGTCACAAGAGCTGTAGAGTCAATATTTATTGCTGTAGCAATAGCTCTTGGAACAGGTTTTGCTTTAAAATTATGGTTTAATATCTTCGGAGGATTAATTTAATATGACTACTTCACTTATATTTAAAATGGCTTCTAATTATTTATATGCATTTGTTTGTACTCTTAGCTTTGGCGTTCTGTTTAACATAAGAGGAAAAAAACTTTTTGCTACTTCATTAGGCGGTGGCCTAGGTTGGGTTGTTTATCTTATTTTAATAAATATGGATATTTCAAAAGTATCCGCTCTTTTTGTAGCATCTATAGCTGTTTCAATTTATTCTGAAGCAATGGCCAGATTTCTTAAGAATCCCGTAACCCTATTTGCTATATCTGCAATTATTCCATTAGTACCAGGCTCTGGGATGTACTATACAATGTATGAATTCATTCAAGGTAATGCCGATAAAGCTTTAACTCTAGGGGCTGAAACTTTCTTTAGTGCTGGTGCAATAGCATGTGGAATTATTTTAGTTTCATCTGTTACTAGATTAATAAATACTAAAAGATATAAAAATCGTAGACTATGAATTAAATTATTTATTTTTATTGAATAATAGATTATAATAAATTTTATAGATAAATATTAAATTAAGGAGTTTTTAACATGCATAACAACGATTCATACATAAATTTTGTACCCGAAACAAAATCTCCTAAGGTAAAAAATGATTGTGATTTATTTTTTATTTTTGATAATAATAATAATCTTCTTATTAAAACCTTAGATGAAGAAATTTCAATACTTACTGCAAAAGATATTCTATCTCTTAATTTTAAAGATACTAATGAACTTTTCTTAGGAAAATTTAATGGACTAGCATGCTATACCTATAAAATTGACAATGCTATAAAATTACCTTCAAATTTTCAGTTTCTCAGCTTACGTGCGTTAGGTTTACAATTACCTACTCCACTTACATCTGTATGTGCAAGAGCAAGGAAAATATTAAATTGGAGGGATACAAACCAGTTTTGTGGACGATGCGGAAATCAGATTAATCAACTTGAAAAAGAAAGAGCGATGAAATGTCCAAAATGTGGTCTGCTAATTTTTCCTAAAATTTCTCCTGCAATCATAGTTGCTGTAACAAAAGATGATGCTTTATTAATGGCTCATAATAATAATTTTCGAGAAGGGTTATATAGTGTTATTGCGGGATTTGTAGAGCCTGGTGAAACATTTGAAGAGTGTGTAAAAAGAGAGGTTTATGAAGAGACATCAATTAAGGTTAAAGATATCAAATATTTCGGTAGTCAACCATGGCCATATCCCGATTCTTTAATGGTTGCGTTTACTGCCAACTATGAATCAGGAGATATTAATGTAGATGGAATAGAGCTTGGTCATGCTGATTGGTTTAAATCCACAGCTCTTCCTATGCTTCCTCCCAAAGATAGCATAGCAAGAAGCCTCATAGATAATTTTATTTCAAATCAAAATTCATAAAAATATTAAATCATGTCTTATATATTAGTCATATTTAAAAGTGCTAATCAAATTTTGATAGCACTTTTAAATATTCAATTCTCACTTACGATTATCCTTTTGATTTAGAATTAAATATCAAAGCCATTATATATCCAAATAAAATAGCCCCACTTATACCTCCAGCTGTACCTTTTATTCCTCCAGTAAAAGCTCCAATCAATCCTTCTTTATCAACTTCCAACTTTACTGCTTTAGCTAAAGCATATCCAAATCCAGGAAGTGGTACTGTTGCACCGGCCTTCCCATAATCAACAATAACATCATAGATATTTAGAGCACCTAATATAACCCCCAGAGTCACAAACAGTACTAAGATTCTAGCTGGCGTTAATTTTGTTTTATCAATAAGTATCTGCCCTATAGTACATATAATGCCTCCTACTAAAAACGCCATTATATAATCATTCACCACTATCATCTCCAAACTCTATACTAACTGCGTGTGCAATTCCAGGAATGCTTTCACCTTGAAGAGATGATGTTGTACTCATAAGCGCTCCAGTTGAAACTAATAGAACCTTCTTGAACTTACCTTCTAACAAATTTTTATACAAAAATCCACTACTAACTACTGCAGAACAACCACAACCACTTCCACCTGCTTTTGTCTTCTGTCTGTCATGATCAAATATCTCTTCCCCGCAATCTATATAATTCTTTCCTAAAGTAAAGTTATACTCTCCAATTAACTCTTGAGTTATTTTTCTACCTATAGATCCCAAATCACCAGTTGCTATAATATCATAATCTTCTGGATTTCTTCCTGTATCCTCAAAGTGTTGTTTTATAGTATCAACAGCTGCCGGAGCCATAGCTGCTCCCATATTTGTAGCGTCTTTTACCCCATAATCTTTTATTTTTCCCGTTGTTACATATTTAATATAAGGAAAGTTACCTTTACTTCCTATAAGCATAGATCCTGCTCCTGTTACTGTCCATTGTGCAGATGGTGCTCTTTGGCTCCCCATTTCCAAAGGAACTCTGAATTGTCTTTCCGCTGATGAAAAATGTGAAGATGTAGCTGCTATCGTATAATCCGCAAACCCACCATCTACGAGCATTGATGCAATGCCAATTGCTTCAGCCATAGTAGAACATGCTCCATATACCCCCAGAAAAGGTATATCTAAATCTCTTATAGCAAAATTAGTTGCTGTTAACTGGTTTAACAAATCACCAGATATAATATAATTTATTTTATCCTCAGATAAGTTGCTCTTTAGTATCGTTTCTCTAATAGACTTTGATAGAATACTCGTTTCAGCTTTTTCAAAGCTTTTCTCTCCATTTAAGTCATTTTTAAGAATAATATCAAAATAATTTTTTAAAGGACCATTCCCTTCTTTAGGTCCTACTATACTTGTAGTAGATATAATTTTAGGTTTAGATTTTAATATTACCGTTTGCTTACCAATTCTCTTATTCAATTTGAACCTCCAATAATATTTTTAAATACTTCTATTTAATAAAACTCATTATATAATAAATAATCCCTACTATCACAGATGATCCTATGCCATATACTAGCACCGGCCCAGCAATAGTAAACATTTTTGCACCAACCCCAAATACAAAACCTTCCTTTTTAAACTCCATAGCAGGTGAAACAATAGAATTTGCAAATCCAGTTATTGGCACTACAGAACCTGCTCCCGCGAAGTCACCTATCTTATCATATATTCCTACACCAGTTAATAAAGCTCCTATAAATATCATTGTAATTGATACACAAGTTGCTGCATTAATCTTATCTATCCCTATACTCATATAAAAATCAGAAAATAATTGTCCTATATCACATATAATTCCTCCTACTAAGAAGGCTCTAATACAATTATTTATTAATTTGGTATTTGGGGTATCTTTTTGTGACAACTCATTAAATTTAGACTTAATATCACTTTCTTTTACTGTCATAAAACCACCTCCATAATTTCTTCTATTATATTTTTCTCAATTTTTCGATTTTTAAACAAAAAAAAGAATAGAGTACGAAATGTACTCTATCCACTTAATTTTTCTCTCATCATTTTTAATACTTTCTTTTCTATTCTTGATACTTGTACTTGACTTATCCCAAGCATTTTAGCAACATTTACTTGAGTTACATCTTTGAAATACCTTAAAATAATTATTTGTCTAGACCTTGCATCCAATTTACTTAGTGCTTCTTTTAATGATAGTTTATCTATAACATTCTCATTATTTGGATTACTTATTTTATCCAATAAATATATCGGTGATCCATCTTCCTGATGTATTGTCTCAAATAAATACTGTGGTTCAGTCACAGCATCAATAGCAAAGAGAATTTCTTCTTTTGGCATATCCATATAATCAGCTAATTCCTCTATCTTTGGCTCCCTTTTTAATTTTTGGGCTAATTCTTCTCTTGCATAATGAACTTTTTTTGCCACGTATTTTATATTTCTGCTTACTTTTATGTAACCATCATCTCTTAGAAATCTTCTTATTTCTCCCATAATCATAGGAACTGCATAGGTAGAAAACTTTACATCATAACTTAAATCAAAGTTTTTTATTGCTTTTATTAGTCCCATTGATCCAACTTGAAATATATCATCATATTCGTAGCCTCTATTCATAAATTTCTTTGTTAAAGCAGCTACTAAAGGAAGATTTATTTCAACTAACTCATCTAGGGCTAATTGATCCCCTTTTTGGGCCTTGGTTAACAATTCAATATTGTTACTATACTTTTTTCTCGCTTCATTATTCAATGTGCCCATGTATCAATTTTAAATCCTCCTTTTATTTATTCAACTGATTTAAATATTTTCTTCATAACTATGGTTGTACCTTCTTTATCATCAGATAGAACTTGTAATGAATCCATAAATGTTTCCATTACAGTAAAACCCATTCCTGATCTTTCCAAATCCGGTCTTGAAGTAAATAAAGGCTGCATCGCTTTATCAATATCATCAATACCTTTTCCCTTATCAGTTATCTTTATTTCTGCTTCATTTCCTTTAAGATCTACTTTAATTGTTATTAATCCGCCTTTGTTTTCATACCCATGAATAATTGAATTTGTAACAGCTTCTGAAACAGCTGTTTTCACATCTGTCAACTCTTCAATTGTAGGGTCCAACTGAGATATAAAAGCTGCTACAGCAACCCTTGCAAAACTCTCATTTTGTGATTTACTTAAAAATTCTACTTTCATAGTATTCTCAAACATTTTGTTCCCCCCATTACCCGTTATTTACGGCTTCATCTGCACTACTGTATAGTGGTATTATTTTAAACATTCCAGATAGTTCAAAAACTCTTTTTACGGACCCATTAACATTGGAAATACTTACTCTTCCTTTTTTATTTAATAGTTTCTTATACCTACCTATAACCACACCAATTCCAGAACTATCCATAAAATTAACATTTGAAAAATCAAGTATTAAATTTAATGAATTTGTTCTTGCAATCATATCATCTATTTTATTTCTGACATCTTCAGCACTGTGATGATCTAATTCGCCACTTAAATAAACTATTAAAGCATTTTTTTTATTAGTAAATTTGATATGCATTTTTTCCCCCCAATCTCCGTTAATATAATTAATTCTATATTTTTCTCTTATTTCCTTTTTTTTCTAATAATTTTTTATATTATTTTTTATTTTACCCAATTAAGAACATTTTATTCTATATAAAACAAAAAGCCGCTTTCGCGGCTAAATATAACTATTTATTATTTCAATTTCTTCAGTACTAAATCCAAAAAATTCATTTAATCTATCTTCACTAGAATAATCAATTATATTACATATAGGAATGCATAACTTCGAAACATTATTAGGATAGTACTCATACATATTTTCTCCTAATTTTTTAGTAAAACATTTAAAATAAAATTCATACACTTTACTGTTTAACAAATACAAAAGGAAATCATAAGTTATTGGTATATCCTCTTTCAATGCTAACGCATAAATGTCAGCGCTAAAGCATTTGCCTTTATCTAATGAGAATCTATTATTTTGAGATTTATAAGGAAAAATTATTTTTTTATTCTTGAATATAAATTCTTTTCTACCCCACTGCAGTTGGTACCATTTTCTTCGGCCTAATCTACATTCCCTTCTAAGCATAAGTTTTTCTTTAAATTGGCTAATATATTTTATACAATTTGGATATTCCTTTTCATCTTCAATTTTATCAGAATAAATCAAATATTTTCCAGTATCTAAAACATTACTTTTTTGAATGCTTGTACTTTTAACCCAAGGCATAATAATATCTTTTTCTAAATTATATTCATCTATAATATCTTGAGTAACCACAAATGCTTTATCTAATCCTGTTATTATTCCTTGATAACTATTACATATATTTGATAAATTAGTTAAACTTTTCTCTTCTATTTTTCTAATAATCTCTCTCTCTTTTTTATTTCTAAGAACCCACCCTTTATTATTAAGTAAATTTTTGTTGATTTTGAAATAATTGAAGTTGGTTCCTTCTTTTAAAAATAACGAATTATAAAACTCGCTATTTTTATTTTTAACATTTATATTAGGTTTAAAGACTTCAATTTCTTCAACAGCATCTGAACTGTTAATCAAAAAAATAATTACAGGATCTATACCAATATTTTTAAAGGGTCTAATACCATAGAAATCTACAATCTTAAATACAGAACAGTATTCTTTAAGTACTTTTCTCAAATCCTCACCACTAGGTGATTCCATAAAGTATCTTGATGTTATAAACGTAATCTTACCATGTTTATTTATTACATTAATACCCTTTTGAAAAAAGCAAAAAGATAAGTCACTTTTATCTTTATAAAGATTACCATATTTTTTCTTCAATGCAAGGAAGTATTCACGTTCTATATTTTTATGACCTACATATGGTGGATTAGCAACTATAAAATCATATTTAGTATCTTTTTCATCTAATAGAAAATCAGATACAATATAATTCTCTATATGTATATACCCAAATACTGTAAAAACATCAATAATGAGTATCTTTATTGATGTTTCATCGATATCACATCCATGAACATTGTAAGTAAGAATATGTTTTAAAATTCCATCTTTTTTTATATCAAGATTATTCTTTTTATTGATTTCATCAATATTTGATTTAAATATACTTTCTAAATGATAAATCAGTGGTATTAATATGTTACCGCATCCGCATGAAGGATCTAGAACCTTTAAATATGGATTTGATATTACATCTTCAACTTTTATTAAATTACTAACCATATAAGATGCAATTGGCTGGGGTGTATAAACTACTCCATTACTTTTTTTGTTATTTAGTATTTTTATAAATATATCGGAGAACTTTCCATCAGTTATACCTAATTTTTTTTTATAATTATTTATTGCAGTATACTTAAACATTTTGTCAATTGGTTCGTTAATAATATCGTAAAGTTCATCTATCATTCTAATAAATTCATTTATCATTATGTTCTCCTCACTAAAATCAAATTACGTTTTAGTATATCATAAAAATACTTTACAAACAAATTATTAAATTCCAATCTCTTCAGAAACCATGGACATTATTTTATTCTTTTTGTCATCGTTTTTTATAAGAATATCATTAATTCTATTTAATATGTTATTTTTATAGTTATTATCCTTTATACCAACTAGATTAACTTTTACATTTAAAATTGCACTTTCTATTGCAGCATTAATTAAAATTGCGGCCACTCCAGCATCTGATATTAAATTTTTATTTCCATGTTTACATGATACATAAATATGGTTGTACAAATTCATAGACTTTTCAGCTAATTCCAAAGGTATAGTCAATGAACTTCTATAGCTTTCTTGAATTTTTTGTTCTCTAACTTTTTTATTTTCTTCAGTATCTTTAGGTAATTTAAAACTCTCTAAAATTTGCGCAAATGCTTCACCATCATCATCCATAGATTTCAACAATAATTCTGTAACCTCATTAGAATCTGCTTGAGCTTTTTTAATTTTTTGTTTTATTTCATCACTTTCTGACAAATAGCTCTTCTTATTAACTGTCAAGCTAAAAACCATTCCACAAAGAGCGTTTCCAATTGCTGAAACTAAAGCTGCTGCACTTCCTCCTCCTGGTATAGCTTTTTCTGAAGCAAGTATATTTATATAATCATCTATTGTTAAATTCTTTTGCATAATATTCCTCCTCATTTTTATTCTTCTATTTTAATTTTTATATGAATTTTTGTCAATAATGAACAAATGCATATATAGCTACAAAGCCACTCCACTTCACTAAGAAATTCTAATTCATTTTCTTAAAGGTACAGGTTTTTGTTCAACTAAAAATTTATACAATTCCATAATTCACTAATACCTGAGATTTTGGACTTGTATAAATGTATTAATGAGTTATGAGCATATATAGATTTTAGTTGAATTAAAAATCCATTTACAAAAATGAACAATAATTTCTAAAGCTTGTTACGATGCCTTTTACGCTATATATGCTTCTTCTACCCACTGTAGGATGGAATTTATAAATTAGTTCAAAAATTTCACATAATACTGCAATGTATTGATATAATTGTACTTGACTGGTGTTAAATTTCCTTAAAAATTTATAAATTCCTATACATGAACAAAGGCCGATTAAGAATAACTTATATTAATTCTTATCCGACCCATAGGATATAAAGCACAACCTAGTTAAATTATTTTAATAAACATACAATACACTTATAAAACAATATTTCTAGCTAATATAACTAAATGTATCTACTAACATTTAATGGTGAATGTTTTCTGTATAAGCATTGTTCCAGTTATTCAAATACACATAATCTCTTACATCTTTTTTAGGATAATGTTCTTTTACTTCTTCAGGCTTTCCCACAGGCGTCATGGCTATAACTCTAATTTCATCAGGTATATCCAGTGCTTCTTTAACTTTATTTTCTTCAAAAGAAGCCATCCAACATGTTCCGTAACCTTCCTCTGTGGCAGCAAGCACTAAGTGTTCCATAGCTATAGCTGCATCTAAAAGATACATATCCTTTCCTTCAACTGTTTCTGATAATTCAGGGTTACCTACAAAAACCACCAAAATTGGAGCTTCATTTATAGCATTGGATGCTTCATTTGTTTTATTCTTTATTGAATCAGCAATTTTACTTTTCTTATTAGAATCTTCAACAATTATAAATTTATATGAACTTAAATTTTTCCATGAAGGACTCATCATGGCCGCGTTGATCATTCTGTCCAAACTTGAATCCTTAACTTTAATTCCATTAAACTTTTTCACACTCTTTCTTTGCTCAATTACACTATAAAAATCCATATTACTGCCTCCTTTGTTATATTATTTTTTACTTAAAAAATAATTTTATACCAAAAGCAGATTTACTCTAATTACAGTGCACCTTCTTGTTGAAGTACATATCTAATAGTCTTTAATATTATTTTTATGTCTAATAAAACAGTGAAATTTTGGATATATTCCAAATCATATTCTACTTTTTTCTTTAAAGGTAATTCCCCTCTACCATTAATTTGAGCTAATCCTGTAATTCCAGGTAAAACCAAAACCCGCTGTTTGTATTTTTCCGGAAAATACTTCACAATCCCAGGTACTTCTGGTCTAGGACCTACAATACTCATATTTCCTATAAGTACATTAAATAATTGTGGGATTTCATCCAAACTAGATCTTCTCAATAATTCACCTAATTTAGTAATTCTAATATCATTTTTTTCTTGTATAACAAAGTCCTCTATGTTTTCAGGTATTTCAATTTCTTTTTTAATATCAGCATCAGAAACCATAGTTCGAAATTTATATATAACAAAATTTTTACCATCTTTACCAACTCGTATTTGTCTAAAAATAATTGGACCATCTGAATCTATTTTTATCAATATAGGAATAATCACAAATAAAGGAAGCAACATTATAATGCCTATTAGTGATATAACTATATCCAAACCTCTTTTTATAGTAAACTGATATTCTTTTTCTCTAAAAACTACACTATCAATTTGATTTTCAAATTCCACCTCTAAATCTCCCTTCTCATTTTATAGGACTAAAAATATAGAACCATTATTCTTTTAGTTTAACTTAATTTTTGTAGTTTAATCATCCTATATATTTAAACTCTTAATAAACTATTATCTATCTAGTAATTCTAGAATTATTATAAATCAAAGTCCTAAAATTAAGCGAAAAAGCAAAAAATCCAATTATAAAACCAATTCCATAGCTTACATGTAATATTGGAAATATTAGTATTAGCAAAGAAAATATCTTGAAATTTTTCTTGCATAATTTAAAACTGAAATATATATCCATCAAAAAATATAAGGACATAATAAATAGCCACAAAACGAATATATATTTATTAAGCATTCCTCCTAATATTCCAAAAACATTAAACAATACAAACATGGTAGGTATTATGTGGCGAATTGAAGGTACTTTTTTATATTCACTAATTATTTTCATCTTCCAAAATCCATATTGAAAATATTGATTCCATAAATTTTTGATTGAACTTCTACTGTAATATTTTGATCTTATATTTGGGGATAATAGTATATTATAATTATTTTCAGTAAGCCTAAAATTAAGTTCAAAATCTTGGCCTCTCACTAATTCTTCATCAAAATAACCAATATCATCTAATACATCTCTTTTATAAGCACCAAAAGCCACGGTATCAACAAATTTTTCTTTCTTTGAGTACCTAAATAAAGCATTCCCTACACCAAAGGGCGAACTCATAGCCAATGAAATTGCCTTGCCAATAGTATTTTCATTTATAGTTTCTATAGGCCCTCCACAACAATGCACGTCTTCTCTATTCAATATTTCAACATTATTCTTAATAAAATCTTTATCCGCTTCAGAATGAGCTCCAAAAATAATTATTATATCAGATTTACTATTTTTTATTCCTAAATTCATACCCTTTGGTGCTGATTCCCCTATGTTATTAATCAATTTAACATTTTTAAACTTTTCTTCATAATCTAATACTATTTCCCTTGTTCCATCATTAGATGTACCGTCACAAACTAAAATCTCATATAAATTGTCATCGTAAGTTTGTTTAGTAAAAGAATCTATACATTTTTTTATATATTCTTTCTCATTTTTACATGGAATAATTATAGAAACTGTTTTAGAATTTTTCAATACTTGCATTATTAATCACCTTAATATTCCCTTTATTTATACTTATTTTGCTGTATATCAACCCAAGAGCAATCCAGAACGTTGAAAATGTCACTACAGAACTTGGTCCTAAAACTAAAAAAACAAGAATTAGTGCCATATTAATTGGAATTAAAAGGTACTTATTATTTTCCTTACTTCTAAATAAGTAGGGTTTAGTTAGTTCAAAAACACCAACCAAGTAAATAATACCCATATACATTAATATACCAATTCCAAAATCCCCTAAAATTTCAAACCAAAAATTATGTATTTGATATACTCCATGTGTGTTACCTTTTAATAATATATAATTTTTTATATTTCCAACTCCAAATCCCATTATGTTCTTTTCTAGTATTACTCCCTCGAAAACATCCAATAATAAAGTAACTCTCTGATTATCTGATCCTTTAGCACCTACTGTTACTACTGGTTGTAATTTTGTTTCTTTCTCAACTACAGCTTTTTCAAACAATTTATCAATATTTTTTATAATTGTAGTATTTTTCAATCTGCCGCAATATGGTTCCGTACCTGGAACTAAACATATAACCATAAAAATCATTGATGAATATACTAAATATTTAATTACTTTCTTAATCATAAAATATTTCTTTTGTTGATTCTTTGAAATTAACAAAATAGTAAATAGGCTAAAATAACTTAAATAAATTGCTATTAACCCTAATCTACTCATAGTAAATATAATATTTACGTGTGCCATAATAAATATAGCATTGTCAACAAAAGTGTTTTTTTTATTACTACATATACCATTAATCACTAATGCAGAAATTCCAAGAACTAAAAAAAACGCATAATTATTAGGATTATAAAAGAATACAGTAGGCACTCTTTTTAAATGAACTTGATACATCTCTTTAGTAATAAAAATATTTCTCAGCCCTAGTTCAATACCGCAAATCTCCAATGTTCCAAGTATAACAATTCCATAGAATAAATCTTTTAAAAAATTTAAACTCTTGATATATTTTTTATTGTTATTATTCCAAGATATGTATACTAAAAACAATGCTAAGCTTATAAAGTATTGTATTAAATAATTAAAAGCAAAATTTTTATCTTCAGCCCAAAACATGCTACTAGTCATATAGAAAATAAAAACTAGTAAAAATATCGAATATTTATTGAATTTGATTTTTTTTAACCAGTTATCATTATTCTGCGTAAAATCAAACAAATATATTAAAATATACATAATAATAGAAATATAGAACTGATTTCTATTATTCAACGTAACTATTGAAAATAACAATGAACAATAAAAGAAGAATTCTCTTATACTTTCCCCATAAAATTTGTAAATTAATACTAAGTAAAAAACTGCAAAAATTGAAATCACTACAATATTGGGGGTAACGTACATTTCTACTACGATAGTTGCTAACATCATTAATAATGCTATTTTTTTGTTTTTTAATTCTAAGAACATTAATACCTCCACATACTGTATTTTACTTAAAATCTAATTCTTTGTTAATTTTTTTATATATTTTATGTATTATTATTTCCATTTTACTCCAATTATAATCTTTTTCAATTGCATTATTCCCATCTATGCCCATTTTTATAACTAGATCTCTATTATCTGCTAAATAGTCGATAACTGCTGCAATTTCTTTAGTATTTGTCGGGTCCACAGTAACCCCTGCTTCAGAAGATTTAATTATATTTTTCATCATTGGAAAATCACTAGCAATAATAGCAGTTTTGGTAATCATATATTCAAATAATTTTATCGGTTCAGAATTCACATATCTCCAATTCTCAGGCTGCAACAATATAAATCCTGCATCAGCCCTATTTAAATACTTAAATACATCAAGATGTGGAACCTTTCCTGTGAAAGTAATATCAGCATTGGGAATTTCTTTTTCTATAAAATTATTCACTTTTATCTTTAATTCATTTGAACTAAAAGACCCAAGAAAAAAATATTTATAAGCACCCTTTGTTAATTTAATACTTTCTAGAATCTTTAGTATACCCCTATCTTCTCTTATTCCACCTACATATATAAATGTAGGTATTTCATTGAATTCTTTTGCTGATGAATGCAAATCTAAAATTGGATAGTTAGGGATTAAAGCAACATGATCATTATAATTCTTGAATTTATTTACCAAAATATTATTCACAGTTATTATATAATCCGCTTTTTTTGCCATATTTTTCTCATATAAATAAATAAACTTTTTAAAGATATCTTTTCCTATTTTAAAGTGTTCCGCAAATGCTTCTGGATGATATTCATGAGAATCAAATATTGCTTTAGAATTTAATTTCTTCTTTAATTTTAATGCTACCTGAAAAGAATCAGGTTCGTGAGCATGATACACATCTGCTTTAATATTTAGTGCAATATCAAACATTTCTCTCATTGGTCGAACTCTATCATACCATGCTTTTCTTTTTGAAAAACATTTTACTGTAATACCATCGTCAGTTATAAAATCTTTTTCTCCCGGCGCTATAAGATATATTTCATTATATTTCTTTTTTAATGACATAATTTCTTTGAAATAAATCCTATTGTCAAATATATCGTGTCCGGAAGTTAATATACAAATTCTCATTATTACACCTCATACTCCTGACTATCTGTTATCATTTTCTCTTTATTGGTTCTCTAACAATTGATTTACAGGTACTTTCCTGAATTTTTTAGCAGGGTTGCCTGCTACTATAGTAGTTTCCTCTACATCCTTTGTTACAACACTTCCTGCTGCTACAAAACCTTCCGAATAAATATATTTTCCAGGCAATATAACTGCTCCTGCTCCGATACGTCCACCTCGTTTAACAGTAACACCTTTGAACTTTCCAAACCTTTCCTTTGATCTTGCAGCATAATTATCATTAGATGTCACAACACAGGGTGCAATAAACACATAATCTTCTACTTTAGAGTATGCAGTTAAGTATACATTGGTTTGAATCTTACAATTTGAACCAACTTCACAAAAATTTTCTATAGTAACACCTTTTCCAATAATTGATTTTGAACCAATAGTTACATTTTCCCTTACAACTGCCAAATCAGCAACAAGTGTTTTTTCATTTATTATACATCCGCAATAAATTATAACACCTGCTCCAATCAAGCACTCGTCATTAATTATACAACCTTCAAGTTCTTTTTCATCTTTGAATATAGAATTAACTGCCCTCATAGGTCTTTTACCTATAACTGTATTATCATCTATTCGTACATTATTTTTAACATTGCTTCCTTCGTGTACCACAACATTATGCCCTATAATGCAGTTATCACCAATCGTTACATTTTCCTCTATAACAACAAATTTTCCAATTTTAACATTAGATCCAATTTTAGCTTTCTCAGATATATAATTCATATAGATCCTCCAATTTTAAACTTCTATTTAGATTTTCTTTTCTTGTAGTTTGCTTTTAATATCCATAGTTGAAAAGTTTTTAATTGGAAATTGCACCGGTAAGCCAGTAACTCTTGATTTATAAGCAGCTAATATTATTGATAAAGCTTTCTTACCTTCTATTCCAGATATTAATGGTTCTCTATCATTCTTTATTGCATCAATAAAATCTTTAAATAATAGAGCATGCCCATATCCATAAACAGAATCTGGTTCTGCTTCATCAACATTTAAAACTTCATCTTCTGATTCTAAACTATCTTCAAATCTCCAATTTTCAATTTTATTTACTGCTAGCCCGCCAATACAAACTGTTCCTTTTTCACCAAAAATACTTAGAGTTTCTTCTAAGTTCTTGGGATATACACAAGCAGATCCTTCTACAATTCCAATTGCACCGTTTTTAAACTTTATTAGAATTGCACCAAAATCTTCGGCATCTATATCTCTAATAAATGTATCACTCATGGAGAATACACTTTCTATCTCTCCACCCATCATCCATTGGAGTAAGTCAATATTATGAATACATTGATTCATAAGAGTTCCACCATCTAGCTCCCATGTTCCTCTCCAAGGAGCTTGCTCATAATAGCTTTTATTTCTACTCCACAGTACTCTTGCTGTTCCGTTAATCAATTTACCAAATCTATATTCATCGACTGCTTTTCGTAATTTTTGAATTGGTTGATTAAATCTATTTTGATGGCAAACACTAATCTTAACACCCATCTTTTCAGCCATCTCTATCATTTTATCCGCATCTTCAATTGATAAAGCCATAGGTTTCTCAATAATAACATGTTTGCCTTTTTCCATACAATATATTGCTATATCCGCGTGATATCCACTTTCTGTTGCAATAGTAACTATATCAATTTCTTCATTATTAATCATTTTTTTATAGTCAATATACGTTGAAACATTACTTTTTTTTCCTAATTTAGCTATATATTCATTTCTTTTTGCTTCAGCTTTTTTTATATCTATATCACAAACTGATACTAATTCACATTCTTTATTATTTCTTTCTATTCCTTCTATATGTTTATACGATATCCTACCGCATCCAATAATAGCAATTTTAAACTTACTCAAAATTCTCCCCCCAGAAAACAAAAATAACTTTCTAAAAATTATTATAATTTCACAATTTTTTCTCTATAGTTTTTTACTTCTTTTGTTGCATTTCTTGTATCAAATAATATTTTAGCTCTTTTTACTATAGTTTGATAATCATAGCAGCTATGATCTGTTGCTATAATTACTATATCAGCATCATCTATAAAACTTTCCCATTCCATTGATTTATATTTAGTATTACCTACTTTAAATTCTTCAACGAATGGATCATTATATATAACTTCAGCTCCATATTTTTCTAACAACTCTAATATTTTCAAAGATGGCGATTCTCTCATGTCATCAATATCTTTTTTATAAGCTACTCCCATCAATAATACTTTAGATCCGTTCAAAGCCTTTTTGTGGCTATTTAAAAGCTTTATTACATTATCTATTACAAATTCTGGCATGAAATCATTTATTTCTCCTGCTGTCTCAATCAATCTAGTATGATAATTATATTCTCTTGCTTTATAAGTTAAATAAAATGGATCCAAAGGAATGCAGTGACCGCCTAATCCCGGGCCAGGATAAAAAGCCATATATCCGTATGGTTTAGTCTTCGCAGCATCTATAACTTCCCATACATCAATCCCCATTTTACTACATAATATCGCCATTTCATTCACAAGACCAATATTTATATGTCTAAAAGTATTTTCTAGAATTTTTTCCATCTCAGCAACTGCTGGAGATGAAACTGTATGAATTTCTCCCTCTAAAACATTTTTATATAATTCAGCAGCAATTTCTGTACATGCTTCAGTGCACCCACCTACAACTTTGGGAGTATTTTTAGTTTTAAATTCTTTATTTCCTGGATCTACTCTCTCAGGAGAAAATGCTATAAAGAAATCTTTCCCACATTTTAAACCAGTTTCTTCTAAAATTGGCTTTATTATTTCTTCAGTTGTACCAGGATAAGTAGTGCTTTCTAAAACTATAATCATTCCGGGATGTAAAAACTCTGCTACAGCTCTAGTAGAAGCAATAACGTATGATACATCAGGTTGTTTGAATTTATCTAAAGGAGTTGGTACAGCTATAGCAACAGCATCTACATCTTTTACAAAAGAAAAATCTGTTGTGGCTTTTAGTAATCCTGCTTCAACCAATTCTTTTAGGTCTTCATCGATAACATCCCCAATATAGTTATGTCCTTCATTTACCATTTTCACTTTTTGTTCTTGTACATCAAAACCTATTACTGTATAACCAGCTTTCGCTTTTTCAACAGCAAGAGGTAACCCTACATAACCAAGTCCTACTACCCCTAAAATTGCCTTTTTGTTCTTAATCTTATTTATTAGTAAATCTTTATTATTCATAATTCTCCCCCTAATATCCACTTCAGCCATGTAAATTATTTGAAATAGTTTTTCAAAACTTTAGCTACATATTTTTGTTGTTCCAATGTAATTTCAGGATAAAGTGGCAATGCAAAAGTTTTTGTGCAAGCATCTTCTGATACTGGCAAATCACCCTTTGTATAATTCAACGACTCGTATACTCTCTGAAGATGTACAGGCACTGGATAATAAGACCCTGAAGCAACTCCATTTTCTTTTAGATATGAAGTTATCTTATCTCTATCTTTATGCTGAATTGAATATAAGTGATATACATGTTTACATTTTTCATCTTCAAAAGGAATTTTCAAATCTAACGCGTCCAATAAATCATTATATATTGAAGCTTTTTCTCTTCTTTGGTTATTCCACTTATCTATATATTTTAATTTTACTCTAAGGACAGCAGCTTGTATCTCATCTAACCTGCTATTGTGACCAATCATGCTATGCACGTATTTCTCTGAACTTCCATGAACCCTTAACGTTTTAAGTTTCTCGCAAAGCTCATCATTATTAGTAACTATCATTCCACCGTCTCCATATCCCCCCAAATTTTTTGTTGGGAAAAATGAATAACATGCAGCGTGACCTATAGCTCCTGCTTTTTTTCCTTTATATTCTGCACCAATAGCTTGGCAAGCATCCTCTATAACAATAAGATTGTGCTTCTCTGCTATTTCCATTATTCTATCCATATCACACATTTGACCAAACAAATGTACTGGTATAATTGCTTTAGTCTTTTTTGTGATTTTTTCTTCAATTTTATCCGCATCTATACAAAATGTGTTTTTATCTATATCTGCAAAAACTGGAGTAGCACCAACTACTGAAGTTGTCTCAGCTGATGCAAAAAAAGTAAATGGAGTAGTTATTACTTCATCTCCCTCCCCAATACCATATGCTTTTAACACTAGCATAAGTGCATCAGTACCATTAGCAACAGCAATTCCATGTTTAACTCCTGTAAAATCAGCCACTTCATTTTCAAATGCTTTTACATTTGGACCCATAATAAAATGTGCGGATTCTAATACTGACTTTATAGCAATATCTATTTCTTTTTCTATTCCCTTATATTGAGCTTTCAAATCTAGCAAATTAACTTTCATAATTATCCTCATCCCTCTTTTAATACACTAAACTTCATTACTTTTTTTAATTTAATTATTCTTTAACTTTTCTAAATAACTTTCTATTTCTAATAAAACCTCATCATTTGGATCTAATTTTTTTGCAATTTCTTTATGTGTTTTTGCATTTTTCAAATCGCCATTATTTAAATAACACATAATTAAATTCGTACAAATTTCTATAGAACCTGTAACTTCAAATGCTTTTCTTAAATAAGATATTGCATTATTATAATCTTTCAAAGCAGCATAGTTAATACCTAATTCGTTGAAAACTTCTGGAAAAGAATTATCAATATTCAAACTTTCATTTAAATAATAAATAGCTTTCTCATAATTCTCCAAATTTCTATATGCAACTGCTATATAATAATATATACTAGGATTATCTCCCATTTCATCTAATAGTCCTAATAACTTTGCCAAACCTTGTTTTGGCGTATCATAAATTAATTGTTTTCCTTCTTCATATTCAACAATTCTTTTCAATGAAGCCTTAATATCAGTAATTTCTTTTGTTTCTTCTCCTCCTAATGATAAATATTGACTTATAGAGAAAAGTGAAGCTTCATACTTTTTTTCTTCTCTATAAATTTGAGCTTCTAATAAATATGGCTCTGGATAATCTTTGAAATTTTTAGAAATATTGATAACTCTCTTCATCTCATCATTATATGCTTTATCTTCAACTCTTAGTGAATCCAATATTGTAAGTAATTTATTATAATTTTCTAAATTACCTTCTATCTTTATTAATCCATTTAATAAAATGTATGCTTCTTCTAAGTTATTCTCTTTAACATTTTGGGCAATCTTACCTTTAATATACTTTATTGATTCTGGTCTACTCTTAATTAACTTTATATAATCATTATTGTGTTTAAATTCATCATCTATACCGAGAACACTAAACATTCCTTCAATAAAAATTCCTAATGATATATTTTCATTTCCCTTGCCATTTTTTATATCTTCAACTAAAGATTCTGTTCCTATAGGCATGTAAATATTCTCATCCACTTCAGTATTAAACAGAACTTTTATTCGCTGATTATCTAAAGTTATAAATAACATACTAGACAGTTTTTCTTTTAATTTAGCTTTTATGTTCATTTTTCCTCCTAAAGTATACTACTTTTATCTTATATTGCTTTATAAGTCTTTATAATTATAATAGATAAACTTTCAATTGTCTCTTAGTTCATAAAGATTTTACAAAAAATTTATAGCCGCAGACTCTGCGGCTATAAATTAATTTATTCTACTGATTGATCGCTTCATTAATTATTTCCATAACATTATCCCTAAATTCATCTATTCTTAATTCCGCATCTTTAAGATTCTTCCCAACAACGGATAAGTATATCTTCATTTTAGGTTCTGTCCCAGATGGTCTTACAACAAACCAAGAACCATCACTTAATATAAACTTCAATACATTAGACTTTGGAAGATCAATTATACTTTCTGTCATTTTTTCTAAATCTTTTTCTAGAGAAAGTTTATAATCAATTTTCTTTAATATACTAACATCATCAATAGTAGGATTCATAGAATGTCTAAGACACTGCAATGCGTTTTCAATTTTTTCTTGACCTTCTTTACCTTCTAAACTGATTGAAACTAAACTTTCTTTATAATAACCAAATTCTTCATACATGTTTATTAATGCATCATACAGACTTAATCCAATAGATTTATAATAGAGAGTCATTTCACAAATTAGCACTGCAGCTATTACTGCATCTTTATCTCTAACAAAATCCCCTGATAAATATCCATAACTCTCTTCAAAACCAAATAAAAATGTTTTGTCTTTATTTTCTTCAAATTGCTTAATTTTTTCACCTATATACTTAAATCCTGTAAGAACATTTATCAATTCTGCATTATACTTTTCAGTAATTTTTGAAACTATTTCAGTTGTAACAATAGTTTTGATAATTGCAGGTTTTTTAGGCATTTTATTCAATTCATTTAATGAAGTCATTATATAATTAGTTAATAATGCTCCCATTTGATTACCAGTTAAAACCTTATGTTCTCCTTTATTATCTAATACAACAGCTCCAATTCTATCACAATCAGGATCTGTTCCGAAAATAATATCCGGTTTTATTTCTTCTGCCATTTCTAATGCTATGTCAAAAACTTGTGGCTCTTCTGGATTTGGATATGATGCTGTAGGAAAATTTCCATCCGGTTTTTCTTGTTCTTTAACTACAGAAACATTTTCATAACCAAGTTCTTTTAGAACTCTTCTTATAGGAATATTCCCAGAACCATGAATTGGTGTATAAATGATTTTTAAGTCTTTTGCATATTTAGCAACTAAATCCGCTCTAATGGTAAGAGATTTTACTCTATCAAGGTAAGATTTGTCAACTTCTTCACCAATTATGTTTAATAAGTTTTGAGTAATGGCTTCTTCTTTATCAATACTCTTAATTTCATCAAAATCAGAAATATCATTAACAAATCCAATAATTTCTTTTGCGTCTCCATCAGTTACTTGTCCACCATCAGCTCCATACACCTTATATCCATTATATTGCTTTGGATTATGTGATGCCGTAACTACAATTCCCGCTTTAGAACCTAATTCTCTAACAGTATAAGATAGTTCAGGTGTAGGTCTCAAACTTTCAAACAAATTAACCTTAATCCCATTGGCACATAAAGTTTTTGCAGCAGATTCAGCGAATTCTTCTGACATATTCCTTGAATCGCAAGCAATACTAACAGAAATATTTTCTCCACTATATTTTTTTAGAAGATAATTTGCCAATCCCTGAGTAGCTTTTCCAACTGTGTATACGTTCATTCTATTTGAACCAGCACCTATAACACCTCTAAGTCCCCCTGTTCCAAACTCTAAATCTTTATAAAACCTATCTTCAATCTCTTTATCATCTTTAATATTTTTTAACTCTGATTTTGTTGACTCATCAATTAAAGTTGAATTCAGCCATTCTTGATATTTTTGTTTATAAGTCATGATTTACCTCCTCAATAGAAATTCTATAGAGATATTATACTATAAATTGGTAATTAAATACAATGTTTTTTGTAGAATCTACAAAGTTAAAAGAAATGACTAATATTAAGCCATTTCTTCTTTTCTAATTCTTTCTTCGTCTTTTACTATGCTCCTAATCATATCATCTTTATCTTCTACTTCCTCTTCAATCTTGTTACTTACATAATTTACAGCCAAGATTATTGAATCCATTTCTAATCCAAAAGTTATTTCTTCTGCTACTTCAAGGTCAGCAACTCTAAATACATCCCCTACATTTAAAGAAGCTACATCAACATTTAATGTTTTTGGTATATTATCAACATTGCATTTTACTTTAACAGTATCTCTTTCTCTTTGAAGTATTCCACCCTTACTGATTAAAGCCCCTTCTCCCGTTATTGAAATAGGAATTTCAGTTGTAATTCTTTCGTTTTTGTTAACTTCTTGAAAATCTATATGTAATAATTCACGATTTATAACATCTCTTTGTACTTCCTTAATAAAAGCAGTATGATTTTCATTATTGATTTCTACATCTAATAATGCATGATCTCCTTCTTTTAAAATTTCTTTATTTAATTCATTCTTATCTACAGAAATCAAAGTACTATCTGATCCATGACCATATATTACACCAGGCACCTTTCCATCTTTCCTAACTCTTTTCGCACTATTATGAGCATTTTTGTTTCTAATTTCGCATTTAATCTTTTCCATATTAATCCTCCTTTACTTCTGTTATTATTGACAAAAGTAAAGAAAATATACATAAAAAATATATAAGCCCTTAGAAAATCTAAAAAGCAGAATAATTTCAAATTATTCTTTAATAACAAGACCTAAAAGTTTTGAAAGTGAAACTGCTTGTACTGGAGAAACAATAACCCCCTTCAAGTCCTCTACTCTTATTTTTACTCCTTCTATTTCACAATTACTTAAATCAATTCCATTTAGTTTTGTTCCTGCCATTTCAGCTTGATTTAAATTAGAATTGAAAAACCTAACTTTCTCAAATTTATTTTCCTGGAAATTAGCATTAATCAATGAGCAACTCTTAAATTTCACCTGCTTAAAATGAGAACCTGAAAAAGAAGCATAACGACCATTGCAATTTTCAAATGATACGTTATGTAGAGTTGCATCACTGAAATTACTCCCCAAAATCTTACAATTAACCAACTCTACTCTATGGATAATTGCTCCAAAAAAATCTACATTGGATAAATCACAGTTTTCAAACCTAACATCCGTTAAATCAATAAATTGAAATGATACTTCTTTAAAAATAACATTTTTAAAAAGTACTTGTTTAAATTCTATTCGCTCTGCAGTTTTGTTTTGAATAGAACAGTCACAGATAATTCCTTCGCAAAATAAATCCTCATTTTCTATTTTCTTATTAAAAAACTGAAGTACCTCTAATTCCTTTGGTATTCTAGGCAATAATATTTTATAATTTGATTTTTTATCTTTCATTAAACTATCCTCCAATTTTAACTTAAATTTTGCTGCTTTATCAATTTGAATTTTAATACTTAGAACTTTATTTATACTCTTCTTCTGTTTCAACAGCAATCCCATTGCTTTTAAACAAATATGCCGTTACTCCATCGCCTTTTATTAAATTACCATTAAATTGTCCATTGTAAACACTTCCACTACCACATGACGGGCTATTAGATTTAAGAATTGCTTTTTTAGCACCTACTGCTTTTGCAATATTCAAAGATTCTTTAGCCCCTTTAATAAATTCTTTTGTACATTGATTACCATCTTTTGAAATCACTTCCGCATTGCCTTCAAAAACATTTTCAGCTTTCCCACCAACAATTTCACAAGGTATTCTTGGAGTAGGTAAGCCTCCTATTTGTTCAGGGCAGATAAGAATTCCTTCCCCATTTTGAAATATTTCAAATATTTTTTCATTAAAATTATTTCCACCACTATACTTACAATTAACTCCACAAAGGCAGGCACTTATTACATACATTTTTATTACCTCCAAAAAATTTATAAAGTACGCATTATACTGCGCACTTTATAGTTTATTTCAATAGTACCATAGACACACCATCTCCGCCTTCACCAAAAGCTCCAGGCCTATGACTTTTTACATGTATATGCTTACGCAATAAAGTTTTCACTGCTTTTTTCAAAACTCCAGTTCCTTTTCCATGAATTATGGTAACTTCAGCAAGACCAGCTAGATAAGCTTCATCAAGATACTTATCCACTTGATAAACTGCTTCTTGTGAATCCATTCCTCTTAAATCTATAGAAGAAGACACTTTACTTAAATTAAGCTTTGCTTCTCTTTTAGCTATTACTTTCTTTTCTTTTTTATTAGATTTACTTCTTCTCAAATCTTTAATATTTACAGTTACTTTCATTATCCCCGCTTGAACTTGTAATTCTCCTTTATTATCGGGTTTTGAGAGAATTACAACATTAGTATTAAACTTAGGTAAGTAGGCTTCTTCACCTTCTTTAACTTTGTCTAACATTTCTTCTTTACTTACTTTTTGCACCAAAGAATTCTCTGTATTCTCTAACTTATTCTTTAATTTCAATCTTTCTTCTTCTAGTTTTTGCCTTACATCATTCGAATAACCCATTCTCTCAAGTTTTCTTATTTCTTTTAGAATCTTATCTGCTTCTTCTTTTGCTTCTTTAATTATATTTTTAGCCTCTTGCTTCGCTTTTATAGTTTCTCTTTCTCTAACGTTTTGAAGAGTATTCAGTTTTTCCTCGTATTTTGTTTTTATCTTCATAGCTTCTGATTTTGCGCCTTCAGCAACTATAGCATCCTTCTGCGCTTTTATATTCTGGTATTGTAAGTTCTGAATCAAGTCTTCGAATTTTAAAGTTTCCTCGGAAATACCTTTTCTAGCTTCATTAATAATGTAATCAGGTAATCCAAGTCTCTTAGAAATTTCAAAAGCATTTGACTTTCCAGGAACTCCAATCAACAGTTTATAAGTAGGTCTTAGAGATTCAACATCAAATTCAACTGATGCATTCACAACTTTATCAGCTTTTATGGCATATGCTTTCAACTCACTGTAATGTGTGGTTGCAAATATTTTAGAACTTCGTTTTTTTAGATTCTCCAATATAGAAACAGCTAAAGCTGCCCCTTCAGTAGGATCTGTACCTGCTCCCAATTCATCAAAAAGAAGTAATGAATTTTCGTCAGCTTTATCTATAATATGAACTATATTTGTCATATGAGATGAAAATGTAGATAAACTTTGTTCTATACTCTGTTCATCCCCTATATCTGCAAATATTTCTTTATAAAATGATACTGAAGATTGATCTGAAGCCGGAATCATAACCCCACTTAGAGCCATAAGATGCAATAATCCAACTGTTTTTAGTGTTACAGTCTTACCTCCTGTATTGGGTCCAGTAATGATAACTGCATTAATGTCCTTTTCCATATAAATATCATTTGTAACTACTTCTTTTGGATTTATAAGCGGATGTCTAGCACTAATAATATTAAAATGCCCATCCTCGTTTAATTTGGGTAAAATTCCATTAATAGCATAAGCATATTTTCCTTTAGCAAATATAAAATCTATTTCCCAGACAATCTCAGAGTTACTTTTAATTAAAGTAACATTATCGTAAATTTTAGAAGAGAGTATACTCAAAATTCTCTCAATTTCAGCTTTTTCTTTTAACTTTAACTCTCTGATTTCATTATTTAAATTCACAAGACTAATTGGTTCTATAAATAAAGTAGCTCCAGAAGAACTCTGATCGTGTACAAGCCCTTGTACCTGTCCTTTATACTCAATTTTCACAGGTAATACATATCTATCTCCTCTAACAGTAAAAATATCTTCTTGTAAATATTGAGAGTATGTTCTAATTAATGAATTAACCTTACTTTTAATAGATGAAGTTTTCTCTTTGATATTCCTTCTTATATCATATAGTCCTTTACTAGCTCTATCGGAGATTTCAGTTTCTCCAATAATAGCATTAAAAATTTCATCCTCTAGATGCTTTATGTCAACTATTCCCATCGTTAGATTCTCTAGTATTCTATAACTTTCATCTTCATCTTTTTGAGAAATGAATTTTTTAATACTTCTTGAGCATCTTAATAAATTAGCACACCTCAACAATTCACCTGGCAATAATGTAAATCCTTTTGAAGCCTTTACTATTGTTTCTCTTACATCATATAGTCCACTAAATGGAGGTGAACCTTTCTTAAATAAAATTTTAAAGGCTTCATCTGTTTCTAACAAATGTTCCTTAACTAAGTAAGGATTATCATAAGGCTTTAAACTATCTATTTTATCTTTTCCTGCCTTTGATACAGCATAATTCTTAATTAATTCCTTAATTTTTTCAAATTCTAATACACGTAGTGCTCTTTCGTTCATTTAATCACCTTCTATAATAATAATTTATTCAACGCCTCTTTTAAAATGGCCTCTGGTAAAATCATTAAATTCTTCTTCCCACTTACCATTTTTACAAGCCTCTAAAACTTTTAATGTGTCTTCATTATTTTCATTAGTAAAATCTAATCTATAATAAGGTACATTTATTTTTTTTATTTCTGCCATATTAGATATTAAGTTGATCTTTTTTGAATTCAATAGATGACTTCTACAAAACTTATCTAATATAATATCAGATTCCATTCCCAATCTATCTTTTAAAGTAAATTCTCCGCCTTCACAGGGTTTATTGCAAATGCTTCTTTTCTTTTTTCCAAAACAACTTCCTACTGGACAATATTCAGTAATCATAAGCTCAGTTTTTCCGTAAATAATAGTGCCTACCGGGATATATGCATCTTTAGCTAATTCTATCAATTCTTTTTTATTTAACTCTACACTTAAGAAGACTCCATCTAAATAATCATTGTAAAAACTCAAAGAATTCTTATTAAATACATTTATTTTATAGTCACCTAGAACCTCAGTTTTTCTATGATACTTTCTAATTATTCCTGAATTAGAAGTAACTATGCCAACTATCTTATGCAAATTATTGTCAATTTCTTTACATATATAATTAAATTCTTCTTTTACTATTGAAGGTATTCTTATATATGCATTACAATCTTGAAGATTCTTTAGTTCAATATCACATTCTCTCATAAAATAATCAATAATAATGTTTTTATAGCCTAATTTTAATGCTGTCTCTAACTGATAATTTTTAATTACCGTTACAAATATTTTTCTCCTCTGTGTTTCAATATTTGTTTCATTAATATCATGTTTGTTATTCAAAGAAGCTACTTTTACATCCTTATTAAATCTATTCAACCTTAAGTTAAAAATTTCATCTGTTAATTTTCTCCTAATACTATTAAGGACTGAAATTGGTAAAAATCCTTCTTCATAACTTTCAAAATGCACATTTTCTATAATAAAAGGGGTGTTTCCTGTTTTCTTTAAACTTTTTATAATTCTTTCCTTATCAAGTGGTCTTTTTAAGGGACTTTGAACTTCTTCACCTAAAACCGATATATTTTCATCTCCAATTTGGGTATATATATGTACTGGTTCTCCGATTTTAAAATTTATCCTAATATTTATTGGAATCTTTTTAGTATACTTATCCTTATATGTTCCGCTTAGTCTTTCCATTAAACTAGAATCTAATGTTTTATATAAAATATTACTTTTTTTATACTTACTAGGTTTAAGTGAAACAGAATCACCCTTTTTAGCAGATTGTACTTCTTTTCCGTTTTTTATAATTTTAGATACTGTAAATCCACTATTATCTATTCTTATTCCATCAGATACTGATATATCTTCTTTAAGATCTATAGTATAATCATCATTTATTTTACCTAAAAGAACTCCAGTGTTCTTAGGATATTTCAAAGCCATCATTTCTTTTCCTTCATTACCATATAAAAAAGCTTTTGAAAATCCTTCTCTATTAAATAATTGCTTAAGAGTATTTATTTCTTTTTCAACATTAAACTTTTCACCATTATAATAGCTATCTATAGCTTTTCTATAGGATGAAACAACTCCAGCCACATATTCTGGTCTCTTCATTCTACCTTCTATTTTAAGAGAAGCCGTCCCTGTTTTAATTATTTCATTTATATTAGAAATAGTACAAACATCTTTTGGACTTAAAATAAATGCTTTAGTACTCTTTTTTGTATCTTTGTTAATTAATTCATATGGAAGTCTACATGGTTGAGCACATTTTCCTCTATTTCCACTTCTACCACCAATCATTGAACTCATTAAACATTGTCCAGAATAACTAATACATAATGCACCATGAATAAATACCTCTGTTTCAATTCCTGACTTATTAGATATTTCTTCTATTTCATTAATTGATAGTTCTCTAGATAGCACTACTCTTGAAAAGCCCTTTTCTTTTATTAATTGAGCTCCTTCATTATTATGGATAGTCATTTGAGTTGATGCATGTATAGATAGATTAGGATATATATTTCTAACTAAATATGCTAATCCTGTATCCTGAATAATAATTGCGTCCACATTAATACTATGTAAAAATCCAATAAACTCAATAGCTTCATCTATTTCATTATCTTTTATTAAAGTATTAACTGTTACATACATTTTTACACCATAAATATGGCAGTAATCTACTGCCTCTTTTAGTTTTTCTTCATCAAAATTTGAAGCATAGGCTCTTGCTGAAAATTTCTTTCCACCAAGATAAATAGCATCTGCACCATTTAAAACCGCAGCATATAAACTTTCCAAACTACCAGCTGGTGCTAATAATTCAATTTTCTTCATAAATATCTCCTTTATTACATATAATCCAGTGTGAAACTTTATTTATATAAAACAACTCCAGCAAAACTATTATACTTCATAAGTACAAAAGGAGCAATAAATAGCGAATGGATATTCGCTATTTATTGCTCCTTTTACAGTTGATAATTGGTAGTCTACAGTTTACAGCAAAGGATGGAATTTATACTTTCATTTTAGAAAGATGTCCAATAATGCAAACTATTAATATAGATATAATTTTTAAAATTGACATTCAAGTACTACCGGGCAATGGTCAGATCCTTGAACTTCACCTAATATTTTAGCATCAACAATATTTTCCTTAAAGTTTTCAGTAACAAAATGATAATCTATTCTCCATCCAGCATTCTTTTCTCTAGCTTTAAATCTATAACTCCACCACGAATACTGAATTTCTTCAGGATATAGATATCTAAAAGTATCAATGTATCCTTTATTAATAATTTTATCCATCCATTTTCTTTCAATAGGGAGGAAACCTGATCTCTTGCTGTTTGGTTTAGGATTTTTTAGATCAATTTCATTATGAGCAGTATTATAATCGCCAAATATTACAAGTTTTTTTCCTTTCGTCCTTAAATCCTCACAATACTTGAATAATTCTTCATAGAAATCTAGTTTATATTGAAGCCTTTCTTCACTCATTTGTCCATTTGGAAAATAAATATTAAAAAGGGTAAACTCATCATACTCTAATATTAATATTCTACCTTCACTATCAAACCTTTCAATTCCAATACCATGCTTAACTGATTTAGGCTCAATTTTAGTATAAACTGCAACTCCGCTATATCCCTTCTTTTCGGCAAAAGAAAAATAAGAATAATAACCTTCAATTTCTTTCATCTTATCCGTTAGTTGATTTTCTTGTAATTTTGTTTCTTGTATTCCCAAAATATCTGGTTGTTCATTTTCTAACCATTCAAAAAAACCTTTCTTATCTATAGCTCTAAGTCCATTAACATTCCATGAATAAAATTTCAAATTTATCCCTCTTTCTCGCAAGTAATGTTTTTCCATTAATATTTATTATTAATTATAACACAATATTTATAAATTGCGAAGAAATATTTTCGCAATTTATAAATGACTGTTGACAGCAAAGGATGATTTTCTTACTGAAATTCTTTAACTAAACCTTTACCTAAAAATAGTTTTGCTAAACCAAACCCAATCCCTCTAGTACTGCCCGTGATGATAATATGTTTCATTATATCCCTACTTTCTGTAACCTTTATTATCTTATTTTACCACATTACTTCGTTCTAAACATTTTCTAGAGTTCCTTTATAATAAAGGTATCTACTTTTAATTAAATTTGTTGAAATTTTCTGATTTTTATACTAATATATGATTAACCCTAAAACTTCATCACTTAAGCACAATTTTAGTATTTTACTAAAATAAATTTAAGCTAAATATAACAGTTACCTGCATAATTAACCGTTTACAATTCACTTTAGTTTATTATATCTAAGATAAACCCGCTTGTTATGTACTATTATTCTATGATATAATTTATAATTATTAGTATAATTGCATATTTATTAAAACATTCTTTCAAGGAGGTACTCAAATGAAAAAAGAATTTTCACTCAGCAAAGGTAACGCAATGATTAACTTCACTGCAAAATTCTGCGACAATTCAGAAACATTGTTTCACAGTTATGGTTTTTATAGAGTTTTAGAAGCTTATATAAATTCAAGTAAAAAGAGAAATTCCAAGATATATAAATTTCTCAAGAATTCTTTTCCTAAGAAGAGAAATAGAGAAGATTTGGTAAAAGAACTTACACGTGTATTCAACTTACTTATGGTTTTAGATTCTGATGAGATAGTAAAATTAAATAATGAGTATACTGCTTTATTTAAAGATAAATACCAATTCTTAAATTTTGTTGAAAGCCTTTATAGCTTTTGGAGAAAGATTGAAAGATATACTATTATCAAAAACAATAAACTAAATAAAAAAGGATTTCAAAAAGTTAGTTTTATCAATGCAAATGCTGACTTTACAAATCTTATAAGAACAACTTACAGAAAAATTGAAAGCAATACATTAAAAGAAGATTCAAATATATATAGACAGCTTCCAGCTGGTGGTAATGCAGGTTTAATTTTAAACAATTCTAAATGGCCGTTGCCAGAGAATTATCAATTTTTAAAGGGAATTCCTTTTATTGAATCAATAATAGTAACTCCACCCTTTATCATCTATCCTAAAAAAAATACAAGAGACGGTTTTTTCAAAGAAACATTTGAAAATCCATTATTAGGGTTAGAAATAAATGAAGATCATTGGTTCTGTTATCCTGCAAAAGTGGGAGAGTTAATAGCTTATATATACTTTCATAGAGATTTGATGGCTCACGGAGTTACTCTCTGTAACTTATTTGAAATGGCAAAGCCTTCAGAATATAGAAATAAAAAACCAGACATAGTTTATGTATATGGTTGCAAAGATAATTCTGATGAGATAAAAACAGTATTCTATGATGATAAAGAAAACGACATTATGTTAGGTTACGTTAACTACTCTGACGATATTGACTATTTTGGATATATGAAAAAAATGGTATTGACCTTACACAATTTAATTATGATTAAACAAGGTGCTTTACCAATCCATGGAGCTATGGTGAATATTATAACAAAAAATGGTAATTCAGCAAATGTTATAATTATGGGTGACTCAGGTGCTGGTAAGTCTGAAAGTCTAGAAGCTTTTAGACGTCTTAGTGAAGATTATATTAGCGAAATGACAATTATATTTGATGATATGGGTACAATTAAATTAAATAATAACGATAAACCTCTTGGTTTTGGTACAGAAATTGGAGCCTTTGTAAGATTAGATGATTTAGATTCAGGATATGCATTTAGAGAAATGGACAGAAGTATTTTTATGAATCCAGACAAAATAAATGCTCGTCTTGTTATTCCTGTTGCAACTTATAAAGACATAATGCAAGGTTATCCTGTTGATATGTTCTTATATGCAAATAACTACGAGGACGGAGAAAATGGATACTTAGAATTCTTCCAAGATATAGATAAAGCAAAAAAAGTGTTTACTGATGGAGCTAGAATGACTAAAGGGACAACAACTGAAACTGGACTTGTGAAATCTTATTTTGCTAATCCTTTTGGGCCTGTGCAGAAAAAAGAAGAAACAGACAAATTAATTGATATTTATTTTGATGAACTAGCTAAATCTGGTGTTAAAATCGGCCAATTAAAAACTTGTTTAGGTATTAAAGGTAAAGAAAAAACCGGAACTGAAAAGGCCGCTGCAGAATTATTAGAAGCAATCAAAACATCTTTTAACTAGCAAAGAGCCAGCATATGCTGGCTCTTTTTTGACTTTCTTCATTTATTTGCTATAATATTATTTGCTTTATAAATTAGATTTGAGGTGAATTCAATGAATAAACAGAACATAAATAAACTAAAATTATTTTTTATGGGAATAGAAAGTAGATTCAATGATAACAATGATGTTTTTATATCAATCAATGTTGAATTTAAAAATGGTTTAAAGAAATTCTTAGGTAAAGGTGTCTTTGATAAAGGTCAAATTTCATATAACTTTTCAGGTTCAACAAATTTGTATCCTATCTCCAAATTGTTAAATAAAATTCTAAATGATTCAATAAATTTTGACGAACTAAGCTTTACATATAAAGAAAGAGGCACTTATATTTTAATCTCAGCTAATAAAAAAAATGTCACAATGACTTCAAAAGAACCACCTGAAAATGATTTGAAAGATTCAAATGAAAAACATCCTTCAACAACATCAACTCTTCTTAATAGAAACTACTATATTAATGCAGAAAAAGCTGCTCCATTACTTAAAGAAATAAATATAATGACTAAAGATGGTAAAATTAAGAATGATAAAATCAGAAAATATAACCAAATAGATCACTATGTAGAACTTTTAGATAAAACATTTGAAAATATACCCAAAAACAGAAAAATCGCCCTGCTAGATTGTGGCTGTGGAAAATCCTATCTATCTTTTGCCTTAAATTATTATTTAACAGAAGTAAAAAAAAGGAAATGTAACTTTATTGGTATTGACAAATCTGAAGAAGTAATCAATACTTCAAAAATAATAGCTCAAAAATTAGGCTACCGAAACATGGAATTTATAGCAATGGATATAAAAGATTTTGAACATAAAAACAAGATCGATGTTGTATTGTCTTTACATGCCTGTGATACAGCTACCGATATGGCTTTAGCTTTAGGTGTAAAAGTAAATGCGGATATAATAGTAGCGGTTCCATGCTGCCATAAAGAAATGTTAAAACAATATTCCTACAATCCTTTTGACAAAATTTTAAAGCACGGAGTATTAAAATCAAGAATGGCCGATATTCTGACAGATGGAATGCGTTCTTTATTATTAGAAGCAAATGGATATGAAGTATCTATCGTTGAATATATTTCTCCGTTAGAAACTCCAAAAAATTTAATGATAAGAGCCTTCAAAAAAAGCGACGAAAATCCTGAAGCAATGGATGAATATATGCAATTAATGTTAAACCTAAATGTTTCTCCTGCTTTATATAAATATTTATATGTAGAGGAATAAATACTTAACAACAATAAGTGTATGCTTTAAGCATACCTCTTATTGCTGTTTAATATATACATACTGTACTTTTTTATAAAATTCTAATAATTCCATCATTAAAATATGGAATTATATCATAAATATCTCTGCTAAAACAATGTTGCAAGTCATCCTTAAAGCCCTTGTTCAAAAGTAAGTTATAGTGATAACAATTTTTTAGTAGCGCAGGCAAATTATCCTTATAATTTTCATATAAAATTTTTGCAGACATGCCTATATCATTACAATCAATCTTATATTTCTTAGATAATTCATAAATTATTTTTCCCCCACAAATAATGTCATCTAAAGAAAACATTCCATTCGTTCCCGAACAAATAATTGCTAAATCTTTTTCACTCAAAAGTAACTTTTGTATTAATGCTGCAGAATTAAGAAAAGTTCCTATGTATAAATCCTCTGCATCTTTAGCCGAATCGATTGCTTTTGTGCCGTTAGTAGTAGTAAGTACTACTATTTTATCTTTAACTCTCTCTTTTGTATATGATAAAGGTGAATTACCAAAATGAAATCCCTGTATTTGTACAGCTTTTCTTTCTCCTCCAAGTATAATACTATCTTTATCTCCATTATTATGATAATATTGCCAAGCTTCTTCAACTTCCTTAACAGGTACAATAAATCTCGCACCATTATTCAGAGCTGTTACTATTGTAGAGGTAGCTCTCAAGACATCAATAACTATAGCAGTTTTTCCCTTTAGCATATTGGTATCAACTGTTTTCCAACTTTCATAAAACGATATTTTCATCAATTTGCCTCCATATACTAAATTTCCCCTTCCAATACACTAATCATCTTTAGAAGTATCTCATTCATTGGAGTTCTTATATTATGTTTTTCAGCCAATTTCACAATAGTACCTGCAAAAAGTTCTACTTCTGTCTTTCTGCCTGCTTCTACATCTTGAAGCATAGATGTTTTTCCTTCATCTGATAAATTATTTAATATTCTTAACCATTCTTCATAATCCTCATTATTTAAATTGATACCTTCATATTTAGATATTTCTATAACTTCTTTCATGGTTCTTTCCAATAATTGTGTTGCATTTTCATCTTTTTTTAAAACTCCATAAGGTACCCTTAGTACAGCTGATATTTGATTTATCCCAGTGTTAATCATGAATTTCCACCATAATTTTTTAATCATATTTTCTGGAATTATATAAGGTATTTCAGCTCTTTCAAATATATCTTTTATATCCTGTACTTTATTCGATAAATCTATATTTGTTTTCTCTCCAAAAAATATTTTACCTATATTTGAATACTTAGTTTCATTTTCAATTCTAACTGCATCAATTCCCACACACATAGAATATACTAATCTTTCTATGCCGAACTTTTCTCCAAGTATATCTTCGGATGATATACCATTCAATAAAGACATTATAATAGTATTTTTTCCTACAGCTTTTTCAATATTTCTCATTGCTTCAGATAAATGATGATTTTTTACAGCAACAATAATAAAATCAGCTTTTTCTTTAACCTTTTCTGGTATTACTGTTTGAAAAAAATATTCTTTGCCATTTACTTTTATTCCTTTTTTATACTTTTCACATCTTTTTTCATTAGCTATAATTGTAACTGATTCTGGATTCATATCATATAACTTAGCTGCATAAGAAGCCCCTATTGCTCCTGCTCCAACTACATAAATTGAATTTATTTTCAATTTTATTCCCCCTTGATTACTATTCGAGATTGCAAAATGAATAAGGCTTAACTTCAATATCCTCATCCACTTCAATCTCTAGTAGATTTTTATAAACTCTATTTTCTGATTCAATTCCCTCTTCGACTACTAAGGACTTCACCTTTAATTTATCAGCTTCCCTTACTAAAAATACTACTTCTCCATAACCAGCATAGTATGAAAAAGAAGCACTTACAGTTTCTTCAGGTAAATTATAATCTTTAAACTCTTCTAATGAATACGCTTCTCCGACATATGTTCCAATTTTATGTACTTCATCAATTTCACCTTTTATTATTAAATAAATATCGGTATAAGGGATTTGTCCTTGTAAATCATTTTCACTATTTTTATCTGACTGTGAGAAAACTTCATACTCAAATTGAACTAAGGCTTTTTTTATTTCTTTTTCATTACTATCTAAATTAAGGTTAGTTTCTGTTTCACTTTGGATAGCTTTATTAGAGTTTGAAATATTATTTTCAGGAACTTTCCTATTACAACTTATTAATAAAACAGAAAGAATTACTAATACTATACTAGTTTTAATTTTTTTCATTTTTCCACCTTCTTTCTTTAATAATTACAGTTAAATCACAAAAGTTATTCAACTTAAATCATATAATATATAATCATTATATATATACACATCTTATAATACAACAAAAACTAAGCTTCTTCACAAAACCACTAACCTCGACAAAATTACTTCACATGATAATATTCTAAATTTTAAAATATTACGATATAATAATATTGAATAAGTTAATCAGGAGGAAAGTATGATTAGAGAATTTAGAATAGAAGAAACAAACGAAATAATGGAAATATGGAAAGACTCTACAATAAAAGCTCATAAGTTTATACCAGAGAGCTATTGGCTAACGAATTATTCCTTAGTAAAAGAAATCTATATTCCAATGTCAAAGACATTTGTTTATATAGATAAGGAAAAAATTAAAGGGTTTATTAGTATCATTGATGATACATTTATTGGAGCGGTATTTGTTGATGTTAAATACCAAGGACAAGGTGTAGGAACAACATTAATAAACTTTGCGAAAAATATATATAGCAAATTAAATTTAGCAGTATATAAAGAAAATGAAAAATCAGTAGGATTTTATAAAAAATCAGGTTTTCTTATTGAAAGTGAACAAATAAATGAAGATACTGATAAAGTAGAATTCATTATGAGTTGGTCAATATAAACCGTATTCACTCAATTTCATATAAAGCCCAATAATTAGAAAACCAAATAATTTCTAAAAATACCGTATTATTCAGTTAAAATGAATTTTACGGTATCTTTATTTATCAATTCAAATAAAATGTGAACTTGTTTTATACTTTTTTCAATATTGAATAAATCACAAAATTTATAATACTATATCTCAATACCTGCCATTTTCATAAGGTACATAGCATTCCTTGTCTTTGAAACTCCTGTTTTAAGTTTATAATCGAAAAATATTTCATTATTCTTATAATATTCCTCAAAATGGTAGTTTTTAATTTTTCCCATTGACTCATCCTCTAAAGAAGAAAGTTCTAAATCATGAGTTGATACTAACCCAATGCCACCGTAAGATCTTAATTTATTTATTAAAATCTTTGCGCCCGTGTGTCTATCAATTGAATTGGTTCCTTTAAAGATTTCATCAAGTAAAAAGAAAACCTCTTCCTTTTGTTCTATAGCCTCAGTTATTTTTTTAATCCTGATTATCTCTCCATAGAAAGATGATATTCTTTTGTCAATATCATCATTTACTCTCATACAAGTATAAATATGTAATATTGGGCATTGAAAAGTAGATGCGCAAACTGCAGCACCTGTGTAAGCTAAAGCAAGGTTTATCCCTACTGTTCTTAAATAAGTACTTTTTCCAGCCATATTTGAACCTGTAATCAAAGAAATTGGAGATTTTTCATCAATATTTATAGGATTACTTATCCTTTTCCCAGTTATCAGTGGATGTGCAGAATTCTTAGCAATAATTCTTTTCTTTTCTGTAAATTCTGGTGTTACCCATTTAGGATTATCAAAATTTAAAATTGCTAAACTTGATAATGCTTCAAATTCCCCTAAAATCTCCAACCAAGAACCTAAGTTCTCTCCTGATTCTTTTTTCCACTTGTTAAAAGAAAAACATACTCTATAATCCCATAAAAATAATAAATCTTTAATAATATAAAACATATTCCTTCTATCAGATATAGATCTAACAATTTTTGAGAACTCATTCATAGAAGTATAACTATTTTGACCATTTAAATCCACTAGTTTCCCTTTTAACTCCATTAAATACTCACTTTGAAACTTTTTTTTATCAACATGTTTAATCATTGTAAAATATGTTTCTATATCTTTTTTATACTCGTAAATTGAGCTTAAATATTTAGCTCTCTCTCCATATCTAAATCCCGTAATAAGAATTTGAATAACAAATAATATAGCAGGTATAGTATAAGGAATTATACCAAACATAAAGTGCATTACTCCTGCTGAAACTGTGAAAATTGGCAAAATATTTATAATTATTTTCAAAGAATTATTCTCATAAAATACTACTTTGTCTTTACTCCATTGAATTAATTTTTCAGGTTTTTTAAGATTTTCACTACAAAGTGCATAAGCTTCTAATTTTTGTCTCCACCAAAGATTTTTAGCTAATTCTTTAATTGCCACTTGCCTTTTTGATATTAATTCTTTACTATTTGGAAAGTTTGACAATGAATTTTTTAAAGCATTTCTACCAAAGTATGTTCTAGCTGTATTAATGTATTGAAATAATGAATTATTTCCAAAAACATCTAAATCATAAGAAAAATCATGATTTGAATCAATGTATTCTTTCCCTGTGTCCTTAAAACTTTTCCATTCTCCTTTTGTTCTCTCTAAAGATTTTTTATTTATATCTATTATGTTATTACAAATCTTTCTTCTAATCATTAATTCTCCATGTTTTTTAGCTACAAGTATAAAACATAATACAGTAATAATAAAAATTACAAAAGCTAAAAGATAATTATTGTATTTGAGAAAATAAATGAGAAATCCTGCCCCTGAACAAAATATTAATAATCGTAAAATACTATAAAAATTACTTGTTTGTTTCTGTCTTCTATTTAAATTTGCGAATTTTTCGCTTCTGTTTTTATATATTGATGTTGTTTCTTTCATATCACACTCTCCCAAATTTATACTTTTACACTTAAATAATAACACATTAATAAAAATATTATTATTTATAAGAATTATGTTATTTTCAATATATCAACAAAATAACATTTTTATTAATAATTTATTTGTTTTGCTTAATTATTTATTTCATTTTATTAATTGACAAACGTGTATTTTGATAATATAATAATTATCATACTTTTATTATCTATCTATTAATTAATTTACGTATTTTTTATTACATTGTTAATTTAAAAAAATTTTTTTATTACTTTAATAATAAGGAGGGAATAATCATGGAAATAAACTTAGTAATTAATTCAATGTGGGTTTTAGTGGCAGCAATTTTTGTGTTTTTGATGCATGCTGGTTTTGCAATGGTTGAAGTAGGATTTACTCAATCAAAAAATGCAGTAAATATCATTATGAAAAACTTTGTAACAGTTTCAATTGGAGTTCTTGGTTTTTTTATTTTAGGATATGGTATTATGTATGGAAAGAATTTTTTGGGTATCTTTGGAACTAATCAATTTATTCTTTTTAATACTCCAGAAACTGTAGCGGGTATATCATTTGAGGTTTTCTTCTTCTTTCAAGCTATTTTTGCTGCAACTTGTGCAACTATAGTATCTGGTGCAATGGCGGAGAGAACAAAATTTTTATCTTATATAGCATTTTGTATTATTGCCACAACATTCATCTATCCTTTAGTGGGACATTGGATTTGGGGCGGTGGTTTTTTAAGTGTACTTGGTTTTAGAGATTTTGCTGGTGGTACTGCTGTGCATGCTGTAGGTGGATTTGCAGCGTTAGTTGGAGCTAAATTAGTTGGCGCAAGAGATGGAAAGTATAAGAATGGACAAGCTAAAGCTATTCCAGGTCATAACATCCCTTTAGGTGCTCTTGGCGTTTTGATTCTTTGGTTTGGTTGGTTTGGATTTAATCCAGGAAGTACTTTAGATATTACTTCACCGTTAACAGCTCATGCAGCTATTACAACATTACTAGGTGGTTCTGCTGCTACTATGTCATCAATGATTTTCAGTACAATTAGATATAAGAAACCTGATGCTGGTCTTACTTTAAACGGCGCACTAGCTGGTCTTGTAGGTGTTACTGCAGGTGCTTCCATGATTTCATATTTTGGTGCAATAATTATTGGTATTGTAGCGGGTATACTAATGATATTCTCAGTTGAATACATAGATACAAAACTAATGATTGATGATCCAGTTGGTGCTATATCTGTTCACGGTGTATGTGGTACTTTAGGAACTTTTGCTATAGGTTTATTTGCAACAGATGGTGGATTGTTCTATGGTGGTGGATTAAAATTATTAGGTATTCAAACACTTGGAGTATTAATTGTTGCTATTACTGTTCTAACTCTTTCTTATATAACCTTTACTGTTATTAAAAAGACCTATGGTTTAAGAGTTGAAAAACACGAAGAATCTCGTGGATTAGATGCTATGGAACACGGAATCTCAGCTTATATTGATCTATAGAATTGGAGGGATTATTAATGAGTGATAAGATGACTAAAATCGAAATAATTACAAGAAACAGTAAATTTGAAGAATTAAAAGAAGCACTTAATCAAATAGGTGTAACAGGAATGACAATGACACAAGTACTGGGTTGTGGAACTCAAAAAGGGGTAACTGAATATTATAGAGGTGTTCCTTATGAAATGAATTTACTTCCTAAAGTTAAGGTTGAAATAGTTGCTTGTGAAGTTCCTGTAGAAACAGTTATAGAAACTGCTGAAAAAATATTAAATACCGGTGCTATTGGTGACGGTAAGATATTTGTTTATAATATTGATACTGTTATTAGGATTAGAACTGGTGATAGAGATAGAGAAGCACTTAAGTAAAAAACTTTCCCCATTAAGGGGAAAGTTTTTTGGGGTGTAAGTTATAAGTTACAAGGTTTAAGTTTTTTTATTCAAGTCCATTATTCAATTCCCTAATATAATCCATTACAATATCATAATTACAATTTGATTCATGAACTAGTTTCACAATTGCAGAGCCTACTATTACTCCATCCACAAAAGGTTTCATTCTTTGGACATCCTCTTTTGTTTTTATTCCAAATCCTACGGCTATAGGTAAATCTGTTACTTCTTTTACTGTGTTTAAATATTCGTCAATTTCTTTATAAAAACTATCATTCATTCCAGTAACACCTAATGAAGATACGCAATAGATAAAGCCTTTTTTATTTTCTGTGATTTTTTTAAGTCTATCCTTGGAAGTTGGTGCTACTAATTGGATTAGGATAAGTTTATCCCTTTCTAACAATCCTTCTACTTCTTCCTGCTCCTCTAATGGTAAATCAGGTATTATTAATCCATCAATGCCTACATTTATACATTTATTTATAAATTTATTAACTCCGTAAGTTAATATACTGTTATAGTAAGCCATAAATACTAAGGGCATATCAGTGTTTTCTCTGACCTTTTCCACACATTCAAATATGCTTTTTATTGTTGTTCCATTCTGAAGAGAATCAAGAGCTGCTTTTTGGATGGTAGGTCCGTCAGCTAATGCATCTGAAAAAGGAATACCAATTTCAACTATTGAAGCCCCTGCTTGCTCATGAGTATAAATAAGTTTTTCAGTGTTCTCCATTGTAGGTGTACCCGCTGTAATATATGTTATAAGTGCTTTTTTATTCTCTTTTTTCAATTCTAAAAATTTCTTCTCTATTCTATTCATAATCTACCCCTCACTTTAAATGATCTACAAAATATTTGATATAGTTTGAACGTCCTTATCTCCCCTACCGGACAAATTAACCACTACAATTTCATCTTTATCTAGTGTTGGAGCTAATTTCATCGCATAAGCAATTGCATGAGCGCTTTCTAAAGCAGGAATAATACCTTCAGTTTTTGATAATCTTTGAAATGCTTCGACTGCCTCTCCATCTTTGATATCTACATAATCTACTCTTTTAATTGAATTTAAATATGCATGTTCAGGTCCTATACCTGGATAATCTAGTCCTGCCGATATTGAGTAGGCAGGTATTATTTGACCATCATTATCTGAAAGTAGCATTGTCTTCATACCATGTAATACTCCTACTTTACCTCCTGCAATTGCAGCTCCATGTTCGCCTGTTTCAATTCCCTTTCCAGCAGCTTCAACTCCAATTAATTCCACCTTTTTATCATCTACAAATGGGTGGAATATTCCCATAGCATTACTTCCTCCACCTATACATGCAATAATTTTATGAGGCAATCTTCCTTCTGCTTCTAATATCTGTTCTTTAGTTTCTATTCCTATGATTTTCTGGAAATCTCTAACCATAGTTGGATAAGGGTGTGCCCCTACTACAGATCCAATAATATAAAAAGTATCTTCTACTGCACTAACCCAATGTCTTATAGCTTCATTAGTAGCATCCTTTAAAGTACCTGTTCCTGATGAAACTGGTTGAACTTTTGCGCCTAAAAGATTCATTCTGAATACATTTAGCTTTTGTCTTTCAATATCTTCTTCTCCCATAAATACAGTACATTCCATACCAAATAAGGCAGCTCCAGTTGCAGTTGCAACACCGTGTTGTCCAGCACCAGTTTCCGCTATAATCTTTTTCTTACCCATTCTTTTTGCAAGTAAAATCTGCCCTATAACATTGTTGATTTTGTGAGCACCTGTATGATTTAAATCTTCTCTTTTCAAATAAATCTTAGCGCCACCTAATTCTTCACTAAATTTTTCTGCATAATATAGTGGAGAGGGTCTGCCCACATACTGTTTTAAGTAATAATTATACTCATCTAAAAATTCTTTATCCTCTATATATTTCTTATAATTCTCTTCAAGTTCTATTAGCGCGTTCATTAAGGTTTCAGGAACGTATTGTCCCCCAAATTCACCAAATTTTCTATCTAGTTTCATATTCTTTCACCTTCCTTATAAATTCTCTAATCTTTTCTTTATTTTTAAATCCATCTAATTCTACTCCTGAACTAACATCAACAGTAAAAGGTTTTATAATTTCAATTCCCCTTTGAACATTTTCAGAATTTAATCCTCCAGCTAGAATAATTTTATATTCTTTTGATAAATACTTTGCCCAATGCCAATTAAAACTTCCGCCGGAACCAGGGTCTTTTCCATCTAATAAAATTCCATCTAGGTTTTTATAATCTTTGATTAAATCTAAGTCTTTTTCTTCTTTTACTTTAAAAGCCTTCCATACTGGAACATTAATTTTTTCACATTCCTTTATAGATTCACTTCCATGCATTTGAACTATGTCTAAACCAGAAAATTCCACTATACTATTTATTTCTTCTGCAGTGGTATCAACAAAAACACCTACTGTCTTAATTTTTGAATCTAAGTTTTTGATTATTTCTTTTGCCATATACTTATCAACTTTTCTTTTACTCTTTGCAAAAACTAAGCCAATATAGTTTATATCACTAGAATATTCATTTATAATTTCCGTGTCTTTAACACGCTTAAGCCCACAAATTTTTATCTCCATAGCTACCCCTTAAAAGCATTTTTGAAACTCTCTGCTTTTTCTTTAATATTGTCACTTCTCATAAAACTCTCTCCCACTAAGATTCCATTAATTTTTGCTTTATTTAAAATTTCTATATGCTCTCTTTCTCTAATTGCACTTTCGCTTATAATAACTTTATCCTCTGGTATAAACTTTCTCAATCTCAAAGTTGTGTTTAAATCTTCTGAGAAATCTATTAAGTTTCGATTATTTATTCCAATTATATCTGCTCCAGCTTTAAGAGCTCTTTCAACTTCTTCTTTATCATGAGCCTCAACTAAAGGATCCATATTTAATTCTTTAGTGAGTTTGATAAAGTATTTTAATTCACTCTGGCTTAATATAGCTACAATTAGTAGAATTGCACTTGCCCCCGAAATTCTTCCTTCATATATTTCTCTCTCATTAATAATGAAGTCCTTTCTTAATATAGGTAGTGCACAGGTTTTGGAGATTTCATTAATATAAGATAATTTGCCTAAAAAATAATTTTCTTCAGTTAGAATAGACATTGCATCCACTGCATGCTCATATTCTTTTGCAATTTCCATAGGATAAAAGTTCTCTCTTATTACTCCTCTTGAAGGAGAAGCTTTTTTTACCTCCCCAATGATTGAAAGTCCATCTTTTTTCATAGCTTTGTAAAAACTAATTGGTTTAGAAAGAGATGAAACTATTTCTTTATATTCATTGATAGATTTAAAATCCTTTTTTAATAAATCTTCTCTTTTTCTTCTAACTATCTCATCTAATATCATTTTAAAACTCCTTTGTATAAGATGCATACTCCAATAACTTTTCATAAGCCATTCCACTATCTATAATTTCACTAGCCAACTGAACACCTGCTTTTACTGAATCCACCTTCCCAACAACATATAGCCCTGCACCTGAATTCAAAAGAAGCACATCTCTTTTTGCACCTTTTTTACCTCTAAGAACATTTCTTATTATTTCTGCATTTACTTTTGAATCTCCGCCTTTAATATTATCTAAAGAACTTCTTTCAATGCCAAAATCTTCAGGTCTTATATAATAGGATTTTATTTTTCCATCTTTAAGCTCAGTTACTTTTGTGTCACAGGTTATGGAGATTTCATCAAGTCCATCTTTCCCATGAACAACCATAGCTCTTTGAACCCCTAATTTACCTAAAACTTCTGCCATCACTTCTGTCAAATCCTCATGAAACACACCTAAGACTTGATATCTGGCTCTTGCAGGGTTGGTTAATGGTCCTAGAATATTAAACACTGTTTTAAAACCAAGTTTTTTTCTCACAGGTCCAGCATATTTCATTGCCTTATGGAATGTCGGAGCAAATAAGAATCCAATACTTGTTTCTTCAATAGAAGTTTTCACTTCTTCAGGTTTTAACATGATATTAACCCCTAATTCCTCAAGAACATCTGCACTCCCACTTTTACTGGAAACAGATCTATTACCATGTTTCACTACCGGAATTCCAGCAGCAGCACATATAAAAGCTGAAGCTGTTGAAATATTGTATGTTCCTCTCTTATCACCACCTGTACCACATGTGTCTAATGTATTAGTCTCCAATAATTGAAGCTTCTCTGCCTTATTTATCATAGCCATAGCTCCACCAGTTATTTCATCTATAGTCTCCCCCTTTAACTTTAAAGCTGTTAAAAAACTTGCTACTAAACATTCTTCAACCTTGCCTTCCATAATTTCTTCAAAAGACATCATCATCTCTTTAACAGTAAGATTCTTTTTTTCTACTACTTTATCTAATGCTTCTTTAAACATTTCATCACCTCATATTTTTATAAAATTTTGAATTATTTTCATACCTTCTGTTGTTAATACCGATTCAGGATGAAACTGAAGTCCTATCAATGGATATTTTTCATGTTTAACTGCCATAATTTCTCCATCCTGAACTTCCGCAATAATTTTCAATTCCTTAGGTAAATTTCCTCTTTTTATTGCCAAAGAATGGTATCTAGCTCCAGTAAAGGGATTACTTAACCCTTTAAATACTAAACTATTGTCATGTGTTACACTGTCCACTTTCCCATGGCATATTTTTTTTGCTTGAACAATATCCCCTCCAAATGCATGACCAATACATTGATGACCTAAGCATATTCCTAAAATAGGGATATGCTTATAGAATCTCTTAACCACATCAATACAAATACCCGCTTCTAATGGAGTTTTAGGTCCAGGAGAAAGAACTATTTTATCAGGTTTTAACGCCTCAATATCCTCCAAGCTAATACAATCATTTCTAAAGACTTTTACTTTTTCAAATTCACTTAAATATTGATATAAGTTATAAGTAAATGAATCATAATTATCAATTAGTAATATCATCCTTCTAACCTCCCAACAACTTTTACTAAAGCATTTATTTTGTTTCTTGTTTCTTCATATTCTAATTCTGGATTTGAATCCGCAACTATTCCTGCTCCTGCTTGTAAGTAAGCTGTTCCGCCTTTAATAAGCATTGTTCTAATTGTAATACACATATCCATATTTCCATCCATTCCAAAATAGCCAATTGAGCCACCATAGAAACCTCTTTTTTCCTTTTCAAGTTCATCTATTATTTCCATAGCTCTTATTTTTGGTGCTCCCGATAGTGTACCTGCTGGTAAAAAACTAGATAGTAAATTAAATTGATCATATCCAGGAGATAATTCTCCACCAACTAATGAAACAAGATGCATCACATGTGAAAAATTCTTAACTTTCATAAATTCTTCTACTTCAACAGTGCCAATCTTTGCAATTCGACCCATGTCATTTCTAGCAAGGTCAACAAGCATTGTGTGCTCTGCAATTTCTTTTTCGTCTGAAGCTAAATCTTCAGCAAGAATTCTATCTTCTTCTGGATTTACTCCTCTTTTTCTTGTGCCAGCAATTGGACAAGTCAACACTTTGCTCTTTTTCAATTCAACCAACATCTCTGGCGAGCTTCCCACAATTTGATAATCCCCAAAATTGAAGTAGTATAAGTATGGGGAGGGATTTAATCTTCTTAGCCTTCGATAGATGATGAATGGATTTTCCTCTGTGTCAATACTCCACCTTTGTGATAAAACCACTTGAAATATATCACCTTCATAAATATAATTCTTTGCTTTCTTTACCATATCCATAAACTGTTCTTTGGATGTATTGCTTTTAGCATAATTCTTATTTTCACATTTTCCAACAGTTTGTTTTATAGCTTCAAAACCTGTATTATGTATTTTCTTTTCAATGCTTTCAATTGCTATTTCTGCTTCCTTTTTTCCAAATTCATTATCTTCTTTTAGTACAACTATCTGGATTTCACTATAAAAATGATCATAAACAACAAATTCATCAACTAGCATTAGCTCAGCATCGGGGGTTTTTAGTCTATCAACATTTACCTCTTCTAACTTTTCATATTGCCTAATTACATCATAAGCTATAGTACCTACTGCTCCACCAATCATAGGAATTCCGGAAGTATTCTTAACTTTAAACTGACTAAAGTAATTTCTAATCTTATCTAAAACACTTCCATCTTTAACACTTCGTTTTTCCCCATCAAAAATTTCAACCCTATTCCCATAACTCAAAATTGAGCCATAAGGTTTTCTCCCAATAAAAGAATATCTACCTTGCTTAACATCCTTAGTTTCAAGTAAAAAACCTTTTTCATTACCCACTAATTTTTGAAACAATGTAATTGGTGTTTCAATGTCCCCTTCAATTTTCTTTGTATACGGTATTAGTATCTTTTTTAGTTGCCCCATAGTTATCCTCCTTTTATATACAAAAAAGACCCACTCATCCACTATATGGGACGAGAAGGTCTTCGCGGTACCACCCAATTTTAATAATGTATTGATCTTAGAAAAATGTATAAAAAAATACACCTCATCCATTTAGGACGAAATGCCATTATTTCGTTATACCACCAAAACATAATTATCTTTATCAGATACGGAGTATTTTCACTCGATATCCTACCTCTATAACGTGAGGTCACGGTCTCAGCTACTATAGTTATAAATATTCCAGTTCAACTATAAATTAAGTTTCACAATGGATTCTAAATACTATTTCACCTAACGTCTCATGGATCCATTCCTTATTGTTCAATGTTATCGGACCTCTCACCAACCGCCGACTCGCTGAAACAAATCCCAAAAGTACTCTTCCAATCAAAGACTTAACAATTTTAAGTTATTAAAAATTATAAACTATAATTTTTAATACGTCAATAATAATTCATAATTATTTATTTTAATTCATAATTATTTATTTTAATTCTATTTCTTTTATCATTATACTCTACCCTTTAAGTAATTCTGTCTTTCTTCATTTGGGAACTTCTCAATAGCATATCTGAGCATTGTCCTTGGCATTTGTTTATAGTGCTTATTTAAAAATTCTACTTCAACTTCTTTATCTCTCTTCCCAATTTCACGTAACATCCAACCTACTGCTTTATGAATTAAATCATGCTTATGTTTTAGTAAAATTTCTGCTATTGCTAATGCATCTTTATAATCTTCATTCTTGATGAAGTAAAAAGTTGACATTATGGCAATCCTTTGTTTCCATAAATGATCCTCTTTTGCTAGTTTATATAAAATTTCTCTATCTTTATTATCTAAATATGGACCTAATATCTTATGAGCTGTAGAATCTACCAAATCCCAATTGTTCACTCTATCTGCATTTTCTATATAAAAATCTACAAGGGCTCTTTTATTATCTTCTTTACTCTTTTCAAATTGGTGCACTAGAATTAAAAGTGCTGTCAACCTGTATTCATGAAAATCTTCATTTAATAAACTTTCTATATCCTGTAGGGAAAGATTTTTAAACTTTCTTGCCACTTTTCTTTGATTTGGTACAGTGACACCAATAAATACATCCCCTTCCCCATATTCGCCCGGTCCAACTTTAAAAAACCTAGGAAAAAACTCAGCTTTCTCTAGATCTATATATTTTTTAAGTTCTTCTTTTAAATTATTAATTTCAATACTCATTTTATACTCCCTCTCAATTTATAAGAATATATTTCCACTTGCCAAGTCTTCAAATCAACTTAAAACTAGAACATTACTCAGTTTTTATTTTTGACTTTCCATTTCTATTATATTATAAATGGCTGTACTTTAAAAATATTTGTTATGATTTTACATTTTTATATTGACTTTTCCAAATTACGGTTGTAAACTTAAATTAGAAATTACAATTGTAATCATAAAGGAGATGAAATGAAAATGTGTAAAATTCCCAAAATATCAAATTCTGAATGGGAAGTTATGAAAATAATATGGAGTCATTCTGAAATCACTTCATCCAATATTATCCATAAACTAAAGAATAAAACCCACTGGAAACCAGCTACAGTTAAAAGTCTAATAAACAGATTATTAAATAAAAATGCAATCGGGTTTAAAAAATTAGGTAATGAATATTTATATTTTCCTTTAGTATCAGAAAAGGATTATATAAAATCAGAAAGCCAATCTTTTATTAATAGAGTATTTAATGGTTCTATTAAATCTATGCTCTTAAACTTTGTTGAATCAAAAGAAATATCTGAATCAGATATAGATGAGTTAAAAAACATACTAAACCAAGCAAATAAAACGAAAGGTTGATAAGTATGGATATTTTTGAGATGATTGTACTTTCATCTATAATTGGCAGTGTAATTGTACTAATGATATTAATTCTAAAAACGTTATTTAAAAATAGTTTGAATTCATCCTTCCACTACTATATATGGCTAATATTAATCATAAAATTAATTCTTCCTTTTGGACCACAAACCCCTTTTAATATTTCTAATGTATATGAAAATTTCTATGTACAGAGTAGTACAAATGAGAATACTCAAAAAAAACAAATTTATACTTCAATACAAATTGAAAATACAGACTTAGAAGATTCAATTTCAATAAGTGATTTTCAATCTTCAAATAAAAATATAATTAATAATACTATCAACATACCATTGAAAACCAAAGTTAGTTTTGAAAATTCTTTTTGTTTTGTCTGGTTATTTGGAGTTGTGTTATTAATAGTTATATTTATTGCATCATGTAAAAAACTTAGAAAAATTATTAGATCTTCTATAAAAAATATTAACTGCTCACATAAAGAAATTCTACATAGTTGTATGGAAACAATGAATATAAGAAAAAAAGTAGAATTATCATATTCAGAGAAAATAGGTAGTCCTTCTTTATGTGGGTTTATTAAACCAAAGATATTAATCCCATCTAGTGTAGCAATAAATATTGGTGATGAAGAATTTAAGTATATTATTATGCATGAATTAACTCATTTGAAAAACAAAGACATTCTTATTAATTGGGTTATAACTTTGTTATCGATAATTTACTGGTTTAATCCAATCTTGCTCTATGGCTTTCATAAAATGAAACAAGATTGTGAAATATCCTGTGATGGTAAAGTTATTTCTTACTTAGATGAAGGAGAAAATGTACAATATGGAAATTCAATTATAAGAGTATTGGAATTAGCTAAGTTAAACGGTATCTCCAAACGACTAACGGGGACTACTTCAATGGTTTTTAATAGTTCTGAAATTAAAAGGAGGATTATTATGATCTCAAAATATAAAAAGTTAAATCTTAAAAGTATATTATTAGGAACTATCCTAGTTATTTTTATCAGTGTCATAGGGGTTGCCCTAAACACTTCCAATGTAAGCTCAGCTAAAAATAATGTTAAAGATACAGCATCACAATCTGAAACACCAGTGGAAGCTTCTAAAAGTACAGATATCCAATCATCAAATGGCACAACTACATCTAATGTAAAATCATCACAAACAGACAACTCAACTTCAATAACCCCTATCTCCTCTGACATAGTAATTTATAATAGCCACGCTGATGAGGATTATCCATCCGGAATGAAAGTAACTGATGTAGGTGCTTTACTCAATGATAAACTTGTTAAAGAAGGTCTTAATAGCCATTTTATAAAGTGTGACCCACCTATAGAATATATAAAATCATACCAAGCTACACGTGATTTAATAACAAAAAATGTGAAAGAATATTCGAATACTATTTTATTAGACGTACATCGAGATGTAACAGAAAAGACCAACTCTGATACAAGAAAAATACTATTTGTACTTGCTAAAAAAAGCCCACATTATGAAGCAAACAAAAAATTTATTGACAGTCTATTAGAAAATATCAAAACTTCAAACAGAGTTGAATCAGAAGTATTCTTTTATGAAACTGGAGTATCTTATTTCAATCAAGATCTATCTAAGAATTCAACACTTATTGAGATTGGAAATAATATGTCCAGTGACAGTGATATTGAAGATTGTGTAAATGCACTTGTTTCAGCACTAAAAAGTATTCAAAAGGTTACATCTAATTAATAGACGTAGATATTAAAAATAAGTGGATCAATCCAGATCCACTTATTTTTGGAATTTATTAAATTATTAACTTACAAGAACAATCTAAGCAAAGTACTAGCAAGTATTAGTATAAATGCTCCCCCTATTCGAGATGAAATCTGTGCAAATGGCATTAGTTCCATTCTATCAGAAGCAGATAATACTGCAACATCACCAGTTCCACCCATGTTAGCCATACATAAACCAGCTGTTATTGAAGATTCAATCGGATAAAAACCAACTAATTTTCCACCAATTCCACCACCTATAATTGTACCAAGTATTACTACAAATACTAGTACAAGATATTGCCATGTAAATGCATCAGCAACTTGAGCAAGATTTGTATAAGCTATGCCTATCCCTACTAATAAAGCGGCTGTTAAATTTGTCATAACAAATTCAAACCATTGTTTTGCTGCAAGTTCATATTTTCTTGGGATAGCTCCAACCATTTTGATAATTGCTACAGTTATTATCATACAAGCATAAGTGTGAATAGAAGGTATAAATTTATTCAAAATGCTTCCAAAAGTATAGAAAGTAACCGACATTAATAATCCAACACCTAACATCTTCAACTTTATTGTTGCATCTTCTTTTTCTTCAACAATTGAGTTACCTTCAACAACCATTAATTTGCCGTTACCAGTAAGAGCTGGTTTGACTTTTCCAAGTTTGTTTAATAAACCTCCAGCTACTATTGCCATAGAATTACCAAGGGCAACTGCCGGAACCATAACGGATAACATTTGAGTTGGATCTGTATTTAGCGCTTCTCCGAAAATTTTAGATAATGGAACTGCTCCAGCACCCATACCGCCGCCTACTATAGGTATACCTATATAGAAAATTGCCTCTTTGGCACCATATCCTATAAATGCTCCAACTAAACCAACAAGGCCTAGAGCTACTGCTACAGCACAAATTATTGCAGGAAGATATCTAACAGAAGCTTTTATTAATATCTTACGGCTCATTCCTAGGATACTTCCTGTTATCAAAGCTGCTATATAAAAATTTAAAAATCCTCCACTTTTCATAAATGTTATAGTGTTTTCAATTGAAGCTTCTGGCAAAACTTTAAAAGTAACTAAAGCCGCTGAAGCAAAGATAATAACTATTGGTCCTCCACCAAGAAAAGTATTTACAAATGGAGTTTTGTTACCGATTTCATTAAATATAGCACCGATAACCATCATTAGAGCAAATGCTCCAATCATACCTTTAGGTAAAACACCTAAGTAAGTAGCTAATAAAACCACAATAGAAATAATTGCAAATGCAGGAAAAGGTAATCCCATGATTTTGTAACCTTTTGATTCAGACATTATAATTCCTCCTTTTATTGATAAACATTACTGAAACTTAATTTATACATGTCCAAAATCTCAGGTATCAATGAGTTATGGACTTGTATGAATTTATAGTTGAAGTTGTTTATCTTTATATTAAAATTAAATTTTAGCTATGCCTTGTTCTTTAGCAACTTTAGCAACTTCAGAAGCAACTTTTTCTGCAACTCTTTTATCTAAAGCACTTGGAATAATGTATTCATCACTTAATTCTTCAACTGTTACCATTTTTGCAATTGCGTTAGCTGCTGCTAATTTCATTTCTTCTGTAATATCAGAAGCTCTCACAGAAAGTGCTCCTTTAAATATGCCTGGGAAGACTAAAACATTATTTATTTGATTAGGAAAATCTGATCTACCAGTAGCAACAATTCTAGCTCCACCTTTTTTTGCATCTTGGGGCATAATTTCAGGTGTTGGATTAGCCATAGCAAAAATTATAGCGTCTTTATTCATTGTCGAAACCATATTTGAATCCAACGCATTTGGTCCAGATACACCAATAAATACATCTGCTCCATTTATTGCAAGACTTAAATCTCCATCTAATTTTGAGTGGTTAGTCATTCTAGCAATTTCTTCTTGAGCACTGTTCATCCATTCAGAACCTGTAACTAAAATACCAGCTCTATCACACATTATAATATTTTTTGAACCTGCTAAAAGCAATAGCTTACATATTGAAATACCAGCTGAACCAGCACCATTTATAACAATTTTGGCTTCTTCTAAGCTTTTATTTACTAATTTTAGAGAATTAATGAGTCCAGCAAGAACAACAATAGCAGTTCCATGTTGATCATCATGAAAAACTGGAATATTTAGTTCTTCTTTTAATCTTTTTTCGATTTCAAAACATCTAGGAGCAGATATATCCTCTAAGTTAATACCGCCAAAAACTGGTTCTAAAAGTTTAACGGTATTTACAATTTCTTCTACATCTTTAGTTCTTAAACATATTGGAAATGCATCAACACCTGCAAATTCTTTAAATAATATTGCTTTACCTTCCATAACAGGGATTGAAGCTTCAGGTCCAATATCACCTAAACCAAGAACTGCAGTTCCATCAGATACTACTGCTATTATGTTTCCTTTAGAAGTGTATTTATAAACTTCATCAGAGTTTTCATGAATTTTCCTACAAGGTTCAGCTACACCAGGTGTGTATGCTGTGCTTAAATCTTCTCTACTTGTAATTTTAACTTTTGAAATAACTTCAATTTTACCTTTATTATCTTCATGCATTCTTAAACTTTGGTTGTTATAATCCATAATCATTCCTCCTGTTGATTACTGTTTTTGTAATATACAAATCTCTTAATTAAATAATAAAAAAAATTGGACAAAAAAAATACATTTAGAAAGAATTCTAAATGTTAAGCTAAATATAGTTATTATTGTTAAAGTGTTAACGTTTACTTAAATTGAAATTAAATCTTTATATATACTTATATTTGTTTGAAGGTCTTCCTCTTGTTCCATAATCATTTTTACATTTTAATTGACCTATAGATTCCATATATTCTAAATATTTTCTCAAGGTTACTCTACTCAAATTTATAGCTGTAGATACTTCCTCAGCAGTATAATATTTTGAGCTATTTTCTTTTAAAAAGTCACGAATTCTTTTCAAAGTTCGCCTATTTAAACCTTTAGGTAGTTCATTATAAACATTTGAAGTATTAATTTTAGTAATTCTATCAATATCCTCTTGATTAATTTTGTTTTTCATTTGTATTAATTCATATTTTAAAAGAAATCGTTCAAGAGCATCTTTAAATCTTTCATATTCGAAAGGTTTTATCAAGTAGTCAATTGCGCCTAAATTAAGTAGCTCTTTCAGTTTTTCTGTATCCTGCGCAGCTGTTACCATGATAACATCTACCATATTACCCTCATTACGTAGTTTTTTCAACAAAGACAATCCATCTAATTTCGGCATATAAACATCAAGTATTAATAAATCAATTTTTGTATGTTGTATTTTTCTTAGAGCAGTTTCTCCATCAAAAACTATGTCAACTACTTTGAATTCTTCTATACTCTCAACATAGTTTTTATTTATTTGCGCTACCATTGGATCATCCTCAACAATTAAAACTTTAACCATTTGTTCTCTCCTTTACGAGTATAATTGTGAATTTTGTACCTTTATTAATTTTAGATTCTACTTTAATACTTCCATCTAAATTCTCAACAATTTCTTTGATAAGATTTAACCCGCGGCCTCTTGATTCTCCTTTACTAGAAAACCCAGTAGTAAAGATCTTCGAAAAATTTTTTTCTTCAACACCTACTCCAGTGTCTTTAATTAATATTTTAATTTGTTTTTTTTCTTCTTTTATCAATAAATCTATTCTTTTATCAAAATCTTCATTTTGATTAATAGCATCTATGGAATTATCAATTAAATTACCTAAAATAGTGATAATCGAATTATTTGAGATTCTACCTATGTTTTTAGATAAATTACTATCCATATCTAATGATAGGATTATACCAGATTCTTTAGCTTTACTTATTTTTCCTAAAATCAGTGCTCCTATAGTAGGATCTTCAATATTTTTTATTACTTTGTTTATTATTAATTGTTGTTGCTTTGTTTGGCTTACTATATACTTTTTGGCATCAGTAATCTTGTTCATTTGTATTAGCCCAAGTATTACATGAAGCTTATTCATAAATTCATGAGTGTTTGCTCTTAAAGCTTCAACAATCTGTTTTACACCTGTAATTTCTTCTGCTAACTCTGTTACCTCAGTTTTATCTCTAAAGATAGCAACAGCACCCATAACCTTCTTCCCTTCTTTGATTGGAATTCTATTAGCCATAATTGTGCTATTACCAATATGCAGTTCTTTATTATATTCATAAGTGCCTGAAGAAAGAACATTAGTAAGCTTAGTAAAAGGAACAACTTCAGTAATATTCAAACCAATGATAGGATAATCTTTTATTTTTAAAATATCTATGGCTTTTTTGTTGCAATGAGTTATTACAAAGTTTTTATCTATTGCTATTATACCTTCTTCCATAGCATCAAGTACTTCTGTCTTTTGCAAATACAATTTACTTAGCACTTCAGGTTCAAATCCCAAAAGTGAATTTTTTATATTTTTAGAAAGCAAAGTAGCACTAATGATACCCATAAAAATACCGAAAAATGATATTAATAAAAATGCAGTTACAGCTCTTACTTTTTCTTCTTCAATACTTTTAGTAAGTGTACTTGCCATAATAAAACCAATTTGGATTCCATCTAAATTATATACAGGAGCAAAAGCTCTCAATTGACTCCCAAGAGTTCCAATTGCTTCAGATATATAAGACTCTCCGTTTTCTATAACTCTTACTTCATCACCACCAACAAAGGTTTTACCAATTCTATTTTTACTGGGGTGTGCATAACGAGTTGAACTCATATCTGCAACCACAAGAATATCAATTTTCTTTGTGTCTCTTAGTATAGTTTCAATATAGATTTGAACTTTACCACCTGGAGATTTATTAGAAAGTGAATTAATAATAATATCAGAATTTGCAACAATTCTAGCCGTATTCATGATATTTACCTCTATTTCTTTTCTAATACTTGAAAACTTCAACCTAATAAAAAAGGAAAGAGCAATTATAATTGATATTGTTATAACTAAAATATTCATTATCAAAATTTTTGAATGAAGTTTTAATTTCTTTTTTTTCACTGTATCCCCTTTCATTTAAGACGTATATTTAAAAGTTTATGTTTTTACTTAATAATTCTAATTATATCATGAATAAAAAAAGAACCCTAGATTCTCAATCTAGAATTCCCATATTTTATTCGGTCTTCATTATATAATTTCTTTACCCAACATTACATTCTTGTTTTAATTAATTTGTACAGTTGAGTTGTTTCATTTATATCACTAAGGTTTATAATATATATCCCATTATCTAAATAAATGTATATATATGAATCATCTGAATGTATAAACAAATTAGCTCTTCCTAAGTCTTCAAGTTCAAATTTACCTTTGTAATTATTCCTCAAATTAAGACCATTAATTTTTTTAGTAATTCTAGGCCTTGTCGAACTTAGTTCAATATTTAGGATATCTTTATAATAAATATCTGTCCCATAAATCCCACTAATATTAATTCTATCATTTTCTAAAGTAATTTTAGATTCTTGTGAAATATAAAATAAGGAACCAAAAATCAATAAGATAAAAATTATAATTGATCCAATAATAACTTTAACTCTTGTTTTTATTTTTCCATCTTCCTTATAATTATTTCCATCAAACTTTTGCGCTAGAATTAAAAGAGCAACTATATTTAAAGCCATTAAAAATATTGCTATTTCATATGCAAAAGGAATCCCTAAAAATGATAAAAATACTCCTATGAACAATATTCCACCTGACAAATACATAAATTTCCCCATAAATCTACTTAAACCTTGTATATCAACTTTTTCTTTTTTTTCATTTGACATAGTGTTGTATCCCGAGATTAGCCAATACATTTTGTACTTTGAAATTAACAATCCTACGATAATAAATAATACAGCTGTTAAAGAAAAAATTATTGCCATTATTTTCACCTTTTCCTTTCATTTATAAATATAATTATATCAAATTATATTTAAATATCTACAAACTTTTCAGCAAAAATACTGTTCAATATTACTATTAAAACAACTGTTATTGAAATAAAAATTATTGTAAAAATAAAATATATCAAAGTAATAGATTTTAATAACTTTAATAAAAATATTACTAAAACTCCTAAAACTGCTGTATAAACAATACCAACTAACATAAAAACCAGAACATTCATATTTTGTTTTACAGCTTTTTGAGGATTATCCCAATTTAGAACTGGTCTAATTAAATCTATTAGTATACCTATAGCATACAGTGGTAAACTTCCTAAGATTCCAAAAAAAATACAAATAAATATTGTTTCCATCTTTATTTGTACAAAGAAACTAATACCAATAAGCACAAATAGTATTCCAAATATTTGAATAAAAATACTTGTTAGCATCCTCCCTTTTATTTGGTCAATGGGCTTTACAGGTGCCAATCTATTTATCCAAAAATGTTTTCCCTCTCTTGAGAACGTAGTAGCCGCCGTTGGATTTATTGTAGCAAGTAACAAGAAAAAAGCAACTATTGCAAAGTCAATAATTCTATAAAATTCCCCATAATATTTTGTTAGTTCGCCAATTGCACTACTATCCGTAGTTACTGGCATAATAATTAGAATTAAAGGAATTATTATTACCGTACTAACACAATTAAATAAATATGCAGGTGTTCTTAACAATAATTTAAAATCTAATTTAAAAACTGCAATAAATGGATGAGATTTTTTCTGCAATTTTGCTTCTAAATCATTAGCTGTTAATTTTTTGTTTCCACTACTGCTTTCTTCTCCTCCAATTATTCCTCCTAAATATATTTTTTCCCCAACAAATAGTGTTGTCCCAAGTATAGCAATACTAATTACTATATACAGAATTATATTTATAAAACTCCAAATCCCATCTAAAATCAAAGCTTTTGTTACTATGATGCTCAAAGGGAAAGTAGCTCCAATTGTATTTACTAAACCCATATTATTTTCTAATAATTCTGCTAAATATAATTGTTCTTCCCCCATTGGAATTTTACTTGTCTCTTTAGAAATTAACATTTGAATACCTATTATGATTCCTAACATTATAAACATAGAAATAGTTCTAATTAAGTCTTTTTTTCCTTTAATATTAGTTACTTTCATAATTAATATTATTATAATTGTAGATATACCTAAAGGTGCAATAGGTACTACTAGCAAGGAAATCGTCGCAAAAATAATGAATACTAATCCTTTACCTTCGTTTATTCCATACGTTACTATAATAGGAATCAGGAATGGTAAAGTGAAAAGATATTGAGTAAGAACCATACCAATAAATTTTGATAGTATTATGTTTTTCGGCTTTAATGGCATAGGCAACAATATATTTATATCCTTCGAAAAATAATAAACCGACATTACATATACTAAACTGAATATTAAAATCACCATTGACGCAGAACTAAAAGCTATAGTTATTAAGGAATTAGTCTGATTAATCATCTTTAATCCAAAATACACATTATCGACAGCAATTAAAAATAACATATATGCTGGCATTAAACTGGCGATAACAAATACAAATAATATTGGCTTCCATAAATCTTTTTTTTGTTTAAATATTTTATATTTCATATCAGAAAATCCAAAACTTGAATTTAAATGAACTTTAGTTAATCCTATTAATTCTCTCATATTTCAGTCAACTCCAAGAATATATTTTCAAGGGATTCTTTATTTCCTACTTTTTCTCTTATTTCATTCATAGTTCCAACTGCAATAATCTTTCCTTTATTGATAATGGCGATTCTATCACAAATTTTCTCTGCGACTTCTAAAATATGAGTTGAAAAGAAAACACTTTTCCCCTCATTACATCGTTCCCTCATTATTTCTTTTAATTGAAATGAAGATTTTGGGTCTAACCCTACCATTGGCTCATCTAGAATAAATACATCTGGATCATGTAACAAAGCTCCTATCAAAACAATTTTCTGCTGCATGCCATGGGAATAACTTCCGATAGGATCATTTATAACTTCTCTAAGTCCAAAGGTTTTTAAATATTTATTTATTCTCTCTACTTTTAATTTACTTTCTACTCCATAAACAGTTGCAATAAAGTTTAAATATTCTATTCCTTTGATTCTTTCATAAACTTCTGGATTATCAGGAACATAGCTAATGTGCTTTTTGGCTTTTATTATCTCTTTTTGATTATCGATACCATTTATTTTAATGGCTCCTTCATCTGGTTTTAACAATCCTACTATCATTTTAATTGTAGTTGTTTTTCCTGCTCCATTTGGTCCTAAAAAACCAAAAATTTCTCCTGGTTTAATATGAAAATTAATATTATCTACAGCCCGAATTTTCCCCTTATTGTATGACTTACTTAAGTTCTCTATTTTTAACAAGATATCACCATCCTAAAAATTATTTATGTTGCATTTTAAATAATACAGCTAAAAGAAATTTAATTATTCAATGCGAAAATATTTTGATCAAAATTCTGTACAAAATCATCAAAATTATCTGGAGCAAGCAATAAGTATTTGTCTTCTAATTCCACTAACAACACTTTTGTTGAATTTGTATAAACGAGAGCTGACTCCCCATTAGCCAATTTAAACTTACCTTCTTTATAACTACCAGTTCCTGTTCCAAGTATCCTTTTGTTAGGTTGATACTCTTTTTCTTCATTCCAATCTATTACTTTTGCATTTAGAATTTCATTGTCCGTAACCTGAATACTAGTGAATCCAGAGATAAACTTAGCACTTAAAACATCCTTTTCTATTTCAATTCCATTGAACAAAGGCATAATAAAAATTGCTCCAATAACCACAACACCTGCTATTGCTCCAGTTATAATTCCAATTAAATCTTTCTTTGAATTTTTACTTCCCTTCCTATAACTGTAAATCCTTTCAAATAATATTGCTATTATAAAAATAGTAATCCCTATAGTAAAAAAACTACTTGAACCTGCTAATGATATTTTATACATATAATCACTCCTTTAAATATTTTATAATAATAAAACAATCATATCTGTTATATTTATATTATAACAGATATGATTGTTTTTCAATAGCTTTTGAAAAAGTTTTAGAAGTTAAAAATGAAACCCTTAAGTAAATTCACTTAAGGGTTTCATTTTTTATGCATGTTTGATTCTTGGCATACGCAAAGGCTCTTTTCCAAGCTCTGCCCATATATATTTCATAAATAACTCTGTTTTTAAATCTTTATACTGGGGATTATCCCATAAATTATTTAATTCTTTAGGATCATTCTGTAAATCAAATAATTCACCATAAGTTTTATTATAATAAACTGTTAATTTATATCTTTTATCAACATAAGTTTTCAAATGAATTGTAGTAGGTTCATGTCTATTTTCGCAGATTATACTTTCTCTAATCTCTTCTTTTTCTCCTAACCACACTTTACTCTGATCGATACCTGTCATATCACAAGGAATTTTTATTCCTGATAATGATAATATTGTTGGCGCAATATCAACTAATGATACTAAGCTATCGCTCTTTTTCCCTCTATTCACTTTCCCTGGATACTTTACAATGAACGGCACTTTTATCATATCTTCATAGTGAAAAGGTCCCTTCCTTATAAGTCCATGCTGACCAAAGAAATGTCCATGATCTGTTGTGAATATAATAATAGTTTCATTATCTAAATTTAATTCGTCTAATTTATCTAATATTTTACCAATGTACTTATCCATCATACTTACCATACCATAATACAATGCAACATCTTTTTTTAGTTCTTCTCTTTTTTGACGGTGTGAATGGCAACCATGAATTTCCCAACCAGTTTCTTTATACTCAGAGAAATCTGGTAGTTCTTCTTGAGTCATTTTAAAATGTGGTGGATTCTTATCATGCTCCCCTGGAACTAACCCATCCACAGTTATATTATCTGGATCATACATTGAGGCCCAAGGCTCAGGAACAAAATATTCTGGATGGGGATCGAAGAAACTTGACCACAAAAAGAAACTTTCATCATTTTCTTTGTACTCTTCTAATTTTGCATTAGTTCTATCAGCTATCCATGCATTATAATGATATTCTTCAGGGATATCCCATACTCCCCAATTTCGTTTTGCATTATAAAATCCATTCTTTTCTTTAACCAATTCCTCTATCCTTGGATATTCTTTTGGATCCATATTTCCAGTAGGTTTCAAATAATAATCACGCCAATTTTTAGCTCCTTTTTCTTCAAGCCATAATGCGTAATGTTGCCCTATATGAGCTTCATTTGTATGATTTCGTGCTAATTCAGCAACTTCAAAGCCATAAAATATCTCGTTATAATTTTTCCAAAAATCCAAATCCTGCATTATTGGATATGCTTCTAAAGACGGGTACTCTTCTGTTGATCGTAATGGTTGAAAATGTGCTTTACCAATAAGTGCTGTTCTATAGCCATTTGCCATGTAGTCCTCGCCTACTGTGTGTTCATCCTCTAATAACTTTGTTCCAAGGGTCCAAGCTCCATGTTGGCTGGGATATTTACCTGTAATTATAGAGGCTCTTGTCGGTGTACATGTAGGGTTTGGACAATATGCCCTCGTAAAAGTTGTACCATCATCAACTAATCTATCAAGATTTGGTGTAGAAATTTCATCATTGAAAGCACCTATTGTATTCCAATGCTGTTGGTCACTAGTAATTAATAATATATTAGGTCGTTTGCTCATACTTTACTCCTTTTTATTAATTCAATATTTGAACTTATTCTATATATTTATATTATGCTTTCTTTCATACCAGTACTTTACGAAAAATAAAAGCATACCTTTATTCTTTTACCGCTCCAGCAGTTAATCCTTGAATCATATATTTTTGTAAGAATATAAATAAAATCAACAATGGGATACTAGACATAACAGACACAGTCATAACATTGCCCCAGTCATAAGATAATTCTCCTAAATATCTAAGTGAAATACCTGTAGATAATGTACGTAATTTATCATTAGTTACAAGAGTCAAACAGTATAAATAGTCATCCCATGCTATTAAAAATGTATATAATCCAATAGCTAAAATTCCTGGGCTACACAAAGGAAGTACCACTCTAAATAATGCTGAAAATCTACCACATCCATCTATAGATGCAGCTTCCTCAAGTGCTCTTGGGATATCATCAAAGAAACCTTTCATAAGCCAAATACAAAATGGTACAGTAGCTGATGTTAATGCTAGTACAAGTCCCATCCTAGTATTTAATAGCCCTACATTTTTATAGGTTGAATATAATGCCGTTATTATACCTACAACAGGAAACATTGCTGTAGCCAAAAAAGCCATTAAAATAATGTTACTTCCTTTAAACTTATATCTAGAAAACCCATATCCACCTAATATAGAAACAAATACCGTTATTAATGTAGTCATACCTGCTGTTATAAAGTTATTAAAGTAATATGTCATAAATATTTTATCTTTTAAAATATTTATATAATTTTCTATTGTTGGATTCTTTGGTATCCAATCTGGTGGAAGTTTATATACCGATAAGCTACTCTTAAATGATGTTGTAAACATCCATAATATCGGACAGATTAGTAATGCAACCATAAAAATAACAAATAAATAATCCTTTAATTTAGCTTTTCTATTCATACTAACACCTCCTTAATCATGTACTGTTTTAAATAATTTATTGTATAATGCAGAGAATACTAACAATAATGCTAACCAAACTGTTGATACTGCTGCACCTTTACCAAAGTTTAAATTAACAAATGAATTTTTATAAGTCAAAATTGCCAATGTTGTTGTTTGATTCATAGGTCCACCACCAGTCATAATCCAGAACAACGGAAATTGCTTGAAGTTTTCAATAATAGAAATCAACAATGTTGATTTTATAACACTACTTAACATTGGAAGTGTTATATGGAAAAATGTTTGCATTTTATTTGCTCCATCAATTGTTGCAGCTTCAAATAAATCTTTTGGTATTGACTGAAGTCCTGCCAACATCATAATTGTCATAAATGGCATTTGTCTCCACAATGCAGCAATAGTTACACTTGGAAGAGCAAATTTCACACTAGTTACCCAAGCAATAGGTTCTTGTATAATATTTAATTTCACCAATAAATAATTAAGAACTCCATATTGAGGTTGAAAAATCCACATCCACAATAATGCTGTTATTACTGTAGGAATAACCCAAGGTAAGAGTACAATACTTCTAGTAAAACTTCTACCTTTCATATCTTTATTTAAAGCCATTGCTAATGCTAATCCCAATATAAATAATAATGCTACAACAAAAATCATATATTTAAACGTTGTAAAAGTAGAAGTAATTATTTCTCCTTCACTAAAAAGTTCTTTATAATTAGCAAAATTATTCCATGTGTTTGTATTATTTGCACTTAATTTATAATCAAAGAAACTCATAAAAACTGACTTCACTATTGGAAAAAAAGTTGTGAATCCTACGATTAAAACTGCCGGTAAAATTAGCGTTATAGCAAAAATTGTATCTTGTTTCTTTTTCCCCATCTTTTTAAAAATCTTGTTGGGTTTAAATCTGACTTCTTTACTTACAGAAGTTGAAGATTCATTCATAAATTAACCTCCCTATATAATGCACAGTGCACAGCTTACAATGCACCATTAATGTTGATTTTCTTGCAGAAAATCTTTAACTAATACTTTATATGCCGCTTAGATTAGTATAAAATTTTGTTTCTATTTTATAACACACTAGTATTCAATTTTATTATTGAATACTAGTGTCAATATTATAAATCTAAAATGTTTCTATTTTAAAATTTCTTTTAATTTAGCATCTAACTTCTTAACTGCATCTTCTGTACTTTCATTACCAATAGTAGCAGCTTGTACCGCAGAAGTAATTTCTAACAATGCATTTTCCATATTTGGATTTTGTTTAGCAAGAGCTTTTACTCCATTTAAACTATCCTTAATTGGACTAATAAATTCACCTGTTAACTCAACTGATTTTGTACCTGGTAAGAAAGGTAGAGTATTATAATATTCTTGTAACACTTTTTCTGAAGTAGCAAATTGTACAAATTTAGCAGCTGCTTCTTTATTTTTTGAATCTTTCATTATAAGAAGTTCATGTGCTTCTAAAAGACTTAATCCTTCTGTAGCTTTTGTTGCAGGCATTGGTGCAATGGCAACCTTCTCTTTTATTTCTGGATTTATACCAAACACTCCACTTGTTCCCCATACTTGGTCAAAATACATACCTAATCTTCCTATTGCCATTAAATTTCTTAAATCTTTCAATTTTGCAGTTTCTGGATTTAATTTATTAGTATAAATCTCTTTTAAGAAATTAAATGCATCAATGTTCTGTTGTGTATTTACATCTACTTCACCTTTATCGTTGTATATGCCACCACCATAACTGAACATAACACTTAAAACTGAATTTCCGCTTATTGGAACTGAAGCAGTTGTCTCACCTAAGCCATATACACTATTTCCATCTTTATCTTTAAGCTGGCTTATTTTTTCTGCATAATCAACCATCTCTTCATATGTTTTTGGTGGAGCATTAGGATCTAATCCTGCTTGCTCAAATAAATCTTTGTTATAAACCATTACGTAAGGACTGCATATCCATGGTGCCGCATATAACTTACCATCTGCAGACATAGCATCTTTAACCCCTGGATAAATATCATCTATGTATTCTTTGCTTAGCAACTCATCCAATGGTTCCAAATAACCAGAACTCACATACGCATTAAAACTAGAAGTTTCTCCATGTACAACATCTGGTGCATCACCTGCATTAGCCATTACCAATACTTGCTGTTTAAGGTCTCCATAAGGATAGCTAATGAATTCGATTTTAATATCTGGATTCTCAGCTTCGAAATCACTTGCCATTTTTGTGTAAAATTGCTCAGTTGCTTTTTCTAAAAGTCCATAAGTTGCAAATTTAATTGTAACTTTTTCATCAGTTTTTGCATCCCCACTTCCACTATTATCAGTTGAATTTCCACATCCAACTACTGAAAATACCATTGCAGAAGCAATAAGAGCTGTAGTAATTTTTTTAAACACATTCTTCAACATTGTATAACCCCCTATTTATTTTAATATTTGAATTAATGTATATTCACATATTAAAACGTTTACCCTTGTTTGTCAATGCCTTTTTTTACTAATTTACTGTTTGTTTTATAATTTCTTCTAATTTTTGTGAAGTTTCTTTGTGAAATCCACTCTATTATTTCATATTTTGAATAATTATCAGTTTTTTTTATCAAAAGTCAATTTTTTATGTAGTTAAAAATATTATTATTTGCTATACTAAAGATAAGCTTTAACTAAAATAAGGCTTGTTAAATTTTTTCAGATTCTGAATTTTCAAAATAAATAACAGGAGATTGTTTATGAAATTAAAAGATGTGAAGAAAAAAAATATATCTAAAATTTTAAAACTAATAAAAAAAGAAGGTCCTATATCAAAAAAAGATCTTTCAAAGTTAACTGGTTTATCTGCTGGTTCATTAACTGGTATTTGTAATGAACTTATCGATATACATGTTCTTGAAGAAGTTGGCTCTGTATCAAAATATAATTCAGGTAGAAAAAAAATACTGCTAAACATAAATTACAACTATAAAAAAGTTATTGGTATTGATATAAAAAATAAATTCACTACTATCTTAATTACTAATATTAATGGTGAAATAATTCACGAAAAGAAATTACTCACTGACAAAAGCATCGCCCCTCATGCTTTCTTAGAAAAAGTTTGCTCAAATTTAAAAAATATTTTATTAGAAAATAATATAGCGAATAATATGATTTTAGGTATTGGTGTTGGTATTCTTGGAGGTGTGAATAAAGAAAAGAATTCAACAGATTATCCTATTGGTTTTTGGAATACGGAAGTTCCCGTAAAAGAAATTTTAGAAAACTTATTAAATCTACCTGTTATAGTAGATAATAATGTTAAAAATTTAGCTATCCTAGAATTATTTTTAGATGACTCATTAGATAACTTCTTTTTTCTAAAGTACGGTAGCGGAATTGGAGGTTCTATTGTTTCTAATCAAAAGATTTTCTACGGTTATAATAGTTTAGCTGGTGAGATGGGCCATACAATATTACTTCCCTCAGGAGATTATTGTCCTATTTGTAAAAGAAGAGGTTGCCTAGAAAGTACTATTTCCTTCAAGGCCATCTTAAATAAAGTTTCTAATGAATTTAGCGATTCAAATTATCCATTACTATATAATTTAGCTGATGGAAAAAAAGAAAATATTTCTATAGAGATAATACTCAAAGCTGCCGAACTAGGTTCCGTTCAAATTTGTGAATTGCTAAGGTACTCTGCTGAATTGCTAGCAATTTCCATAATTAATACTATAAGCCTACTTTCACCCAAGAAAATTGTATTATGTGGTAAGTTATTCCAAAACAATCTCTATCTAAATTATCTATACAGTAATATTTATAATCTACAATTAATTGATATTAAAGACAAACTTCAAATAAGTAAGATTAGTAGTGATATAGAAAAACTAGCCCCTGCAATAACAGTTATTCATGAACTTTTTTATGATAAACTTTATTTATACCTATGATAAAATTAAGTATTAATCAAATATAAGCCAATATCAAATTTAAATATTGGCTTTAAAATTCTTTAACTTTTCTTTTGCTTTTTCTCTTAATTCCAATGTTTTTAAAAGTTTTTTTCCTAATTTGTATGCATTTAACATAACCTCTCCATCATTTTTAGCTTCACCCGCAGAAACTAACCTTAACACTTTAAGAACATCTACCACTCTATACCCCAAAGCTGTAAGAGTTTTTTCCATAGAAATAGCAGTATATCCCATATCATTTTCGTTATCTTGTTCACAAACAGCAATCACTGAAGCATATTTCCACCCCAAGGCTTCATTCAATCCCATCCATACCGAACGATCTTCTTCATCAAATATTTCATAACAATATAATCTATCTAAAAAAGCCTTCATATCCGCAGTCATATTATAAAAATAAGTAGGTGATCCAATGATCATAGCATCTGCTTCTAAAATCTTAGGATATAATTTTTGCATATCATCTTTTATAACACATTTATATGTATCTTTACACCCCTCGCATCCACAACAATCTTTGTAATTATAATCACTTAAATAAATTAATTCTACTTCAAAATTCTTTTTTTCAAAAGCTTTTAAAGCTTCTTTTACCAGAATTGACGTATTGCCCTTTTTTCTTCTACTTCCTACAATTCCAATAACTTTCACAAACAATCCCCCTATTCCAAATTATCTTTTACGTATTTCTAAGCCATACATATCATCAATCTTATCAGTCATAAAAGCAATACTGTCTTTTACTCCTTTATTGTAAATTTCTGGCGCTATATTTTCCATAATAAAATCCAAGAATAACATTGAAGCTAATTCTCCAATCTCTTCATCTCTCTCCTCATAGAAAAATTTTTTAATCTCTTCAATAATAAGATCTCTATTTTCTTTATTTAGCTCTATTTTTTTATTCATTTGTTTCCTCCTATTTTCTAGATAAATCTAAAAATTAATATAAATTGTTCTTAGATGATGCTTTCCTTCATTGTGCTTTATAAATTATATATATCTAGTTCTAACATAATCACTAAAAAATGGTGTTAATCTTTCATATGCTCTAATGATATTGTTAGGTACATCTACATGATCAATGAATCCTTTCCCTTCTGGTCCATACCCATTTTCATTATCAATTATTCTTGGTATTTCTCCCATAATTAATGACAAAAATCTTTCTATATCCCATAATCCATTAATATTATTAGTATAAGAAACATTTCCATTACCTATCTTCATTTGTGGTACAAGAGGCGCATAATTTATGAATCTGATATCTTTAACGTTTTTCCATTCTTTTTTAAATGATGCATAGGTCCTCAATTGCATTGTTGGGTCTTGAATCAAAATTACTGATTTAACTTCTTTCCCCGCATTTTGGATTACTTTCAATGATTCATTTGCATTGGAGCCACAATTAGTGGATTTATTTTCGGTAATTATACTTTCTTCAGCTATTTTACAATATTTACATAAAATCTCTTTAATAATTTCAGCTTCAGCTTTATCACTGCAGTTTATCTCTTTATATTTCATACTATTTTCAACGTTTCTTCTTAGTAGTTCAGTAGAATGTCCAATACCACCAACCACCATTAATTCTTTAGCTATTTTGTTTCTAAAAGCTTTTGCAGCAATTTCTACAGTATATATCAAACTATTCCCAAGTAAAATTAGCATATCTACTTTAAGTATCCCAAATTTCTTATATAGACTTTGTTCATTTAAAGAATCAATATCCCGTTTTGATAAAAATGAACTAATAATATTTATATCATTTATTTGCTCTTTAGTAATAGTTTTATTATTTTTCATATTACCTCCCAAGTGTTTATGAAATCTAATATTATTTATCCTACTAAATGAAAAACTATTTCTAACTATGCCACAAATAGTAATTTAGTTTGACTATATCGAAATCAATTACTATTATAACATAATTTAGCAATTGTTAAAAACATATAAATATTGGAGAAGATATTCCACATTTACCTCCACTTTGAATTATTTTTACAACATACCATGAGTTCTCTACTTTTGGTATAAAAACAATATTCCATTCAGCTCTATTAGAACATTTAAAGCCTTTCTCTTGGATTACTACACCCTTATTAGAAATTATCTGAATTTTATCAATGAAAACTTTGTTATCTTCAGCTAGAATGTTTAAATTAAGCTTATCACCAATAACCAAATTAATTATACTCCCCATCCAATACCCATTTCCAGTTACACTAAGCCTCAAAGTCTTAGTTTCTGTAGAGTATACTCTCCTTGCTTTAAGAGCTTCCATAATTGAAACTTTCTTTAAATTTTCAGCAATAATTACAGTTAAGTTATCTACTTTACCCCAATTTGCTGAGTGATTGTCTTGTCCATTTACGGCTCCTAAATGCCATCCTAAATCTAATATATTGTAATACTCTTCCTCATATCGCTGATATTTTCGTGGTGGAGAACCATTACCTACTTCTATTAAATTAATATATTTATCAAATTCAGGTATATATGATGGAATAGTCTTTAGCCTACATGGATGATTTATAGAAAGAACTATATTATCCTCATCACAAAGCCACTCATAAAAGCCTTCGATTTTTTTTCGTGTTTCTTTTTTTATAACAGATTGACTGTTAATTACATTCATGTGACCCCAAATTTTAGTATTCATTTCAAAGCCAAAGAAAGCTAAAAAATCATCATATTTATTATTAATATCATCAGCTTGGAATTTTAATATCTTCCATTTTGATTTTTTTTCTCCTTTATACATTACTTTTTCAAAAGGATATTCCATAGACCTATTTAAACTTCCTGAATGATCAGATACTATCAGAAAATCAAGACCGTTTTTCTTGGAACATTCATATGCATCCACAGGTTGTTTCATACCATCGGAAAAACTTGTATGTGCATGAGGTATTCCTAGATAAAAATTATATTTAGTAGTTTTATCTACGATTCTAAAACGCCACTTAAATTGATATGAATAACTACTACTATCTTTTATTAAGAGCTTCATATAATGTTCACCCATTTCCAAATCTTGAGAAGGTAAGTAACTTATATAATTATTTTCTACTTTAACTTGAACCTTTTCTCCATCAACAATCAAATTGACTGAAGTTAAATCTATAAACTCTTCTCCACTTTTTAATAAAGCACTTATTACAGTTCTTCTATTGAAAGTAGAAGTCATTTTTTCTGGAAATAGTTCAATATCTATTGGTGGATGAATTTTAATAACATCAGATGCTTTTCTTATATATAAGTTATAATTCTTTTTATCATAATTTACAATTCCTATAATATCAACTATATCTCCGCTTTCAATATGAGGTAGGTCTATATTATTTATATAAAGCTTATTTCCTAAATTATCATCTATTCTAGATTGTAGGTCACTGTGAAAAATTTCAATTCTAACATTTTTTAATTTTATTAGTTTACCATTACATTTTCTATTGCATTTTTTAAAAATACTTTTTATACTTATTTCTTTAGGAGAAGGAAGGCTATTATTTGTAAATAGTTTCTTAACTCTATATCTTTTAATTTTATAACTCCCTTTTCTTCTACTCAAAGTTCCATAAATTTCAACAAAGTCACCCTCAACAAGACTGATTTTGTTTTTTGCTTTATGCAAATTAATTCCACTTGTCTTGTCCTGAATATAAACTGAATTTCCAGACGAAATTACAATCCCTCTAATCCTAACATTAGTTCTACCTGATTCGTTCTTGGCTTCACTAATAGTAATTACATTTTTACAATATATTTTTTTATATAATTTATTACATAAAATCTTATTTAATTTATTCTTAAACTTTATTAAAAGTTTTATATTTAGCATAAAATCCTTCTTTTAATTATTTCTTTTAATATTCCTTATATATAATATTAGTACAACATTTTATATGTTACTTTAGAGATTATAAAATCTTATTCTAATATACATCTCTTTTGTTCAAAAAAACGTAGAATGTATACATTAGTAATATAATTTTACATAAAAAAAGCATTACACCCGAAAAGGTAAATGCTTTTTATTATGCAAATTTCTTATACAATTCATCAATAGATTCAACAATATAATTAGCACCTGCTGATTCTAATTCTTCTATACAACCATACCCATAAGCAACTCCTATTGAATGGAGATTGTTCATCTTTGCTCCAAGAACATCATGCTTTCTATCTCCTATCATCACAATTTTATCTGTATTTTTGACGTCTAATTCCTTTAATAAATATTCTATAACTTCTCCTTTGCTTGTCCTTGTTCCATCTAAGTTACTTCCTACTATTTTTAAAAAATACTTTTCCAATTTAAAGTGTTTAATTATTTTTTTTGCAAAAATTGTAGGTTTGGAAGTTGCGATAGAGATACAATATCCTTTATTCTTTAAATAACTAAGTAACTCTGGAATTCCAATATACACTTCATTTTCAAAAATACCTTTATCTTTGAAATATTCTCTAAAATTATCAATTGCTCTTTCTGCAGTTTCTTCATCAAAAGAATAATACTCCATAAAAGATTCTTTTAAAGGCGGTCCAACAAACTTTTGTAAATCCTTTAGTTCTACTTGCTCTATTCCTTCTTTTGATAATGCATATTGAATAGATTTTATTATACCATATTTTGAGTCTGTAAGCGTTCCATCTAAATCAAATAAAATATGTTTATACATTCAAACTCTCCTAATTTCATTTTTTTACTTAATAATTCACTTAATCTACTACAGCTGATTCTAAAATTCTAAATCCATTATTATCACAATCAATTTCAGCTTCTACTCCATAGGGTACTAATGTCATAGGTGCTGTATGTCCAAAATTCATATTATAAAGAATAGGCAAATCATCTCTTTTTACTTCATCTCTGATAACTTTTAAGTACTCATGTTTGTACTCATTGTAATATTTTTCATGTATTGGCTTCCCTATTATTATTCCATTTATCTTATCCAATATTCCTTGTGCAGCATAATTTCTCATCCACCACTTAATATAATCTGGAGTTGGCTTGTCTTCACTGGTTTCTAAAAATAAAATTTTATTCTCCCATTCTGCAAGGCTGGGCCAAATTTCTGTACCTTTCACAAATTCAAGAACTTCAATGCATCCACCTAATAATTTTCCTCTTACTTTTCCTTTACCTTGTAATACTTCATAGCCTTTATTTACATTCATTTTTCTTTTAATTTTACTATTCATTTTATCTGACCATTCTAAATATTCAGAAGTCCACTCTTTGCTAGATTCTATACTACCAATGTCAACAGAGTTAAATAAAACTTTATCAATCCACTTCTTAGTGTATTCATGCATATTTACATTTTCTGCAAATTCCCCTAGAACACTGGGACCATAAAATGATACTAGACCCGCTTTATAACACATTAAATGATTTGCTGTAGTATCAGAATATCCCATAAATATTTTTGGATTATTTTTTATAACATCCAAATTAATATATGGCAATAATCTTATCGTATCATCCCCACCAATATTTGAAAAAATTCCATTTATATCTTTATTACAAAAGGCTTCCATCATATCCTCAGCTCTTGCTTCTGGATATTTATATAAATACTCTGAACCTTTTAATGAATTCTTCATTTCAACAACTTCAAGACCAAATTTATCGCGGATTCTTTGTTTTCCTATTTCATATCTATGTTTAAATTCATTATCGCCAGCCATACCACTTGATAAACTAACTATTGCTACCTTGTCACCTTTATTTAATTTTTTAGGTTTTATCATTGAAAATCACCCCCTAAATATGTTTTAATTTATATATTAAAAGATTCTTCTTCCATAAAACTTACAATTTAACACTTTCAACTTACAACTCTCTTTTAAATCCCTTATATCTTGTGCCTTGAAAAGTCAATCTTCCACTATCTGATTCTACAAGTTGTCCAAATTCTTCTCCTGACAACATCAATTCAATTCTATCTCCACTTTCAACTTGAAAAGTTACATAATACGTTGTTGAAGTATGACTGTGCATATTATTACTATGATGATGTCTTGAAACATTGGTTCTTTTAGAAACAACTTTAGCTGCAACTGTTAAAACAGGTTGATTATTATTATAATTCCATTGTTTCATCCCTTTTACAGCTATAATTATAAACATAGTTATAACGATAATAAAAATCGTAACAACAAATATTGGCATAATCGTAAACATTCCATCAAAAATAGATGGCATCATAATACCTCCGATTCATTTATTTAATATTTTTTTGATAAATTTGTTAATTCCTCATCACAGACTCTAAATACAGTCCAATCATCCATTGGTATAGCACCCATTTTTTTATAGAACTTTATTGATGATTTATTCCAATCCAAACACCACCATTCAAGTCTACCGCAATTTCTTTTTATGGCCAATTTTGCAAGAAATGATAAAAAAACTTTTCCTAATCCTTCTCCTCGCATTTCAGGTTTTACATACAAATCTTCTAAGTAGATACCAGGTTTACCAAGGAAAGTTGAAAAATTATGAAAAAACAAAGCAAATCCAACTGGTTTACCTTTAAATTCACCAATAATTACTTCAGCAACCTTACGTTTAAACAATGAATCGTGCAAGGTTTCTTTTGTTGCTACAACTTCATGTAATAATTCTTCGTAATCTGCTAATTCCTTAATGAATTGTAAAATTAAATCTATATCTTCTTCTTTTGCGAATCTTATTTTAAAATCATTAATTGTTGTGTCTATTAAACTATCCATTTTTCTGCTCCTTAAAACTTATTTGTATTTATAGATATTTCATCTAAATAATTAATTTATACAATTATATCATAAGTATCATAATAAATTTCGGTTTAATTAAAATCAAATTATCTAAAATTTTTCTAAGTTAGCTCAATTCTGCAACAATAAAGCAAAGTATTAAAAGTTTTGTACAAGTATAAATTACTTGTTAAACTGGAAACTCAATACTAGGATAAAAAAAAGTCCTCTACATAAAATAAGATTGAAGAGAATCCAATAAACGCTACAAAGGATGGTGAATATAGTGAAAGAAGGATTGATACCAACCGCATTAGGTACAGTAGTAACTTTAGGTGCTTCTACACTAAGAGCAAGAAATAGGAAGGATATTAGAAAAAAAGATGTTGTTCCTATGGCCGAAACTGCATTAATTGGATTTGGCTTAGCTCATATAGTTTTAGGTACTATAGAGTTATTGGATAACAGAAAATAAGCTTCATTTCAAACATTTCCAAAAGGTGGCTCTACAATCAATATTGTATATCACCACCTTTTTTATTTTAATTTTCAAAGCTATACACCAATAAGTACCCAAATAAAATCTGATAAATAAATACAATATTCCATTGAAGTGTCGCTCTAATTACAATCGATTCTAATATACTATTATTAGCAAAAATATCGGTTGAAAAGTAAAATAACATTGATAGTCCAAAAAATAAGCTTGGAATTAGGAGTAAAATTACTTTTGATGAATTAGCTTTACGTTTTCTTCTATTTCCTACTACAAAATTTATCATTCCCATAATAATACCAAATGATGCATAAAAACAAAAATCAAAAATCATTAGTAAATAAGTATGATTTCCCCATGAATCATCAGTTTTTAGTTTATTTATTAATCCCTTAAAAGCTATAGCAATTATAAAATAGATCACTAATATTACAAGTTGAATAAAGCTTTTCCCCCATTTGTTTTTCACTCTTTTTCCTCCTAAAAGCAAATTATAGTTTGATTAACATTTTCCATTTACCAATAGTTTCAAACCCTATTCTATGGTAAACCTTTCCTGCTTCTGGATTGTCATAAAATAAGCATAAAGTTTTATCTTCATTCAGTAAATCAGAACATAACTTTGACAAACACTGACCCATTAAACCTTTTCCACGATACTCTTTTCTTGTTGCAACGCTTACAACCATTGCAGAATATTTGTTTTCTGCAGTTGTTTGTGCCGTAGTTATTGCTTCCCCATATTCATTCTTCATAAAGTATATTCTTCCAGCTTTAGTTGTAATTCCATTCTCAATTCGTTCAAGAGAATTTGTGTCAGTAGCATTAAATTCATCTATAGTTTCTAATAAATCATATATCTTTTTAGAATCACTTACTTTTGCTGTTAAAATATTTCCATAATCTTTTATGAGCTTTTCTTTATTTTTTAGTTCACAAAAATAAGTAGATTTTTCTTTTGCCCCTTGTACAATATCCTTAAAATCATCAACAATATTATTTTTACCTGAAATGATTTTTTTACCTTCATATTTATTAATTATCTCTTTAAATCCAGCTACATCAAAATTTGAATTCTTGTAATATGGTATAAAACTTTCATGATATCTAAGCAAAACACCTTCTATTTCCTCCTCATTATTAAAACTTCCCCATAAATCCATAAAATCCTTTTTAAATCCAAAATTTTCTATATCTCCAATTATAAATAAATTTATTGCAGCTTCCTCACTCAAAAATTGTAAAACCTGTTTTCTATCATTTTCACTAAGTTTTCTAATCATTTCGCACCATCCCTAAAATTATAGTAAACATTACGCAAACTTAATCTATAATTTATCATTTACTTCACCAACAAATTTTTCTAATTCTCTTCTATTTTTAAAAATATAAACACTCTTCTCTTCACAATTATTCCTTATCATTTTAAGTATTTCTTTTCTATTCTTCCTTCTAAAATTCAATACCCACATAAAAAATTCTAAATCTATTTTTTCTTTACACCCTTCTGTGATGTCAGGTCTCATCTTTCTTGAATACAAAAATCTTCTTTTAACAATACCCCATAAACAAAGCCATGTTGAAAAATCAAGATAAATAACAGTATCTGCTTCTTTCAACCTAACATCAATTGTAGATCTGTAATTACCATCAATTATCCATGAATCTAATTTAGTTATACTTTTTAACTTTTCTTTTAATTCATCTCTTGGTATAGATACCCACCCCGGCTTCCAAAACAACTTATCCATATAAAAAACTTTGATTCCTGTTATTTTAGAGAGGTTACGCGCACTGGTGGACTTACCTGCTCCTCCTGAGCCAAGGATCATTATTTTTTGCATACAGTTTCCCCTTTACCTCAATAAATATAAACTATTCATCTAGCTCTAGACTAAAACCTTTTTCCGGTCCTTTCCAAAGATGTTTTTTCATATCAATACATCCGTCATTTTTAAAAGTAATTCCCTCAGCTTTTAAAATCTGCCTTTGAATATCTGAAGAACCAAAAACGTATCCAGGTGACATTTCTCCAAATCTATTGACTACCCTGTGACAAGGTATTTTAAGATGCTCTGGTGTTGCTTTCATTGCCCACCCCACTGCTCTAGCTCCACTCTTTTTACCCAATAACCCTGATATCTGACCATAAGTTGCCACTTTGCCTTCTGGAATTTGAGAAACTATATTATAAACTTTTGTATAAAAGTTCTCCAATTGTCATTCACCCCTTAAAGTTACTTAATGTTAATTTGCAGCAGATGCCGCAGCTGTTGATGCAGTTATTGCAGCTATGGACGCAGAAGTTTGAGCAGCTATCAATGCCTCTATAGATATACTTAAAGTGGTCTGTATTAATTCATTATTGTTAGTATTTATATACTCATCACTAACTATTGCTGAAGCTAATAATACATTCATTCCTTTTCCAAGCCACTTGTATTTCTTTAATTTATTTAAATATTCTGCTACCTGCACTAAATCTTCCGTTATATTTCCATTCTTATCTAGCAGAGCTATTAATCCAAGCGATGCATAGAAATCAGAATATATTTTCAACTTATTCTCTTTTAATTTATCATAAACCTTCTTGCACCTTAGGGTAATTGTATTAACCTCTTCATTGCTAAATGATAGAATATGTGATAACAATTGCAATCCATTACTTTTACTAAACCCTAATTTATTTAAACTTTGATAATATTCTTCAATTGTATTAACAGTTTTATTATATCTAGAAAGCAAAATACTTAATGCATAATCATCTCCACTAGTTAGCAATGGATGATTTTTTTTCATATCGCAATATAGTTCATAAGCCTGATTTATTCTATTACTAATTAAATTATCTTCACTTGTAATTAATAATGCATAATTAGCTATAGGTAAATACATACTACTTTTGAAGCCTGCTTCTCTTAATTTATCATGATATTCCATCATTTTAGAAAATTTTCCTTCAGGATTTTCATATTGACTACACAAAAGCATTGCAGTAATAAATGTAGCTGTTCCTCTATAACAAGAAAAAACTCCGGTTTTTGACTTTATAAACTTTATCATTGTATCAATTTTCTCTTTATCGAACTCTTTATTTTTTTGAGTATATGTCAGTGCTGCAAAATGTTTTGATAAGTTATGTTCCCATTTAAACTGTTTTTCAATCTTTAAGTATAGCTCTACCATATTATCCACTTTAATTTTTACCGAGTTTTTCACAATAATTCCTCCCTTTTTTTAATGTTACCATAACTATTTCAGGCATATTATTTATCCTCAAATTTATATTTGAATTTCCAATCCCCCTACTAACTACTATATTACATTCTTTATCTTTATATATTCCCCAATCATATTTTGGAAAAAATTTTCTATCTGGCGATAAAAGTCCACCTAAATACGGAATTCTTATTATTCCTCCGTGTACATGTCCTGAAAAGACCAAATCGGCACCCCATTCAGTATAAGCTTCAAAATATTTTGGATTATGGCTTAGAAGAACATTTATTTCTCCTTTTTCACATACTCCTAATTTTTCTTCTATATAATCATTATTAATGAACTCTTTTCTGTTTTCATTTTCATTGTCTCCCCAATAGTAAGATAATTCAATTGTCAAACCATAAATATTAATTTTATCCTTACCTTTCAAAATGGAAACTTTTGAATTATCTAAAATTTTAGTACCTAATTTATTTAATTCAGTTATATAATTAAAATATATATTACTAGTGTTTGATTTCACTCTTTGCTCATGATTTCCTAAAATATAATAAATTGGATACTTATGAATCAGCCTTTTGACTAAATTTACACAAACTATACCGTTATCTTTTTTTCCATTCATCATGTCTCCTGTCATTAAAATAATATTGGGTTTCATACTATCTATAAGTTCTACTAATGTTTCATTGTTCTTGTTAAAAACTCTACTATGCAAGTCACTTAATTGAAGAATTTTGAATCCTTCAAAACTAACAGGTAACTTTTTTATTTGAATAGAATAATTAGTCACTTCAATTCCAATTTGATGCTTCATAATCATTATCCACCTTCACTTTATTTTAAACCATATTAATCTTTTGCTATGATTCTATAAAATATTATTTAATAACTTTGTTTAAATTCAACTATATTATTTTCTCTAAAGGTATACTTAATTACAAATACTATACTAATTATTAAAATTATTGAGGTAATTATACCTCCTTCTGGTCCAAATTTTCCACCGTTAATAATATTTTCTGTTGTATATTTTAAACTATATATACCATGAACGTCCTTACCACTTACATTGAATCCAAAAATATTTCCCTGAAAATAATTCCATGTAATATGATATCCTATAGACATCCACAAATCACCCGATTTTATAAACATTATAGCAAAAAGGATACCAACTAAGAAAATATTTAATAACCCTAAATAACTTACATTTGGGTTTAATAAATGCATTGCAGAGAATATAAGTGAAGATACCAATATCATTACCCACCTACTTTTCGTTTGGCCTAAAACAGTTATGCAATACCCTCTAGAAAATAACTCTTCATTAAAACCTACCAAGATAAATAAAACCAAGTCAATTATTAACCATTTAGTTATTTTAGGTTGTAAAAAACTATTTACCATTTCAATTTGCCCTGTAAAAAGTAAAAAGAAAAATATTAAGCTAATTGATACAGCACCGAAAATTAACCCATAAACCAAATTATTCATACTCTTCAATGGATTAACCAGCCCAAGATCTTTCAATGGTCGTTTATCGAATATTTTCCAAAATAGTATTACTGACAATATCATTATCCCCACTTGAATGAACATAACACTTGTGTTTAGCATATTATTTTCAGTAATAAGTTTTGTAAGTTCCTCAGGGCTTATGTCCCCACCTGCAGACAATAATACACTAGCAGAATATGCAGTAAAAACAATCATTGCAATTATATTTGTTACAACAAAAAATGATACATATGTTATTAAGATTTTCCACCCTGACCTTAATTGGCAATCTTCATTCTTAAAAACTTTTTTCATTATTTACAACCCCTTAGCACTTAATTTTGTTTCATATCTTCAAATAATAATATACCACAATATACCAATTAATTAAAATAATTATTCTATGGTTAAAATTTTTCATACAAAAAAGCCTTGCCAAATGACAAGACCTTTTTCTTTACTGAAAATTGCTAACAACAATCTCCCTCTTTTGCAATAAATCCAACACATTGTAAAACTTCTCTAGCTTCTGCAACTTTTGTTTCTTGAACCATTACTATTGGTCCTGTACATCCCATTCCACTCTCAGCATAGATTCCATTTTTCCAAAGTGCTTTTACGGCATCTTCAAGTTCCATTATATCTACTCCTGATAATGAACCTGTTACTACTTGCTTCGGTGGTGCTGTTATTTCTTCTTCATCTGAAGATTTTTTTGCATCTTTATTAAGAGATTCTAAAATTGAATTTAGTTTTGCATCTTTTGCTTTTTTGAATTCTGCTTTTGATTTTTCTACTACTTTACCTTTTGCAAGGTCTGCTGCATATTTTATAGCATTTGCTACAACTGGTATTCCTGATGCTCTTGATACTATTAGTATATTTCTTTCATATCCTTCTCCAACTCCAGGACCATATCCGTATCCTGTTGCTTCGTAGCTTCCACCTGTTGTGTAAGCTGAGAATACTTTCATCATAATGTTACCTGTTAAAGTATCTGTAATCATAACATCTGCAGTTCCAGCTAATAAGTCATTACCTCTCATTACGGCTCCGCCATCGGCACGAGCTGAGTCAGCAAATTTTATTTTATATCCGTTACTATTTAATTCTTTTAAAATACGCTCTACTTGTCTTGCTCCATCTAAGTTAAGAATTCCAACTGTTGGCTCTTCTATTCCCATAGATTTTGCAGTTATAATTCCGTGCAAAGCGTTTTTAACCATAGCTTCTACTCTGTTTACTGCTGCCGTTCCTGTAGTAGTAGCTAGGAACATTTCTTTTCCCATTCCTGGAGTTATTACTCTTCCTACTGTTGAAACTCCAACTGGGAAGTTATAGTGCATAGTTACACAACCTTGAAGTTCTCCACTATCTAATAACTCTTCCATTTTAGAGTACATTTCATCTTCACTGTTTGCTTCAACTATTGCAAGTTCTGTTTCAACCTTTGGTCCTATTAAAACAACCTCAATATTTTCAGAAGTTTTTGAAGCTAATTCTGCTGCTTTCAGAAGATTTTCAGTTCCATGTTCTGAACCTAAAGTAGTTATTCCTATTCTTACTTTCTTTCCAAATTGACCAGATTCAATTGCCTCTGATACTTCAAGCAATGCATTTCCAATCATTTCTTTAACTGAAGATTTACTCATTGTCATATAGTTCACCCCTATTCCTTTAGTAGAAGTGCTGCTAAATCTCTCATTGATTCTGCAATTAATGTTTTAACTTCATCTTGAGAAACACTTGAACCAGCTTCCTCTGTTTTGCCTGAATTTCTTTCTATAACAACTGAAACTCCATCAAATAGGTTAGTCATACGACCTAAGAACAAGCTTCCTTTTGCTACGATCATTACTTTATTTAAACTACCTTCTGTTAAATCATCCATAGCAAAACCTAAGTAAGGAACTCCTGATGGAATATGACCTTGAGTTGGAGCCCATCCTGGCATTCCATGTTTTTTGATAAATGGAAGTAATTCTTTTCTTTCAAGCTCTTTTCTCTTAACACCTAATGCACCAATCATTTTGTAGTTTCCTTCTGGTACATCTCCAGCTCCTGCTGGTTTAGTTACATCTGGATTTTGCATTTCAACTGAGTATTTATCTATATCAGTGATTTTTAATCCTGCTCTATCTAAAGGTGCCGCGATTAATGATGTCATTACTGCTTGTGGTGAAGAACCTGTTCCAACAGTATGTCTTCCTAAAATATCTGTTCTAATTACAGGGCTTACGCCGTCATTTTCACTAATTAATATTGCAAATCCACCTAATATATCTTCAAGTACTGGAATTCCTTTCTTAACATGGTCTTTTCCGTTCATTCCAAGCTTCGCTGTAGCACCACCAGCTACTATAACAACATTTTTGTATATTCCTGCTTGAACTAAAGCTGACGCTTCTATAAGTGCATGAGTTGGAGCAGCACAGAATCCTCTTGTATCAGAACCTGTTGCATTTACAGCACCAGATATCTCTGCTATAGATTTTGCAAAGTTTCCGCCACCTCTTTGGTTCATGTCTCCACATGCTTCTTCTGAACATTCAATTACATATTCAATATCTTCAACATTAATGTTGTTTTTAGCAACAAGATTTTTGAATGCAAGAACACCAGATGCTTTAACAACTAAGTTTTCGAATAAAACATGAGCAGTTAAGTTTCCATCTATATCATGAGCTTTTTTAACACATCCAACTAATTTCCCATCATTATAGATTCCTTCTCCATGAAGTTCGTTAACAATGTTCTCAATTTCTTCCATTGAGTCTCCATCTTGTAACTTATCTATCTCATCTTTGAATAATGGGTGATTAGCTAATTTTTCTTTGATGCTTGCAGTGATTTCTTTATTAAGTTTAACAAGTTCAAAAGCATCTGAAATCTTCATAAGACCAATAAACTCATCTTGTGGCATGATCTCACCAAATTTACCATCACGAGTTACACCTTCAACGCTCTTGTCGTACCAAGGCATCTCATATCCTCTTAATTCTTCTGGTGTCATGTTTCCTATATAAGCTTGGTTTGGTGCATAGTTAACCACTTCTTCAAATGGTCTAATATATTTAGAAATCTCCTTCAAATAATCTGAATCAGGATTTGTTATTTTCTCCATTGTTTGAGTTGTACCATTATGTAAAATCATGTCAGGAGTATTTACTAATACATAGCCAGTTCCTTTTATAACTGCATAGTTCATTTTGTTTTCCCTCCAAATATTTTTATAAATAAAACTTTTACTTACAATTTATTTAAATTTTTCATTTTATAATCTTATTTTTTGTTTTAAAAAATGAGTGATGTAAACACCACCCATTTTTATAATTATTTACTCGATGTTAAAGTAATAAGTTAACAGATTTTATTCAAATACTGTTTGCCCTTCAACTTCGGTTTGTAATGCTTCTAATGATTTTTCAACTATTTTTCTTCTTATTTTCTTCTCCTCAGCTGCATCCAAAGCTGGATTTCCAAGAGGATGTGGAATTGCTACAGCAGGTACAATTCTATTAGCTCCTACTGTTAAAGAGATTGGTACTACTGTACAAATATGTACAACAGGAAGTCCAGCTCTTTCAATTTCTTTTACCATCGTTGCACCGCAACGTGTACAAGTTCCTCAGGTTGAAGTTAATATAACTGCAGTTACACCATCAGCTATTAACTCCTTAGCTATTTCTTCAGAGAATTTTTTTGAACTACTAACAGCAGTTCCATTACCTGTAGTTGAGTAGAAGTATTGATGAAGTTCACCAATAATGCCTTCTCTTTCCATATCTCTTAAAACATCAACAGGAATTACTCTATCTGAATCTTGATTTGCGAAAACTGGATCATATCCACCATGTGCTGTTTCATGTGTTTCGTTAGTTAAATCATTGAATTTAGATATGTCATATTTTCCATATTTTGAAGCACTTGAAGATTCAATACGATCAGGATTACCTTTAGGTACAATACCTCCAGATGTTACAATAGCAATTTTAGCATTTGATAAATCCTTAACTGCAGGATTTGGCATTACTGTATCAAATACAGGCATTGCATATTCAGTAACAAAGTCCTCACCTTTTAATTTTTTAATCATCATGTCAACCGCTCTTTTTGCACCACGATCTTCTCTGAAAATATTTTTTCTAACACCTCTTGGAATATAACCTTCAGCTTTAGGTGACCCAATTTCCTCACCTTTTCCAAGTTTTATGGCAATCTTTGCTAAAGCAGGGGCTGCCTTTCGCATAGAAGCTGCAGAGTTTCCAGTTTCTATAATGTATAGATCTTTCTTATACATATCTGCACCTGGATTTTCAGCATACATAGCTGTTACAACTGGGATATTTAGTTCTTCTTTTACTGCTTTACATATAGTACCGCAAGCTACCCCATAACGACCTGCATTAAAAGCTGGTCCTGCAATAAATAAATCTGGGTTGTATTCTTTTATCATATTAAGAATTTCTTTTTTTGCTTCGTCTAAATTTTCATTGAAATAAGAATCTCCACAGATAACTGTAGCAACAATTTCACCCTCTTCTTTCATAGCATTTTTCAATGCTAAACCAGGGCCTACGATACCTTCTCTTATTTCAGGTTTTATATCTGCTTTTTCTTCTCCACCAATACCAGCAAAGAATTGATTTATATAATGAACTACTCTAATTTTGCTCATAAATTTCCCCCCTTTCTTATATTTACAGGAAAGTTTTTAAAGGTATTTGCAATATTGTTCTCTAATAGAAGACATTTCAGAAATTATATCATCTACATCTAAAACCATTTCCATCATGCCTATTTGCTCTTCGTATACTTCCTCATTTACTGCTTCTTTTACTTCTGGCTCTACTACGTGATAAGTTTTTAGTCCCAACTGGACTCCTGCTAATGAACCTGCGAAAGTAGGGTCTCCGTTTGTAACTGTTTCTGCTGCTAATCCTGCAGCTTCACCTTCTGCTGCACCTAAAAGAACTATCATGTTCTCTGCACCATACTTTTCAGTTAAACTTTTTACCCTATTTTGATTTTCTAGATCCATAGCACCTGCAGCTGTTCAGACAAAGCATTCTGTTGATGAAAAAACTATTTCAGCACCAGTACCTTTGATACATTCAGCTATTGCAGGACCAGGTATACCATCTCTATCGCCAACGATGATTACTTTTGCTCCTTCAAACATACTCATGTTCGATATCCTCCTTATTGTTTAGTTTCTTGTATTTTAATCATAATATTAATTATTTATTCATTAAAACTCTGTTGCCGACATTTTATTAAAGCCTAATTCATTTGTTGCACCTGTAATAACTTGAATCTCAGCTTCAATACTTCCATCTGCTCTTAAACTACCGTCAAAACCACCAGCAATTTTATCTATGTAATCCAACATTCCAATAACTCTTTCCATAGGTGGAAGAACTATTACCTCATTGGCATTTCCTCCAGTTACTACTGCATTAGCTTTTGGATCTGAATCAGCTAAAGATTGAGATGCACCATCTCGTCCAGCATATTCATCAGTAACGATTACAGTTTTAACTCCATTATCCTCTATTTTTTTACAATTCATGATTAAATCTGTATCAGGGTTACCAAAACCTTCTTGAGAAACTATAGCTCCATCTAATCCCAAGAATTTACAAAGCTTAGAAGTCCAATCAGAAGATCTTTCTTTATCAGCAAGGTATACTGTTTCATTCGTAATAATTACCCCTACAAAGTTTATATCTTTACCATGTCTTTCATATAAATCATGAATAATTGGATTGTTTAAGTGATGATAAGTAGTATTTTTATCACAAGCTGATACACAGTTACCACTAACAATTGCGCCATCCATAATTTCAGTAGGATAAAGAATTGTTGGAACTATTTTCTTTGCATCTACTCCATATACATAAGTATCATGCATAAGTCCTTGTGTTTGAAGCATATAAACATATCCAACTTTTGGTAGTTCAGGATATTCTTGAATACTTTCAAGTAATGGTTTTGTTTCATAAGATTCTATAATATCAGGTTCTACGTTTAATCCTGCTTCACCTAAATATTTAGCTACCCTAAATCCTGCTTTTCTTGCAGCTGCTTCATATTCATATTGAGATAATCCATCAGCTGGTTCAATTACTAAGCAAACATTATTTAATTTAGAAAAAGGAGTATAATCTGCTCCTGGACCACTCATATCAATAATACCTTCTTGGAATCCTACAATTCTACCACATGTAACTACAGCAGCTCCGCTTAAAACATGAGTTCTACCTTCTCCAACAGTATTAACTTTTCCCATTACTCCTGGAAAAATTGTTCCCTGTCCAGATACCTTAACTCTTGGTTCGATAACATCTTTAACAGGAGTTATTCTAGTTTTCTCACCTGGGTGCGCTAATTCAACTTTTACACTTTTGATAAATTCATCTTCCATAACAAGATCAATTATTTCATTTTCATTTACGTATAATACTCCATTTTCAACTTTAGTAATATCACCAAATTGAACGTCATTAATTTTTATTTTTCCTAATTCCAATAACATCTTGCTCACCTCCCTCAATATTTAAACCCATTCAGGTGAGCTTCTACTCACCTCATGGATAATAACTAACCTAAGTGTTTTTTGATCATAGCATCAATGTTAGATTTTGTTGCATCAGTTTTTGTCAACTCATCAATCTTTTCTCCATCTTTATAAAGAGATATTGTTGGAAGACCTAAAACCTTTTGAGAAATTGCTAATCTTCTAGCTTTTGAAGTATTTAATTTAGTAAATTTCATTTTTCCTTCATATTCCTCAGATAATGCTACAACATCAGGTAATAATGCTTCACATGGCACACATCCATCACCAAAATAATCAACTAAAACTAATCCTTCAGCTTCTAAAACCTCAGCTTGGAAAGTGTTTTTATCTAAAATAATCATATTTTCACCTCCTTAAACTTATTGTTTATATTTTATAAATTCTTATTCAGAATCTTCAACATATCTTTCAGCATTTACTGCTGCAATTGCTCCATCGCCTGCTGCTGTAATTACTTGTCTTAAAGATTTAACTCTGATATCTCCAGCAGCAAATACACCTTCGATATTTGTTTTCATGTCTTGATCTGTAACAATATATCCATGTTCCATTTCAATTTGTCCTTCATATAAACTACTAATAGGAGTGTATCCAATGAAAACAAATACTCCGAATATTCCGTCATCTTCATCAGCAAAGTACTCATTAGTTTCACCAGTTACAGTATTTTTAAATACAACTGATTCTACTATTCCATCTCCTTTAATTTCTTCAATTACTGCATTCCACATGAAGTTCATCTTATCATTTCTAAATGCTTTCTCTTGAATAGATTTAGCAGCTCTTAACTGGTCTCTTCTATGAACTATAGTAACTTTTCTTGCAAATTTTGTTAAATACAATGCTTCTTCAACAGCAGAGTCCCCTCCACCAACTACAAATACTTCTAATCCAGCGAAGAAATCCGCATCACAAGTTGCACAATAAGAAACACCTTTACCTGTAAACTCTTTTTCTCCTGGACAACCAATTAACTTTGGTTCTGCACCAGTAGCAATTATTACAGATTTTGCACGATACTCTCCTTTTTCGCATTTAATAACTTTAATTTTTCCTTCAAGCTGAACTTCAACAATATTATCACTTATTCTTTCAGCGCCAAATTGTTCAGTTTGATCTACCATTCTAGCTACTAAACTTGGACCACTTTCCTCTGGCATAGCACCCGGATAGTTTGCTATCTCATGAGTTATTACAATTTGTCCACCTGGACTATCTTTTTCTAAAATCAAAGTTTTCATTCTTGCTCTTGCAGCATAAAGTCCTGCTGCTAATCCAGCTGGTCCTGCTCCTAATATTACTACATCATATAAATTTTCCATTTTTACCCTCCTGCATGATAAATTGCTATCTTCCACCTAAAACTTTCCCAGTCATTTATACTCTTAAAATTGAATCATACTCTCTACCGCACCTTTAATGAGAGAATAATCTATCAATTGAAAATCTTCAAGAATTCCTTTAGTCCATTCAGGTGATTTTTTTATATTTAAAAATTTCTTTGTTACATCAATACTACCTTCAATAATCTGAAGTGATTTCATATCAAGTTTCCCTTTATTTTTTGATATCAAAACAGATTTATAAGGTGTCTCATTAGGTTTAACACTTCCTGAAAGAGGATGAGTTAAAATTTCATGTCCTTCATGTATTCTATTTCTTACATCCGATAGAACATCCAAGTAACTATTATCTTTCAAAAAAATTATTTCCATTTTTTCTTTATACTTCTCAGCTACCATAGGATTGTTTGTTATTAGTATGCTATTCAACTCACTCACCTCAAGATATTAATTATTACATTAATTATTTTTCATAATTTTCTGTCATATAACCCTAATTTTAAAAAATAAAAAAGAGAAGCATAGCAAACAAAGCTTGCCATACTTCTCTGTATTTAACCTGAGAGTTTCTTCTAATATTTAGAATTGCCCCTTTGGTGTCTATGAAAAAAATCATAAACTTTCCAGAGTTCTGTCAAAATACGGTCCTTTTTACCTGAGAATTTCGCTCTAAGTCAGACATTTCTTAAAACTTTTTCCTTCGGCGATCCAATTGGATTCTCTCCCGCATTCGTCAATCAGAATTATATTATGTTATCGTTTAAATTTCATTGATTATGTTTACATTATATCATTTTATTTAATATTTACCTTAACAAAACAGACATTATTTAGTATTATTAAGACATTTATTTTAGTTTTTTTAACAACTCACTTTATTTTTTATGAGGTATTAAAAAACACTTTAAATAGATTTATTTCCATTGAAAGTGTTAAGTTTAAAAATTGGCGGGAATATGTGGGAATCGAACCCACCCAGGACGCTACTAACGCCCCAACACGGTTTTGAAGACCGGCAGGCACACCAGCACCTATCTACTCCCTTAAAACATTTATTATGATATAACACTTTTCGATATTTGTCAACAAAAAACTTTGAGTAAAATTTCTTTACTCAGAGTTTTTTTGCTAAATTAGCGTTCTTTCATTTCCATTTCTTTTAGTTATCTTCATTTGGTCCAAATGTTCTAAAAATGTCACAGCATATTGTCTTGAAGTGTCAAGCGCTTGTCTTGCATCAGATATTGAAAGTTTACCATTTTCATCTAAAAAATCTATCAAAACATTCTTACCTAATTCATAATTTTCTTTATATAAAGCTAAATCTTGTGAAATTCTTATTAACTCCTCATTCTTTATTAATAATTCATATAAGCTCTTATACTCAAGTGCATTGTTTTTTCCTTCAGTTAATGATTTTAATTTTGGTGGAGAAAATTTAGCTTCTCTGAAAACTTTCAGAATATCATTTTTAATTAATTCTTGTTCAATAGTCAGTTTTATTTCGAATTCCTTTTTGCATATATAATTTCCTTTTATTTCAAATTCCTCGCTATTATTAAGTATTTTTAATACTTCTACATACATTTTATTTTTAAGAGTTTTCCTGAATACTTTAGTTTTCAATTCTTCTCTGGAAATTCCAACTTCTAAAGGCGATTTTTCATGAAAATCCTCTAATATTTTATTTATTTCAAGTCTCAAATCTTTAATATATTTTTTATGAATATAATTTACCTTACCACTTTGAGTCAACGCAAATATAACTGACTTATTTTGAAGTTCAGATAATATTTCAGCAATATTATCCACTTTTTTACCAGAAGCTTTGATTATATCTTCTTTACTAGGAAAGGTTGAACTAATTTTTTCAATTGTATGCGCAATAATCTCATCAATACTTCCTTCAGTTTTTATTTCTAGATTTTCTATATAATTCTCATCGAAACGTTTTGCTTTTTCCCCATTTGGCTCAATTATTATTCCTCCACCAATTGTATACATAGGTGAGTAGTTTCTTATTATAAATCTATCTCCTCTTTGAAGAGCCGACATATCCTCTAACCTAATTTGCACAAAACCAGATTCACCAGCTTTAATAATTTCTTTATCTAGTAAGATAATTCTTCCCATTATCTCAGATGTCCCTGAATAAAATCTTATTCTCTGCCTATTTTCCAAATCATTTTTCGCACTTTTTAGATAGAACAATTTAGAATCTACCATATAGGTTGATTCTAACGCTTGTGGAACGGAAATTATATCTCCTCTTCTAATATCTTCTTTTTTTACATTCATTAAATTAATAGCACACCGCTGACCCGCTTCTGCTATTTCACTTTTTTCTCCATGAATTTGAATGCCTCTGACCTTAGTTTTTAACATTTTAGGGTATATTAGTAATTCATCATTTACTTTTATAGTTCCACTAAGAACTGTTCCTGTAACTACCGTTCCAAAACCTGAAATCGTAAAAGCTCTATCCACAGGAAGTCTAAAATGTCCTTCTTTATCTTTTTCATCAGCTTTGTCTACGGTATCATCTAAAATTTCAATAAGTCTATCTATTCCATCCTTCGTTTTTGAAGATACACAAACTACAGGAGCATCTTTCAAAAATGTTTCATTTATTTCATCCGCAACATCACTTTTTATCATTGACATCCATTCTTCATCAACTAAATCAGACTTTGTTATTACTACAATTCCTTTTTCAACCCCTAAAAGCTGAAGTATTTCAAGATGTTCTTTTGTTTGAGGCATAATCCCCTCATCTGCAGCTATAACTAGCAAAACAACATCTATCCCCATAGCTCCCGCCAACATATTTTTAATGAATTTTTCATGACCAGGCACATCTATTATCCCTGCTCTTTTTCCAGATGGAAGATCAAAATACGTAAACCCAAGATTTATAGATATTCCTCTCTTTTTTTCTTCATTTAAAGTATCTGTTTCGCGATTAGTCAAAGTTCTTATCAACTCAGTTTTACCGTGATCAATATGTCCAGCTGTTCCTATTACTATATGCTTCATACTTCACCTCAACCTCTATAGCTAAGCTATACTTTTCTCTATTAATTCAAATGCTTTTATAATATCATTAAAATCATTATCCTTTACAGTTCTTATATCCATAACAAAAGCATCCTCTTTTACCCTCCCAATAATTGGAGTACTATTTTTTCTCATAAGCGCTTCAATTTTTGATGAGGAAAGCTTTTCATTCTTACTTTTAATAATATATGAAGGAATAGTCTCAGTAGGTAATGAACCTCCTCCTACCTTTGAAGAATCTTCTTCTATTTTAAAAGTAAATGAACTAGTTGTTTTCTTTAATTTTCTTACTAAGCTCTGAGCTCTCTTTTTATGAATTTCTTTGTTTGTAAGCATCATATTTAAAGTAGGTATATTTTCAATTGCTTCTTTTTCAGACAAATATAATTTCAAAGTAGCTTCTATAGCAGCTATAGTCATTTTACCAACTCTCAAGGCACGTGTTAGCTGATTTTTTTTCATTTTATCTATATACTTTTTCTTTCCAATAATAAAACCTGCTTGAGGTCCACCCAACATTTTATCACCACTAAAAGTAATTACATCTATTCCACTTTTCACACTTTCCTGAACAGTCGGTTCGTATGTAAAACCATATTTAGAAAAATCTACAAGTGCACCACTTCCTAAATCTTCAATTGTTGGCAAGTCATACTTATTGCTAAGATAAAGTAATTCTTCTGAAGTTATCTCTTTTGTGAAACCCATTATTTTGTAATTAGAGGTATGAATCTTCATTAAAACACCAGTATTAGTATTAATGTTATTCTCATAATCATACATGTGTGTCTTATTTGTTGTTCCTACTTCCACTAATTTAGCACCGCTAAGCTCCATTACATCAGGCACTCTGAAAGAGCCCCCAATCTCAACAAGTTGACCTCTTGAAACTATAGCTTCTTTACCATTACACAGGGTACTTAAAGTCAACATAACTGCTGCTGCATTATTATTTACAACTAAAGCTGCCTCAGCACCAGTAATTTTTGTAATCAAACTCTCCAAATGATCATATCTACTTCCTCTTGAACCTTCTTCGATACTATACTCAAGATTATTATAATGTTTCATTACTTGCATTACGTTTTCAGAAGCAGCCTCACTTAAAAGGGACCTTCCAAGGTTGGTATGAACAATTACACCGGAAGCATTTATTACTTTTCTAAAATGATTTTGAGTTTTCTCATTTATTAACTTATCAAAATAATTTAAAATATCTATGTTCTCTAAACTATCAATTCTATCATTTAATATTTCTCCTCTATAAAAATCAATAGCTTCTCGAAGAGCTTCTATTATTAAATCTCTATTTATAGATTGTAAATATTTCTTCACTATATCTTCATTTAACAAATAGTCAATTTTAGGTAATTCTCTTAAAAGTTCTTTTCTCATCTTTATCACCCGCTTAAGTTTTATAAGTTTTACGGTAATTTAAAACTATTAATAGTTTATTTTACAATTAATGAAATTCCAGTTTCCTTTTTAAATTCACCAATGATTACTGATTTTAATGAAAATTGATTTAGTTCTTCTAACATTCTATTTGCTTCTTCTTTTTCAGCAGCTATTAATAATCCTCCAGATGTTTGAGGATCAAATAATATATCCATCAACCACTCCTGAACATTTATCATTTGAAATTTTCCCTGTAAATATTCTCTGTTTTTGTAGCTTCCTGCTGGTACAAGGCCCATTTCTGCGTATTCTTTTGCTTCTTCTACATAAGAGATTTGGTTTTTATCAATTACAAGTGTTAATTTTGATGCAGATGCCATTTCATATGCATGCCCCATCAAACCAAATCCTGTTATATCAGTACATGAATGAGTATTATAATTCATCATGATTTCACCTGCATACTTATTTAATGTAGTCATTACCTCTACTGATTTATTATAAGCATTTTCTGAAGCCATTTCAGCTTTTATTGCAGTATTTAAAATTCCTGTACCTAAAGGTTTTGTAAGAATTACTACATCTCCTTCTTTAGCTCCATAATTTTTCATTATTTTTTCCGGATGTACTATTCCTGTTACAGATAATCCATACTTAGGTTCATTATCTTCAACTGAATGACCACCCACAACTACTGCACCAGCCTCAAGAACCTTTTCTGCACCACCCCTTAAAATTTCTCCTAAAATATCTGTAGATAAACAATTAGGAAAACCTACTATATTTAATGCTACTGTAGGCTTTCCACCCATTGCATAAACATCACTTAATGAGTTTGCAGCAGCTACCTGTCCAAATATATATGGGTCATCCACAACAGGTGTAAAAAAATCAAGTGTCTGAATAATTGCCAATTCATTATTTAATTTATATACAGCAGCATCATCACTAGTTTCTATACCAACAATTAAATTTTCATCTTCCATTTTTGGAAGCTTACTTAATATTTCTGAAAGAGCTCCCGGCCCTATTTTAGCAGCTCAGCCAGCCTTTGTAGTCATTTGAGTTAATTTTAAGTTTTCATTAGCCTCAACGCTCATATGCCTTCCTCCTTTATCTTTCTAAATCTACACGTTAAACGCATTTTCAGATTCGTATTTATTTGTTATATAAACTATTTCTATATTAGTCTATAACAATACTTATTTCAAGTCTATAATCTATTATCTTCAAACTAAAAAAGCTGTAAAATTCACCTCAGCTTCTTTAAATTAACTCTCATTTTCTTTTTTATAATTTATAGGCGAAATATTCATATTTTTTTTAAATTGTTTTGAAAAATAATTGCTATCTACAAATCCGCAATCTGCTGCAATTTCAGTAATACTTTTATTAGTGTTAGCCAACAAATAACATGCATATTTTATTCTCAATTGTAAGATATGATTCATAGGGGTAGTCTTGTAATTTTCTTTAAATATTCTTGTAAACTGCCTTGTCGATAAACATGCCTTTTGTGCTAGCTCATCCACATTTATTTTTTTTGTATAATTAGACTCTAAAAATTCAACAGCTTGGGCAAGTTTATCTTTTTTATCATAACTATCATTTACACATGACATATATAATCTTGATAAAAAAGTAACTAATATCATAAAGTAAGAATGAAAAATCATATCAAATCCATGTTTTTTTTCATTGTACTCAACAATCATTTTATCTATGATAGAGTTTACAAACATTTGACTACTGTAATCAAGTATCATTTTATTCTTATCGCTAAACTGACTTTTATGAAAGGACTCCACTACGAACAAATCTTTAAATCCAGAGATTTCTTTTATGTTTCCAGCAGATTGCATTAATTGTTTATCATTATAAAACACACTATACATCTCTAAATTCTCAACATTTTTAAAGCCATGGCTACAATTTTTATTTATTACATAAACCTGCCCTACCTTTGCCTTAAATTCTTTATTATCAATTAAATGCACCGCACTCCCTTGTGTAATTATTCATAACTGAGAGTACTCATGCTTATGCATTGGATAATCGGAATTTAAACAACTTACCTTAGCATAATAAGGTACTATCATATTTTTTTGCTTATTTTTTTCCATGTTTTATAAAAGCACCTACCCTTCTTCAATTCATCGTTTATTTTAATAATACTATTTTATCATTGATTTTTAGAATCTAAAATTTATTTAATGACTGAGTAATTGTATCATATATTTCCCTATTTACAGCTGTCACCACAACATTTCCTTTGAAATTTGAACTTTCCATAGAAATTATTTTCACAATAGCTCCCGCTTCTCTTGCTAGCAAAATACCCGGCGAAATTTCCCATAACCTCTTAGAAAACATTATGTGAGCGTGTGTTTTACCAGACGCAACAAAAGAAAAATCTATACTAGAAGATCCTTGAATTCTTATTTTATTTACTTTATCGTGTAATTCCTCTATTAGTTTCAATTGAATCTTTCTAGATTGAGGATTCGATTTTGAAAAATCCCCAAAACTGATTATGGAATTTTTAGTATGTACTTTTTTTGATACATTCACCAATTTTCCATTCACTAATAAACCTTTGTTTTTTATAGCTAGATAAAACTCATCAATTTCTGGTAAATAAACAGCTGCTAAAAGTTCTTCTTTGTTTTTCAATAAACATATTTGCACACCATAAAATGGATTATTTACTGTAAAATTTAAAGTTCCATCGATTGGATCTAAAATCCAAGTGTATTCATTTGTCAAGTCATCATTACAACTTTCTTCACCAATTATTTTGTGCTGTGGAAATTTTTCAAGTATTTTGGATACAATATAATTTTCCATAGAAATATCTTTTGCAGTAACTATATCCTGCTCACCCTTTTCCTTGACGTCTAAAGGTATGTCTTTATTTAATAATATTGTTTTACATCCTTCCTTAATTACTGCTTCAATGAATATTGCAGTTTCACAAAAATTAATTGATTTTGAATCATACTTTTTCATATTTTTCTACTCCATTGCTTTCATAAGATTAAAATAATATTACTAAAAATCTATTATAACATATATTATTTCTAAAGCTTATTAGTAATCCTAATATTCAATATATTTTTAGTTTACACAAATTTCATCCTTAAAGTTTAGAAAAGTCTTATCTCCTATACCACTTACTTTCTTAATATCCTCAATTCTTTTAAAAGTACCATTTTCTTTTCTATAATTAATTATCTTTTCAGCTGTAACATCTCCTATACTATTTAAGGTTTTCAAAGCATTTTTATCTGCTGTATTTATATTTACTAAATTAGAACTTTTAGAATCTTGGCCTTTCTCCATGTCATAATTATTATCTATCACAATGTCATTTTCACTACTATTGAATACACTAACTAGATTATCTCCAAATTCTTTTGCTTCTACTGTGCTATATACTACAATAGTTTCTTCATCATATATCTTTTCAGCTAAATGCAAATTTTTGGTGTATGCATTTTTATCAAATCCCCCTGCTAAATCTATCAAATCATACAACCTGCTTCCTTCTTCCAAGGAATAAACATTAGGATTCTGAACAAAACCTTTTATTTCAACCATAATTAATTTTTTATTTTTTTCTTGATCTATAACATCAGAATTATCCACTAATATTTCTTCTATTTCTTTATCATTTTTTGTATCTTCAACAATTTGTTCTTCAAAAATATCTTCATTTTTATTACTAACAACATTTTTATTTGTAATATAATATCCGACAGTTAAAAAAACGCAAACAATTATACCAATGACTAAAGTGCCAATAGTTTTATTTTTTTCATTCAAATTATCACCCTCATATCAAAATATTCTTTTTATTTTTAAATTCTTAACATTTTAGATTTATAATAAACACTAAAAATGGAAAAAGTATTTTGATAATAATGTATTTTTTTGTTATACTAAAAACATAAATGACTAGGAGGTATTTTATGCGTAAAATTTACAGGGGTTTCTTGACAATAATAATTATATTAGGTTTATTTTCAGCAAATGTATTTGCAACAGGTACTGAACCTCCAATTATATCAGCAGATGGTGTCGTACTAATGGATGCTGACTCTGGAAATGTTATTTATTCCAAAAATCTTGATAATCAATACCCACCTGCATCAACTACAAAGATAATGACTGCTTTAATAGCTTTAGAAAATACGAATTTGGATGATGAAGTTACAATAGGTAAAGCTCCTCCATTTGCAGATGGAAGTAAAATATATATAAATGAAGGCGAAAAACTTTCAATGAGAGATTTACTATATTCACTACTACTTCAATCTGCCAATGATTCTGCTGAAGCTATAGCTGAACATATTTCCGGTTCTACAGAAGAATTTGCATTATTAATGAATAAAAGAGCAGAGGAACTAGGTTGCAAAAACACAAATTTTGTTAATCCTCATGGTCTATATGATGATAATCATAGAACTACTGCTTATGACCTTGCATTAATTTTAAAAGAACTGTGGACATATCCTGAGTTTGTGGAAATAGCCACTACATCAATACATCATATTGAACCAACTAATAAACAACCTGAACAAAGAAACCTCTGGAATAAAAATAGATTAATTCAAAAAACAGAGAAATATTATTACGAAGGTTGTGAAGGTGGTAAAACTGGCTATACTATCCAATCTAAACACTCATATGTTGCTGTAGCAAAAAAAGAGGAAGTACGACTTGTTGCAGTTCTTCTTCATGATGAACAACGCACTTATTGGGATGATGTTGGTAAATTATTTGATTGGGGTTTTGAAAATTATTCTAAAGTTAATATTAAAAGTAAAGGAGATTTGATTCAAACTTATAATGTTAATGAAACTACTTCTATTCCAGTATCAGCAGGTTCTGATTTCAAATATTTACTTGATAATACCACTACTGAAGAACCAACTTTTAAAATAATTGAAAAGGATTTGTCAAAAACTTCATTTAAAAAAGGCGATACGATTCTAGCAGCAGATGTTTTACTAGGTGAGAAAAAAATAGGTGAAATTCCTGTAGTTGCTGATGAAGATTATTCTTATAAAAAACCTGTATTCCCAACGATAAATGAAAATGAAAAAAGTTTGTTTAGTTCAATACTAACTATTCTGAAATTTTTAGGACTGGCTCTACTGATAATTGTCATTATTTTAAGAACGAGAAAAGTATATAGAGATAAAAAAAGAAGAAAAGCAAAATACCAACTAATGAGAAGAAATGCATATTTTCATAAATATTATAAGAAATAAGTAAAAGGTTCCTTTATTGAAAGGAACCTTTTTTAAGTGATAATTTTTTGATTAATACATTCATATCTTCAGGTAATGGACATGTTATTCTTATTACCTTCTTTTCTATAGGATGCGGAAACTCAACAGAGTATGCATGAAGCGCTTGTCTATCTAATAGCTTTGTAGCTTCTTCACCATATAAAGAGTCTCCATATAAAGAATGACCAATACTACTCATATGAACTCTAATTTGATGGGTTCTTCCTGTAATAAGTTCTAATTTAATCAAAGAGCCTATCTCATTACAACTAATTAAATCATATTTAGTAATACTTCTTTTACCAGCCTTATCAATAAACCTTTTTATTTCACCATCAATACTATGTATTGGTTTATCAATTATATCACTTTTTTTTTGAATCATACCATGAACTATAGCAAAATATTCTTTTTTATAAGTCTTCTTTTCCATTTCTTTGGCTAATCTCATGTGACCAAAAGAGTTTTTTGCTATAACAATAACACCTGTAGTATCTCTATCTAACCTACTTATCAAACGAGGCATAGTTTTTATACCCTTATCTGCTAAATAGTAAGCCACTCCATTAAGTAAAGTTTCTCTTATATGTTTTTTTGTAGGATGTACAACAATACCAGGTTTCTTTTCTACAGCAATTATCAAATCATCCTCATAAAGAATATTTAATTCCAGTTCGTCAGGTTCAATAACATTCTCATCCTCTTCCGGTAAATAAATTCTAAGTTTATCACCTTCAGATAATTTTGAAAACAAGGTAGCTTTCCTAAAATTTATTTCAATTCTACCTTCTTTTGCAGTTTTCCTGCAAAATCTACTGGAAAATTCCAGAACTTCACGCATGTAAACTTGAACTTTATACCCTTGATACCTAGACTTAATATTAAAGTCAAGACAATTATTCAACTATAGCAACAACTTCCATTTCAAGTAGAGCATCTTTTGGTAATTTACCAGCTTGAACACAAGATCTTGCAGGTTGATCTTTAGTGAAGTACTTAGCATAAACTTCATTAACTTTTGCAAAATCATTCATATCTCTTAAGAAAACAGTAGTTTTAAAAACTTTGTCTAAAGTAGTTCCTGCTTCTTCTAATACTGCTATAATATTTTGAAAAACTCTCTCTGTTGCCATTTCTACGTTATCATTGATGAATTCCCCTGTTTCTGGGTTTATTGGAATTTGACCAGAAGTAAATAATAAATTTCCTACCTTTATTGCTTGAGAATATGGCCCAATAGCAGCCGGTGCTTTTTTTGTACTAATAATTTGTTTTTCCATAATAAGCCTCCATTTATATTATTTGTATACTAACTGTTCAACTAACTTATATTTTACTAACTTTTCTTAAACTTTTCAATATAAACAAGATAAATTTTTTATAAAAAATTTTTTTAATATAAAAAATCTTTTTGTAAAATCATATATTTGCCTTTAAAATCAAATCATTTCTAGCATTAACTGTATCTATATGTAGCAATTGGCCTCTTTTAATTATATAATTTATGGTATTATCCAATCCTAATAACAATCCTTCATCCAAATTGCTAAAAGTTTTTTTTCTCAAAATATCTACTCCAGGAAAATTTCTACTAGGTTCAATATAATCTGCTATATAAATAATCTTTTCTAACAAGCTCATATTTTTTCTACCTGTCGTATGATATATAATAGCATTTAAAATTTCATTGTCTTCTATTTTCATCTCAGTTTTTGCAATATATGCTCCAGCAACTCCATGTAGCAAAGAAGGATTTTTTAGTGTGACTTCATCTAATTTAAAACCATACTTTTTGCTGTATTCAATAAGCTTTCCATCACTAAGATATTTAGCACAGTCATGTACAAGAGCAGCTATCAATGCCTTTTGAACATCAACACCATTTTGCTTTGCAAGTTTTACCGCTGTATCTTTTACTCCAATACAGTGCTCAAATCTTGTTTTTTTTAAATTAGCCTTTATATATTTAATAATTTTTTCCTCACTCCACATAATTTACCTCTCAACTCTTCTTATATAATCGTAATTCTTTTATCTTATTATGTAAATTCCATGGTATTAAGTATGAAACTTCTTTACAATTGCTAATTTTTTCCCGAATAAAAGTAGATGAAATATCTATTAAAGGCATGTCTAAAAATATTATTTCTTTATCATATTTTTCTTCAACTAATCTTTTTTGAGTTAATAACTGCTCTTTAGAATAGCCCGCTCTAGTAAATACAACAAAATTGCATTTTTCGAATATACCTTCGACATTTTTCCATGCATCTAGTTCCATTAAACAATCAGCTCCTGTAATAAAATACCACTCAGTATCAGCCTCAACTTGATAAAGATGTTCTACTGTTTTATACGTATAGCTGTATCCCTTACTTTCAATTTCATAATCAGAGACATTAAACTTTTCTTCATCTTCAATAGCTGTTTTCACCAACAAATATCTTGTTTCAGCATTTGTAATATCTTTTTCTTTTTTGTGAGGTGGATTTCCAGATGGCATGAATATTATTTCATCAAGCTGAAGCCTATACAATGCTTCATAAGCTATATGCAGATGACCATTATGAATTGGATCAAATGTTCCACCTAAAACTCCTTTTTTCTTCATCAATGTATCATTCCTTTATAAATATAAACACTTAATGTTTAAAATGTTAGTGTACAACACTAATAGTATATCACAAAGGAGCCTTAGAAAAAATATATATTTAACAAAACTGCTCACATGTAAAATTTATCCTCCTAAAGTGATATCTTGCTTATCATACCAACTTATTGCATCATAAAAATGCTGTACTTGAAAATTTGGCCAATAATCATCAATTACATAAAAATCTGCATATATCGATTGAACAGGTAGAAAACCACTTAGCCTTCTTCTCCCTCCCCACCTAATTATTAGGTCTACTCTTGATATATCATTAGACTTTACATATTTTACAATATTCCTATTATCTTCTGACGATCTTTTAAGATGATTCAAATCCCACTGCCATCCATAGTTAACCAAAAAATTAACCTTTATGCCACCTTTACCGAAAGATTTTCTCTTTGTATATGGTAATAATTCCTTAGGAAACATATCAGATTCAGTATTTCCAACCACCAACAAGGATGCATCTTCATTTGAAAGTAATTTCACAGCGTTAATACACGCATTAGTAAAAGCTAGCCTTTGCTTTGTCGGCCTCTTAGTATTATCTTGTGTAAATCCATAGAAAGTAACCTCTTTAACACCTTCCTTTTGACATAATTTAAAAAGTAAAAGCCCAGGATCGATTCCGATGTTGTATCCTTTATCTTTACTCATTCCATTTAATACTGCCCATCTTCTATTCCCATCAGGAATAATTCCAATATGCTTTGGTATTCTCAATATTTTCACCTCATATTTTTATAGCCTCTTGATTTATTATTTACAATTACCAAAATATTATTTATATTCTTTCCACAAATTACATGTATTCCATCCAGAAATAATAAAAGTCCATAAAGGCTTCCCCTATGTTCCTTATTTTATTTTCTCTATTTAAAGATGAAAAATGATAATAATTCTAAATTCTATAATACTTGCTTTTCTTAACATATATTGCATTTGAAGCAATTGACTAAATCTTGTACACTTTTCTTATGGAGGTGTTCTAATGCACAAAATCTATAATTACATTAAATTTTTCGCAATAATTTTTCTTATAATTTTGATATCTAATTCAAAATCAGTGAATAGTTTGTCTGTATTTCAAAATAAACATAATATTTCAACTGTTAAATCTTGGACTGTAAATCTCAATTCAGAAGTTGATCCTATTTCAATTACATCTAATAACATTAGAGTTACTGATAAAAATGGTAATCTAGTTAATTCAACTATTTCTATTGGTAAAAACAAAAAATCAATTATTATTGATCCTCCTATGAATAATTATATTCCTGATGAAAATTATTTTATTAAAATTGAAAATAGTTTGAAATCCAAAAACGGAAAGCTACTAGGAGATTCTTTTAGTATGAAATTCAGTACAATTGATAAGTACGAAGATACAACAAATTTTAGCAGCTTGCCTAAAATAACCAATTTACAAATCATACAACAACCTATACTAGCTAATAATAAGCTTGATTTGAAAATAAAAACTAGTACTGATACCGCTACAGAATACAGAGTTTATATACATAAATATATAAATGAATTTTATGATGCAACATATTTATATGAAAATGTAAATTATTTAGAAATTACAGATGGTTATACTTCATTAAACAAAGAAGCACAAAATTCCTTTTTATCAATTAATAATGGACTAGCCTCAGGAAAATATAAAATTGTCGTATTTATTAAAAGATCCGGTATTGAGGGAAATCACAAAAATCAATATACAGATTATGATAATTTCTATACAAGTTATTTTAGAGTATTGGATAAAGATATTATCCAATCCCCTTCTTTAAATGAAACATATAATTTTATTAATTTTGATAAAACTTTAGAAGAAGTAACAAATTATGAATATACCAACGGAGCTCCTGTTCATGACCATCATTTAGGAATCAAATGGATAGGAGTAACAGAAAACATAATATCTTATTATATGAATCCTTTTAATTTTTTAGATGACTATGGTAAATATATATTTCTAGATCTTAGATATATGGACGGTATTTCATCACAAGATTTAAATAATATATTAGTTGGCAAAGGAATTTTAGAAGGAAAAGGACAAGCTTTCTTAGAAGCTTCAAAATCCAATAACATTAATCCACTATACTTACTTTCTCATAGTTTATTAGAAACAGGTAATGGTAAATCTGTACTAGCTAGAGGTGTACTGGTTACTGAAGTGGATGGATATCCTGTAACTCCAAAAATAACTTATAACTTGTACGCTGTTGGTGCTTATGATAGTGACCCAAACAAATACGGCTCTGAATATGCTTACAAACAAGGTTGGTTTTCAGTAGAAACTGCTCTTTCTGGAGGTGCAGCTTATATAGGAAGTAAATATATAAACAATCCAAAATACAACCAAAATACTTTATATGAAATGAGATATAATAACTCAGTAAAGTGGCATCAATATAGTACTGATATTGGGTGGGCATATAAACAAGTAAAAAACATAAAATATTTAATTGATAAAGTGAATAATGCTAAACCTGTTTTTGAAATTCCTGTTTATAAATAATATTTTTATTTAAATAAATAGTATTTTCTTTCTAAAAATTAATTTGAATAGAGCTCAAAATATCTGGACTAGTATATATTACTAGTGCATGTACTTATTACTTTTTCTTCCTGCAAACCACTATTATAATTTACTTTCTTTAAGGCAAACTATTATTGTAATCAAATAAAAGGAGGTAACATAATGGCTCAAAAATTAGTACCAGATGCAAAACAAGGATTAAACAAATTCAAAAATGAAATAGCTAACGAAATGAATGTTCCATTCACAGAGTATAATGGAAACCTCACATCTTCTCAATGCGGTAGTGTTGGTGGAGAAATGGTTAAAAGAATGGTAGCTCAATACGAACAAGGATTAAAATAATTAAGTAGTAATACAAAAATCATCTGAGTAAGAAAGCACCTTTTTCTTATTCAGATGATTTTTTTCTATAATTATTTTTTATTGTATTTTAAATTATTTAGTTAAGTATTTTTAGACCTTTTATATTTTTGAAAAAGTCAATAAATATTTAACCAAAAATAAAACCCTGAAGAAAATCTTCAGGGTTTTTAAATCAAGTTTAAATTATAAAACAACTATATTTTCAGCTTGAGGACCTTTAGCACCACTAACAACGTCAAAAGATACTTTTTGACCTTCTTCTAAAGTTTTGAAACCATCTTTTTGAATTTGAGAATAATGTGCAAATACATCATTTCCTTCTTCTGTAGTGATGAATCCATATCCTTTTTCTCCATTAAACCATTTAACTGTTCCTGTCATGTCTTATACCTCCGAAATTTTTATTCCTTTAATTCTTAGTATGCACAGATCATCAATAAAAATTCCGAAATTTATTTTAAAATAATTCCTATTTTAAACTATTCAAAATTATCATATAATAAATCATTTGCTTCTGAATCAAGGTTCTATATAAGAATACACTTAATCAAAGCATAAATCAAGTGTTTTTTTTAACTTTTTCAAAAGAATTCATTACAAATTTAGATTTATTATATATTTTTTCATATATTCTAGTATTTTTCTCTTTTAGTATAATAAGTATGGAGCAATTCATGTGATTTATGACCTAATGGTTCTTCTAAAAATTCTTTATAAATTTCAAGAATAAATGGATTTTCATGAGATTTCCTCAACGTTTTACCTTCATCTTCAGTATAAAGTGCTGCAATTCTTTTCTCTCTTATTTCGTCATTGATTGGTCTTGGCTGTCCTCCTCCGCTTATGCAACCACCAGGACAAGCCATAACTTCAATAAAATGATAGCAACTCTTTCCTTTACTCATTTCATCTAATAGTATTGATGCTCCTTTAAGTCCACTAGTAGCAGCTACTTTAACAGTAATCCCATTCAAGAATGACCACTTACTCTTTGCATCTTGAATAGTAATCTCCGCAGTTTTTATCCTTTCAAGTCCTTGAATAGATTTTACATGAAGTTTTTCTAACGGAAGTTCCCTACCAGTAACTATTTCATAAACAGTTCTAAGCGCCGCTTCCATTACACCACCTGTTACACCAAAAATATCAGCAGCACCAGATGATATTCCTAATGGATTATCGAACTTACTTTCTGGCAAAGCATTAAAATCTATTCCATAATCTTTTATCATTTTTGCAAGTTCTCTTGTAGTAATAACAGCATCTACATTAGGAACATCATTATTAACCATTTCCGGTCTAGTAATTTCATATTTTTTAGCTGTACATGGCATAACTGAAGCAACAAAGATATCTTTTGGATCAAGTTTTATTTTTTCTGCAAAAAAACTTTTACATAACGCACCCATCATCATATGTGGAGATTTACAGGAGGACACATTGTCTAGTTGTTCCGGATAATAATGTTCTATATACTTTATCCAACCTGGACTACAACTAGTTATCATAGGCAATTGGGGTTCTGAATCTAAAAGCTCGATTCCTGTCCTTTGTAGTTGTTCTTCGTTTATAACTTTTTTCGAATATAAGTACCTTGTCAATCTACTAAGAAGTTCTGTTCCTTCCTCCATTATTGTTAAATCTGCCGCAAAATTTGTATCAAAAACATAGTCAAAGGTCATATCCTTTAAAGCACTTACCATTTTTCCTGTAACACATTTTCCTGGCTCGTTTCCAAAGGATTCCCCTATAGCAGCCCTAATAGCAGGTGCAGTCTGAATTATCACTGTTTTCCCAGGATCTTGTAAAGCCTCCCATACTTTCTCAGTAGCATCCTTTTCTTTTAAAGCCCCTACTGGACAAACTGCTACACACTGGCCACAATTAGTACATGCTGCAGTACCTAAAAGCAATCCATCACCAGGACTTATTTCAGATGCAAAACCTCTATATTGTGAATTAAGTATACTCACACCTTGTATTTCATTACAAACAGTTACACATCTTCTACAAAGTATACATTTAGATGTATCTCTTATTATAGATGGAGAAGAAGTATCTATAAGGCTTTTAGATCTTTCACCTTCAAATCTTGACTGATCTATTTGAATTAGTTCTCCAAGTTCTTGAAAACTGCAATCTTGATTTCTTGAGCATTGTAAACATTCCTTTGGATGATCTGATAGCATTAATTCGTAAAGCACTTTTCTAGCATTTCTTACTCTTTTTGTATTTGTATGTACAACCATACCTTCTCTTATCTCAGTCATACATGAAGCTTGAAGATTCTTTTGGTTCTCAACTTCAACTACGCATATTCTGCATGCACCAATTTTATGAACTCCCTCCAAATAACATAAATTAGGAATCAATATATTATTTTCCTTTGCAGCTTCTAAAATTGTAGTTCCTTCTTTTGCACTGATTTTTTTATTATTGATCGTAAGATTTACCATTATTCCACCTCCTTATTTATTATTGCCGCCTATCACATCTCAAACATCTCATAGCTTCAGCTATAGCATTTAACCTATGGAATCCTTTTGATACTTCCTCATTATTTTGCCTTCTAGTCTCTACATTTGCATACTCCATTTTAAATCTTTCATGCTCAACAAGTTCTGAATCATCATCAACTGGTAATGGTATATTAATAGCTTCGCCTTTATTCAGCTTCCCGTTTCCGCCTAGATACTTATCAATAAAACTTGCTACATTTTTTCCATCTGCTATTGCAGTTATCACTTTATCAGAACCTCTTACAACATCCCCTCCTGCAAATACTCCAGGCATTGTAGTCATTTTTGTTTTATTGTCTACAACAAACGTACCCCAATTTGTTACATCAACTTCGTCCTTTCCAATAAACGGCAAATCTGAATATTGACTTACTGCTGGAATAACATAATCTATTGGAAATAAAAATTCTGATTGAAGATCTTTATGGGGTTTTCTTCTTCCATCTGAATCAAAACCTGATAACTTCATTCTTACACAGTTTATATATTCAACTTTATCCTGTCCTAAAAATTCAGTAGGCGCTATTAATTCATGAACTATAACACCCTCTTCTATAGCATCCAATATTTCCCGTTTATCGGCAGGCATATCTTCAATAGTTCTTCTATATAAAATATGCACTTCCTCAGCACCGTGTCTTAATGCAACTCTTGCAGCATCAACTGCAGTATTTCCTCCACCTATGACAGCTACTTTTCCATTAATCTCAATTTTTTTGCCTAAATTAACGTCTTTTAAAAAATCAAGCCCATGATATACCCCTGGTAATTCTTCACCTTTAACTCCTACTTTTTTTGAAAATTGCGTTCCTGTCGCTATATATAAAGAATCATGCTTTTCTCTAATTTCCTTAAAAGAAATATCTTTACCTACTTCTGTATTGGTCAAAATATTTATACCAACCCTTTTTAATACATCTATTTCTTTTTTAAGAACTTCTTTTGGCAAACGATATTCAGGTATTCCAAAAACTAAAACCCCTCCTGCTACTGGTTGAGATTCATAAACAGTTACATCATAACCAAGTCTTCCAAGATAGTATCCGCATGTTAGCCCTGAAGGACCTGCACCTATTATTCCCACAGATTTATTTTTCTTTGGAAAGACCAAATCTGTAAAAGGCTCATTTCTTTTTAGTACTTCATCAGCCGCGTATCTTTTTAAATCAGCAATAGCTATTGGCTCATCGAGTTGTCCTCTTCTACATTTACTCTCACATGGATGTGTACACACTCTGCCACATATAGAAGGGAAAGGATTTTCCTGCATAATAAGGCTGTATGCATCTTTCACTCTTCCCGCTGCAATTAATGCAATATATCCTGGCACGTTCACTCCCGCTGGACATGCATTTTCACAAGGAGAAATAAACAAATCTGAACATACTCCAGCACGACAATATTTTTGTTGAATATGTTCATCATACTCTTCTCTAAAATATTTTATAGTACTTAATACAGGATTTGGTGCTGTCTGCCCTAGACCACATAAAGCTGTATCCTTAATTGTATTTCCTAGTTCAATTAATAGCTCTACATCGCCTTCTTTTCCTTCTCCTTTAGTAATCCTCTCAAGTATCTCCAACATTCTTTTGGTTCCAAGTCTACAAGCCACACATTTACCGCAAGACTCTTCTTGTACAAATTCCATAAAAAACCTTGCTACATCTACCATACACGTATCTTCATCCATGCATATAAGCCCGCCGGAACCCATAATTGCTCCAAGTTCAACTAAAGATTCATAATCTATTTGCGTATTCAAATGTTCTTTTGTCAAACAACCTCCTGAAGGTCCTCCAGTCTGAGCTACTTTGAATTTTTTCCCTTTAGGGACACCTCCACCTATTCCGAAAATGACTTCCCCTAAGGTAATTCCCATTGGAACTTCTATAATTCCAGTATTATTTATATCACCAGCTAATGCAAAAACTTTTGTTCCTTTACTTTTAGCAGTACCAATTTTTGAATACCAATCAGCACCTTTTAAAATTATTCCTGTAATATTGCCAAATGTTTCAACATTATTAATGATAGTAGGTTTACTAAATAATCCTGCTTCTGAAGGATATGGTGGCTTCTGTCTTGGTTCTCCTCTTTTTCCTTCTACAGAATTCATAAGAGCAGTTTCTTCGCCACATACAAAGGCACCTGCTCCAATTCTAATTTCAATATCAAAATCAAAATTACTTCCTAATATCCTCTTTCCTAATATATTTCGTTTTCTAGCTTCAGTAATTGCCCCTTCTAATCTTTCTATTGCAAGGGGATATTCAGCTCTTACATAAACAAAACCTTTATTTGCTCCTATAGCATATCCTGCAATTGACATGCCTTCAATAATAGAATGTGGATCTCCTTCTAAAAGACTCCTATCCATAAAAGCACCGGGATCACCTTCATCAGCATTACATATTACAAATTTTTCGCTACTCTGAGTTTTTGCTGCAAGCTTCCATTTTAACCCTGTTGGAAATCCTGCGCCTCCTCTACCTCTAAGTCCTGATTTTTTAATTTCTTCAATAACGATACCTGGATTCATTTTGTTTAATACTTTCTCCAATGCATAATACCCATTATTAGCTATGTATTCATCAATGGATGCGCAATCAATCTTACCGCAGTTTTTCAACGCAATCTTTTTTTGTCCTTTAAAAAATTCTATATCCTTAACAAAAGGAATTCTCTTACCAGTGTTTTTATCTTTATAGCAAAACTCCTCCAAAATTTCATTTTCTAAAAGATGTCTATCAACTATCTTTTTCATATTTTCAGGTTTAAGATTACAATAAAACACTCCTTCAGGTTCTATTATCATTGTTGGACCTACATCACAAGTTCCCATACAACCAGTAAGATTAATCTTCACTTTGGATTTAAGATCAGCTGCATCTATCTCCTTTAAAAGCGCATCCTTCACTTCTCCACAATTAGAAGAAATACACCCCGCACCTGAACATATAAGGATTAAATGCTGATATTTTTCAACATTTTCATAATGTTTTTGTCTAATAGAATTCAAGTCTTTAATACTTTGTATTTTATTATCTACTACTCTGTTTACCATATTCAAATCGAACACCTCCTATTCACATTCTTTTAATATTTGATGTAATTTATTAGGATTAACTCTTTTATAAACTTTGTCATTAATACTAATAGCTGGAGCTAATCCACATGCACCTATGCATCTCATTATCTGAAGTGAAAATTTCAAATCCTCAGTGGTTTCTCCTACATCAATACCTAATATTTCTTTAAGCTTTTCAAGGATTTTCTTACCACCTCTTACATAACAAGCAGTTCCTAAACAAACTCTTATAGTATACTTTCCTTTAGGCTGTGTAGCAAAAAAAGAATAAAATGTTACAACACCACTAACTTTAGAAATAGGTAGATCCATTTCTTTAGCTATAAATTTTTGTACATTTGATGGTAAATATCCAAAAATGGCTTGAGCCATGTGGAGGATTTGAATAAGATTCTTCTCTTCCCTGTCATATTCATCAATTACATTATTAAGTAAATCATATTTTTCTTCTTCACTCATTTTGCTACAATTACACTTTTCAATACTCTCTGACATCAAAACACCTCCCTATCTTATATAAAAACTAGGCTACGTCTAAAATAATGTTGATAGATAATGTAGTTCGTAATTGAAATAAAAAGCGAAACAAATCAGTGACAAGTGACAAGTGATAAGTTACAAGTGACAAGTTAATGATGATTTTCTTGCAGAAAATCTTTAACTAAGCTTTTATCATCTTCGATGATGGAGCAATGAGCTTTTGCTATGCAAAAGGAATTTTTTTATTTTTTATTTAATTAAAAGCTTTCGCTTGCGAAAGGTATCCACAACTTATCACTTGTAACTTGTCACTATAAATTTCGAACTTGTTCGCAATTTATACTTATTGCTCTCTATTATTTATATCAACAACATCTTAAAACATAGTCTAATTTTAAAATAACATCTTTTCTGTGAAGAATATTGAGCTTGTACATATTATTGAAATTACTTAAAACAAATACATTGATTAATTATCAAAAAAATTATTTAACCATACCTTTTAATAATTAATCAGAACAACCTTTTAATAAATACTATTTTACAATCATAAAAAGTATTACATATTTATTGAATATAATTATTAATTTTCACTTATTTTAGTATTAAAAAATACCAACTACATTAAATATAGTAGTTGGCATTTTCATTGCCTTTTCTTATCCTTTGTTTTTAAAAAATTAGGTCTCTCTTTTGCCAAAGTAACATCGCTAAAAATGAAATTTTTCATGTCTTTTAAATTCAATGGAGACATAGGTGCAACATAAGGTATCCCAAAACTTGTCTGTGAACATAAGTTAATTGCTATAATTGTTATCCCCATAACAAACCCAAATAATCCAAATATACCAGTCATAAAAATTAACACAAATTTTAAAATTCTAATTGTATTCATTATAGTATAATCCCCTGAAACAAATGAACCCATAATAGATAAAGCTACAATAATAACCATTAATGGACTTACAAGTCCAGCAGTAACTGCCGCCTGACCTATAACTATCGTTCCAACAATACCAATTGTTGGACCAATTTGTTTTGGAAGTCTTATACTTCCTTCTCTAAGAATCTCTGCAGTAAATTCCATTAAAATTGCTTCTAATAATGCATTAAATGGAACAGTTACCCTAGACGTTGCTATAGCTAAAAGATACTTTGACGGAAGAATATCAGAATGAAAACTCACAGCTGCAACATAAAGCGAAGATAGTGTTAAAGAAATTAAAAGTGATATTATTCTCAACACTTTTGAAAAAAAACCTAAGTATATATTTTCAAAATGGTCATCTCCTGTATCCAAAAATTCAATAAAAGTTTTCGGCGATATTATAGCTAGATTTGATCCCTCTACTATGACACAAACTTTTCCTTCAATTATATTTTCGCATGCAGTATCCGACCTCTCAACAATCCCCGTTTGCGGAAACAAATCAAATGTACTATTAGAAATAAACTTCTGTATGTACCCAGATTCAAAAACTCCATCTACGTCTATTTCTAATAGTCTTTTTTTTATTTCATCAACATATTTTCCATTGGCAATATTTTCTATATAAATAACTGCAACATTGGTTTTCGTTCTTCTACCTATAGAATAATTTTCTATCCTAAGTGCAGGGTCCTTAATCCTATAACGTACCAATGATATATTATCATTAAAATTTTCCGTAAAAGAATCTTTTGGACCCCTTAATGTAGTATCTAGTTCAGGTTGTTGAATTCCTCGTTTTTCAATCTTTAAAGTATTTGCCACAATATATTTATCATCATTAGACAAAATAATTATTGATTTGCCTTTTATAACGTAATCAATAATCATGTTTTCATCTTGGTCAATTGTTATATCATCAACGTAAATTACCGAATTTACTATTTTATCTATAGTAAGCATATCTTCTTTGCCATTTTGCAATATTGGTTTTATAACGTTAGTAGAAAGGCTTTCTTTATCAGTAAGTTGTTGAATATATAATACATATATCTCAACTGAATTAACAGACAACTCCCTAATAGATATGCCTAAATTTTCCTGTCGAAATTCTATTATTTTATCCTCAAATATATTTTTCTTCTTCATACTATTCATCCTCTAATATTTCTTTTCAGCATTTGGATCTGTAAAACTCCTATTTATAATTTTAGTATTAACAGTAACATTTACATTAGCATTAATAAATTCGTTTTCCCAATCTATTTTTTGAAAAGTTTTTGGATCTTCTGCTCTAAAATATCTAGCAAATCCAAAAATATCACACTGAAATTCTTTTTGTGCTCTCTCAACATTTGAAACAATGTCCTTTTTAACTTGATCAGATAACATATTTTCTAATTCCTTTATATCCCTACCATTAACCTTTCCTGTATAATATTGATATCGTAATTGTGCTGATAAATCCATATCAATACTTATATTCAATCTTTTATCTAGATAATCAACATTAATCTTTCTTTTATTAGTAAATGTTCGAAAAGAAAATGTCTTTTTTTCATCATTTAAGTCTTGAATAACTTCAATTGATGTAGGCTTTTCTGATAATACATATAATATTCCATCAGTATTTTCTAAATCAATAATTCCTATTAATTTGGAATCTTTCATTACCGCATATCCTAAGTATTTTATAGTACCCTTCTCTACTCCAACATAAGGAAGTAAATATCCTATATTGCCGAATGCAATATCAGAAAGTATTTCTCCAACATTAGGATTCAATGCTCCACCTTTCTTAGCTAAATGATTTAGAATATCTTCAATCAAATATCCAACTGATATATCTTTTTTCTGTTTTAAACTAAACATTTCCTTTGGTGATTCCCGGCACACTACAGTCAGCAGAGTTTTCCTATAATTATATATATGATCAATCCTGTTCAAGTAAGGTTCAATTCCTTTTTCAGCATATCTTTTACCAAATACAACAACTCTTGTTGATCCTAAAAAAACTGGAAATGGATTTATAGCATCATAATGTAACCTAGCTTCTTCAAAGGTTTTGCCATATGATAGTAACCTATATACCCCATCACCTTGAGCATTTTCAAAATCATTATCTGTAGAAGAAGTAAGTTTCACAATTTCACCAGAAAATTCAATATTATCCTTAAAATAATCCACACCCAAAGATATAACTATACATTTATCATTAATATCTTCATAATCCCAGCACCCTGTTAATAATATAGAACATAGACATATAATTAATAATCTAAATTGTTTTCTTATCAATTTTTTTCACCTTCGTAATTATATATAATATTAATGGTATCAACCCTGCGGTTATAATTGAAGTATAGCCAACATAATCAAGTATTTTTTGTGCAGTATCTATAGTTTTCGGTACAAGTGCTATAAAAAAAGACATAGCAAAAACAAGGGCTGAAATTAGATTAAAATTTATTTTTTTTAAAAATTTACTCAATAACAAAATTGAACCATACGCCTCTAAAGTTAAAGTACAAAATATTGACATAATCCAAATAATTAAGAATATACCATCAAGCCTTTCTAAAAATTCAAGAGATTCAATATCAATTCTTCTTATTGTGGCAAATAAAGCATCTTGATAATAAATTATGGAATCAATCTCCATAACAGAAATACAAGACTCAAAAACAAATATATAAAATATACCTATAAACCCTACCATAGAAATAGTATATTTAAATATATTTTTATCATTATTTTTCTTATTAAACGGAACTATAGTAAGTATTTCTATACCTAAAAATGGGAAAATCGTTACCGAGGTAGCTTTAAAATACTCTTTTATATCTTCTATAACAAAAAAAGGTTTTAAATTTATAACTTTGCCTTGAGTGGTCATAGCTAAATGAATAACAATTGCACTTATAATGATGATAGCTCCATATATTTCACAAACTTTTGCAATCGTGCATAATCTTTTTGCAACTGCATAATACATTACTAAATAAAATAACATTATTAGCGCCCAAATAGGGGTTTTAATTAATACTGTTTGTTTGATAGCTTCGCATGCCATCCTTGTTCCCATTGTAAATAGCATAAAGAAATATAAACAGTATATTATAATAAAAATAGATGCTATACCTTTTCCAACTATTATTTGGTTATATTCATAGATTGTTTTATCTTCATGAACATATCCAAGATAAGTAATAATATATGTGAAAATCATTACTATTATAGTAGCAATTAATAATGTAAACCACCCACCTGTTCCTGAACTTTCAGCTATTGTTTTGGGAAGACTCAGTATCCCATATCCAGAAACAATACCAAAAATTATAAAAGCTATTTGTCTATTTGTAAGAGATTTATTCATAGATATACCTCCTCAATAAACTTATTATACCCTTTTGATTATATTAGATTCATAACGTATTTAATTGACCTTTTAAAAGACTTAAATTCACATAATATTTAGAGTACCTTTTTCCTTTATTATCTACAAAATGTCCATTTTTATCTAAAACCATAACCGTAGCTCTTTTATTAATCTTATATAAAATACCCCACGCTTTTTTGCCTTCAAAAATAAATGAAACTTCATCTCCCAAACTTAGCCCAAATTTTTCTCTAGCAATTTCTTTATTTGTAGGTAATTGATGATAACTTTCAGTATGTCCAAATAAATTATTTGCTATAGAATTAAATCGATATCTTTTGCAATTAGATTCTTTATAATGGATAAATTCAATAACATGACATAATTCATGTTCAAATACAAGTTGCATTGCTTCAAGGCTATTATTTACCTGTATCCCACAAACAGCCTTTACCCCTCCAATCATATCAAAATTAAAAAACAACTCTACTCCCATTCTAATTTCTAGAATAAGCTCCTCTTGGGTAATATTTTTAATGTTTCGGGGACAAATAGTTTTACCAGCACTCTTTGTCATTCGCTTAGAAAGCGAAAAATTAAGCTTTCCTTTATAATTCTCTTTAAACCAATTATCAAAAAATATTCTATCATATAGCTTAAACATTAACTCAATATCTTTGCTAGATATTTTAGTAATTTTATAGTTCATAATATTAGTTGAATTTTTGATAATTAGCTCTGATATTTCTTTCCGTTTACTTTCTATATTACTTATTTGTTTATTATATTTGATATAATCTATCATTAATTCACCTCATTATTTATATACCTAACTTCTAAAATAATTTATATAATTCTCTATACATAGACTATAAAATTTTAATGTACCAATTAATCATATTTACCATATATTAACTGTATAAAAAGGAGCTGTCACTATGTCTAAATTACTCTACAATAAAAAAATTGCTGATGCAGTCTTTGAAGGCGGGGGAGTCAAAGGAATAGGGTTAGTTGGTGCATTAAATATTATGGAAGAAAACGGCTATTCTTGGAGAAATATAGCTGGAACATCAGCCGGTGCAGTTATTGCTTCTCTAATTTCAGCAGGATACTCAGCTAGCGAACTTAAAAATTTAATAAAACAAATTGATTATACTGCAATGATAGACCATAGTAAACATAAATTTTCATTTAAAAAAATAAGCAATTTAATTATAAAAAAAGGCCTATATAACGGTAATTATATAACAAAGATTATTGATACATTTTTATATGATAAACTTAAATGGAAATTAGGGACTAGAAAAAAAGTACAATTTAGAGATATGATTATACCAAATGAAAAAGGAATTCTTCTAAATAACCCCAGATATAAGAGGAAATATAAACTTCATATAATAGCTGCAGATATTACAAGAGGCAGGATGCTTATTTTGCCAGAAGATATTATTGATTATGGAATAAATCCGGATACTTTAGAAGTAAGTCTTGCAGTAAGAATGAGTATTAGTATACCCTTTTTTTTTCAGCCAATTATTTTGGAAAATAAAATAATAAAGGAAAAATCATCAATTGTAGATGGAGGTATTTTAAGCAATTATCCTGTATGGTTATTTGATGAAAATAGTCTACCTCAATATCCAACTATAGGTTTTAAACTTGGAGGAGGTAAAGAACTAGAAAGAAAGCATAAAACAAATAACATTATAAATTTAAGTTTGGCCATTATAGAAACCATGTTAGAAGCAGAGGACGATATTCATATTTCTAAAATGGATTTTTTAAGAACGCTTAAGATAAATACTCATGGAATTAAATCAACTGATTTTAATATAACTCCCGAAAATATAAATATATTATATAAATCTGGCGAAAATTCAGCAAAAAAATTTTTAAATGTAGCCGACGATAATTATCGTAAATATATTGAATTATTTAAAAGAAAAAAAAGAATTTTTAATATATAAAACCCTAGATCATTTTTAAAATCTAGGGCCAGTTTTTTATAAAATTATTTTATCTACTAAATTATTTCTCTTGCCATCAATACTCCCATAACTGAAGCCATCATAAGTCCTCTAGTCCATCCACTAGAATCACCTAAACAATGCAAGTTTTCAATATTTGTATCGAATTTATCATTCATATTGATTTTATTACTATAAAACTTTATTTCCGGACCGTATAAAAGCGTTTCTCTACTTGCAAATCCAGGAACTACAGTATTCATAGCATTTATAAAATTTATAATATTTAACATAGGTCTATAAGGTATTGCCGATGTTAAGTCACCAGCAACTGCATCAGGTAAGCTATGTTTTACATTTATTTGACTTAATTCATGCTGCCATGTTCTTTTTCCATCTAAAATATCACCATATCGTTGCACTAAAATCTGACCGTTTCCAAGCATATTTACTAATTCAGCCACCTTTTTCCCATACTCAATAGGCTTATTAAATGGCTCTGAAAAATTATGAGAACTCAATATTGCTAAATTAGTATTATTAGATTTTTTATCCTTATAAGAATGACCGTTAACAATTGCCAATTCATTATCATAGTTCTCTTGGCTTACAAAACCCCCTGGATTTTGGCAAAATGTCCTCACTTTATTTCTAAAAGGTTCAGGATAACCTATTAATTTTGATTCATAAAGAACATCATTCACTCTTTCCATAACTTCATTTCTTACTTCAACTCGAACACCAATATCTACAGTCCCAGCAGTATGATCAATTTCATGTTTTAAACACATATCTTTTAACCAATCTGCACCTTTTCTACCTGTAGCAATGATTATCTTATTACCATAAACAATCTCTTCATCTTTTTTAGTCTTAGCATCAACAATATGAATTGCTTTTGCAATACCCTTTTCTATAATTAAATCTTTTGCAGCAGTATCAAATTTTATTTCTACCCCTGAATCTAGTAAATAGTTTTGTATTCTCAAATAAATTTCTTGTGCCTTTTCTGTACCTAAATGTCTGATTGGACAATCTACTAATTTTAAACTCGCTTCAATAGCTTTCCTTCTAATTTCCTTTATTTCTTCTGTATTTTCCAATCCTTCTACTTTTGTATCAGCTCCAAATTCAAGATAAATACCATCTGTATAATTTATTAACTCTTGAGCCTTATCTGTACCTATTAAATTTGGTAAATCTCCACCTACTTCGTGGCTTAGAGATAACTTTCCATCCGAAAAAGCACCTGCTCCTGAAAAGCCAGTGGTTATATGACAATAAGGCTTGCATGAAACACATACTTTAGTTTGTTCTTTTGGACAATGCCTTTGTTCAATTCTTCTTCCTTCTTCAATAATTAGAATTTTTTTATTAGCTTTGCTCTTTATTAATTCTAATGCAGTAAAAATTCCAGACGGACCTGCCCCTACAACTATTACATCATACTTCAAAATACTCATCCCCCTCATTAAATATGTGGCATTTTACCACTATAATGTCCTATTATTTTCAGTAAAAACAAATTTTATTTATTTTACATATATAGAACACTTATAGCCTACAACTATTTTTGGTAGTTCGGTAGAGACCTCCAGCCCATATCGCCGGGTTTATATAAGTGAACAATTTGTACGCACCTCAATATAAAGTTCGTATTACTGTCACATTATAACCCATGTATATATAAAACTCAATAGTTTTTAATAATTTATTGCAAAATTTACGTATATTAATTTTAGGAACTTGAATTCAATTGAATTGTCAAAAATCATATATCAAAAATCATTCTTTAAAATTCTTGACGAATAATTATAGAGCCAGTATAATCAATTTTGTGAACTTTTTGTCCTCTATATGTAATGTGTACATATAGAGGTTTTTTCCGCTGTTCTGTAATTTGAACAGTCTATTTACATATTTTAGTTTCATATTAATAAGGAGGTAACTAATGAAAAATGATAATTCTCAACGTGAGAGCTTCTCTGGAAAATTAGGCTTCGTTTTATCATGTGTAGGCGCTGCTATCGGCCTAGGTAACATATGGATGTTTTCTTGGAGATTAGGTCAATTTGGAGGCGCTGCATTTCTAATCCCTTATTTTATTTTTGTATTTGTATTAGGAACAACAGGTTTAATAGGGGAATTTGGTATTGGTAGAACCATGAAAAAAGGAATCTTAGGTGCTACAAAAGATATTTTTAAAGATAAAAATATTAAAGGTGGTACAATAATAGGGCTAATCCCCGTTTTTGCAATAACAGGAATCTTTATCTTCTACATAGTTGTTGTTGGCTGGATTTTAAGATATTTTATTGCAACATTAACTAACACATTTTCAAAAGTAGACATTCCAAAATACTTTGGTGATTTTGCTGGTTCTTCAAACACTATATTATGGTTAATTATAGCAATGATTTTCACTAGTATCATTTTACTTTCAGGCATAACAAAAGGTATTGAAAAATTAAATAAAATAGTAATGCCTGGTCTTTTATTAATATTTGTGGTTTTATTAATAAAATCTCTTTCTCTTCCAGGTGCTATTGAAGGAGTTAAATATTTACTTATTCCAAAATGGTCATATTTATTAGAACCAAAAACTTGGATAATGGCTTTAGGGCAAGCTTTCTTCTCACTTTCACTAACGGGTTCCGGCATGGTTGTTTATGGTAGTTACTTAAATAAAGATGCTGATTTGCCATCTGCAGCACTGAATACAGCTTTTTATGATACAATTGCGGCTCTTCTTGCAGCATTTGTAATTGTGCCCGCAACATTTGCACTTGGCTTTGATCCTGCTGCTGGACCTCCATTATTATTCATAACTATACCTTCAATTTTCATTAAAATGTCTGGTGGTTATTTTTTCAGTATTTTATTCTTTATGGGAATTATATTTGCTGCAGTTTCATCAGCAATTAATATGATGGAGGCTCCTGTAGAAGCTATTATGGCAGAATTCAATTTTGGCAGAAAAAAATCTGTGTTATTAGTTGCCACGATATCTTTCTTTGTAGCACTTCCCCTTGCAACAAATATGAACTTTTTTGGTATGTGGGCAGATTTTCTAACTATTTATCTAGCTCCTATAGGTGCTGCTTTATCTGCAATAGTTTTTTATTGGGTATACGGCTCTGATAAAGCACTAAAAGAAATCAATATTGGCTCTAACCGTTCCCTGGGCAACAGTTTTATTACTATGAGTAAATATATTTATATTGTAGTTGTAATTATTATAGTTATATTAGGTGCAATTTATGGCGGAATCTAAAAAACAACTTACTTCTAATTCTAAAGAAGTGAGTTGCTTTTTTACTGGATATGAAAGCATAAGTTTTTTAATATAGATATCTCAGTTCAATAATTAATTTATACATGTACCATAACTCGTTAGTACCCGAGATTTTGGTACATGTATAAATTAAATTTCACGGTAGAATCTCTATAAGATATTACTTAAATGTACTTATATACATCTATTCTTTAATTAAATTGAATACATAATAATTTCATCATTACCAACTTTTACGTAATCTGAATATTTATATTCTATATTCTTAAGATTTAGGTGATTTGCGATTAAAACCATTGTTGTTAACTCATAACCTTTTTGTTTTACAAACTCACTATCAAATTTCAATATTTCATCTCCAGCTTTCACCTTTTGATTCTGTTTTGCTATAGGTGTAAAACCTTCTCTTTTCAAATCAACAGTATCTATTCCTATATGAATTAAGATTTCAGCACCATCTTCTGTTACTATAGCAAATGTATGATTAGTTTTAAAAAATAACGTTAGCACACCATCGCATGTAGCAACAACAACTTGTAAACTTTTTTTACCAGGTCTAATTAAAAAGACAAAAGAGCTGAGTATTCATTCAGCTCTTTTCCTTACTGTTACACACTGCAACTATAATTTCAGTTTATATTAACTTTATAGTAAATTAAGTACATCTTATCAAGAAGATTATCAAGTTAAATATTTCTTTATTTTTTTTACTAATATTTCAGAAGTATTACCAACCACGATAACATAATTAACTTTATCCAACTTTATAACTCCTGTTACACCAATTTCTTTTAAATTATCTTCATCAACTTTCGTCTCTTCAACTACTTTCAATCTAATTCTTGTAATGCATGCTTTTATTGAGATAATATTCTCTTTACCTCCTATCGCTTCAATAATCTCTTCTGCTTTTGCATCTAATTCATCATTTTTCAAATTAGACAGAGTAACGAGTTCCTCTTCATAGTAACGTCCTGGTGTTTGAATATCAAATTTCTTTATAAACAGAATAAATATAAAGTAATAGATCACTCCAAATACTACTCCAAGACCTATTATTGCTAAAGGATTAGATCTACTGTTTAAGTTTAACAAATAATCTATCAACCCGGGTGAAAACTCAAATCCATTTTTTATTCCAATATAAGAGGCTAATGCAAAAGATAATCCAGCCAAAAATGCATGAACAACATATAATAAAGGTGATAAAAACATAAATATAAATTCTATCGGTTCCGCAATACCAGTTATTAAAGAAATAAAAGCAATGTATAAAAACATTACAGTAATGTTTTTTTTATTTTCTTTCTTAGCCATTTTTATCATAGCTAAACATGAAGCTGGAAGTGCAAACATCATAATTGGAAATAGTCCTGCCATATAGTTACTAGATGTGTATTCAACAGTATTTAATCCAAATGGCATAAGCAATCTATTGAAGAATCCTAATAGAAATACACCTTTGGTTCCTGTATCAAAAATATTGTTATTGTTCACAGCTATATTTATACCCTTTTGAATTATAGGCCATAAATATCCAGTAATTATTCCAATCAACAAACTGTACATTGAAGTAATTATTAGAACAAATTTCTTTCCTCCAAAAAAACCAAGATATTCAAATGTTTTTACCTCTTTGTACTTATTATATAATTGTGAAGATAAAACACCAACAATAACCCCAACTAGAATCCCAATATTTATATTTTTATTAATAGTTTTAGCAACTGAAATCAAGATAAAGTAGCCAACTACTGCTGCAATAGCCGCCATTCCATTATTTTTATCTGCAAGACCAACTGCAATACTTATTGCAAATATAAGTGGTAAATTATTGAAAACAGCTGTTCCTACCGCTATCATCCAAGGGATACCATTTGGCAAAGCACCGAAATATTGCCACAAATCAGGCTGACCTACTGTCAATAGTAATGCCGCTATTGGAAGAATAGTTATTGGCATTACTATTGTTTTACCTATCTTTTCAAATTTATTTAATAATCCTTTTTTTGATTTACTCATAAACTTTCCTCCCTAACTTACAATAAATATTTTCTATTGGTTAAATCACTCTATGTAACTATAATATTATATATGTAATTAGGGTTATTAAAATGCTATCCTTAAATGCAGAAAATCTATTTTTATACTTTTTAATGATAATTAGAATTATATTTGAAAAGAACAAATGCATATATAACTTCAAAGCCACTCCACTTCACTAAGAAATTCTAATTCATTTTCTTAAATATATACTAAAAAATTATAACTCGCATACTCAAACAATAATTTTTCTTAACGCATATATTATAAGATTTTTAAATGAAACTTTATCTATATATGCACATAATCTCAGGTATTAATGAGTTATGAGCATATATAGATTTTAGTTGAATTAAAAATC